>CBIHMU010000018.1:0-80283 GCA_966211105.1 uncultured Burkholderiales bacterium
GGGAGGGGGAGGTCAGGGTGGCGCTCGGCATGGGTTCATCGGACATGCGAGGAAGCGGCGGATTCTTTGCCGGGGCATCGACGCCGGCAATGACATCAATCAATGACGCTTTGCCAACAAAGGGTGAGGATCGGGTCCATGTGCCCTGACCCGACCCCGTGGGATTGCAGCCTCCCCGATGCCGACCTGCTGCGCCGCTTCGACATCGCGGGACCGCGCTACACCTCGTACCCGACCGCGGACCGTTTCCATGCGGGGGTCGACGCCGAGCGCCACGGCGAAGTGCTGGCGCTGCGCGCTTTCGGGCCTGCGGCGCGACAGCCGATGTCGCTCTACGTGCACATCCCGTTCTGCGAATCGGTCTGCTACTACTGCGCCTGCAACAAGGTGGTCACGCGGCACCACGAGCGCGCGGCCGCCTACGTCGACGCGCTCGAGGTCGAGATGGGGCTGGTCCACCGCCGGCTCGGCGATCGGGCGCTGGTGTCGCAGCTGCACTTCGGCGGCGGCACGCCGACCTTCCTTGCCAATCGGGAACTGTCGATGCTGATGGCCTTGCTGCATCGCCACTTCCGCCTGGCCGCGGATGCCGAGATCTCGATCGAGGTCGATCCGCGCACCATCGACGTCGCGCGATTGCGTCACCTGCGCACGCTGGGCTTCAACCGCCTGAGTTTCGGCGTGCAGGACTTCGATCCCGACGTGCAGCGCGCCGTGCATCGGGAGCAGAGCCTGGAAAGCGTCGCCGCGCTGATCGGCGCGTCGCGCGACCTGGGGTTCCGGTCCATCAACGTCGACCTGATCCACGGCCTGCCGCTGCAGACGCCGAGCTCGTTCGCGCGGACCGTCGAGCAGGTCGCCGCGCTGCGGCCGGACCGCATCGCGCTCTACGGCTACGCGCACCTGCCGCACCGCTTCAAGCCGCAGCGCCGCATCGAGCCTGCCGCGCTGCCGGCGCCCGGGGACAAGCTGCGCATGCTGTCCGGCGCGATCGCGGGTTTCATCGCACGCGGCTACCGCTACATCGGCATGGACCACTTCGCGCTCGCCGACGACCCGCTGGCCGTGGCGAAGCGCGAAGGGCGCTTGCATCGCAACTTCCAGGGCTACAGCACGCAGCCGGACTGCGACCTCGTGGCGCTGGGCGTGTCGGCGATCTCCAAGGTCGGCGCCGCCTTCGCGCAGAACGTGAAGACCCTGCCCGAGTACTACGCCGCCTTGCGCGACGGTCGGCTGCCGGTGGAGCGCGGTCTGGTGCTCGACCAGGACGACCTCGTGCGGCGCGACGCGATCATGGCGCTGATGTGCCAGGGCCGGCTGGACTTCGAGCCGATCGAGCGCTCGCACGGCATCGTCGCTGCCGAGTACTTCGCGACGGAGCTGGAGCGCCTGCGTCCGATGGCGGAGGACGGGCTCGTCACGATCGAGGCCCAGGCGGTGCAGGTGACGACCATGGGCTGGTTCTTCGTGCGGGCGGTGGCGATGGTGTTCGATCGCTATCTGAAGCCGGTCAGCACCCCGGAGGCATCCGCCGAAGCGCCGCTGCGCTTCTCGCGCATCCTCTGAATTCGACGGCAGGGACGGGATGCTCTCGCTGGCGCTTGCAGGCACGGCGTTCGTGATGGGTGCCGCCGGCAGCCTGCACTGCGCGGCGATGTGCGTCGCGCCCTGCGCGGCGGTGACCGGGGGTCGGCGAGGCGGGATCGCCGCCTTCCAGGCGGGAAGGCTGCTGGGGTATGCGGCGGGCGGGGCGGTGGTCGCGGCCAGCGTCGGCGGCCTGCTGCGCTGGGAGTCGACCTCGGGGGCGCTGCGTCCGCTGTGGCTGATGCTGCACCTCGCGGCACTGGCGATGGGGGCCTTCCTCGTCTGGCGCGCGGCGCCGCCGCGATGGGTCTTGCGCGTGTGGACGACCCGTGCGCCTGCCGCGGTCGGGATTCCGGTCGCGTCGCTAGTCGCAGGCCCGGGCGCGGTCGCGCTGTCTCCGGCGCGCGTGGCCGGCGCAGGCCTGGCCGGTCTGGCGTGGCTGGCCTGGCCCTGCGGCTTGCTGCAATCGGCGCTGACGGTCGCGGCACTCGCCGAAGGTCCCTGGCAGGGCGCGGGCGTGATGGCGGCCTTCGCCCTCGGCTCTTCGCCCGGCCCAGGCGGGCGGCTCGGGTGTGCGAATCGCGACCCGTTTGTCAGGGGCCATGCTGGCGGCGGGGGCGCTCTGGGCGCTCGTTCACGGCCTGTGGGCGCAGATCCGCGCGTACTGCGGCTGAAGCTCCGAGGGACATGGGCCCGGCATCAGCCGATTGAAAGTTTCGCTGTCATAGAATCAGCGCTTCCGGTTTACCCCAAACCACCCACGCGACTCGCGGAGACGACTCCATGTACCAGCACATCAAGGTGCCCGAGGGCGGCCAGAAGATCACGGTCAACGCCGACTTCTCGCTCAACGTTCCGAACAACCCGATCATTCCTTACATCGAGGGTGACGGCACCGGCTTCGACATCACCCCGGTGATGATCAAGGTGGTGGACGCGGCCGTGGCGAAGGCTTACGGCGGCGCCAAGAAGATCCACTGGATGGAGATCTACGCCGGCGAGAAGTCGACGAAGGTCTACGGTCCCGACGTGTGGCTGCCCGAAGAGACGCTGACGGTCCTGAAGGACTACGTGGTCTCGATCAAGGGCCCGCTGACGACGCCGGTCGGCGGCGGCATCCGCTCGCTGAACGTCGCGCTGCGCCAGGAACTCGACCTGTACGTCTGCCTGCGCCCGGTGCGCTGGTTCGAAGGCGTGCCGTCGCCGGTCAAGGAACCGCACAAGACGGACATGGTCATCTTCCGTGAGAACTCGGAAGACATCTACGCCGGCATCGAATTCGAAGCCGAGAGCGAGAAGGCCAAGAAGCTGATCAAGATCCTGCAAGAGGAATTCGGCGTCAAGAAGATCCGTTTCCCCGAGACCTCGGGCATCGGCGTGAAGCCGGTCTCGCGCGAAGGCACGGAGCGCCTGGTCCGCAAGGCGATCCAGTATGCGATCGACAACGACAAGCCCAGCGTGACCATCGTGCACAAGGGCAACATCATGAAGTTCACCGAAGGTGGCTTCCGTGACTGGGCCTACGCGCTGGCGCAGAAGGAATTCGGCGCCGAGCTGATCGACGGCGGCCCGTGGTGCAAGTTCAAGAACCCGAAGACCGGCAAGGACATCGTGGTCAAGGACAGCATCGCCGACGCGTTCCTGCAGCAGATCCTGCTGCGTCCGGCCGAGTACTCGGTCGTGGCGACGCTGAACCTGAACGGCGACTACATCTCCGACGCGCTGGCGGCGCAGGTCGGCGGCATCGGCATCGCCCCGGGCGCGAACCTGAGCGACTCCGTCGCGATGTTCGAAGCCACCCATGGCACGGCGCCGAAGTACGCGGGCAAGGACTACGTGAACCCCGGTTCCGAAATCCTGTCGGCTGAAATGATGCTGCGTCACATGGGCTGGACCGAAGCGGCCGACCTGATCATCTCGTCGATCGAGAAGTCGATCCTGTCGAAGAAGGTCACGTACGACTTCGCCCGCCTGCTGGACGGCGCGACGCAAGTGTCGTGCTCGGGCTTCGGTCAGGTGATGATCGAGAACATGTGATCGACGACAGCCCGGGCTTGAACCGGGCTGCGATCAAGAACCCCAGTGCGCGATAGCGCCTGGGGTTTTTTCGTTTCTGAGCGGTGCGGGACCCGCGCTTGCCATCGCATGGACATCCATCCCATCAAGGAGTGTTCATGCGACACCAACTCTTCCCGGGGCGCAGCCTCATCGCAGCGGGCGTTCTTGCCGCGGTCGCGCTGACCGGCTGCTCGACCAACAAGGTCGAGACCGCCTCCCAGCTCGGCGAAAGCCGAGGCGCGCTCGAGGCCGCGCAGACCAGCATCGGCGCCGGCGATTCGCCGGACCTGGTCGTGGCCCGCGCGCGCCTGGCCGAAGCCCAGGAGGCCCAGAAGAAGGGCGATCACGCGCTCGCCCGCCGCAAGGCCGACGAGGCCGAAGCCGCTGCCGCCCTGGCGCGCTCGAAGTCCGCGCGCGATCGGTCGGAGAAGGCCGCGGCCGAACTCGACCGCAGCCTCTCGACCTTGCGCGAGGAACTCAACCGAGGCTCGGTCCCCGCCGCGCCCGGCCGTTGAGTTCACAGCGACTTCCACCCTGAGGAGATACCATGAATCGATACTGGAATATCGCTGGCGGACTCACTGCGCTGGCGCTGGCCGCCTGCTCGTCGGTCCCCGTCCCGCATGCGGGCCTCGAAGCCGCCAAGCGCGATTACTCGCAGGCCAGCAGCGACCCCAACACCAGCCGCTACGCCGCGACGGAACTCGCGAAGGCCCGGGAATCCCTGGACCGCGCCGACTTCGCATGGCGTGAACGCAAGGATCCGTCCGAGATCGACAGCGCCGCCACGGTCGCCTCGCAGCGCGCCCAGACGGCGATGAACCTGGCTGCGGCGCGCGCCGCCGACGCGAAGGTCGAATCGGCCGGGCTGGAACGCGAGCGCCTGCGCGCTGAAGTCCGCACCCGTCAAGCCCAGGTCGCTCAAGGCCAGGCCCAGGTGGCGCAAGGTCAGGCCGCCACCGCCGAAGCGGCCGCCATGGCAGCCTCCGAACGCGCCAACCGCCTGCAGCGCGAGCTCGCGGAGATCCAGGCCAAGCCGACGCCGCAAGGTCTCGTCGTGATGCTGCAGGACGTCCTGTTCGACACCGGCAAGGCGACGCTGAAGGAGGGCGCGTACAGCCGCCTGGACACGCTGTCCTCCGCGCTGCGCAACCATCCGGAACGCCGCATCCTGATCGAGGGCTTCACCGACAGCACGGGCAGCGCGGAAACCAACCTGGCCCTGTCCCGCGCCCGCGCGGAATCGGTGCGGGATGCGCTGGCCAAGCGCGGTGTGGACGCGCGCCGGATCGACGTCCGCGGCAACGGCGAGGCGCGTCCTGTCGCCTCCAACGACAACGCCGCAGGGCGTCAGCAGAATCGGCGCGTGGAGATCGTGTTCTCCGATGAACGCGGCGCGTTCGCCGGGGGACGCTGAAATCGGTAGGTCCGGGTGAGGAATGAGCCGTCCTGACGGCCCATTCCTCGAGCGATTCCTTGACCGATCCTCGGTCAATGTTTCCTTCTGACCACAGGGGCGCCGTCGGTGATGCCCTCCTGGTCGCAGCCGCCACCCGGCCCACCGGTCATCGCCGGAAAGCAGAAAGCCCGCTTGCGCGGGCTTTCCTGCGTGCGAGTCGGATCAGCGGATGTGGTTCAAGCGGCAGCCGCCTGCTGACCCGCGTGGGCGTCTGCCAACAGCGGCATGCCCAGGGGCGCGCCCAGCGGTGCGGCGTCGGCGGCGTCACTGCCGTCGCCACCGTCGCCACCGTCCAACGGGCGGATGTTCTGCGCCAGTTGCCCCTTGGGCCCCTGGACCAGCTCGTAACTCACCTTGCCGCCTTGTTTCAGCGTCCGGAAGCCGTCCATCTGAATGGCTGAGAAGTGCGCGAAAACGTCGCCCCCGCCTTGTTCCGGTTCAATGAAGCCAAACCCTTTGGCATCGTTGAACCACTTGACCGTGCCTGTTGCCATGTTCTTCTCCATCCCGGTGTCTTTCTCGCACCGGGGCGGATTCTCAAATCCGTGTCAAGTCAGTGTCAATTGAGGAACTCCCCGGGGTCAGGAGGCGCGAAGGTGACAAACTCGGGGCATTGACAGGTGGAAGCCTGTCCCCATGTAGGGTGCTCCCGCTGTTTATAGAATCGGTTCATGCCATTGATTGCCCAACAGCCCCCACCCGCGGGACCCCCGCCCGGCCCTCAGCCGCCGGGTCCGGAGGACGGTGGGAATTCCACCACGCTGGAGCGTGTCGCTCAGAAGACGGAGCCGCCGCGCCTGTACCAGGTGCTGATGCTCAACGATGACTTCACACCGATGGAGTTTGTGGTGATGGTCTTGCAGGAATACTTCCGCCATGACCTGGATACGGCCACCCAGATCATGTTGAAGATCCATCACGACGGTCGGGGCGTCTGCGGTGTTTTCACCAAGGACGTCGCGGCCACCAAGGTCGAAATGGTGCTGGCGGCCGCACGGCGCGCCGGTCACCCCCTGCAGTGCATTATGGAGGCCGCATGATTGCGCAAGAGCTTGAAGTCAGCCTGCACATGGCGTTTGTCGAAGCGCGCCAGCAGCGCCACGAGTTCATCACCGTGGAACACCTGCTGATGGCGCTGCTGGACAACCCGTCCGCGGCGGAGGTGCTGCGCGCATGCGCGGCGAACATAGAAGACCTGCGCAAGTCGCTTGCGCAGTTCATCAAGGAGAACACGCCGACCGTGGGGGGCACCGACGAGGTCGACACCCAGCCCACCCTCGGGTTCCAGCGCGTGATCCAGCGCGCGATCATGCACGTCCAGTCGACCGGCAACGGCAAGAAGGAAGTGACCGGCGCCAACGTGCTGGTCGCGATCTTCGGCGAGAAGGACTCCCACGCCGTCTACTACCTGCACCAGCAGGGCGTGACGCGGCTGGACGTCGTCAACTTCATCGCCCACGGCATCAAGAAGAGCGAGCCGCCCGAGCCCCCGAAGGGTCCGGAGGGCAACGGTGCCGAGTCCGAGCGCGAGGAAGGCGAGGGCGGTCAGGGCCAGGGCGGCGGCAAGGGCAGCCCGCTGGAGCAGTTCACCCAGAACCTCAACCAGCTCGCCCGCGACGGCAAGATCGATCCGCTGATCGGCCGCGAGCTCGAGGTCGAACGCGTGGTGCAGATCCTGTGCCGCCGCCGCAAGAACAACCCGCTGCTGGTGGGTGAGGCCGGCGTGGGCAAGACCGCGATCGCCGAGGGCCTGGCCTGGCGCATCACCGAGGGCCAGGTGCCCGACGTGCTGGCCGAGGCGGTGGTCTATTCGCTGGACATGGGCGCGCTGCTGGCGGGCACCAAGTACCGCGGCGACTTCGAGCAGCGCCTCAAGGCGGTGATCAAGCAGCTCAAGGACCAGCCCGGCGCGATCCTGTTCATCGACGAGATCCACACCCTGATCGGCGCCGGCGCGGCGTCGGGCGGCACGCTGGACGCGAGCAACCTGCTGAAGCCGGCCTTGTCGTCGGGGCAGCTGAAGTGCATCGGCGCGACCACCTTCAGCGAGTACCGCGGCATCTTCGAGAAGGACGCGGCCCTGTCGCGGCGCTTCCAGAAGGTGGACGTGGTCGAGCCGACCGTCGACCAGACCGTCGAGATCCTCAAGGGCCTGAAGTCGCGCTTCGAGGAGCACCACAGCGTCAAGTACGCGCTGACCGCGCTGCAGGCGGCGGCGGAGCTTTCGGCCAAGTACATCAATGACCGTCACCTGCCCGACAAGGCGATCGACGTCATCGACGAGGCCGGCGCCGCCCAGCGCGTGCTGCCCAAGAGCAAGCAGAAGAAGACCATCACCCGCGCGGAGGTCGAGGACATCGTCGCCAAGATCGCGCGCATCCCGCCGGCCTCGGTGTCGTCGGACGATCGCGGCAAGCTCAAGAGCCTGGACCGCGACCTCAAGAGCGTCGTCTTCGGCCAGGATCCGTCCATCGATGCGCTGGCCGCGGCCATCAAGATGGCGCGCTCGGGCCTGGGCAAGCCGGACAAGCCGATCGGCTCCTTCCTGTTCAGCGGCCCGACGGGCGTGGGCAAGACGGAGGTCGCCAAGCAGCTGGCCTACATCCTGGGCATCGAGCTGATCCGCTTCGACATGTCCGAGTACATGGAGCGTCACGCCGTCAGCCGCCTGATCGGCGCGCCTCCGGGCTACGTGGGCTTCGACCAGGGCGGTCTGCTGACCGAGGCGATCACGAAGAAGCCGCACGCGGTGCTGCTGCTCGACGAGATCGAGAAGGCGCATCCGGACGTCTTCAACGTGCTGCTGCAGGTCATGGACCACGGCACGCTGACCGACAACAACGGACGCAAGGCCGACTTCCGCAACGTGATCATCATCATGACCACGAACGCGGGGGCCGAGGCGATGACCAAGTCGACGATCGGTTTCACGACCAAGCGCGAGCAGGGCGACGAGATGGCCGACATCAAGCGCCTGTTCACGCCGGAGTTCCGCAACCGTCTGGACGCCATCGTCAACTTCGGCGCGCTGAACGAGGACATCATCCTGCGGGTGGTGGACAAGTTCCTGCTGCAGCTCGAAAGCCAGCTGGCCGAGAAGAAGGTCGAGGTCACCTTCAGCGACGCGCTGCGCAAGCACCTCGCCGCCAAGGGCTTCGACCCGCAGATGGGCGCGCGCCCGATGCAGCGCCTCATCCAGGACACCATCCGTCGCGCGCTGGCCGACGAACTGCTGTTCGGCCGCCTGATCGACGGCGGCCGCCTCAGCGTGGACGTCGACGACAAGGGCGAGGTCCAGTTGGACATCACGCCCAACAAGAAGGACAACAAGCCCAAGTCCGAGCCGGCGACGGCCGACTGACCTTCAGCAACGCCTGACCCCAAAGCCCGCTCACGCGGGCTTTTTCATTGGTGCAGTGCTCGTTGTCTCGCATCGGGGGAGCCCGGGCCCCGTCTCCGCAGCTTAAGGAGGGAATTCGACTGCCGGGAGGCAGTCGAAGGAGGGAGACGGAGGAGACGGGGCCCGGGCTCCCCCGATGGCGCTCAGTCGTTGCGTGCCGGGTCTTGCCTGAAGAACCCGGCGAGCAGCCGATACAGGCGAGGCTGCTCCGCGAGCAGTTCGCGCGGCGCGACGAAGAAGGCTTCGACGGCGACGGCGAAGAACTCTTCCGGCGCTTCCGCGCCGTACGGATCGATGAGCGTGGCGACGCCCGCATCGACCTGGTCGCAGAACCAGTGCCACTCCGCTTCCATCGTGGCCCCCCACTGCTGCCTCAGCGCCGGATCTTCGATGGTGGGCGCGCCGTCGGGGTCGCCGTCGCGCATGTCCAGCACGTGCGCGAATTCGTGGATCACCACGTTGTAGACCGGATCGTGTCCCTCCACGCGATCGACGGCCTCGGGCGCGATCTCGCTCCAGGCCAGCATCAGCGGCCCGCCTTCCATCGCCTCGCCGGCCAGCGTCTCGTCATACGCATGGACGATGCCGTCCTCGTCCATGGTCTCGCGCGCGGCGACGACTTCGCCCTCGTGCATGACGATGCCGACGAAGCCGTCGTACCACGCAAGTCCCAGCCGCAGCACTGGCAGGCAGGCCTGCGCGGCGACCGCTACCGCGACCTCGTCGGTGACCTCGAAGCCGTTGGCGCCGTGGAACTCCTTCGCCGCCAGGAAGAGCGAGCACAGCCGCCGCAGCTCCGCGCGATCGGCCTCGCTGCGACGGGCGATGAAGGGGTACTGCGTGAGCGTGAGCTCCCACAGCGGATCGGGAATCGCGTACTGGTCGAGCAGCTTGCGCTCGCGGCGCGCGCGCCAGCGCTGGAGCAGGCCGCCGATCATGGGGCGGTGGCGACCTCGGTCGCCGAACTCATCGGGGCGATGCGACGCAGGCCGTCGGCATCGAGCACGAGGACGTCGCCGCGGCCCGGGCCCTGGTCGTAGTCCCAGTCGGACAGCACTGCGCGCGTGAGCCCGTTGCCGAGATCGTGCAGCGCCGGCCGGTGCGTGTGGCCGTGGATCAGCGTGTCGCAGCCCGACGCGCGCAGCCACGAGCGGGCCGCGTCGTCGTCGACGTCCGCCCAGGTGGACGGATCGGACTGGTGCATGCGGCTTTTCGCGCGCAGATGACGCGCCAGCGCGCGTCGCGCGAAGAGCGGCATCGCGCGCAGCGCCGCCAGCACCTCGGGCCGGCGCACGACGGCGCGCGCCTTCAGGTAAGCGACGTCGCCCAGGCAGAGCTGGTCGCCATGACTCAGCAGCCACGAGCGTCCGAAGGCGTCCAGCCGGGTCGGATCGCGCAGCAGCCGCATGCCGGCGTCCGCCGCCATCGCCTCGCCGAGCGCGAAGTCGCGGTTGCCGTGCATGAAGAAGAGGGTTTTTCGCGAGGAGACCTCGCGCAGCAGATCGAGCGCGAGCTGCTCGAAACTGCCGGCCTGCCAGCGCGCGTCGTCGCCGATCCAGGCCTCGAAGATGTCGCCGAGCAGGACGACCGCGTCGGCGGGCGTCGCCGCCAGGTGGGCGCGGAACCGAGCCAGCGTCGCCGGCATGTCTGGCGACAGGTGCAGGTCGGACAGCAGGTCGATCCGCCCCCAGCCGCCCGCCGCCCGCAGCGGTGCCAGGGGCAGCACGGCGCGGGGCAGCGGGAGCGGGGAAAAGGCGGCGGACCCGGGACTCACTCGACCGCGACGGCGCGCTCGATGATCACCGGGTCGACCGGCACGTCGTCGTGGAAGCCCGAGCGGCTGGTCTTGACCTTCTCGATCTTGTCCACGACGTCCTGGCCGCCCACGACCTTGCCGAACACCGCATAGCCCCAGCCGGACGGGCTTTCGCTCTTGAAGTTCAGGAAGTCGTTGTCGACCGTGTTGATGAAGAACTGCGCGCTGGCCGAGTGCGGCGCGTTCGTGCGCGCCATCGCCAGCGTGTACTTGTCGTTCTTCAGGCCGTTGTTGGCCTCGTTCTGGATCGGCGCGTCGGCCGGCTTCTGCTTCATGCCTTCCTCGAAGCCGCCGCCCTGGGCCATGAAGCCCTTGATCACGCGGTGGAAGATCGTGCCGTCGTAGTGGCCCTTGGCGACGTACGCCAGGAAGTTCTCGACGCTCTTGGGGGCCTTCACATCATCCAGCTCCACAGTGATCAGACCGTGGTTGGTGTGCAGTTCGACTTTCTTGGTCATGTCTTCAACTCCTTATTTCTCGACAGTGGCCTTGTTGATCAGGACCGGGGTGTTGGGCAGGTTCTGGAACGCCGGGTTCTTCGGTGACGGCGCAGTCGGCACCGCGCGGATCTTGTCGACGACGTCCATGCCTTCGCTGACGTAGCCGAACACGGCATAGCCGCGGCCGTCGGACGCGTAACCCGGGTCCAGGGCCGCGTTGTCCACGGTGTTGATGAAGAACTGCGAGGTCGCCGAGTTCGGATCGTTGGTGCGCGCCATCGCGATCGAGCCGCGGATGTTCATCAGGCCGTTGCCGGCTTCCAGCGGAATCGGCGGCCGAGTCGGGCGCTGCTTCAGGTCGGCCGTGTACCCGCCGGTCTGGATCATGAAGTCGCCGATGACGCGATGGAAGATCACGCCGTTGTAGTGGCCGGCCTTCACGTAGGTCAGGAAGTTGGCGACCGTCTTGGGCGCCTTCTCCGCGTCCAGCTTGATCACGATGTCGCCGGCGGTGGTGTTCAGCCGGACCGTCTGGGCCTGGACGAGCGAGGCGGCGAGGCCCAGCACGGCAGCGCCGGCGGCGAGCAGGAATTTGGATGTCCGCATGGTCCTGGTGGGGTGTGATTGGAGCGTTGAGGGAAGCGTGGAGGGGGCGATCCCCCCCCGCGATCATCGCGCCTGGCCGCCCTTGGCGTTGTTGAACGCTGTGACGCGTTGCAACTTGAGCTTGAGCGCGGTGTCGTCGCCGAGCGCCTGCTTCAGCGCGCGCTCATAGGACTGCTGGGCCAGGCGCATCAGCACGTCGCCCATGTTCTCCTGGGCCTGCGCATGGTCGGGCTGCAGGTCCAGGGCGCGGGTCAGGGACTGGCGCGCCGCCTCGTATTCGCCGCGCGCGGCGTGGATGACGGCCAGGTTGTTGTACGGATCGGCCAGGTCGGGGAAGTCCTCGGTCAGGCCGGTGAACAGCGCGCGGGCGCGCTCGAGCTGCTGCTGCTCGAGCAGCATCGTGCCCAGCGCGAAGCGCAGGCGCGGATCGTCCGGGGTGGTCTTCAGGCCGGCCTCGGCGATCTGTATCGCCTGGTCGCGTTTGCCGGCGGCCCACTGGGCCTGCGCGTCCTCGAGGGCGGCGGCATGCGTCAGCGTGGCGCCGCTCAGCGCCAGGGCGACGCAGCAGGAGCGGATCAGGGCGGGAAGTCTTGGCGCAAGTCTTGGCATGGGGTCGGGCCGCTATACTGCCGGGCATTCTAGAGCGAGCTTTCGTCTCACGCTCGCCTCCCGGCCGGCTTCCCGGCCCACCCGCACCGCACCGTTGAAAGCGCCGAACCTCGCGACCCGTCGCCGGTGCGGCGCGAGCCCCGTATGTCTTCCTTGCGCATCTACAACACGCTGGACCGCCAGCTCCAGGACTTCCAACCGATCGAGCCGGGCAAGGTCCGCATGTACGTCTGCGGCATCACGGTCTACGACCTGTGCCACATGGGGCATGCGCGCATGAACATCGCGTTCGACGTCGTCTACCGGTGGCTGAAGGCCAGCGGCTTCGACGTCACCTACGTGCGCAACATCACCGACATCGACGACAAGATCATCCGCCGCGCGCTCGAGCGCGGCATCACGATCGGCCAGCTCACCAGCGACACCATCGCCGCGATGCACCGCGACTTCGACGCGCTGGGCATCGCCAAGCCGACGCATGAACCGCGCGCGACCGAGTACGTCCCGCAGATGCTGGACATCATCGGCAAGCTCGAGACCCGGGGCCTGGCCTACCAGGCCGACGGCGGCGGCGACGTGAACTACGCGGTGCGCAAGTTCGACGGCTACGGCAAGCTCAGCGGCAAGTCGCCGGACCAGCTGCGCGCCGGCGAGCGCGTCGCGGTCGACGACGGCAAGCGCGATCCGCTGGACTTCGTGCTGTGGAAGTCGGCCAAGGCCGACGAACCGGTCGAGGCCAAGTGGGCCAGCCCCTGGGGCGAAGGCCGCCCGGGCTGGCACATCGAGTGCTCGGCGATGAGCTGCGCGCTGCTGGGCGAGCGCTTCGACATCCACGGCGGCGGCATGGACCTGCAGTTCCCGCACCACGAGAACGAGATCGCGCAGAGCGAGGGCGCCTTCGGACACTTCGTCAACTACTGGCTGCACAACGGTTTCCTGAACATCGACGGCGAGAAGATGTCCAAGAGCCTGGGCAACTTCTTCACCATCCAGGAAGTGCTGGAGAAGTTCGACGGCGAGTCGATCCGCTTCTTCATGCTGCGCACCCAGTACCGCAGCCCGTTCAACTTCAGCGATGTCAGCCTGGACGACGCGCGCACCGCGCTGCGTCGGCTGTACACCGCGCTGGACGCGGTCGCGCCGGCGGACGTGGCGATCGATTGGACGCAAGGCCCCGCCGCGGCCTTCAAGGCGGCGATGGATGACGACTTCAACACCCCCGGCGCCCTGGCCGTGCTGTTCGAACTCGCCAACCAGGTCAACCGCGACCGCTCCGCGCAGGACGCCGGTCTGCTGAAGGCCCTGGGCGGCGTGCTGGGCGTGCTGCAGCAGGCGCCCAAGACCTTCCTGCAAGCCGGCGCGGGCCTGGACGAGGCCGCGATCGACGCGCAGATTGCCGCGCGCGCCGCCGCCAAGGCGGGTCGTGACTTCGCCGAGGCCGACCGCATCCGCAAGTCGCTCGCCGAACAGGGCATCGAGCTGAAGGATTCCCCGACCGGCACGACCTGGGTCCGTGCCTCGAAGGTTGGAGAGCAGGCCTGATGGCGCGTGTGGCGACCGCCGGGGTGACCCCGGACTACTGGGACGAGGCCTGCAGACACCTGGTCAAGCGCGACCGGGTGATGAAGAAGCTGATCCCGCAATTCGGCGAGGCGCGGCTGCAGAGCCGCGGCGACGCTTTCACGACGCTCGCACGGTCGATCGTCGGTCAGCAGATCTCGGTGAAAGCGGCGCAGAACGTGTGGGACAAGTTCGCCGAGCTGACCTCCGGCCCGTCCAACCGCATCAAGCCGACCGAGGTGCTGGGCCTGGAGAAGACCGCGCTGCGGGCCGTGGGCCTGTCCTTGCGCAAGGTCGAGTACCTCAGCGACCTGGCGCAGCATTTCGAAACCGGTCAGGTCCATGTGCGCCAATGGGCGCAGATGGAGGACGAAGCCATCATCGACGAGCTGGTCGCCATCCGCGGCATCGGCCGGTGGACGGCGGAGATGTTCCTGATCTTCCACCTGATGCGGCCCAATGTGCTGCCGCTGGATGATCTGGGGCTGCTGAAGGGCATCAGCCAGCATTACTTCAGCGACGAGCCGGTGTCGCGCGCGGAGGCCCGAGAGCTGGGCGAGGGCTGGGCCCCGTATCGCTCGGTGGCCACATGGTACATTTGGCGGAGCCTCGATCCGCTACCCGTGGATTACTGAGAATGAGCAAGAAACACTTCCTCGAATTCGAGCAGCCGATCGCCGAGCTCGAAAGCAAGATCGACGAGCTGCGCTACGTGCAGAGCGAGTCCGCGGTGGACATCTCGGAAGAGATCGACCGCCTCGGCAAGAAGAGCCTGCAGCTCACGAAGGACATCTACGCGAACGTCCTGCCGTGGCAGGTCTATCAGGTCGCGCGCCACCCGCAACGTCCGCAGACGCTGGACTACTGCGCGGAGGTCTTCACCGAGTTCGAAGAGCTGCACGGCGACCGCCACTTCGCGGATGACGCCGCGATCGTCGGCGGTCTCGCGCGCTTCAACGGCCAGGCCTGCATGGTCATCGGCCACCAGCGCGGTTCCGACGCGAAGGAGCGCACGCTGCGCAACTTCGGCATGCCGCGCCCCGAGGGCTATCGCAAGGCGTTGCGCCTGCTGAAGCTGGCCGAGAAGTTCGGCCTGCCGGTCTTCACCTTCATCGACACGATGGGCGCGTACCCGGGCATCGGCGCGGAAGAGCGCAGCCAGTCCGAGGCGATCGGCCGCAACATCTTCGAGATGGCGCAGCTGGAAGTCCCGATCATCGCGACGGTGATCGGCGAAGGCGGCTCCGGCGGGGCGCTGGCGATCGGCGTGGCCGACCAGGTGCTGATGCTGCAGTTCTCGGCCTACTCGGTGATCTCGCCGGAAGGTTGCGCGTCGATCCTGTGGAAGACCGCCGCGCGCGCGCCCGAGGCCGCCGAGGCGCTGGGCATCACCGCCCACCGCCTGAAGGCCCTGGGCCTGATCGACAAGATCGTCAGCGAGCCGGTCGGCGGTGCGCACCGCGATCCCAAGCAGATGGCGTCGAACCTGAAGCGCGCGCTGGGCGATGCGCTCCGCCAGGTGTCCGACCTGAAGACCAAGGACCTGCTGGACCGCCGCTACGAGCGCCTGCAGGCCTATGGTCGATTCAGCGACACCAAGAGCCGGTGATCCCGGCGCCGATGCAGGCGCCCCTGTGGAAACGGATGCCGGCACGGACGCCGGCATGCCGGCCCCTCCCGATCCGACCCGCCGCGTGATTGCCGTAGCCACCAGTGGCGGCCGCGATTCGACGGCGCTCCTCCACGCCACCGCTGTTGCCGCCCGCCCGCTCGGGCTGCAGGTGGTGGCGTTGCACATCCATCATGGACTGAGCGTTCACGCCGACGCGTGGCTGGCGCATCTGCAAGCGCAGATCGACGGCTGGGCGGCGGAAGGTCTGCCCGTCCGCCTCGTCCATGAGCGTCTCGGTGGCGCGCCGGGACCCGGCGACAGCGTCGAGGCCTGGGCCCGTGCCGGTCGCCATCGCGCGCTGCAACGCCTGACCCTCGATGCCGGCGCCGACCTGCTGCTGCTGGCGCACCATCGCCGCGACCAGGCGGAAACCTTCCTGCTTCAAGCGATGCGCGGCGCCGGCGTGGCGGGACTGTCCGCGATGCCGCGCACGCAATGGCGCGACGGCGTGTGCTGGGCGCGGCCCTGGCTGGATCGCCGGCGTGAATCCATCGAGGCCTACATCGCCGAACACGGCCTGCGCTTCATCGAGGACGACAGCAACGGCGACGCGCGCTTCGCGCGCAACCGGCTTCGTCTGGAGGCCTGGCCCGCGCTGACCGCGGAGGCGCCCGGCGCGGAAGCGGCGCTGGCGCAGGCGGCCGCCTGGGCCCAGGAGGCGGCCGAACTGCAGCGCGAGATCGCCGAGGACGATCTTGCCCGCTGGTCCGACGCCGGCGGCTTGTCGCAGGCCATGCTGGACACGCTCAGCCCGGCGCGCGCGTCGAACGCGTTGCGGGCCTGGCTGCAACGCGCGGCGGGACGTACCGCGCCCGCGACGCTGATCCGCCGCCTGATGGCGGAGGCGCCCGCGGCGACCGTGGCGCGTTGGCCGCTGGGCGATACCGAACTGCATCTCTATCGCGGCCGCTTCTTCGTGCAGGCGCCGTCGCCGGTGCGGCCGCCCGTTCCGGCGGACGCGCTGCCGGCTTCGCTTCGAGGGCTTGGTGTCGCCGCCGCCGCCGCGGACTCGCGGCTGCTCGTCGATCTTTCGCGGCCGGGCCGTCACGCGATCGCGGCCTGGGGCGGTGCGGTCCATGTCGAACCCGTGACCACGGGGGGCGTCGCGCTTTCTGCGCTCAGCAATGTCGAGTTGCGCCCGCGCGAAGGCGGCGAGCAGTTCCAGGCGCATGCCAAGGGCCTGGCGCGCGCGCTCCGCAAATGCTGGCAGACGGCCGGAATCCCCGGTGTCCAGAGGGAAGGCCCGCTGATCTACGTCGATGGGCGACTGCTGTTCGCGCCCGGTCTGGGCATCGACGCGCGCTGGATCGCGCCGGCCGGTGAAGCACAAATGGCGCTGCGATGGGTGTCGGAGGCATGCGGATCCCGCATGGGCAGCGACGTTGCGGGCAAGGGCGGGTCTTAGAATCGCCGATCCACCCGCAGCCCTCCTCTGACATTCCCATGGCATTGATCGTTCACAAGTACGGCGGCACCTCGATGGGGTCGACCGACCGCATCCGCAACGTGGCCAAGCGTGTCGCCAAATGGGCGCGGGCGGGTCACCAGATGGTGGTGGTCCCCTCGGCGATGAGCGGCGAGACCAACCGCCTGCTGGGCCTGGCCAAGGAGCTGTCGCCCGGGAGCACGTCGCCGTCGCTGATGCGCGAGCTCGACATGATCGCCTCGACCGGCGAGCAGGTGTCCGTGGGGCTGCTGGCGATCGCGCTGCAGGCCGAGGGCATGGACGCCGTCAGCTACACCGGCTGGCAGGTCGGCGTGTCGACCGACAACGCCTACACCAAGGCCCGCATCGAGAGCATCGACGACGCGAAGGTCAAGGCCGACCTCGACGCCGGCCGGGTGGTCGTCATCACCGGCTTCCAGGGTGTGGACGAGGACCGCAACATCACGACGCTGGGGCGCGGCGGCTCGGACACCTCGGCGGTGGCGATCGCCGCGGCGATCAAGGCCGACGAATGCCTGATCTACACCGACGTGGACGGCGTCTACACGACCGATCCGCGCGTCGTCCCGGAAGCGCGCCGCATGAGCACCATCAGCTTCGAGGAGATGCTGGAGATGGCCTCGCTCGGCTCCAAGGTGCTGCAGATCCGCTCGGTGGAATTCGCGGGCAAGTACCGTGTGCCGATGCGCGTGCTGAGCAGCTTCACGCCCTGGGACATCGACATCGACGAAGAAGCCAAGTCCGGCACCCTGATCACTTTTGAAGAGGACGAACAAATGGAACAAGCCGTCGTCTCCGGCATTGCATTCAACCGCGACGAGGCCAAGGTGACGCTGCTGGGCGTTCCGGACAAGCCCGGCATCGCGTTCCAGATCCTGGGACCGGTGGCCGACGCCAACATCGACGTGGACGTGATCATCCAGAACGTGTCGCAGGACGGGAAGACCGACTTCTCGTTCACGGTGCACCGCAACGACTACCAGCGCGCGATGGAGCTGCTGGAGAAGGTCGTGGGACCGGCGGTGCAGGCCGCCAAGGTGACCGGCGACCAGCGCATCTGCAAGGTGTCCATCGTGGGCATCGGCATGCGCTCGCACGTGGGCGTGGCGTCGAAGATGTTCCGCTCGCTGTCGGAAGAGGGCATCAACATCCAGATGATCACGACCAGCGAGATCAAGACCTCCGTCGTCATCGACGAGAAGTACATGGAGCTGGCGGTGCGCGCCTTGCATCGCGCGTTCGATCTGGACCAGGACATCGAGGCCTGACCGAAGCGTCATGCGCCCGTTTCACTTGGAGCCGCGAAAAGCCATGCTATAGTCGCTGCTTCTCCGGTTGGAGACGTGACCGAGTGGCCGAAGGTGCTCCCCTGCTAAGGGAGTATGTGGGCAAAACCTGCATCGAGGGTTCGAATCCCTCCGTCTCCGCCAACCAGATGTGAAACCCCCGCAGCGCAAGTTGCGGGGGTTTTTGCATTCCGGGGTGGTTGATTGCATTCCAGACTACTGCAGTGGGTCAGGAAAACTTTCAGTGGTGCTTGGGCGATGTGTCCTAAAGTCATCGCATGTACACGCCCAAGCATTTCGATCTGCCGGACCTGTCGCATGCCCGGCTGATGATCCAGGAGCATCCGCTGGCGACGCTGATGCTGATCGATCCGACGCATGGCCTGTCCGCGACGCCGGTGCCGATGATCTGGGGTGCGCCGACCGATGCTGCCGACGGCGAGGGCTGGTGGCTCGAGGGCCACCTGGCGCGCGCGAACCCGCATGTGGCCGCGCTGAAGTCGGAGGAACTGGGCGAGGTGCTCGTGCAGTTCAACGGTCCGGGCGCCTACATCTCGCCGAGCCACTACGACACGCCGCTATCCGTGCCGACGTGGAACTACCTGACCCTGCAGGTCCATGGCCGCGTGCAGATCATCGACGAGGAGCACGCGAAGGATGCGCTGCTCAAGCGCCTGATCGCGACGCAGGAGCCCGACTACGCCGCGCAATGGCGCGGGTTGCCGGAAGACTTCCAACACAAGATGCTGGGCGCGATCGTCGGCTTCCGCGTGCCGGTGGCGCGCTGGACGATGAAGGCCAAGATCAGCCAGAACCGCAGCGCCGCCGAGCGCGAGCGCATCCTGGCGCATCAGGAACATCACGGCTCGCTGGAGGAACAGATCCTCGCGAGATGGGTGCGGGAACTCGCGCCGCGCTGAGCGAGGGATCGCTCACGGGGTCAGGTCTTGCCTGATCGCGCCCGATCTGCCATCTGGGAATTTTCCGAACACGCCCAGCAACTTTGGGTCAGTGATCTTCCTCGCGTGCCCTCCTAACGTTGCGCTCTGCAACAACGCAAGGAGATGGCGACGTGTCCATGAAAGAAGACAAAGGTTGGTCCCGGCGTGAAATCCGGAACCTTCTCGTACGTTGCGCCTGGGGATTCTCAGTCGCGGCCGGGATGAATTTCTTCTTCTTCGACAACAAGAAACCTGAGTTCGTCTTCATGGCGGGCTCGTGGTTCTGTGCCGTCTTTCTCTTGGAATCGTTGCACCGAGCATGGCGGCGTCGCCGTCATGGAACCTCTCGGCCGCTTGGTGCGAAGGGCGATCAAACCAATGGAGAAGATGATGTTTGAAGTGCTGACCGAAGAAGAGATCGATAGCGTGTCCGGAGGCATGGGCAACGGAGGCGGCGGTCCGATGAAGGTCTCTCAGCTTGACAAGGCATCCGGCCTGAGCTCTTGCGGCGAGGGCATTCTTGGCGGACTGAGCGGAAGCCTGTGTGATGCGCTGACCCAACGCGGGCCATGAAAACGAAGGCCCGCTGCAAGCGGGCCTTCTTCGTCGAGCGATGCGGCTGTGAAGCCGCCATCGATCACATGCTCACATAGTTCGGCCCGCCGCCGCCTTCTGGCGTGACCCAGACGATGTTCTGGGTCGGGTCCTTGATGTCGCAGGTCTTGCAGTGCACGCAGTTCTGCGCGTTGATCTGCAGGCGCTCGACGTTGTCGTCGCTCTTCACGAACTCGTAGACACCGGCCGGGCAGTAGCGGGCTTCAGGACCGGCGTACTTCGCCAGGTTGACCTGCACCGGCACGCTGTTGTCCTTCAGCGTCAGGTGGGCCGGCTGGTTCTCCTCATGGTTCGTGTTGGACACGAACACCGACGACAGGCGGTCGAAGGTCAGCTTCCCATCGGGCTTCGGATAACTGATCTTCGGCATCTCCGACGCGGGACGCAGGAAGACGTGATCGGGCTTGTCGCGATGCAGCGTCCACGGCGGGCGCTTGATGCCGAGCTTGGGCAGCAGCCATTGCTCGATGCCCGTCATCAGCGTGCCGACGGTGTTGCCCTTCTTGAACCAGGTCTTGAAGTTGCGCGACTGGTCCAGCTCCTCGCGCAGCCAGCTCTTCTCGAACGCGGCCGGGTAGGCGCTCAGTTCGTCGAACGAGCGGCCCGCGGCCAGCGCCTCGGCGATGGCGTCGGCGCACATCATCCCGGACTTGATCGCGGCATGGCTGCCCTTGATGCGCGCGGCGTTCAGGTAGCCGGCGTCGTCGCCGACCAGCGCGCCGCCCGGGAAGACCTGCTTGGGCAGGCTCAACAGACCGCCGGCCGTGATCGCGCGGGCGCCGTAGCCCAGGCGCTTGCCGCCCTCGATGTGCTTGCGGATCGCGGGGTGGGTCTTCCAGCGCTGCATTTCCTCGAACGGCGACAGCCACGGGTTCTGGTAGTCGAGACCGACCACGAAGCCCAGCGTCACCTTGTTGCCTTCGAGGTGGTACAGGAAGCCGCCGCCGTAGGTCTCGCTGTCCATCGGCCAGCCGGCGGTGTGCACCACCAGGCCGGGCTGCGCCTTGTCGGCCGGCACTTCCCACAGCTCCTTGATGCCGATGCCGTAGGTCTGCGGATCCTTGCCGGCGTCGAGCTGGAACTTCGCGATCAGCTGCTTGCCCAGGTGGCCGCGCGAGCCTTCCGCGAAGATGGTGTATTTGCCGTGCAGCGCCATGCCGAGCTGGAAGCCCTCATGCGGCTCGCCATCCTTGCCCACGCCCACGTTGCCCGTGGCGACGCCCTTCACGCGGCCCTGCTCGTCGTAGACGACCTCGGCAGCGGCGAAGCCGGCGAAGATCTCCACGCCCAGCGCCTCGGCCTGCTGCGCCAGCCACTTGGTGACGTTGCCCAGCGAGATGACGTAGTTGCCGTGGTTGTGGAAGCAGCCGGGGATCAGGAACTGCGGCGTGGCCTTCGCGCCGGACTCGGACAGGAACAGCACCTCGTCGCCGGTGACCGGCTGGCTCAGCGGGGCGCCGAGTTCCTTCCAGTTGGGGAACAGCTCGGTGAGCGCGCGCGGATCCATGACCGCGCCCGACAGGATGTGGGCGCCGGCCTCCGAGCCCTTCTCGAGCACCACCACCGAGATCTCCTGGCCCTTCTCCGCGGCGATCTGCTTCAGGCGGATCGCGGTGGCCAGGCCGGCGGGACCGCCGCCGACGACCACGACGTCGTAGTCCATGCTGTCACGCGGACCGTACTGGGCGATGAGTTCTTCGGAGGTCATGGTCATCCTTGCTCGTTCTAGTCAGAGTCCTGGCCGTGCACGCGCGGATCGGCGGGGGCCGGCTCGCTGTCTGGCTGGGGCGGTTTGCGGCGCATTCTAGCCGTGTGATGGGAAAAAAAGAACGATCGTGCTTTTTATGGGCAAGGGGCGCGCCTTGCCCCGAACGGGAGGCGGCGTGAAACGGGGCATCGCCGTACGATGCGGCGCGACACCCGACCCATTTCGAGGACCCCATGAGCATTCACGTTCAACGCGACAAGACCGGCCCGATGCGCCAGACGGTGAGCATCCGCAACCATGTGCTGACGGCGGACCAGTCCGTCGAAGGCGGCGGCGAGGATGCCGGCCCCGACGCGCACGAGCTCTACGACGCCGCGCTGGCGTCCTGCAAGGCGCTGACGGTGCTCTGGTACGCGCGGCGCAAGGGCATGGCGCTGGAGGACGTGCTGGTGGACGTGGAGAGCGACGGCTCGCAGGAGCGGCAGGGCCTCTACAAGCTGAAGGCCTCGCTGACCTTCGTCGGCAACCTGAGCGACGAGGAACGTCAGCAGCTGCTCGCCGTGGCCGACAAGTGCCCGGTGCACAAGCTGATGACGCAGGTGAAGACGGAGATTGAAACGGTGATGGCCGGTTGAAGGCTGCTGAGGCCCCGGGATCATCATCGGGGCGGGTCTTGCGTGCTATCGTCATCGGCACTTGTCCGGTCACACGAGAAGTTTTGCGAGAGACCTTGCCATGAGCTACAGCATCGATCTGGAGGGCCGGGTGGCCCTCGTCACGGGCGCGTCCAGCGGATTGGGCGCGCAGTTCGCCAGGACCCTGGCGAAGTCGGGCGCCTGCGTGGTGCTGGCGGCCAGACGCGTGGACCGCCTGAAGGACCTTCGCGCGGAGATCGAGGCCGGCGGCGGCGACGCGCATGTGGTGCAGATGGACGTCACCGACCTGGAGAGCATCGCCGCGGCGGTGGCGCGGGCGGAGACGGAAGTCGGCACGCTGGACATCCTGATCAACAACTCCGGCGTGAGCACGACCCAGCGTCTGGTCGACGTGTCGCCGGAGGATTTCGACTTCGTGATGGACACCAACGTGCGCGGCGCGTTCTTCGTCGCGCAGGAAGTGGGCAAGCGCATGCTGGCGCGGGCGCGCGGCGCGGCGCCGGGCACGTACACGGGCGGGCGCATCGTCAACATCGCGTCGATGGCGGGGCTGCGGGTGCTGTCGCAGATCGGCGTCTATGCGATGAGCAAGGCGGCGGTCATCCACATGACCAAGGCGATGGCGCTGGAGTGGGGCAAGTTCGACATCAACGTCAACGCCATCTGCCCCGGCTACATCGACACGGAGATCAACCACCACCACTGGCAGACCGACCAGGGCCGCAAGCTGGTGGAGCTGCTGCCGCGCAAGCGCGTGGGCACGCCGCAGGACCTGGACACGACGCTGCTGATGCTGTGCGCGAAGGAAAGCCGCTTCATCAACGGCGCGGTCATCCAGGCGGACGACGGATTCGGAGTTTGAGGAAAGAAGCGAGCCGATGGCTGTGAGAGAACTGAGCGCGCTGGAAGCGCGCGTGCTGGCGGTGCTGGTGGAGAAGGAATCCACGGTGCCGGACAGCTACCCGATGTCGTTGAACAGCCTGACCTTGGGCGTGAACCAGAAGACCGCGCGCGATCCGGTGATGAATGCGAGCGAGTCGGATGTCGCCGCGGTGCTGGACGAGTTGAAGGCGATGAGCCTGGTCAACACGGTGAGCGGCAGCCGCGTGGCGCGCTTCGAGCACAACATGAAGCGGGTGCTGGGCGTGCCGGGGCAGGCCGAGGCGCTGCTGACCGTGCTGATCCTGCGCGGTCCGCAGACCTCGGCGGAGTTGCGGCTGAACTGCGAGCGCATCCACCGCTTCGCGGACGTGTCGTCGGTGGAGGGATTCCTCGACGAGCTCGCGGCGCGCGAGCCCGCGCTGGCGGTGAAGCTGGCCAAGGCGCCCGGCGCGCGTGAGGCGCGATGGGCGCATCTGCTGAGCGGCGAGCCGGCGATGCCGGTGTACGTGGCCTCGGCGGCTTCGTCGAGCGCGAGCTCATCCTCCAACAGCGCGCGCGACGAAGAGATCGCGGCGTTGCGCGCCGAGGTCGAGCAGTTGAAGGCGGCCGTCGCGCGCATCCAATCGGAGTTGGGGTTGGTCTGAGCTTGCGGGCCGGGTTCATCGATCCCAGACGCTGCGGATCATCAGCGTCAAGGCGGTCGTCAAGGGATCGCGGGCGCCTTCGGCCGAGGTCACGAGATAGAGCTCGGCATCGAGCTGGGCGAGTCCCCACACCAGCCAGTCCTGACGCTCGACGCCACGGACGGCGACCTCTTCGCGAAGCAGCACGCATCCGCTGCCGGCCCGTACATAGGCCTCCAGGCCGCTGGTTTCCTCGACCTGCGTGACCACCCGCGGCGCGAGCCCCTGGCGCTCGAACAGCATCCGCATCATCTGGTGGATGTGGGAACCGGCGAGTCCGTCGACCCACGGCAGATCGGCCAGGGCGCGCCAGCCGCCCATCTGGATCGCCGAGGCCAGGCGGCCCGGCACCGCCACCCGATAGGTCACCGAGCGCAGGGACACCCACTGCAGATCCCGCGGCGGATTCGGACCGATGTAGTAGCCCGCGGCCAGCGTGCCGGCGCGGATCAGGTCCAGCAGTTGCACCGACGTGTAGCTGCGCGTCCGCAGCTCCACCAGCGGCAGCGCGTCCTGGACGCGTGCCGTCATCTCCCCGAGGCGAAGGAAGTCCGCGGGCTCGCTCGGCAATCCGAAGTCGAAGCGTCCGGTCAGCTCGCCTTTCATCTGCCGGGCGGTCGAGCTCAGCTCGCTGCCCGCCGCCAGCAGCTGCTCCGCCTTGGGCAGCAGCAGTTCCCCCGCGCGGGTGAGCGTCAGGCGGCCGGCGCCGCGATCGAACAGCGTGACGCCCAGGCTCTGCTCCAGGCTCTTGAGCTGGGCGGTCACGGCGGGCTGGGTGACGCACAGCGCTTCCGCGGCCTTGGTGACGTTGCCGATGCGCGCCACCGTCACAAAGGCCCGCACTTGGTAGAACTCCATGGCTCAGGCGCGACACGCGGTCATTGCCCGTAGACCCGGACCAGCGAGGGATCGATGCCGACCGAGACGCGGCCGCCCTGCGCAAACTTGGACAGCCCCGCCTGGTGGGGCTGATCCACGGCCAGCACCTGCTCGCCGACCTGCACGCGGTAGCGCGCGAACTCGCCGTGGAACTCCACCGCCTCGACGATGCCGGGCAACCAGGAGAACCGGGCATCGAGGTGCGCGTCGGCGACGTCCAGGCGGATCGCCTGCGGCCGGATCGCCGCGATGGCCCGACGGCCTTCCGCCACGTCGGTCTCGACGCTGATGACGATGTCGCCCCATCCCGGAATGCCCAGCCGGACGGCGCGCCCGCGGTTGGCGCGCACTATGCCTTCCAGCAGGTTCATCGTGCCGACGAAGCCGGCGACGAAGGGGGTCGCCGGGTAGTCGTACAGGACGATCGGCGTGCCGACCTGCTGGACGATGCCCCGGTCGAGCACGGCGATCCGGTCCGCGCTGGTCATGGCCTCCTCCTGGTCATGGGTCACGAAGATCGTCGTGATCCCCAGACGCCGCTGGAGCTTGAGGAGTTCCCGGCGCATCTGCACCCGCAGGGACCGGTCGAGGTTGGACAGCGGCTCGTCCAGCAGCAGCACCTGCGGCTCGGTCACCAGGGTCCTCGCCAGCGCCACCCGCTGCTGCTGTCCGCCTGACAGCTCCCACGGACTGCGATGGCCCAGACCGCCGAGCTCGACCTGATCGAGCACTTCGGAGACCCGCTCGTCGATCAGCCTGCGGGCCAGCCCGCGCTCGACCAGACCGAAAGCGACGTTCTCCCGCACGTTCAGGTGGGGCCACAACGCATAGTTCTGGAACACCATGCCCACGCGCCGTCCCCACGCCGGTTCGTCCACGAGTTCCCGACCGTCGATGAAGAGCCGCCCCTGCTGGTGTTGAAGGAATCCGGCGATGACCCGCAGCAAGGTGGACTTGCCGGAACCGGACGGTCCCAGCAGCGCAAAGAATTCACCCGGCGCGATGTCCAGCGTGACGCCGTCCAGCACGGTCACCTTGCCGTAGGAGAGGCGCAACTCTTCGCATCTGACGCTGACGCTGTTCATGCGTGTCGCTCGTTGACGGCCCGTGATGTCGATCATCGGACGCCGGCCGCGTAGTGTGGACGAAGCGGACGGCCCGCTCTACCCGGGTCATTGCTCATGCCGGCAGCATGCGCGCCTGGGAGCGTTCCAGTCCCACGCCCACCTTGCTGCCGGGAGAGAACTTGCGCAAGCCGGCGTGGTGCGGCTGATCGACGGCCACCAGCTGCGAGCCCACCCGCACCTGGTAACGCGTGGACTCTCCCAGGAACTCGCTGGACGCCACGACCCCGTTCATCCAGAAGAGGCGCGGGTCGGCGATGTCCGACGCGGCGTGGATGTGCAGCACATGGGGCCGGACGCTCAGCACCGCCCGGTCGCCGGCCGGCGGCCGACCGTCCATCGGGACCTCGATGTCGCCGACGCCGTCGATGTCGAGCGTCAGCCCGCGCTCCTTGCGGGCGCGCACGGTGCCGCGCAGCAGATTCATGGTGCCGACGAAGCCCGCGACGAACTCATTGGCCGGGAAGTCGAACAGCTCGGTCGGCGTCCCCACCTGCTGGACGACGCCCTTGTCGAGCACCGCCATGCGATCGGCCGTCGTCATGGCCTCTTCCTGATCATGGGTCACGAAGATGGTCGTGATGCCCAGGCGCCGCTGCAGCGCCAGCAGTTCCTGACGCATCTGCACGCGCAATGACTTGTCCAGGTTGGACAGGGGCTCGTCCAGCAGCAGCACTTGCGGTTCGATCACGAGGGTGCGCGCCAGCGCGACCCGCTGCTGCTGCCCGCCGGAGAGCTGACCGGGGCGCCGCTTCGCGAGGTCCTGCAGGCCCACCAGCGCCAGGGCGGCTTCGACCTTGCGGGCCAGGGCGTCGCGTGGGACGCGGCGCTCCACCAGGCCGAACGCGACGTTGTCCCAGACGGTCATGTGGGGCCACAGCGCATAGCTCTGGAACACCATCCCGATGTTGCGCTGCCAGGGCGCGGTCCCGGTGAGATCGAGCCCGTCGATGAGCAACTGCCCCTGCTGGTGCTGGTTGAATCCCGCGATCACGCGCAACAGCGTGGATTTGCCTGAACCCGACGGTCCGAGCAGCGCGAAGAACTCGCCGGGGCGGACGTCGACGTCGACGTCCTTCAGCACCTCGTTGCGGCCATAGGCCAGCCGGATGCCGCGGCATTGGACACTGATCTTCTTCATGGTTGCACTCCAGTTCAAAAGGGGCTCAGGCGCGCGCGGTGGCCTTGCCGGCGGTAGGCGGGCGGGCGTCCGGGGTCGCGTCGCCGGCAGGGCCTGCGCGTCGGAGCGTGCCCGTGCGTTCGACGATCAGGTGGGACGCGTAGGTGCCGAGCGCCACCACCGCGATCGCCAGCACGCCCAGGGCGGCGCCGGGACCGCGTCCGGCGATGCTCTGCATGTAGAGGTAGATGCCGTAGCTCATGGGCGCCTGCGATTGCGAGGACGTGAGCAGGATGGTGGCCGACAGCTCGACGGCCGCCGTGACGAAGCTGGTGACGAACCCGGCCAGGATGCCGCCCGCCATCAGCGGCACCATCACGCGCCGGATCGTGCGCAGCTTGGTGGCGCCCAGGCTTTCGGCCGCCTCCTCCAGCGAGGTGTGGACCTGCTGCAGCGCGGCGATGCACGAGCGCAAGGCATAGGGCAGTCGACGCACCGCGTAGGCGATCATGATGATGAACCACGTGCTGGTCAGCATCACGTCGGTGCCGGGCACCGCGACACCGCGGAAGAAGCGCAGATAGCCGATCGCCAGCACCAGGCCGGGCACCGCGAGCGCGGCGCTGGCCAGCCAGTCGAGCCACTGCCGGGCCGGCAGCTGGGTCCTCAGGATCAGGTAGGCGATCGTCGTTCCCAGCAGGACGTCGATGCCGGCGGCCATGCCGCAATAGAGCAGGGTGTTGCCGACCATGCCGCCCGCGTCGTGGAACACCGCGCCGTAGTGCGCCAGCGTGTAGCCGTCGGGCAGCGGGGCGAAGCTCCACACCGAAGCGAAGGACAGCAGCAGCACGCCCAGGTGGGGCGACAGGGTCAGCAGCAGGACCAGCCCGATCCAGGCATAGGCGGCCAGCGAGCCCGCCCTGGACAGCTTGCGCCGCTGGATGCTGCCGCCGCCCTTCTGGGTGGTGGCGTAGTCCTTGCCCTTGAGCACCCGGGCCGACAGGGCCATCGCCGCGATCGAGAACACGATCATGAGCACGCTGGTGACGTAGCCCAGCGGATCGTCGATGCCGACCTGGGTGATGCGCAGGTAGGCCTGGGGGGCCAGCATGTTGGTGGTGCCCAGCACGAGCGGCGTCCCCAGATCGTCGAACACCTTGATGAAGACCAGGGACGCGCCGGCGACGAAGCCGGGCATGGCCAGCGGGAAGATCACCCGGCGGAACAGCCGCCAGCCGCGGCACCCCAGGTTCAGGGCCGCTTCTTCCATGGCGCCGTCGATGTTGCGCAGGGCCAGAGTGAGATTCATCAGGATGAAGGGGAAGTAGTGCAGCGCCTCCACGAAGATGACCCCGTTGAGCCCGTCCATGATCGGCACGGTGACGCCCAGATGCGCTTCGAGCAGCAGGTTGATGGTCCCCGAGCGGCCGAAGATCAGCTGCATGGCCACCGCGCCGACGAAGGGCGGCATGATCAGCGGCAGCACCCCCAGCGTCTGGATCAGCAAAGCGCCGCGGAACTCGAAGCGGACGGTGAAGTAGGCCAGCGGCACCGCGATCAAGGCCGCCGCCAGCGTGGCCATGGTCGCGACGTAGAGGCTGTTCTGGAACGCCTCCATCATCAGCGGCTGGTGCAGGAAGGCCGAGAAATGGCCCAGCGTCAGGCTGCCGTCGGCATTGACGAAGGCGGAGAAGAACACCCACGCCACCGGCAGCACCAGGAACAGCAGCAGGAAGGCCACGACGAGGCCCGCCGCCAACCAGGCGCCGGGTCGATTCGAATGGGGGGAGAAGGACATGCCCGGCCTCACTTGACGAGCGCCGCGGCTTCTTCCGCCAGTTGGCGGGCCAGCCTGTAGTTGTCGAGCGCCTTGGCGTTCCACGCGCCCTCGACCCCGGTCACCTGCTTGTTGGCGTCGGCATCCTTCTTGTCGGAGGTGAACAGCGCCAGGAAGCGCGCATCTCGGGACATCGCCTCCGAGACCAGGGGCGTGAAGACCAGGTCGCGGGCGCGCCTGACGCGGCTGGCGGCCTCCGCGTTCGGCTTGGCGGCCAGCGCCGCCTCGGCCGTCTGGATCGCCCGGGTCGCGGCCTGAAGTTCCTTGTGACGGAAGGTGATGGTCTGGTCGAACAGCGCGGTGACCAGGAAGTAACGGGCGGCCGAGAGTTCCGGATCGAATTTCACCTTGGCCCGCCGGGCGACCTCGAACGCGTTGGGATATCCGGCCGGCATCTTCATCCTGTCGGGCGGCAGCACCGGCAGGCGCGACAGCTGCGGCAGCGTGAGCAACTCCTGACCCTCCCTGGAGAGCGCGAAGCTGATGAAGCGCCGGGCCTCGGCCGGGTTCTTGCCGCCCGTGATCAGCGCGATGCTCGCGGGCACGACCGCGGTCACGGACGGGTAGGCGAACTCCACGGGGAAGCCGGAGAACTTGCCGCTCAGACCGAAGAAATCGATCACCAGGCCGATGCCGAACTGACCGTTGTTGACGCCGTCGGGGACCCCGAAGCTGCGCTCCGTGATGGCCGCCGCGTTGCCCGCGATCTGCAGCACCTGGGTCCAGCCCTTGTCCCAGCCTTCGCCCTGCAGGATCGCCTCGATGGTGAGATGCGTCGTGCCGGAACGCGACGGCGAGCTGAGCGCGACATGGCTGAAGTAGACGGGCTTGGTCAGGTCCGACCATTCCAGCGGCACCGGCAGTTTCTTGGCCGCCAGATAGCGCGTGTTCCACATCAGCCCGTAGCCGCCCAGGGCCTGCCCGAGGTACAGGCCGTCCGGATCGTTGATCGGATAGCCGGCGATCTCCGCGGGCACCGCCGGATTGCGGAGGTCGGCCACGCGTTCCAGGAGCTTGGCCTTCGCGAGCACCTCGAAGGCATCGGGCGCGGAAGCCCAGAAGACATCGGGCCGATGGCCCGGGCCCAGCTCCCGCACATAGGCGACGCCCGAGGTGGTGCTCTTGTTGAGGATCTCCAGCCGGATGTCCGGATGGAGCTTCTCGAAAGCGGTCTTGTAGGCCTGCGTCAGTTCCTTGGGGAAGGACGTCACGACCGATACGGTGCCGGCCTGGGCCAGCGGAGCGGCGAGGGCGGCCAGCGCGAGCGCGGCGGACTTGAGCATGCGACGGGTGATCACGGTTGTCTCCTTCGACGTCATCTGTTCGGCGGTTGCCGACGTCTTCTTTCTGATGGCGCGCCGATGCTCCGCGAAGAGCCGGCCGTGCGTCCAATCAGACTTTGTGATCCGTCCCATCAGACCGGGCGCGTCGCGCCGGCCGGATCCGCAGGGCGTCCGGACGCATTGCCGGCGCTGATGCCGCGGATCAGAAACGGTGATTGGCTGCGGAGGATCTCTTTCCGTACGCTGTACCCCGCCTGATTCGATACGGCATGGCTGCAGCCCGACCCGCATCGGCAAGACATCAACAATCACAGGAGACGACGATGAAGATGAGCAAGCTGCTGCTGTGCCTGGCCTTGCTGCTGCCGTCCGGGCAGGCCGCCTGGGCCGGGGAAGCGGGTGCGGCCTACCTGGATGCGTCGCGCATCGATTCCACCCGGTTCATGGCGCCGCCGCCGGCTGCGGACGAGACCCGCCGGGAGATCGACTGGATGCTCGACCTGCAAAGGAAACGGACGCCGGAACAGGCGGCGCGATCGGTCGCGGACCTGGAGCAGAGCGTGTTCCGTTTCGCCGATGTGATGGGCCCGCGGTTCGTCGAATCGGAACTGCCGCGCGTGGCCGATTTCTTCAAGCGGCTCTACAGGACGGAGAGCGCCTTCAACAAGCAGGGCAAGGGGCTCTGGAAGCGCGAGCGCCCGCCCGTGGCCGACGCGCGGCTGAAGCCGGTGGCCACCTATGCCAGCGGCGGGTCCTATCCCAGCGGTCATGCGGCCTTCGCCTTCCTGGCGGCCATCGCGCTGGCCGACATGGTGCCCGAGCGGCGGGATCAGATCTTTGCGCGGGCCAGGGAGTTCGGTGACAACCGGGTGCTGGGCGGGGTCCATTACCCCAGCGACGTCGAAGCCGGCCGCCAGATGGCGGTGATGATCGCCGCGCTCGTCCAGCAGAACCCGGCCTACCTGGCCGACTTCGCCGCGGCACGGATCGAATTGCGACGCGCACTCGACCTCCCCTGATCGACCCTGATCCCGCTGATCCCGCTGATCCCCTGAACGCCTGACGTCCGCGTCGCCCCCGCGCGCGGCCTGGCGGAGCCCTGTCCGCCCGCAGGCACATCGCCCCCTCCAAGACGAAAAGGTCCCCATGAAAACGTCCAAGTTCCTCGGCACCGCGTTGTGCCTCGCCGTCGGCGTTGTCGGCGCCGTAGCGGCCCAGCCAAGCGCCGTGACCATCGCTGGCAAGATCGATCTCGGCGTCGGCCGCAACATCGGCGCCACGCGCACCGGCGTGCAGGATGCCGCCGGCAGCCGCCTGAGCCTGCGCGGCGATGAAGATCTGGGCGGCGGCCTGCGCGCCCTCTTTGCGCTCGAGCACCGGTTTTCGCCCGACACGGGCATGCAGACGGACGCCACGCGCTTCTGGCAGGGCTATGCGACCGTCGGCCTGCGCCATGCCTGGGGCAGCATCCATCTCGGCCACCAGTACACCGCGGCCTACTCCCTGGCGCAGAACGTCATCGATCCCTGGGGCGGCGACACCGTGGCGCAGTTGCGCACGGCCTGGCGCGGCGGCGTGGCCCGCACGCGCGTCTCCGACTCGATCCGCTACGACTACGGGGCCGACGGGGTGAACGTCGCGGCCTCGCTGGGCGAAGCCGTCGTCGACGGGGCGGGCGCCGGACCCGACCGGCCCTTCTCGATCGCCGCCAACTATGCGGTGGGGGCGCTGCTCGTGGCGGCGGGTTGGGAGGATCCCGCCCATGCCGAGGACCACCTGTTCAGCCTGGGCGCCACGTACCGCATCGGCGGCACCACGCTGGCCGCCGGCTGGTCCCGCGGCCGGACGACCCGGTCCGATCATTTCAGGTCCATCCTCCTGGCCGTGAACCACCGGGTCGGGGTGGGCAGCCTCCGGGCCGGGATGGTCACGGCCACGACGCGCACGGCGGCCGGGACGACGCGTGCCGAGACCCGCAAGCTCGGACTCGGCTACTTCCACCCCTTGTCCAAGCGGACCTTCCTCTACGTCAACGTCGCGCACGATCGCAAGGTCGAGGTGATGCCGTTCGGTTTCGACCTGGGCATGCAGCACAACTTCTGAGCCGGCCGCGCCCGCCCCATCCCTCCCGCAGCTGGTCTGCCACTTCCAGGACTTGACGCCGATGTCTCTCGCCCTCCCGACCACCTCCGGACGTGCCGTCGACAGGCGCGGCCGTCGTGCCAAGATCGTGGCCACCCTGGGTCCGGCCAGTTCCGATGCCTGCACGATCCGGGCCCTGTTCGACGCCGGGGCTGACCTGTTCCGCCTCAACATGAGCCATGGCACGAAGGCCTCGCACCGGGCGAACCTGGAAGCGATCCGGGCCATGGAGCTCGACACGGGCCGACCGGTCGCCGTCCTGCTGGATCTGCAGGGGCCGAAGTTGCGGATCGGCGCGTTCGCCGAAGGGCCCGTCGAACTGGCCGCGGGCAGCGGCTTCCGCCTGGATACGGACGCGGCGCCCGGGGATGGCGGCCGGGTGTGCTTGCCCCATCCCGAGATCTTCGCGGCGATGCGCGTGGACACGGACCTGCTGCTGGACGACGGGCGGCTGCGCCTGCGCGTCACCGACTGTGGCGCCGGGTTCATCGACACGGTGGTGGTGACCGGCGGGTGGTTGTCGGACCGCAAGGGCCTGAACGTGCCCTCGGTCCTGCTGCCGATGTCCGCGTTGACGGACAAGGACCGCGTCGACCTGGCCTTCGGTCTGGAGATGGGGGTCGATTGGGTGGCGCTCTCCTTCGTGCAGCGGCCCGAGGACCTGGACGAGGTGCATGCCATCGTCCGGGGTCGGGCGGGCGTGATGGCGAAACTCGAGAAGCCCGCGGCGATCGCTGCCCTGGAGGCCATCGTCCGTCAGGCCGACGCCGTCATGGTCGCTCGCGGCGACCTGGGTGTCGAGTTGCCGGCGGAACAGGTGCCGCGCCTCCAGAAGCGGATCATCCGGGCCTGCCGTGCGGCCGGCAAGCCGGTCATCGTCGCGACGCAGATGCTGGAGTCGATGATCCACGCGCCCGTGCCGACGCGCGCCGAGGCCTCGGACGTGGCGACCGCGATCTACGAAGGCAGCGACGCGGTCATGCTGTCGGCCGAGTCGGCCTCCGGACGTTATCCACGAGAGGCGGTCGGCATGATGGATCGCATCATCCGCGAGGTCGAGTCGGACTGCCGCGACCGGCCCGCCGTCGACGTGCTGCCCGCGGACGCCCGTCCCGGTCCCGCCGCCGCCATCTCGCAGTGCCTGCGCACGGCCGCCGCGCTGCTGCGGGTCGCGGCGATCGTGACCTACTCGAGTTCCGGTGCCACGGCGCTGCGCGTCGCGCGCGAGCGTCCCGCGGCGATCGTGCTGAGCATCACGCCCGATCCCGGCATCGCCCGCAGGCTGGTGTTGTCATGGGGCGTCCACTCGGTCCACCTGGCCGCCCCGGTCCGGGACATCCCGGACCTGCTCCGCCAAGCCTGCGAGGTGGCCCGCGATGAGGACATCGCCGTGGCCGGCGACCATCTCTGCATCGCGGCGGGAACGCCGTTCGGCGTCGCGGGCAGCACCAATTTCATTCACATCGTGAAGGCGTGAAGGCATGAAGGCATGAAGGGGTGAAGGGGTGAAGGGGTGAGGCGCTACTCGCCGCGCCACACCGGCTTCCTCCGTTCCGTGAACGCCCCCACGCCCTCGCGGAAGTCCGCGCTGCCGTAGCACTTCCGGATGAGGTCGTCGACGTCGGGCAGATGGCTCGACGTGAGCCGGCGCAGGATCTCCTTGCTGACCGCCTGCGTCACCGGTGCCAGGGGGCTCAAGCGCTCGCAGAGCGCGTCCCGCGCCGCGTCCAGCGCCTCGGCGGCGCAGACCGCATGCAGATAGCCGCATGCGAGCGCCTCGTCCGCGAGCATCGACTCGGCCAGCAGCAGCATGCGCCGCACGCGCTGCGTTCCCCACGCGGCCTGCAGCCGCGCGATGTTGGCCGCCGACAAGGTGTTGCCCAGCGTGCGCGCGATGGGCACGGCGAACTTCGCATCCGTCGTCGCGATGCGGAAGTCGCAGGCCGTCGCAATCGCCAGCCCGCCGCCAACGGCCCAGCCCTCGATCACCGCGACCGTCGGCATCGGCAGTTGCTCGACGAGCTGGATGCCGTGATCGATGCGCTGCTCGTAGGCGACGCCGTCGTCGCCGCCATCGGCTCCGTCCCGGAAGGCCAGGAACTGCGCGATGTCCGTGCCCGCGACGAACGCCTGGCCGCCCGCGCCGCGGAACACCACGACGCGGATCTCCCGATCTCGCGCGAGCGACTCGCAGTGCGCGGCGAGCTGCCCGTACATCTCCCAGGTCATCGCATTGCGCGCCTCGGGCCGTTCGAAGGTGATCGTGGCGATCGCGCCCTCGCGGCTCAGGCGCGTGGTGCCCTGACTCGTGCGCTCGCCGGGCGCTGGATTCGAGCTGTCGCCCAAGGGCCCGCTCATGGGCTCGCCTTCGCGCGCTTCTCCCCGAACGCGCCGGCGTCGGCCAGCGCGCGCAGCTCCGACGCCTCGATGCCGTACTCCGCCATCACCTCGTCGATGTGCTGCCCCAGCAGCGGCGGCGGATGCCGCACTTCCTGCGGCGTGCCCAGCAGCTTCACCGCGAAGCCGATGTTGGGCACGCTGCCTTCGATCGGATGCTCGATCTCGATGCGCATCTGGCGGTGCTTGCCGTGCTCGCTGTTGAACGCCTGCGGATACGTCAGGATCGGTCCCGCCGGAATGCCCGCGGCCAGCATGCGGTCGATCCAATGCTCGGTGGTGTCCTCACCGAAGCTGCGCTCCAGCGACTCGATCAGCGCCTCGCGATTCGCTAGCCGCAAGGCCACCGAGCCGAAGCGTTCCTCGGCCAGCAGGTCGGGCCGCTCCAGCAGCGTGCAGAGCTTCGTCCACAGCTTCTGATTCGTCGCGCCCATCACGAAGTAGCCGTCCGACGCCTTCACCGCCTGGTAGGGCGCGCTCATGCGGTTGGAGGTGCCCAGCGGCGTCGGCTCGCGGCCGGTGCCCCAGTACTCGCAGGTATCCCAGATCGAGAACGCCAGCGCCGAGTCGAACAGGGACGCATCCACGTACTGCCCGCGACCGGTGGCCTTCGCCCCGATGTATGCGGACAGCGCGCCGTAGACCGCGAACAGCGCGCAGCCGATGTCGGCCACCGGCACGCCGGCCTTCACCGGCGGCCCGTTGGCATACCCGGTCACGCTCATCACGCCGGACATCGCCTGCGCCATCAGGTCGAAGCCCGGCCGCTCCGACCACGGCCCCGATTGGCCGAAGCCCGAGATGCTCACGTACACCAGCGCCGGATTGATCGCGCTGAGCGTCTCGTGATCCATGCCCAGCCGCTTCATCGCACCGGGGCGGTAGTTCTCCAGCAGGATGTCGGCGTCCTTGACCATGCGGCGCAGCACCTCCTTGCCCGCCTCGGACTTCAGGTCCAGCGTCACGCTGCGCTTGTTGCGGTTCATGTTGAGGAAGCCCATGCTGTCGGGCCCCTTCATCTTGAATCCCATCGCGCCGCGGGTCTGGTCGCCTTCGGGCGGCTCGATCTTCACGACGTCGGCGCCGAGGTCGGCCAGCAGCATGCAGGCATACGGGCCGGCCATGACCTGGGTGATGTCGAGGACGCGTACGCCCTTGAGCGGCAGCGGGCGGTGGGATGCAGTCGATGCGGTCATGGCGACTCCTTTCAGGCTTCGACGCGGACGTTCGCGTCCTTCACGACCTTCGCCCACTTCGTGCATTCGGCCTGGATGTACGCGCCGAACTTCTCGCTGCTGCCGCCGGCGTCTTCCGCGCCGAATTCATCGAGCTTCGCGGCGATCTCCGGCAGCGCGAGCACCTTGTTCACGTCCTGGTTCATGCGCTGGACCATCTCGGCGGGCAGGCCCTTGGGACCGACCAGGCCGTACCACGACGCGGCGTCCAGGCCGGGGCAGCCCGATTCCGCCAGCGTGGGGACGTTGGGGTAGCTCCGGGCGCGCTTGATGCGCGTCTGCGCGATCGCGGTGACCTTGCCCTGCTTGATGAAGGGCGTGGCCGCGGTCATCGTGTCGAAGGCGAAGTCGATCTGGCCGCCCATCAGGTCGACCAGCAGCGCCGACGAGCCCTTGTAGGGCACGTGCGTGGCCTTGACCTGGGTGGCGAGCATGAACATCTCCAGGGCCAGGTGTTGCGCCGAGCCGATGCCCGACGAGCCGAAGGACACCTGGCCCGGCCTGCTGCGGCAGAGCTCGACGATCTCCGGCACCGTGCGCACCTTCTGCGTGTCCACGCAGGTGAGCACGTTGGGCGTGACGCCGACCATGACGATGGGGGAGAAGTCGCGGCGCGGGTCGTACTTGACGTTGGTCATCAGCGCCGGCGCGATCGCGTTGCTGTTGACGTGGGCCATCAGCAGCGTGGTGCCGTCCGGCGGCTGCTTGGACACGAAGTCCGCGGCGATGACGCCGGTGGCGCCGGGCTTGTTCTCGACCAGCACCTGCGTGCCCCACAGGACGCTGAGCTTCTGCGCCAGCACGCGCGCCAGCACGTCGGTGCCGCCGCCGGCGGCGAAGCCGACGATGATCCGCACCGGGGTGGTGGGCAGCGGGGCCGCGCGCACGGCCGTGGGCGTCAGCGCGGGGAGGGCGAGGGTGCCCATCCCGGCACAGAGGCCGGCACTGGTGAAGGTTCTGCGGCGCATCGTTGTCTCCGTCCTTGTCGTTGGTCTGTGGGGACGACTATTGAGCAACGAGGGGGCCGCCGGCCATCGCTAATTCGGCGGATCAGGTTTCGCGGAATTCGTACGCGCCAGACTCTGGCGAGCGAACACCTCGGCGACGCTGACGGCCGCGGGCGACAGGCTGGCCGCGGGCCGGCAGCACAGGACGAACTGGCGCTGCGCCCAGGGCGCGGGGATTTCCACGCGCAGGAAGCGGGCGCCGCCTGCGACCGCCTTCGCGACGGCCTTGGGCATCACGCCGACGCCCAGCCCCTGCGCGATCAGCGCGGCGATGCTGTCGAAGCCGCCGACCCGCATGCGCATGCGCAGCAGGCGGCCGGACTCGTTGGCGAGCTTCTCGAGCAGGGCCGAGATGGCCGAGCCCTCGCCGAGCCCGATGACGTCGCAGGCGAGGATGTTGTCGAGCGTCGCCGGCGCGTGGGCGAACAGCGCGTGGCCGCGCGGCGCGACCAGCACGAGCTCATCGCCGCGATACGGCATCGTCGGCAGGTCGACGGCGCCGAGCGAGGCTTCGAAGATGCCGATGTCGGCGGTGCCGCGGGTCAGCGCCTGCTGGACGTTGAGGCTGTTCATCTCCTGCAGGTCGATGCTCACGCCGGGGCAGGCGGCCGCGCAGCGCTCGATGTCGGCGGGGACGAACTGCAGGACGGCCGACTTCGGCGCCGCGAGCCGCACCACGCCCTGGGCGCCGCCGACGAAGGACGCGGCGTCGTCCTGCATGCGCAGCACCGTGTGGGTGATGTTGCGCGCATGGGCCAGCATCGCGCGGCCCGCGTCCGTCAGCGCCATGCCGTGCGGCTTGCGCAGGAAGAGCGGCAGGCCGAACTGCGCTTCCAGCTCGGCGATGCGCCGCGACGCGGCGGCCGGCGCGATGTGCAGGCGCTCCGCCGCGCGCGTGACGCCGCCGAGCTCGGCGGTGGCGATGAACAGGTGAACCGTGGTGAGGTCGAAGTGCGGGCGGGCGGGGAGCTTCAGCGTCATCCGCCGATTACATCAGGTCGTCCAGGCGTATCGGCAGATCCCGCACCCGTCGCCCGCAGGCGTTGAAGACGGCGTTCGCCACCGCCGCGCCGACGCCGGTGATGCCGATCTCGCCCACGCCGTGCGCGCCCATCGGCGTGTGCGGATCGGCGATGTCGGTCCAGATCACGTCGATGTCCGGCACGTCCATGTGCACCGGCACGTGGTACTCGGCCAGGCTGGGATTCATGATGCGGCCGTTGCGTTCGTCGAACTGCGTCTCCTCCGTCAGCGCCAGGCCCAGGCCCATCACGATGCCGCCGCGGAACTGGCTGGCGGCCAGCTTCGGGTTGATGATGCGGCCGCAGTCGAACGAGCCCAGGAAGCGGCTCACGCGCGCCTCGCCGGTCACCGCGTTCACCCGCACCTCGCAGAACATCGCGCCGAACGAATGCATGGACCAGTGCTGCATCTCCAGCGGCGGCGGGGCGCTCGCCTCGACGCGGAGGTCCTCGCGTTGCGCGGCGGACAGGAGGTCCGTCAGGCGTTGCTGCCGCCCCGGATCCTCCCGGCTGACGAGCGCGCCGTCGCGCGCCTCGACCTGGTCCGCCTTGAGCCCATGCAGCGGCGAGCCTTTGTCGGCCGGCTTCAGCAGGCCCTCGATCAAGGCGTCGCAGGCCAGCATCACGGCCTTGCCGATCGAGGCCGTCTGCTGCGACCCGCCCGCCAGCACCACGCCGGGGAAGCTTGAATCGCCGTAGCTGAAGTCCACGTCCGCCATCGTCAGACCGAGGCGCTCCGCCGTGATCTGCGTCTGCGCGGTGGCCGTGCCCATGCCCATCTCATGCGCGGCGATCTGGACCCGGACGCGTCCGTCGGCGGACAGCGTGAGCCGGGCCGCGCCGCCCGGCATGCGGTAGTACGGGTAGGTGGCGGTCGCACAGCCCATGCCGACCCACCACTCGCCCTCCCGCCGCGCGCCGGTCCGGGCAGCGCGCTGCTGCCAGCCGAAACGCTCGGCGCCCGCGCGGTAGGCCTCGGCCAGGTGGCGCGAGGAGAACGGCGTGCCGGTCGTGGGGTCCTTCTCCGGCTCGTTGCGCAGGCGCAGCGCGATCGGGTCCATGTCCAGCGCGACCGCCAGTTCGTCGATGGCCGATTCGAGCGCGAAGGTCCCGACGGATTCGCCGGGCGCGCGCATGAAGGTGTTGGCCAGCATGTCGACCGTTGCGGTCTGCACGTCCAGCTTGAAGCTGCCGGCGCCGTACACGCAGCGCGCGGGCAGGATGAAGGGTTCCGGCATGTTGTTGTGCGCGGTCATCGCGACGGTGCCGGTGTGGATCAGGGCGTCGAAGCGGCCGTCGGCCTGCGCGCCGAGGGCGACGCGCTGTTCCGTGCAGGTCCGTCCGCCCACGACGCGGTGCACGCCCTCGCGCGACAACATGATCCGCACCGGCCGTCCGGCCAGCCGCGACGCCGCCGCGGCCAGCACCTGGTGCCGCCACAGCGTCTTGCTGCCGAAGCCTCCGCCGACGAAGGGCGAGGTGACCTGCACCTGTTTCTCGTCCAGGCCGAAGATCTGCGCCAGCGTCCACGCGCAGTGCGCCACGCCTTGCGACGCGTCGTGCACGTGGAGCTCGTCGCCGTGCCACGCCAGCGTCGCCGCGTGCAGTTCGATCGGATTGTGGTTGTAGCGCGGCGTGGTGTAGGTGGCGTCCACGCGATGCGGCGCGGCGAGCAGGGCGGCTTCCGCATCGCCGATCTCGGTGTGCAGCGGCTCCCCCTGGAAGACGCCGGTCTGGGTGCCGGCGGCCTTCGCGTCGCCGAAGGCCGTGATGGCGGCCTCCTCCTGATAACTCACGCGGATCAGCGAGGCAGCGTGATCGGCCTGTTCCTGCGACGCGGCGAGCACCAGGGCGATCGGCTGGCCGTTCCAGTGCACGCGGTCGTCCTGCATCACCGGCAGGTCGTCGCCGCCGGCGGCCTTGTCCTTGGTCATGAACAGCGGCGCCGGTTTCATCTTCGGCGCGTTGCGATGCGTCATCACGAGCGCGACGCCGGCGGCGGCTTCGGCGGCGCCGGTCTCGAGCGCGGACACGCGCCCCTTGGCGATCGTGCTGTAGACGAGCGCGGCGTACAGCAGCCCCGCCATCGGGAACTCGGCGGCGAAGCGGGCCTCGCCCTTCACCTTCAACGCGCCGTCCACCCGCGAGACCGGCGAGCCGACCAGCCCCTCGCGACGCGCGATCAACGCATCCGGCGTGCCGCCGGGCATCCAGGCATCGGGCGCGATCTCGATCGCCTTCTTCATCGCCGCCTGGGCGGCGTCCTTGAGCAGACTCATGGCTGGGTCTCCGTCAGTTGGCGCAGCACGGCGATCACCGTGCGACGCGCCAGATCGATCTTGAAGGCGTTGTGGCGCAGCGGTTGGGCATCGGCCAGCTCCGCATCGATCGCGGCCAGGAAGGCGGACTCCGTGGCCGCCTGGTCCTTGAGCAGCGCTTCCGCCTTCAGGGCGCGCCAGGGCTTGTGCGCGACGCCGCCGAGCGCCAGCCGGACGTCCTTCACCCGCCCGTCCTGCAGCTCGAGCGCCGCGGCCACCGACACCAGCGCGAACGCGTAGCTCGACCGGTCCCGCACCTTGCGGTAGGTGGAGCGCGTGGCGAAGGCCAGCGCCGGCAGTTCGACGGCGGTGATCAGTTCCCCGGGCCGCAGCTGCGTGTCGAGGTCGGGACGGTCTTCGGGCAGGCGATGCAGGTCGGTCAGCGGCAGCGAGCGGTCGCCGTCCGGATGCCGCAGATGGACCACCGCATCGAGCGCCGCAAGCGCGACGCACATGTCCGACGGATGCGTCGCCACGCAGGCCGGCGAAGCACCGAGGATCGCGTGCATGCGGTTGAAACCGTCCCGCGCGTCGCAGCCTTGCCCGGGTTCGCGCTTGTTGCAGCGCGAGCCGTCACTGTCGTAGAAATACGCGCAGCGCGTGCGCTGCAGCAGATTGCCGCCGACGGTCGCCATGTTGCGGATCTGCGCCGAGGCGCCCGCGACGATCGCGCGCGACAGCAACGGGAAGCGCTCGCGCACGGCGGGATGGGCGGCCAGCGCGGTGTTGCGCACGCCAGCGCCGATGGTGAGGCGACCGTCGTCGTGCGCGGTGATGCCGCCCTCGAGTCCGGTGACGTCGACCAGCGAGTCCGGTTGCGCCAGCGTCTCCCGCATCAGATCCACGAGATTGGTTCCGCCGCCGAGGTATCTCGCGCCCGGCGCCGCGCCCTTGAGCAAGGCCTCGGCCGGGTCGCCGGCGCGGGTGTAGGTGAAGGCTTTCATCGCGTGGCCTCCGCCCCGTTCGCGCCGGCGGCGATCGCCTCGACGATGCCGTTGTAGGCGCCGCATCGGCAAAGATTGCCGCTCATGCGCTCGCGCAGCTCCTCGCGGGTCAGCGGGATGACGCGCGCCTGCAGATCCTGCGTCACATGGCTGGGCACGCCGCGCCGACATTCCTCCGCCATGGCCACGGCTGAGCAGATCTGTCCCGGCGTGCAGTAGCCGCACTGGAAGCCATCGTGGTCGATGAAGGCCTGCTGCAAGGGGTGCAAGCCTTCCTGCGTCGCCAGCCCTTCAATGGTCGTGATCGACCGCCCCGCGTACTGCACGGCGAGCGCCAGGCAGCCGAGGATGCGTTCGCCGTCGACCAGGACGGTGCAGGCGCCGCAGGCGCCCTGGTCGCAGCCTTTTTTCGAACCGGCCAGGTGCAGGTGCTCGCGCAGGAAGTCGAGCAGGGAGACCCGCGGGTCTTCCGGCAAGGGGACGGTCGTCCCGTTGATGGTGATGGACACGGTGGAAGCTCCGCGAAGCCGAGGAAGACCCGCAACTGGCAAGCTCGGTGCCCGTCGCCGGGTTGATGCGCTTGAAGGGGCGCCGCGCGCAAGGGTGCTCCTACCAATGGGGGAACGGGACGCCAGCGGCCCCGCCGGGCTTCCCAGGCCCATGGAATCGATCAAGAATCACTGCTCGGGCATTGCCGTTGGGAGCGGTCCAAGCGACGTCAGTTCGCGACCGGTCCCCTGTACCCAGGGAGGCGATGATGTCGAAGCGATTCACACTGTGCGGCGCGGACGTGCTGGGTGGGGGCATGAGCCTCCTCGCCGTCGCGCTGCTGCCGCTGGGCGGCTTGATGGACGAAACTGCGCTTCAGCGGCGGACCCGGGAGGTCGCCGAGCGACGGGCGCTCGCTCAGTTGATGGCCGGGCTGCGGGAGGATGCCTCGCTGGTGGCGGTGTCAGTGCCGGTGCCGGTGCCGGTGCCGGTGCCGCTGACGTTGCCATCGCCGTTGCCATCGCGGTTGCCGCCGCCGTTGCCACGACGGACAGACAGACCCGGCTGACGAATGCGTCGGGCGGAACGCTGACGAGCGAATGTGTCGGGGGTTACCCATGCTCACGAGGCTCGCGCCGAAGGCCGGCGCGCCTGCGCCTGCGCAGTGCGCCTGCCTGTCTGCCCGGCGACGCTGCGTTCCACGGGTCGTCCGAGCGGCGCGCTGAACACCAGCGTGAATCCCGACCTGGCCAACAAGACGCCGCTGCAGGTGCTGGACCGCATCGTGGCCGAGTTCGCGACGCGCGGTTTCTACGTCCTGCTCGACCACCACGGTCCGGACCGCAACGCCATCTCCACGACGCCGCAGATTCCCGGCTGCTCCATGGACCAACGGGTGGCGGACCCGCAGTTCGTGGCCGACCGTTACCGCAACGTGCCCAACGTCTTCGCGATCGATCTGAAGAACGAGCCGCACAGCACCGGCGGCTCCGGCGCGTTCTGGGGCACGGGCGACATCAACAACGATTGGAAGCTGGCCGCCGAGCGCGCCGGCAGCGCGGTGCTGAGCAGCAACAGCAAGCTGGGACGGCTCGGCGGTGGACGCCAACGTGTGCAAGTAGGCGGGTGACCGCCTGCAGCGCACCGAACGGCAGAAGGAAGTACGGGCCGCAAAGGCGGCCCGTGTTCGGTGTTAACGGAAAAGGAGAGTGCAGCGGGTCTCAACCCAGCCTGCACCTCCAGTTCCTGGCTTTTTGGGTGGCGCGGGTCAAAGCTGACCTCACGGCGTACGGCTATTCTAACCGACGGGATTCTCCGACCCGCCACGCCCGCCACTGCATGCGAATCGATCAACGCCTGACCCCAGCGCTTCTCGGCATCAACGCGCGGCAACACCTGTTTCTCGGCGCGTGGTTCAACCTGGTCCATGAACACTCGCTCGATTCCTACCGCGTTCGGGCCATGAATCCGCTGAACATTGTCCGGGAACTCCAACCCATGTTCGAGCCGCCGGCGGACGAGAACGACTGCAGGGTCGTGGCGGAGGAAGCGCTGGAGATCCTGGACAAGCACCCGGTCATCGTTTCTCGCGCAGAGCACTATGGGGCGGTGAACGACACGGTGTTGCTGATCTCTGAAGCCGTGCAGGCCAAGGAGGGCGGCTTCAAGAAGAACGCGCTCCTGCTGAAGTCTTTCATCAGGGAACTCGACGCCTCGTTGGCGCGGCATTTCCTGCAGGACTGCTTCGAATGGATGGAGCGAGAGCTTCTCGAAATCCCCACGGGGGAAACTGTCCAGCAACGCGTCCTCAGTGAAGCAAGCATCGATCGGGTTTGCCGCGACATCCTCAGTGTGTCGCACGATGACGGCTTCAGCCTGGAGAGTCTGTTTCACCTCTATCGTGTCTTCGTTCCGACCATCGAGCGAGGTTCTGTTCCTGAAGTCGAGCAGGCACCACTCCCGCTTTCGGGTCCCGCCGAGGATCACCGTCGCATCCCGTTCGCAGCACCGCCGCGGGCGCCCTACGACTTCGCCGAGTGTTTTGCCCGCGTGAAACGCGTGATCCTGAGTGAACCGCAAGAGCGCCGGCTCATCTTCGTCATCACGGGATGTACCGATGAGGCCGCTGAGGTGTGCTGTGGAAACTTCGGAGCCATCACGATCTCGGCGGTGCCACTGGAGTTGCCGGAGGAGACGCCGAAGACAGCGAAGAATCTGTTCGCTTCCCGTCCTCGTCGACTTTTCGCCACTGCCATCGTCAAGAGCAGGGACGGACGCTCAGCGGGGTTGGACGCCTACCGACAGATCGGCCAGATCCTGGACCTGATGCGCTTCGAATACGACACGCCGGAGATTCAGGCGGGCACGCGATTTCTACTCCATGACGAAGCAGAATTCCGCCTGCTCCACCTGCCACAGCTGATTCCAAATCCGGAGGCGGATCCGCCGACCAGGAGCTTGCAGGAGTTCGTGGACCACCTGGGTGCTTTGGCTGCACGGGATCCTTCGCAGACTGAAGCTCGGGATCGGATCTTCTCCGCCTTCCGTCTGTACCGACTCGGCACAGGTACCAGCATGTTCGACAGCAAGCTGGTGAACTGGTGGACCGGCGTTGAATACCTGACGAGTGGCACCAAGACGTCCGGAGGCATCGGCGACAAGGTGAAGAACGCCCTGGCTCCTACCTTGGCATTGACCTACTTGCCGAAGCACTTGACGACATTCCGTGCAGCATTGGCCGGCTTGGACGTCGCGGTGATGAGCGGCACGGAGCGCATTCCGATGAAGGACTGCTCCCACGCGGTGCTATACAAGGCATTCAAGGACCCGGCGCAGAGGCAGACGCTGGAGGCCGGTTGCGCGCATCAACCCTATTTGTGGAAGCATCTGTCGGCGTTCATGGATGGTCTGGGATCACCCGCCAAGACGGCGGCGATGCTTCGCGGACATGAGCGTCGCGTCCGATGGCAGATCGAGCGCATCTACCGGGCACGATGCGACATCGTTCATGCAGCCAGGCAGGTCGTCATGGCAAGCCTCCTGTGCGCGAACCTGGAGTACTACCTTCGCATGACCTTGAAGTCGATGCTCAAGGTGTTCGCGGGTGTTCCGACGTTGACGGGGCCGGCAGAGTTCTTTGAACGCCAGCGGCACCGGCTGGGACAAGTCCTGCTCGAACTGGATCCGGCGGATCGTCGGTCGACGGGAAGCGACGCTTCGCTTTTGGCCTTGCTGGATTGATGAGATCGAGCGCCACAATCGCCGCTTGCCTTCAGAGGCGACCGTCCGGAGATCCCATGCGCGTTGTCCCCTTCAAGATCCACGTCCCCGATGAGCGGCTGATCGACCTGCGCGAGCGCCTGTCCCGGGTGCGTTGGCCCGCGTCACTGGACGAGGAAGGATGGGCGGACGGCACGTCGCTGGCGTTCATGCAGCGCCTCGTTGCGCATTGGCGCGATCGCTTCGATTGGCGCGAGCAGGAGGCCAGGCTCAACACGTTCAGCCACTTCATGGCGACCGTCGATGGCGCCGACGTCCACTTCATCCATCACAGGAGCGCGGCGGCGAAGGCCTTCCCGCTGGTCCTGACGCACGGCTGGCCCGGCTCGGTCGTGGAGATGACGCACCTCATCGGCCTGCTGACGGATCCGGCCGCGCATGCTGGAGACCCCGCCGATGCCTTCGACGTGGTGGTGCCTTCATTGCCGGGCTATGGCTTCTCTCCCGCGCCGAAGACGACGGGCGTGGGCTCGCGCGAGATCGCGGGCCTGTGGCACGGCCTGATGCAAGGCCTGGGCTACGAGCGCTTCGGCGCGCAAGGCGGGGACATCGGCGCGGGCGTGTCGACGTGGCTCGCGCGGCGCTTCCCGCGGGACGTCGTCGGCATTCACCTGAACTACATCCCCGGCGGCTTCCGACCGCACGTGGACGAGCAGACCGTGCCGATCACCGACGAGGAGCGCGCCTTCCAGACGACGGCTGCCGCCTGGTACGCGGAGGAGGGCGCCTACGCCGCGCTGCAAGGCACCAAGCCGCAGACGCTGGCCTATTCGCTGGCGGACTCGCCGGTGGGCCTGGCGGCGTGGATCGCCGAGAAGTTCCGCTCGTGGAGCGACTGCGGCGGTGACCTCGACAGCGTGGTGGCCATGGACGAGCTGCTCACCGACATCTCGCTGTACTGGTTCAACGACAGCATCACGGCCTCGTTGCGGCTCTACAAGGAGAACCGCGCGCGACCGCATGTCTTCGAGCCCGGCGAGCGCGTGACGCCGCCGATGGGGATGGCGCTGTTCCCGAAGGAGCTGCCGACGCCGCCGCGCTCGTGGGTCGAGCGCGCTTACGACGTGAAGCGATGGGCGGTGATGCCGCGGGGCGGTCACTTCGCGGCGTTGGAGCAGCCTGCGTTGCTGGCGAGCGAGATCCGCGCGTTCTTCCGCCCGCTGCGATCACAACTGAACAAGGGATGACCGGCATGCGATTCGAACTCCCGGACGACAGGAAGCTCGTCCACGAAACGCGCATCCAGATCCGCTGGGGCGACATGGATGCGATGGGCCATGTGAACAACACGGTCTACTTCCGTTACCTGGAGATCGTGCGCGTGGAGTGGCTGGCCAGCCTCGGCCACCCGCCGAGCCCCGATGGACAGGGGCCGGTGATCGTCAACGCGTTCTGCAACTTCCATCGTCAGCTCGCCTATCCGGGCGAGATCCTGGCGAAGCACTACGTGTCGAATCCCGGCCGGTCGAGCTTCGACACGTGGATCACGCTGGAGCGGCTCGACGAGCCAGGCGTCATCTACGCCTCGGGCGGCGCGACCACCGTGTGGCAGGACGCGACGGTCAGGAAGTCGGTGCCGTTGCCGGAGTGGCTGCGGCAGCATCTGGCCTGATCGGGACGGCCGCACCTGGCCACATCCTGCTCAACCCACGTCGAACAGCCGCAGCAGCACAGGCACGGCCCGGCTCAGCATGGAGCGCCCCTTGCCAGAACGGTCGATCCCCACCACCGGATCCCGTCATGGACTCGATCAATCGCCAGCAGCCCGAAATCAACCGCGCCGACCTGAGCGGCGCCGACGCCATCGAGCGCGTCCGTGGCGTCGTGAAGAAGAATCAGACCTGCTTCTTCTGCACGGGCGTGAGCACCGGCGGATCGCAGGCGACCCGCCCGATGGGCGCCCTGCAAGTCGATGACGCGGGCAGGCTGTGGTTCATGAGTGCCTCGGACTCCCACAAGAATGCCGAGATCGCGCAAAACCCGTTGGTCTGGCTCTTCTTCCAGGCTTCGGAGCATTCCGGGTTCGTCACGCTGCACGGGCGTGCGACCGTCTCGCGAGACGCCGCCAAGATCGACGAGCTCTGGAGCCCGCTGATGAAGACGTGGTTCACCGACGGCAAGGAGGATTCGCGCATCACGACGATTGCCGTGGAGCCGCTGTCGGGCTACTACTGGGACAACAAGCACGGCGACATCGTCGCGGGCGCCAAGATGGCCATCGGTGCCGCGATCGGCAAGACCTTGGACGACTCCATCGAAGGTGAACTCCGGTTCTGACAGGCTTCCCTAGGTCCGGCCGGGCCGGGCGGGGCATGGCGTCGCGCGTCAGTCGCCGGTCTTGCCGGAATGCTTCCGGCTGGGCCTGGACGCGGTGAGATCCGCCCACACGGGCGCGTGATCGCTGGGATGCTCCGCGCCGCGTTCCCCGCGATCGACGCCGGCGGCCTTCACCTTGAAAGCCGCACTCACCAGGATGTGGTCGATCCTCAGCCCCGCGTTCCGCTCCCACCGCCTGCGGCGGTAGTCCCAGAATGTGAATGGCGTGCCCCTCGGATGCGCCGTCTTCAACGCATCGGTCCAGCCTTGCTCCAGGATGGCCGCGAAGGCTTCACGCGCTTCCGGCTGCAGCAGTGCGTTGTCTCTCCACGTGTCCGGTTTGTAGATGTCGGCGTCCGTGGGGACGATGTTCCAGTCGCCCAGGAGCACCGCGGGGTGGCCCGCCGCCCACAGCGCATCGGCGCGCTGGCGCATGCGCTCCAGCCACGCCAGCTTGTAGTCGAACTTGGGGCCGGGGAAGGGATTGCCGTTGGGAAGGTAGAGCCCGGCCACCAGCACGCCGTTGACGGCGGCTTCGACATAGCGGGCCTGCCTGTCCCTGGCGTCGCCGGGCAGCGACTTCATCACCGGCAAGGGGACGTGCCCGCGAGCGAGGAGGGCGACGCCGTTCCAGGTCTTCTGGCCGACGGCCACGGACTCGTAGCCGGCCTCACGGAGGGCATCGACCGGGAAGTCCTCCGTGGGGGCCTTCAGCTCCTGCAGCGCGACGACGTCGGGCTGGCGCCGATCCAGCCAGTCGAGCAACTGGCCGAGTCGCTTGCGGACGTTGTTGACGTTCCAGGTCGCGACGATCACGGCGTCACCGCTGCCGACCGTCGCGCGCCATCTCGCTCTGGCTCAGATCGGCGAGGCCGCCACCAGATGCTCGGACAGGAACCACACCTGCAGCTCGTTGGTCCGCACGACGTCGCTGACCAGCAGGTCCTCGGTGCCCGAATCGCCGGCGTCGCTGGCCTTTTCGGCCTGCTCGCGCGCGTAGGTCAGGATCATCGTGTGCGCCTCGATGAGGCGGCTGAGCTGCACCGTCGCCGGCTCACGGCCACGCGGCGGGCGGGGGATGCGCGTCTCCTCCGCGATGTCCGCGGCCATCGCCAGCGACACGCCGCCGAGGATCTGGATGCGCTCGGCCAGCAGGTCGACCAGCTCGACCTGGGCTTCGAAATGCTTGTCGAAGAGCAGATGCAGCTGGTTGAAGGTCGGCCCGACCACCTGCCAGTGATGCTTCTTGTACATGTCGCGCAGCGTGATGGTGTCGGCCAACACCTGGTTCAGCGAGGACACGCTCTTCTTGACGACCGCTTCGCCCAGCCCGTGCGGCATCTTGATGACCTCGCCGAAGCGCTGCGTCTCCTGCGACTGGGTCTTCACGGACTTGTCGATCATCGGCGTCGTGGCGGAATGAGCGGCGTCGACGCGACCGGACTTCGGGGGCGACTTCTTCTTGGTGGCCATGCGGAACTCCAAAGAGGTGGGAAGGATGCTGCCGGGGAGGGCAAGCGTCGATCCCGCATCGGCCCGGCCCTCAGTCCGCCTCGCCCGCCCGGCAGAACAGCATCGCGTCCATCACCTTCATGTAGGCCTTGGCCGTCTTCGCTTCCGACGCCTGCACGCCGGTCGTGGCCTCGATGTCCGGCCCCATCACCGCCAGGGTGTTGGCCAGCGAGACCATCGCGTAATACAGCAGCACCGGCTCCCCCTTGGGCAGGTCGCCGGCCTTCTGGGCCGCCTTGATCAGCGGCTTGGCCAGGTCGAAGTGCGGCCGCAGGAAGTGCTGCGCCAGCCATGCCTGCCGGTCCTCGCTGTGCGTCCCCTCGCGCCGCTGCATCATGAAACGGTGCAGGTGCGGCTGGTCCAGCGTGAACTGGAAATACGCGATGAACTCCTGACGCAACTGCCCGATCGCGGTCGACGGCTTCGCTTGCCGGATCAATCCTTCGCGTGCCCGCGCGAGTTCCTCGTAGACCAGCATCGCCACGGCTTGCCAAAGGACTTCCTTCGACTGAAAGTGGTAGGTGATCAGCTGATGCGTCAGCCCGCTCTGCTCCGCGATCGCACGCATGCTCGCCGCCTCGAAGCCGCGCTCGGCGAACTCCTTCAGCGCGGTCCGCAGGATCGTCTGCTTCGTGTCGGCCGAGCGCTGCTGTTCGCGGCGGCGGGGCGTGGAAGTGTCCGGAGTGCTCATGCCCGACATCATGCCTTTGTCATGCGGCGCCACTACCTCGCCGGAGGTAGTTTCCGACCTTGAAATCCGGCTGCGTATCGCCCGTGTTTCCCGACTTGGTGCGTTGGTATCGATACCGTTGCGCCGGCCTCTACAAGGGCATCAATTCGACACACATTAAAACTTGCCGCATGGCAAAACAAACGCGGACACTCGCGCCGCTTGACCCTTCGAGGAGGGACAGGCCGCGTGGCGCGTCGATGGGCGGCGCGTGCACCGGACCACGCCAGGTCCACCGAAGCGTCGCGGACACCACCCCGCGGCACCCAACGCACCCACAGGCACGGGAGGGAACCACCATGGAGTTCAAGCAACTCGGCATCTTGATGGGCAGGGCATTTGTCCCTGCCCTGCTGGGTAGTGCGCTGCTCGCCGCATGCGGCGGCGGCAACGGCCAGCAGGACGGCGGCGTCCAGATCGCCTCCGACGACAGCGGCGGCAACGCCGACGCCGCCGCGCGCGCCAAGCGCATGGCCGGCGACAACGGCACCGAGACGGCGCTGACGCCGGTCTCCGCCACCGGCAGCTCGATGGAGCGCGGCGACCTGAACGGCGCCAAGGCCATCGACAAGGACGACAACAGCCGCTGGGGCTCCGCGTTCACCGACAACGAATGGCTGACCCTGGACTACGGCAGCAGCGTCACCATCACGCGCGTGCGCATCAACTGGGAAAACGCCCACGCGAAGAAGTACCTGTTGCAGACGTCCGAGGACAACAAGACCTGGACCACGATCAAGACGGTGGAGAACAGCCCGGGCGGCGTCGAGGACCTGAAGGACCTCGGCGGCCAGGGCCGCTACCTGCGCGTGCAGGGCGTGACGCGCTCGACCCAGTACGGCTACTCGATCTTCGAGATCCAGGCCTTCACCGGCACGCCGGTCCCGCCGACCACGCCGACGGACCCGACCACGCCGACGAATCCGACCGATCCGACGACGCCGACCAACCCCACGACCCCCACACAGCCGACGGACCCCGTCGGCGACACCAGCAAGCCGGGCGTGGCGATCAAGCCCACGGCGGCCATCTCGTCGACCCCCGAGAACGACGGCCTCTCCGCCAAGAACACCATCGACGGCAACCTGTCGACGCGCTGGGCGTCCAAGGCCGAGGACGGCGCCTGGATCCAGTACGACTTCGGCACGGCGCAGCCGCTGGGCTACATGAAGCTGGTCTGGGAGAACGCCTACGGCAAGGCCTATGAGATCCAGATCTCGGACGACGGCAAGGCCTGGACGCGTCTGCGCAACCAGCCGGCGGGCAAGGGCGGCACCGAGGAGTACTTCAACCTCGGCGTGAAGACGCGTTTCGTCCGCATCCAGGGCGTGACCCGCGCGACGAACTACGGCTACTCGCTGTTCGAGGTCGAGTTCAAGACCGTCGGCAGCGACAACAGCATCCCGACCACGACGACGACGACGCCGTTCTCCTTCCCGGCCAACGGCGCGGCCGCGAGTCCGCTGTTCAACCCGCAGGCCCCGATCGAGCAGATCCAGTTCACGCTGCCGGACGGCACGCTGGTCACGCGTTTCGGCCAGCGCGGCGTCGGCCGCCACGGTCGCGAGCGCGGCGAGGACTGGAACGAGATCGGCTTCGGACCCAATGAGACCGTGGATGCCAACGGCAACCCGGTGGACAAGGGCCCGGGCAACTACATGAACTTCGTCGCGAACTACTTCAAGAATCGCACCTGGGGCGTGGAGTTCATCGACAACAGCCGCGTCGCGGGCGTCACCAAGCCGCGCCTGATCGTCAACCAGTACTTCCCGCAGGCGCAGCGCGGCGGCGGCCATTCCTTCTTCCGCCGCATCGACGACCCGAACGTCACCGGCTACGGCTGGATGTCGCCGGGCCAGCTGCTGGATCCGACCACCTACACGGACGGCTTCGTCGACAAGACCTCCTGCCCGGTGGTGCCCAAGCCGCCGCAGAACGCGCTGGCCAAGCCCGACTCGGGCTACAAGGGCATCATCGGCGCCAACGACGGCTGCTCCGTGGTGCTGGACAACATGCCGGGTCACACCGACCTGGCGCCGAACGCCAACGGCGTGCTGGTGCCCAACAGCGTCAACATCCCGGCGCGACCGCTGCAGCTGGGCGAGGCGATCGAGTTCACCGGCTCGTTCTTCTCCAGCCGCGCCGCGATGGACGCGATCGGCGACAAGGGCGACTACCGGTACTACACCAGCGAAGTCATCTACGTCATGGGGGCGGGCCTGCGTCCGTGGTACGGCGTCCAGCCGCGCCTGAACAGCGTGCCGCTGCCGGATGCCGTCCTGTCGGGCGGCCTGGGCTCGGTGTCGTACAACTACTCGGACGAAGGCTGGCGCATGTTCCAGCAGCCGTTCAACAACATCGGCATGCAGAACCTGCAGCGATTCGTTGAAGGCCGCCGCGCGGTGCACAGCAGCTTCGTGACCGGGCAGCACATCGAGCCGGGCAACGATCCGATGACCTCGATCCAGAACCTGGCGGGCACGCGTTTCAACGCCACGGCCTGCGTGCAGTGCCACACCAACAACGGTCGCAGCCCCGCGCCGTTCACGGTGGACCAGCGCCTGGACAAGATGGCCTTCCACGTCGCGGTGAAGGCGGCCGACGGCTCGATCCGTCCGGACCCGCGCTACGGCTCGGCGATCCAGATGAACTCCACTTCGTCGACCGGCGTGCCGCAGGACTGGGGCAACGCGGTGAAGGTCGCGGGCTTCGAGACCAGCAGCGTCACGCTGGGGGACGGCTCGAAGGTCGAGCTGCGCAAGCCGAAGTTCGCCTTCGACGGTCCCACGCCGCAGCTGTGGTCGGCGCGCGCCGCGCTGCCGCTGCTGGGAGTCGGCCTGCTGGAAGCGGTGCCTGAAGCGGACATCCTGGCCCGTGCGCGCACGTCGCCGGACGTGGACGGCGTGGTGGGCAAGGCCAACTTCACCTTCGATCCGGAAACCGGCGCCACGCGCCTGGGCCGTTTCGGCTGGAAGGCGTCCAAGGCCAGCATCCGTCACCAGGTGGCCAATGCGCTGCTGAACGACATGTCGGTGACTTCCCCGGTGTACCCGAACCGCAGCTGCGCGACCGACCCGCAGGGTTGCCGCACGGCGCCGGCGCAGAAGGGCATCCAGGAAGCCGACCTGACCGCGCTGACGCAGTACATGCAGCTGCTGGCGGTGCCGGCCCAACGGAGCATCCCGAGCGGATTCCCGAAGGGCGTGGCGCCGACGGACGAGCATCGCGTGGACGCGGTCCAGGTGGCCAACGGCCGCAAGGTGTTCGACGCGCTGCGCTGCGCGGCCTGCCACACGGCGGAGATGAAGACGGGCAAGAACCATCCGTTCGCGGAACTTCGTGACCAGACCATCCGTCCGTTCACCGACCTGCTGCTGCACGACATGGGCCCGGCCCTGGCGGACAACCTGCCGGAAGGCCAGGCGCAAGGCGCGATGTGGCGGACGACGGCGCTGTGGGGCATCGGCTACACGGAGAAGGTCGCCCAGGGTCAGCCGGTCGGCTACCTGCATGACGGCCGCGCCCGCAACCTGACCGAAGCCATCCTGTGGCACGGCGGCGAAGGCGAGAAGTCGCGCCAGCGCTTCGAGCAGCTGTCCAAGGCGGACCGCGACGCGCTGCTGGCGTGGCTGAAGACGCTGTGATGGGTTGAAGGAGACGGGCGCCTCGCGCGTCCGTCCCGCAACGACAAAGGCCGTGGCGAGATGCCACGGCCTTTGTCGTTCTGGGGCCTGTTTTCGTCCCATGGCAGACTGAGGCCATGAAGAACCTCGTCATCTGTGGGACCCTCGCCGCCGCGTTGTTCGGCATGCCCCGTGTGGGTCGCTGCGCGGAGATCGTGCTGGAGCAGTCCGCGGTGCAGTCGCTGCTGATCGAAGGCATGTTCAAGGAGGAAGGGAAGCTCCATCTGCAGAAGGGCGCGTGCTACGCGTATCTCGAAGATCCCAAGGTATCGCTCCAGAACGGGCGCGTGATCATCCGTGTCCACCTCAACAGCAAGCTGGGGGTTCCGTCGGGACGGGACTGCCTCGGCGTCGCGTTGGCGAGCTGGGCGACCGTATCAGCGGCGCCGGTCGCGCAGGGTCACGTCGTGCGCCTGACCGAGATCCGCGTGGACGAGGTGGAGGATCCCAACACGCGCAACCTCTTGAACCTGGGCCTCGCGCCGGCGTTGCCGGGGGCCGTCGAATTCGACGTGAAGAAGGCGGTCGAAGAGATGCTCAAGGCCTCGGGGAGCCGCATGCAGGGGGAAGTGCAGGCGCTCAAGATCGACGCGGTGAAGGCCGGGGACAACAAGCTGTCGATCAACTTCGACTTCAAGCTGGTGGGGAGGTGACCGGGCTGCGGAAGTGCAAGCAGCCGGTCGAGAACCGGGCGGCATGGGCGCTGGTCAGTTCCGCGCGGGGCGATGGAACGAGAGCCTGATACCGCTCAGCCATTCGGAGAGCTGCAGGGCCGCCATCAGCAGTGGCTTCAAGGTCGCACCGACCAGGAGCGTGGCGACCGACGGCAGAGAGCTGAGTTCGCCACAGTCGGCGTGGTCGATGTCGGGCGGCCGCCATGGCCGCGGTGAGGACGAGGAGGGTGAAGGGATCGAGAACGGCGATCGCCGGACGCAGGCCAGCCGGCTACAAGGGATCGTCCCCGCCCTGAGGACGTCCAAGAAACGCCCATCGACTGCTGAGCAGGTAGGTCAGCACGGCGACCCCGAGAAGCACGATCAGCAGGCTCAGCTGGTACGACTGGTCGGTCCAGCGGAGCAGGGCGGCGTAGGCCAGTTCGTTGACGAGGAAGCCGCCCGCCGAGATCGCGGAGAAGCGCATCGCCGAGCGCCACATCGGCACGCCGTGCCCCTGGAAGGTCATCCGGTGGTGGCCGAAGAAGGACACCTGCAACGCGACGATCCAGCCCAGCACGTTGGCGATCAGCGGATGCCAGTGCAAGGTCTGGACGATCGCCGTCACCACCAGCCAGTGCACGAGCGCAGCGGCGCTGCCGACGGCGATGAAGCGGGGAATGCGGCGGGCGTGAACGTCAGGCACAGGGCGTCGAGGGTCAACGGCGGGCGTCAGGATGCGCCAGCGGAGCGAAGGATAGCCCGGCCAACACACCGCGTTGCGGGCTCACCACCCCGGCTGCAACTTGGCGGCGGTGCGACCGGCAGTTAAGGCGCAGTTAAGTGGCGGCGGTCGAGCATGGTGGGTTCATCCCATGCTCAACCACCACCTGTTCTCGCTCATCAACGCGCCGCCGGGCCTCTCGCCGGACGAGCTGTTCCTGCCCATGGCCGTCGCGCAATGGAGCGCCGGCGGCGTCATGCTCGGGCTCTGCCTGTCGTGGTGGATCGCGGAGCGGGAACTCCGGGCAGAGCTGGTGAAGTCCGCTTCTGTGGCCGCCATCGCGCTGCTCCTGGCCGGGGCCGTCGCGGTCGTGGTGGGCGCGTTCGGCCCGCCGGCGTGGAGCCGGGAGGCGATGCCGGGCACGCGATACCTGGCGCGAGGATGGCTTCCTGATCTGCCGTCACCGTCCGTGACGATGCTCTGGGCCATGGCCATCACCGCGTTCGGGCAGGACCGCCTGTCCGTGGCCGGCCCCTTCCTGCTGACGCTGGGGCTGGCGGTGGGATGGTCCCGCATCTACCTGGGCGCCAGCCTGCCCGGGGACATCCTGGCGGTCCTGCCGGTCGCCGCGGCGGCCTCGGCCCTCACGTGGTGGATGCGCGCGCCCGTCCATCGGTTAGCGTTGCGTCTGGACAAAGCGCAGGGAGGGCGACGGCAGCTGCGCCGCCGCCCGGATCAGCGCTGAAGCTCGGAAACACTGGCACGGAAACACCGGCACGGAAATGCCGGCACGGAAACACGGGCACGGGAACACAGGCACGGGAACACTGGCATGAGACTGCTGCTCATCGAGGATGACGACATGATCGGCCGCGCCGTCCGGCAGGGCCTCGCGTCCGCCGGCTTCGCCGTCGACTGGGTGACGGATGCGCGCGCGGCGCAGCTGTCCCTGTCCACGGGCGTGTACGACCTGGCCATCCTCGACCTGGGCCTGCCGCGTGGCGACGGGATGGAACTCCTGAAGGACCTGCGACAGGGCGGCGATTCGATGCCGGTGCTGATCGCGTCGGCGCGCGACACCGTCAAGGACCGCATCGCGGGGCTGGAGGCCGGCGCCGACGACTACGTGCTCAAGCCCTTCGACCTCGATGAGCTGGTCGCGCGCGTGCGGGCGCTGCTGCGCCGCCATGCGGGCAGCGGCAGTCCGGTCCTGCGGCATGGCGATCTCGCGCTGGATCCGGTGCGCAAGGAGGTGACCCTGGCCGACAAGGTCGTGGAACTCTCGGCGCGGGAGTTCGCCGTGCTGGAGGCCCTGATGCAGAAGCCCGGTGCGGTGCTGTCGCGCGAGCGGCTCGAGGAGGCCGTGTACGGCTGGGGCCAGGAGGTCGCCAGCAACGCGATCGAGGTGCACCTGCACAACCTGCGCAAGAAGCTCGGCAGCGCCACCATCAAGAACGTGCGCGGCGTCGGCTACCGGATCGGCAACGGGCCATGACGCGGTCGATCGAGCGCGAACTGCTCGCCTGGATCGTCGGCACCCTGCTGCTGGGATCGGCGCTGGTGGCGATGACGACCTACGTCGTCACGCTCGACGAGATGAACGAGGTCTTCGACAACGACCTGCGCAACGTGGCCACCGGCGTCGCGACCTATCACCGCGGCAACGCGCCGCACGTGCAGGCCCACGCGCCGGTGCTGATCGAGCGCCGCGACGACCCGGACGACACCGAGATCGCGACCTTCGCCTGGGACGCCGCCGGCCGGCTGATCTATTCGTCGGATCGGCGCGTGCCCATCACCTTCGAGCGCAAGGAAGGCCTGTCGCACCCGCGCCTGGGCGGCGAGGACTGGATCGTCTACACGGCGGTGCATGACAACGGCATCGTGCAGGCGGCGCAGCGCCGCGCGTCACGGCGCGAGATGGCCGGCGAATCGGCGGCCAAGATCCTGCCCTTCCTGGTCGCGATGGCGCTGATCGTGGCGGGCCTGCTGATCTACGGCCTGCGCCGGGGGCTGCGCCCGCTGGACGCGGCGGCGCGTGACATCGCCGGGCGCAGCGCCCGGTCGCTGGCCGCGATCGATACCTCCGCGGTGCCCGCCGAACTCCTGCCCCTGGTGCGCGCCATCAACAGCCTGATGGCCAAGCTCGACCAGTCCTTCCGCGCGCAGCGCGACTTCCTCGGCGATGCGGCGCATGAGCTGCGCACGCCGATCGCGGCGCTGCGGCTGCAGCTCACGTTGCTCGAGCGCAGCGTCGATGAGCTCGAACGCGCGGCGGCCACGAGCGCGCTCAAGCTGGGCGTGGTGCGCGCGCAGCGATTGATCGAGCAACTGCTCGCCGTCGCGCGCACCGACCCGGCGGGCCCGCTCGATCCCTTGTCGCCCGTCGATCTGGACGAACTGGTCCGCGCGGTGCTGGAGCCGTTCGCCTCGAAGGCCGAAACCGCCCGCATCGATCTGGGCGCGGAACTCCACGGGCCCTGCACGGTATGGGGCGACGCCGGACAGCTGGTCATGCTGCTCGACAACCTGATCGAGAACGCCTTGCGCCACACGCCGGAAGGCGGCGTGATCGATGTCGGCACGGTGGCGGAGGACGGCTGTCCGACGCTGTTCGTCCGCGACTCGGGGCCGGGGATTCCGGCCATGGACCGGGAGCGCGTGTTCGGGCGCTTCTTCCGGGGCGATGTCGGCGGCGGCGGGCCGGGCAGGGAGAACGTCGGCAGCGGTCTGGGCCTGGTCATCGTCAAGGCCATCGCGGAACGCCACCGCGCGAGCGTGCGCCTGCTGGACCGGGTGCCGGGGCCGGGCCTGGAGGTGCGTGTGCGCTTCCCCCTGGGCGGCCCCGCGTCCGGAGGGGGCGGGGGCGCCGTACACCCGGCTTTGCATCCGGATTCTTAAGGACGCGATAAGCGACCCTTTTTGATACTCGCGGGCATGTCTGATGTCCGTCCCCTCGCGTCCCCCTGGTCCGCTGTCCGGCAGCCGGCGATGCCCATCGGCGCGCCGTCGCCGGCCGAGGCCGCCGCGACCATGGCTGCCCCTGCCGCCGCCCGGCTGCACGATCCCGACGCGCCGCTGCGCGAACGCCGGCCTCGCGTGTCCTGCGTGGTTCCCTGCTTCAACGAGGCCGCCAACCTGCGCGAGCTGCTGCCCCGGCTCAGCGCGGTGCTCGGTTCGTGCAGCGACGCGTGGGAAATCATCCTGGTCGACGACGGCAGTTCGGACGACACGCTCCGGCTCCTGCGCCAGTGGACGCAGCGCCCCGGGATCGTGGCGCTGCAGCTGTCCCGCAACTTCGGCAAGGAAGCGGCGCTGACGGCCGGCATCGCGCGGGCGGGCGGCGACGTGGTCGTGATGCTGGACGCGGATCAGCAGCACGATCCGCGCCTGATCCCGCAGTTCATCCAGCATTGGTGTCACGGCGCCGACATGGTCTACGCGGTGCGCGAGACGCGCGACGACGAGTCCTGGCACAAGCGCGTGGGTACGCGGCTGTTCTACGGCCTGCTCAACCGGTCGGGGCGCTTCGAGGTGCCGGCGGGGGCGGGCGATTTCCGGCTGATGGACCGGTCCGTCGTCGACGCGCTGATGGCGCTGCCGGAGCGCAACCGCTTCATGAAGGGCCTGTATGCGTGGGTCGGCTACCGGACCGTGGCCGTGCCCTATCAGCCCGAGGTCCGCGCGCACGGCAGGACCCACTTCAATCCGCTGCGTCTGGCCCACCTCGCGCTGGACGGCCTCACGTCGTTCACGACCTGGCCCCTGCGCGCGGCGAGCGCGCTGGGCGTGCTGCTCGCGTTCGCGGCCTTCATGTATGGCGCCTACCTGTCGCTGGTGTATGTCCTCTACGGGCACACGGTGAGCGGCTGGACCACCATCGTCGTGGGGCTGATGTTCTTCTCCGGCCTGCAGCTGCTCTTCCTCGGCGTCGTCGGCGAGTACGTCGGCCGCATCTTCGAAGAGGTCAAGGGCCGTCCGCTGTATGTCGTCAAGAACGCTTGGGGAACCGGGCTCAACGCCTCCAGACAATGAACCGTCCTGTCGCCGCCCTCACCGATGCTGCCGAAGCATCCGCTGCCTCCGCTGCATCCGACCCCAAACCAGCTGTTGCCCGCCGTGGCGATGGCTGGATCGCCTTTGGGCTGAGTTTCGTCTGGTTGTGGATCACCGCCTGGGCCCGCCCGCTGTCGCTGCCCGACGAGGGCCGCTACGTCGGCGTCGCCTGGGAAGGACTCCAGCACGGCGACTGGCTGGTCCCCACGCTCAACGGCCTGCCGTTCTTCCACAAGCCGCCGCTGTTCTACTGGATCACCGAGGCGTCGATGGCGATCTTCGGACCGGGCGTCTGGGCCGCGCGCGCGGCCCCGCTGGTCGGCGGACTGGTCGGCGCGATGAGCCTGTTCCTGATGCTGCGTCGCTGGATGTCGCCGGCGCACGCCTGGGCCGCGCTGCTGACGCTGCTGGCGATGCCGCTGTACTTCGTGGGCTCGCAGTTCGCCAACCTCGACATGCTGGTGGCGGGGCTGATCACCGCCACGGTCGCCGCCGGCGCGGAGGCGGCCTTGCGCGCGAACGCGGGGCAGCCGCACCGGCGCATGCTGGCCCTGGCCTATGCGCTCGCCGGGCTGGGCGTCCTCGCCAAGGGATTGATCGGCATCGTGCTGCCTGGCGCCGTGCTGCTGCTGTGGCTCGGCCTTTCGGGGCAATGGCGCGCGATCCGGACGCTGCTGTGGCTCCCCGGCATCGCGCTCATGCTGCTGGTCTGCGCGCCATGGTTCATCGCCATGCAGCTGCGCTTCCCCGGCTTCCTGCACTACTTCTTCGTCGTCCAGCATGTGCAGCGCTTCGCCGGCGGCGGTTTCAACAACGTGCAGCCGATGTGGTTCTACCCCGTCGTGCTGATCGTCGCGACCGTGCCGGCGCTGCCGTGGCTCTTCAAGGGATGGAAGGGGGAACTGTGGCGCCCCGCGTCCGGGCCGCAGGGCTTGCACTGGCTGCTGCTGGTGTGGTTCGCGGTGATCCTGCTGTTCTTTTCCATCCCGCAATCCAAGCTGGTGGGCTACATCCTGCCGACGCTACCGCCGATGGCCGGCCTGATCGCCGTGGCATGGGAGCGGGTCGTGACGCGGTCGCCCCGATGGCGGCGGTGGGGCGCGGTCTCGCTGACGATCGGCGCGGCCTTCGGACTGGCCGCCGTGGTTGCCTACGGCCTGGGCGCGGGGAAATCGAACCGGATGCTGGCCCGGGAACTGGCCGCGCTGCGCCAGCCCGGGGACGGCGTGGTCATGCTCGAACGTTACGAGTACGACATGCCTTTCTATGCCCGGCTGCGCGCGCCCATGGTGGTGGTGGAGGACTGGGACGACGCCGAGCTGATGGCGCGCGACAGCTGGCGCAAGGAGCTGGCGGACACGCGCGCCTTCGTCGACGCCGGGCGCGACCTGTCCGCATTCCAGACCTGGTCCTCGATCCGGGCGGTCGCGTGTCGCCGCCATGTGGTCTGGGCTGTCGGCGACATCTCACTGGCGAAGTCGCATGCCTGGCTGGACAAGGCCGAGCTGGTCGCCAGCGACAAGCAGACGGCGCTATGGCGGCTGCGCGCCGCCGCGCTGGATTGCGCTGGCTGAGGACGCGACGTGGATCGCCTGCGCGCCATCTGCCTCTGCATCGACGACTTCGGGCTGCACGAGCACGTCAACGCCGCGGCGCTGGCGCTGCGGCGCGACGGCCGTGCGCAGGCGCTCTCGTGCATGGTGGGCGCGCCCGCGTGGCCCGACGGCGCCCAGGCCCTGCGCCGGGACAGCGCCGGGCCCAGCGACGTCGGCCTGCATCTGGACTTCACCCAGCATCCGCTCACGCTCCCGCCGACGTCCTGGTCGTCGCTGTGGATGCAGGGGCGGCTGGATCGCCTGTCGCCGGCCGCGCTGCACGTCGAGATCGCGGCGCAGCTGGACCGCTTCGAGCAGCACCTCGGCCGGCGCCCCGACTTCATCGACGGCCATCAGCACGTGCATCAGTTTCCGCAGGTGCGGGACGCGCTGGTGGACCTGCTGCTGAAACGCTATCCGTACCAGAAGCCCTGGCTCCGGTCGACCCGGTCGACCAGCTGGCGGCTCAAGCCGATGATGATCGGCCAGCTCGGGAACCGCGCCTTGACGGCGGACGCCGATCTGCTGGCCTTCCCGCACAACCGCCGCCTGCTCGGCGTGTACGACTTCAGCGGGGGACCTGAACGCTACGAGGCGCTGCTCTCGCGCTGGCTGCAGGGGGCGCAGCACGGCGACCTGCTGATGTGTCATCCGAGCGCCAACCTGATCCCGGACGATCCGATCGCGCAGGCCCGCGTGGACGAATACCAGGTCCTGTCCGATCCGCGTTTCGACTGGCAGGTGCGCTCGAACGCCGTCCGGCTCGAGGCGATGTCGCGCATCCTCGATGACGAGCGCTTCGCCGGCGCGCGGTGGAAGCCCCAGGGGGCGAGGAGTCCGTGATGCTCGTGTCGAGTGCATGGCCGGCGATCGGCGCAGCCTTCGCGGCCTCCCTGGTCGAAGTGGTGGAGGCGTTCACGATCGTGCTGGCGGTCGGCTGCACGCGCGGCTGGCGCGCCGCCTGGACGGGCACGCTCGCGGCCCTGGCGCTGCTGGCCGTCACCGTCGCGCTCGTCGGGCCCGCGCTGCTGCGCGTGCCCATCCACACGCTGCAACTGGTCGTGGGTGTGTTGCTCCTGCTGTTCGGACTGGGGTGGTTGCGCAAGGCGATCCTGCGTGCCGGTGGCGTGCTGGCGCTGCGCGACGAGGCCGCGCTCTACCGGCAGGCGGCACGGGCGTTCGGGGCCGACGGGGCCATCGGCGAGGGCGCCACGTCCGCCAGCGCTCGCGACTGGATCGGCGTCATCGCGGTGTTCAAGGCGGTGCTGCTGGAGGGCCTGGAAGTCGTGTTCATCGTGCTGGCGGTCGGCGCTGGACACGGCCTGGTCGTCGAGGCCTCGATCGGCGCGGCGACGGCCTGCGTGCTGGTGCTGGTCGTCGGCAGGGTGCTGCTTCAGCCCCTGTCGCGGGTGCCGGAGAACGGGCTCAAGTTCGGCGTCGGCATCCTGCTGACGGCCTTCGGCGTCTTCTGGACCGGCGAGGGGCTGGGCTTGTCATGGCCGGGCGGGGCGCTGGCCCTGCTGGCGCTCGTGGCCCTGTTCGCCATCACCGGCCTGGTCAGCGCGCGGCTGCTGCGCCGGCGTCGCCCGCAACCCGGGAGATTCGCATGAGCCTGATCGCCGACGTGATCCAGGAGCTCTTCGGCATGTTCTGGGCCGATGCCGGGCTGTGCCTGGGCGCCCTGGGCGTGGTGCTCGGCGTCGGCCTCGGACGGCGACTGGGGTGGGTCGACGGGCCCTGGGCGCTCGCCGCGCTGGTGGCGGGCATCGTCCTGACGCTGCTGCTGAATGTCTGGGCTGCCTCGTCCCGGCGGCGTTGAAGGCGTTGGCGGTGGGAGCGGACTCGTGATCGGAGGCGCGGTGCTGCGATCTTCCCGGCTGGACTCCGCCAACGCACCCATGACGGCGACTGGCGCGTGCGGGTAAGTTCCTTCAAGACGGCGTATGTCGATGGCTGGCTGATGGTCGCCCAGACCGGCGGCGAGCTTCGCGAGGTGCGCAGCAGCGTGGGCATGGCGAGCGCGATCTCGGCGCTGCTGGTCGGCGGCTTCTGCATGGTCTGGCTCAGTCGCCGGGTCCGGCGCGAACTTGGACCGCTGTCGGAGATGACCAGCGCGCTCGCGCAATACGACCCCCTGGACAGTCGGCAGTCGCTGCCTGAGCAGCACCGGCAGGAACTGGCCGCGATCCGCGCCGCGGTGCTGGACCTGGGCCAGCGGCTGGCACAGCGGGTGGCCAATGAGCGGGCCTTCCGCGCGCATGCGGCGCATGCGCTGCGAACGCCGCTGGCGGGCATGGAGGCTCAACTGGCGATGGCGCTGCGCGAAGCGCCGGAAGGCCAGCGCGCGCAGCTGCAACGCACGCGGGAGGCGACCGACCGGCTGCGCCGCGTCGTGACAGCCCTGCTGACCCTGTTTCGCGCCGGCATGAGCCTGCAATGGCAAGTGCTGGAAGTCTCCGAACTGCTGGGACATCTGACGCCGCCGGACGGACTGGTGCTTGAACTGCCGGGAGAAGGACGCGTGCAAGCCGATCCGGACCTGCTGGCGGCCGCGCTGATCAACCTGCTCGACAACGCGTGGCGTCACCGCGCCACGCGCCTGGTCCTGCGCCTGCGTACGACGGGCGAGGGCGGTTGCAGGCTCGACCTCCAGGACGACGGGGAAGGCGTGAGCGCAGACAAGCGCGACGCGCTGAACGAAGCCTTGGCCTGCCAGCAGTACGAGGGGCGCATGGGACTGGGACTCATGATGGCGCATCTGGTGGCGCGCGCCCACGGCGGTGATTTGAGCCTGCCGCCGGTGGCGAGCGGCTTCGCGGTATCGATGCGCCGGGGACCGCCCCCGGACCGTCTGGCGGCGACAGCTGACCCCGCACCCGGCCCGCCGATCGGTGCGCCTCGAGGGCCGCCGTCTGAAGGTCACCGTCGTCGCCTGCACCATGGAAGCCAGCGGCACCTGCGGTACCAGCGGCACCGTCGGGAGATGACCAAGCAGGCGTCGGGAGAGGCTCCGGGCCTTCGCCTCGTGAGCGGCCGGCAGGGGCGCGGCGACTAGGCCTTGCCGACGACCTCAAGGTCCTGAAAGTCCAGCGCGTCCCCACGCTTGCTGATGACGGCCAGCCTTGCGACCGTCTGTCCCGTGGCTTTCTCGACCAGACGCGAATGGCGCTCGCCCCGGCGGAACAGATGGTCCTCGCCCCATTGGCGCAGGGCGACGACAACCGGAAATAGCGTCTCTCCCTTGGGCGTCAGCACGTACTGCTGGTAGGCCGAGCCGTCCGTCGCGGGCTGGATCTCCAGCACGCCTTCCGCGACCAGCGTCTTGAGCCGTGTCGACAGGATGTTCTTCGCCACGCCCAGGCTGGTCTGGAAGTCGCCGAAGCGGGTGATGCCGTCGAACGCGTCCCGCACGATGAGCAGCGACCAGCGGTCGCCCACGATGTCCACGGCGCGTGCCACGGGGCACGTCGCGTCGTTCATGCGCTTGCGCTCAGCCATCTCGATCTCCCATGGGCGTTCGTGCCATCGAGTTGCATTTTAAAACTACCTGCTATGCTGAATTGGTTTCAAAACAAAACCAGTTGAGTCATGTCGGAACCGTCGTCTTCCTTCTCGCCTTCGGGCTCCTCCTCAGACGCAATGCCCACGCGCCAGCTTCTGCTGTTCGCCGTCACGGGCGCGGTCTGCGTCTCCAATGTCTATCTCGCGCAGCCCCTGCTCGACAGCTTCGCCGTGGACTTCAACGTGGCGCCGGCCGCGATCGGCTCGGTCGTGACGGCGACGCAGATCGGGTCGGTGCTGGCGCTGCTATTGATCGTGCCGCTGGGTGACCGGTATCCGAGAGGTCGCCTGATGCGGCTGCAATTGATCGGCCTGGTGCTCTCGCTCCTGGCTGTCGCCATGGCGGGCCACTACCTCCTGTTGATGGCAGCGATGGTGCTTGTCGGCGCGCTGGGTACGGCGATGACGCAGGGCATCCTCGCGTATGCGGCCAACGCCGCGGGCGCGAATGAACGAGGACGCGTCGTGGGGGCCACGCAAGGCGGCGTGGTCATCGGCTTGCTGCTGGCACGCGTGTGGGCGGGCGGCATCGCCGACCTGCTCGGGTGGCGAGGCGTCTATCTGACGTCGGCGATCGTGGTGACGGGTGTCGGTCTCGTCGCCTGGCGGCGGTTCCCAGTTCTGCCCGCGAGTCGATCTGAATTGACCTATCCGCGTTTGGTCGGCTCCACGCTGGCGCTGCCGGGCTCGGACCCTGTGCTGCGACGACGCGGCCTTCTCGGGTTGCTGCTCTTCGCCGCGTTCAACGTCTTCTGGAGTGCGATGTCGTTGCCGCTGACCGCCGCGCCGTACGCGCTCTCGCATTCGGCGGTGGGCGCGTTCGGACTGCTGGGCGCGGTGGGTGCGTTGGCTGCGGGCCGGGCAGGGCGCTGGGTCGATCGCGGTAGGGGTCGGCAGGCGAGCGCCGCGGCACTGCTGCTCATGGTGCTCGCGTGGGCGCCGTTGGCCGGCATGCCGTTGTCGCTGTGGTGGGTGATGGTCGGTGTCGTCGTCCTCGACCTGGGCTGCCAGGCGCTGCATGTCACCAATCAGGCGCTGATCCTGCGCGGACCGGCAGAGGCGCACGGTCGGCTCATCGCCGGCTACATGCTGTTCTATGCGGTCGGCAGCGGGGCAGGGGCGCTGGCATCGACGATGGTCTATGCGTGGGGCGGATGGACGGCGGTGTGCTGGCTCGGTGCGGGGATCGGCTTGCTGGCGCTGGTGTTCTGGGCAGCGACCGAGCTTCTTCCCGTCGACCGCTTCCCCGTGGTCGGCGCCAGCGCCGGATCGGAGCGCGGGGGCGGTCAGCGGGTCTGACGCGTGCTGGCGGCGGCGCGCAGGCTTGACTCGATCGCCGCGACCGCCGCGCGCAGGTCCGGCGAGCGCCTGAGATCGCGGTGGTAGACGAGGTACAGCGGCTGTGACGGTCCGACCGTCTCCGTCTCGATCCGCACCAGGTCCTTGTGCCGGGGATCGGCTTCGAGCAGCGCCGCCAGGCCCATGCCTTGTTGCGTCGCCTCGACGATCGCCTCGATCGCGCTCGACGTGAACGCATAGCGCCGGGCGCCGAGCGAGGCCATCCAGCGCTCATGCGGCAGGTGCTTCCACTGCGGGCCGAGCCCGATGAACAGGTGGTCCGCGGCGTTCTTGCGATGGAGCCGGCGATCGGGCAGGCGCAGTCGTGCGTAATCGGCCGCGGCGAAGAGCGCGAAGCGGAAGGTCCCCAAGGATTTCTCGACCAGCACGTTCGACGTGGAGCGCACCAGCCGGACGGCGATGTCGGCTTCCCGCTTCGCGACATCGGACATCCGGTTCTCGCCGACCAGCTCGATGTCCAGGTGAGGGCGGTCGCGCAGGAGCGCGATCAGCGGGCCGGACAAGGGCGCGGCCATGCCCGAGGGCACGGAGATCCGCAGCTTCCGGATCACGGGCGACGCGTCGCGCCCGAGGGCCTGCAGCTCGTGCGCGAAGCCCTCGACGAGCTGGATCAGTCGCAGCGCCTCGGCGGTGAGCGTCGTGCCGACCTGGGAGCGGAGCACGAGGGTCGTGCCCAGCGCCGCTTCGAGCGCGGCGATGCGTCGGCCGGTCGTCGACGTCGACAGGCTGAGCTGGCGGCCGGCCTGCAGCAGGCTGCCGCCGCGATGAACGGCGAGCAGGACGCGGAGATCGTCCCAGGAGAGCTTGTCCATGGATGGAAAGCAGTTTAGCGGTGGTAGCCGTTCCCGGACAGCCGACCGCTCCCTACGATCGCGGCATGAAAATCGTCATCCTGGGCGCCGGACGCATCGGCAGCACGCTCGCCTTCCATTTCTCTCAAGCCCGTCATGAGGTGACGGTGGTCGCTCGCGGCAAGCGCCTGGCCGCCTTGCAGCGGGATCGCGCGGTGTTGACCGTCGACGGCCGCTCCGCGCCCGTGAGTGCCGCTGCCTCGCTGGAGCCCGACCTGGCGGCGGATCTCGTCATCGTGACGGTGCCGGAGTACCAGGTCGCGCCGCTGCTGCCCGCGCTGGCGGCGAGCAGCGCCCGCACCCTCCTGTTGATGTTCAACAGCTTCGTGGATCCGCAACGCTATCGGGCGTCTCTCGGCGGCGAGCGCGTGGCGCTGGGCTTCCCGAACATGCTGGCCTTCCTGGAGGACCAGCGGATCCGATTCCAGGTGAACGGACCCGGGATGAGCATGACCGTCTCGCGGCCCGATCTCCAGGCGCTCTTTGCCGAGGCCGGACTGCGCAGCGAGGTCGAGCCCGACATGCCGGCCTTCCTGCGCAGTCACGTGGCCCTGGTGGTGCCCTTGTTCCTGGCCGGCCTGTGGACCTGTGACCGGCCGTCCGCGCTGACCTGGGCGGAGGCGCGCCGGCTGGCTGATGCATGGATCGAAGGCTTCGCGCTGGTGCGGCGTCTCGGACACCCGCTGCGTCCCGGTGTCGTGGCCGCGCTCGGCGGCCTGCCCCGATGGCTGGCGGTCGCGGTGATGTGGGCCTTCAGTCGCGCATCGAGCGTGCGCGATGTCGGCCAGTTCGGTCCGGAGGAGACACGCTGGCTGATCGATCGCATGGTCGAGGTGAATGGCGGACCGCTTCCGCATCTCTGCGACATGCGGCCCTGACGCGGCGCTTGGCACACGCAAGCGTCCGCCGTTGGTCCATGTCCCGCCCACCAATCGCACGACGGCAACGCCAGGCGCCCAAGCGGGCAGCTCCTCGCCATTCCCTGCGTCTTCACCCTGGATCGCCGCATTGTGCGGAGGCGCCACCGCGCCTAGAGTCGCGCCACGCCGGGCACGGAGGACGCTTCCGCGCGCGGCCTGGATCCTGAAACGAAGGGGGCAAGCCATGACCGAGCTGAACGTCAACAACCGCCAGCTGCGCGCGGAGGTCGACGGCGACACGCCGTTGCTGTGGGTGCTGCGCGAGGAGCTGCAGCTCACCGGCACGAAGTACGGCTGCGGCGTCGCGCAGTGCGGCGCCTGCACGGTGCACCTGGACGGCGTGGCGCTGCGCTCGTGCGTGATGCCGGTCAGCGCGCTGCCGGCCTCCGCGAAGATCGTGACGATCGAAGGGCTGGGACAGACGCGGCTCAAGGTCGTGCAGGACGCGTGGGCCGAGCTGGACGTCGCGCAATGCGGCTACTGTCAGCCCGGGATGATCATGGCCGCCGCCGCCCTGATCGCCCAGACGCCCGATCCCAGCGATGACGACATCCGCTCGGGCATCACCAACATCTGCCGCTGCGGGACCTACCCGCGCGTGCTGGCCGCGACCAAGCTGGCCGCGCAACGCCTGCGCGGCGCGGGAGCGCAGCGATGAGCGCCGCGACGACAGCCGCTGTCACGGCAGGCGACGCCACGACGAGCGACGCGACGACAAGCGCGACGACAAGCGCAACGACGAACGCCACGGCAGGCGCCACGCGACGCCATTTCCTCAAGGCGACCGGCCTCGCGGCTGCTGGCCTGGCCCTGGAATTCACGCTGCCCGGGGCGCAGGCCCTGGCACAGACGCCATCGCAGACGCCATCGCAGACGCCGATGCCTGGCGCCGCGCCGTCGTCGCCCGAGGTGACCGCCTGGCTGCTCATCCATCCCGATGAGTCCGTCGTCATCCGCATCGCGCGGGCGGAGATGGGGCAGGGCACCTTGACCGGGCTGGCGCAGCTCGTGGCCGAGGAGCTGGCGTGCAACTGGGCCAACGTCCGCTTCGAGCTGGTGAAGCCTGGCGCCAATCGCGCCCGGGCCCGTATCTGGCGCGACATGGGCACGGGCGGCTCGCGCGGCATCCGCGGCTCGCAGGACTACGTGCGCAAGGCCGGCGCGGCGGCACGCTCGATGCTGGTCAGCGCGGCCGCGCAGCAATGGGCCGTGCCCGTCGCCGAATGCACCGTGGACAGCGGCACCATCCGGCACGCGGCCTCCAAGCGCGAGACCACCTTTGGCGCCGTCGCCGCGGCCGCCAACAAGCTGCCAATCCCCGAAGATGTCGTCCTGAAGGACCCGTCGCAATGGCGCATCGCCGGCAAGCCGCTGAAGCGTCTCGACACGGCCGACAAGCTCAACGGCTCGCTGGTCTACGGCATGGACCTGCGCCTGCCCGGCATGCTCGTCGCGCTGCCCAAGGCCTGTCCGGTGCACGGCGGCACGCTGGTGAGCTTCGACAAGCAGGCCGTGCTGAAGATGCCGGGCGTGCGCGACGTGATCAAGGTCGATGACGCCACCGTCGCCGTGCTCGCGGACCGCTTCTGGCAGGCCAAGCGCGCGCTCGACGCCCTGCCCATCGTCTGGGACAAGGGGCCCAACGCGGCGGTCAGCAGCGCCTCGATCGCCGCGCTGATCAGCGAGGGCCTGCAGGGCGACACGCCCTTCGTCGGCAACCGCCAGGGCGATGCGAAGGCGCAGCTGCAGGTCGCCTCGCGCGTGATCGAGGCCGACTACGGCACCCCGTTCCAGAACCACGCGCCGATGGAGCCGCTGTCCGCCACGGTGCAATGGACCGCGCAGCGCTGCGACGTCTGGGCGCCGACGCAGGTCGCGGAAGCGGCGCTCGCGACGGTGGCCGACGCCGCGGGACTCGACATCGACGCGTGCGAAGTCCATCCGATGCGCATCGGCGGCAGCTTCGGTCGCCGCCTCGCGACCGACTACCTGGCGATGGCGGTGCGCATCGCCAGGCAGCGCCCGGGCGTGCCGGTCAAGATGATGTGGACGCGGGAGGAGGACATGCGCCAGGGCCGCTTCCACCCGGTCACGCAGTGCCGCCTGCGCGCGACGCTCGATGGCCAGGGGCGCATCGGGGCGCTGCACATGCGCATCTCCGGCCAGTCGATCACGTCGTTCGTCAATCCGAAGGCGATCACGGCCAACGGCGACGCGACCGTCTTCCAGGGGCTGCTGGCGGACTCGCCGGAAGGGCACTTCGGCTACGAGGTGCCGCATCTGCTCATCGACCACGCGATGCGCAATCCGCATGTGCGGCCGGGCTACTGGCGCGGGGTCAACACCAACCAGAACGCGATCTACAGCGAGTGCTTCATCGACGAGCTCGCGCACGCCGCCGGCAAGGATCCTTTCGAGTTCCGCAAGCTGCACATGGCCAAGCGCCCCAAGCACCTCGCGGTGCTGCAGGCCGTGGCCGATCGCGCCGGCTGGAGCAGGCCCGCGCCCAAGGGCGTGTTCCGCGGCATCGCGCAGTACATGGGCTTCGGCAGCTACACGGCGGCCGTCGCGGAGGTTTCCGTCCAGGACGGGCAGCTGAAGGTGCTCCGGATCGTCGCGGCGACCGATCCGGGCCACGTCGTCAATCCCCAGCAAGTGGAGGCGCAGGTGGCGGGATCCTTCGTGTACGGCCTGGGCGCGGCGCTCTTCGGCGGCAACACGGTGAAGGAGGGCGCCATCGCGGAGACCAACTTCGACACCTACGGCGTCATGCGCCTCTTCGACATGCCTGTGGTGGACGTGATCGTCATGCCATCGGGCGGTTTCTGGGGCGGTGTCGGCGAACCCACGATCGCGGTGGCCGCGCCGGCCGTGCTCAACGCCGTGTTCGCGGCCACCGGCAAGCGGATCCGGCAGCTGCCGCTGAAGGACACCGACCTGTCGAAGGCTTGACCGGAGGCCTGCGGTGCCTCACCCGCAGGCGCTGATGCGGCGTCGATCCGAGCGTCGATCCGAGCGTCGAGGCGGGACGACCGCACGGAAACTGCGGCTATTGACCGATCGGTCCAATACGACGTAGCATCCGTCCCATGCCCCGCGAACGCCGCTTTTCCGAAGCCGAAGTGCTGGAGCGTCTGACCGACGTCTTCGCCACGCACGGTTATGCCAGCACCAGTCTTGCGCTCCTGCAGGAAGCGACGGGGCTGGGCAAGCAGAGCCTGTACAACACCTTCGGCGACAAGCAGGCGATGTACCTGCAGGCGATCGACTGCGCGGTGCAGCGCGCCGCGCACACCGTCGCCGCCGTGGAGGCAGCCGCGACCGGCCGGGCGGCCATCGAGGTCTACTACGACGCGATGGTCGCGAGCTGCGCCAGCGACAACCCCGTCGAGAAGCACTGCATCGTCACGAGCGGCCTGCTGGAAGGCCTGTCCGACGCGCCGCTCGCCTGGGCGCTGACCAGCCGTTGGCAGGCCACGCATGAGCTGCTGCGCGGCGCGGTCGAACGCGGTCAGCGCGACGGTTCGATTGCCAATCAGACGCCGTCGGCGGAGCTGGCGGAACTCCTGATCGCGCTGACCAGCGGGCTCCGTGTCGCCGCGCAGGCGGGGCGCACCCGCGCGCAGATGGCGCGTTCGGTGGCGCTCGCGATGTCGGTGCTCGACAGGGCGTGATCGACCACCGATCCCACCGATCCCACCGATCCCACCGATCCCACCGGACACCCGGGCCACTGCCCAACAGCGCCTCTCTCCCCCCTGATTTCCCTTTGGCCGCTTGAGCGGCCTTTCTTTCCCCTTAATTTGACCGATCGGTCTATTTGGAGCACATCATGAGCAAGTCCCTCGCAGGCAAGATCGCCCTGGTCACCGGCGCATCGCGCGGCATCGGCGCCGCCATCGCGCAGCGTCTGTGCGCCGACGGTGCGGAGGTCGTGCTGCATTACGGCAGCGGCCGCGACGAGGTGGAAACGCTGGCTGCGGCCGTGCGTGGCGCCGGCGGCACCGCGCACGTGGTGCAGGCGGACCTGTCCGCCGTCGACGGCGGCCAGCAACTGGTCGAGCGCGTGACCGCGCTGGGTCTGCCGCGCATCGACATCCTGGTGAACAACGCCGGGATCGCCGTCTTCGCCGGACTTCTCGACACCAGCGTCGAGGACTTCGAGCGCCTGGTCAGCGTCAACATGCGCAGCCTGTTCCAGGTCACCAAGGGCGTGGTACCGGTCATGCCCGACGGCGGCCGCGTCATCAACATCGGCACGGCGGCGACGCGCATCGCCTTCCCGGGCATCACGGCCTACTCCGCGAGCAAGGGCTTCGTGGACGCGTTGACGCTGCAACTGGCCGCTGAGCTGGGCCCGCGCAACATCACGGTCAACGTCGTCGCTCCCGGCGCCATCGAGACCCGCATGAGCGCCTGGATCAACGAGCCGGGCGGCAAGGAGACGCTGGCGCAGGTGCAGGCGCTGCCGGGCGTGGGCAAGCCGGAGTTCATTGCCGGTGTGGTCGCCTTCGTGGCGGGTCCGGATGGTGCCTGGACAACGGGTCAGATCATCGACGCCAGCGGCGGCACGAAGCTGTAAGCGACGCAGCCTCCTTGCGCCACGCGCATGGCTGCTTTGCGGCGCCTGCGCTTGTCCGGGGAAGGGCGGGTCCCGACACTGCGAATGCGCCGATGTCCCATGGCATCGGCGCATTCGCCATTTCTCGACCTCTCGATCTTCGACCTCTCGACCACTGGAAGACTCATGCCCGGAATGAACAAGCCCTGGCGCGCGTCGCGTCTGATCGCAGCGGGCCTCGCCTTGGCGAGCCTGCCGTTGGCGGCCGGCGCCGCGCCTGCGGGAAGCGCATCGGTGGCGTCGAACCAGCCCCTCAAGGACACCACCACCGTGAACGCCCCCTCGACCGAAGACCTCGCCCTGATCCAGCAACTGCTGGCTCAATACACCGCCAGCGTGACCGACGGCGACGCCCGACGCTTCGAGTCCCAGTTGCTGGACCTGAACATCCCGTTCTCCGGCGTGGCCAAGGACTTCGGCGCCTCCGCCGGTCTGGCCAATGTCCAGAACTATCCAGGCTTCAAGCAGGCCATCTTCGGCTCGGGCAAGCGCTACAAGCAGCGCTTCTCGAACGTGAAGATCGAGCAGGTCGGTCTGCTGGCGCAGGTCTCGCTCGACTACGAGACCGCGTTGCAGGAAGACGACGACGGCGGCAAGGGCTGGAAGGTGCTCCACCTGCTGAAGGTGGGCGGTCACTGGAAGATCGCCAGCGAGTTCTACGTCGGCTATCCCAAGTGACACTGTCGCGAGACGGGGGGCGCGTGATGCAATCGCCACCCGATCGATCCTGATCGTTCACGATCGCCACAAGCGACACCGCGATGACGCCTGCCGAGACTCAAGCCCTGAAGCACCGCTGTACCCGCTGGGTGTCGGGTTTCGCGCCACGATCGTTCGCCGACGAGCTGGAGGCCGTCGCGGCCTGGGCGCGGTCGAACGCGGTGTCCGCCGATGTCTACGGCGAGGGCGGTGCCGTCGAATTGCTGGAGCAACGCGTCGCGGGTCTCCTCGGGAAACCCGCTGCCGTTTTCATGCCCAGCGGCGTCATGGCGCAGCTGATCGCCTTGCGTCTGCACGCGGACGACAAGCGGCTGCCGCGCTTCGGCATGCATGCGACCTGTCATCTGGCGACGGAGGAGGAGCAGGCTTACTCCCATGTGATGGGGCTGCATGCGGCGTTCCTCGGACAGGCGCATCGGACGCTGAACCGACGCGATCTGGAGCAGCCCGCCGAAGCGTTGGCCGCTGTGGTGCTTGAACTCCCGGCCCGCGTCATCGGCGGGCAGTCGCCCAGTTGGGAAGAGCTGGGCGCGATCAAGGACTGGGCCGCCGAGACGGGCACGCGGTTGCATCTCGACGGCGCGCGCCTGTGGGAGGCCGCGGCCTGGTATGGGAAGAGCCACGCGGAGATCGTGTCCGGTTTCGACACCGTCTATGTCTCGACCTACAAGGGGCTGGGCGGCTTCTCGGGCGCGCTGCTCGCGGGCGACGGGCGTGCCATGGCGCAGGCGCGTGTGTGGCGCCGGCGCATGGGCGGGACGATCTTCCAGCTGGCGCCGCTGGCAGCGTCCGCTGCCTTCCGTCTGGATGAGCGCCTGGCGCTGATGCCGCGCCTGTTCGAGCGCACCGTCGCGGTGGTCGCGGCGTTGAGCCGGGTCGATGGCATCCGCATCCATCCCGCTGCGCCGCACGCAAACATGTTCCACGTCCACATGGACGGCGAGGTGCAGCGCCTCATCGACGCTCGCAACGCGATCGCCGGGAGCGACGGCCTCTGGCTGTTCAATGCCGCGCGGGCGACGGGGTCTCCCGGCCGGGCGGTGGCGGAGATCTCTGTCGGCGACAACCTGCTGGCGATGAGCGATGAGGGGGTCGCCGAGGCGTTCGCGCGGTTGATCGCATTCGCGAATCAGGCATGAGCGCCCACGCCTGATCGATCCGGATGGCTCGCAAGACCGCGTAGCATCACGGTCGCCATGAAACGCACGCTTTTCGGCCTCGCGCTCTCCGCGCTGGTCACCCTCTTCTTCATCTGGCTCATCACGTTCGGCTTTGGCCAGCTGATGTCGTCCCTGCGCGGGTTGACGCAGTCCGGCGGCAAGGGCGGCAGCGCCGTGTCCATGCTGGTCGTTGGCCTGGCGGTCTTCGTGCCGCTGCTGATCTACCGCATCCGCAAGGCGCGGCAGAAGCGGCGCAAGGACAAGGGCGGCCTTGCCTGAAGCTGTCAGAGCGCTCGCCTGAGCGCTTGGCGGTCGTGCACCGCCGTGCGCTGTCCGCCCCGATCGGCAGGCGCGCGTTCAGGGGAGGGCGCGCCGGATTCCCCATTCGCATCCCCAGGTTGAAGGCAGACCCTGCTTCCCTTCTGGCACGCGATATGCAAGATAGGCGGCATGGACGCCTTCCGCCTGATCTCGATCCGGATCCGCGCGCTGCTCGCCTTGGCGGCGCTGCTCGGTTCCGGCGCCGCCTCGGCCCAGACCGCCATCGTCATCGGTGGCGCCCTGCGCATGGACAACGATCCCGTCTGGACGCGCATCGTCCAGGAAGCCGGCGGGCCGGGGAAGGCGCACTTTGCCGTGCTGGCCACGGCCGCGGCCAATCCCGAGCTCTCCGCCAAGCTCATCGTCGACGCGCTCAAGAAGCATGGCGCGCAGGCCGAGCACATCCCCGTCGCGCCGCGCATGGAAGGCGTCGACCTGCAGAAGAACCTCAACGACCCCGAGCTGATCGCGAAGGTCCGCGCGTCCAACGCGGTGTTCTTCTCCGGCGGCGCGCAGGGGTTCATCGTCGACACGCTGCAGCCCGACGGGCGGCGCACCGCGATGCTCGATGCCATCTGGGATGTCTACCGTCGTGGCGGCGTTGTCGCCGGGACCAGCGCGGGCGCGGCCATCATGAGCCGCGTGATGTTCCGCGATGCGCTCAACGTCATGGAGGTCATGCGCGGCACGCTGCGCGAGGGCCAGGAGATCGATCGGGGCCTGGGCTTCGTCGGCGATGAGCTGTTCGTCGACCAGCACTTCCTCAAGCGCGGACGCATCGGACGCATGCTGCCGCTGATGATGGCCAAGGGGTATCGCTTCGGGCTCGGTGTCGAGGAGAACAGCGCCGCCGTCGTGCACGGCGATCGCATCGACGTGATCGGCGGACGCGGTGCGCTGTTCGTCGACCTGCGCGATGCGCGCAGCGATCCGTCGCTGGGCATGTTCAACGTGCGTGGCGCGCGGATCAGCTACCTCGACAACGGCGATCGCCACGACCTGCGCTCCGGCGTCACGATGCCGGCGCCGCGGAAGACAGCCGCCGGTGCGGCGGTGCCCATCCGTGCCTCGATGCAGGGCGGAGGTGGTCCCTCGCGGGGGCCGGTGGACAGCTTCCAGCCGGACATCCTCGGCGACAACCGCATCGTCCAGGCGATGACGGAGCTGCTGAGCTCACCCGCCGCCGAGGTGCGGGCGATGGCGGCGAGGATCCGGCCCGATGCCAAGGGCGATCGTGACCGCACGGGCTTTGTCTTCAGGCTCTATCGCGGTGCGGACACGCAGGGATGGATCGATGCCGACGGCGACGGACAGGACGTCACGCTGCTCGATGTGCGGCTGGACATCCGGCCGGTGAGGTTGCCCGATCCGGGAGCAGGGCCGACGACGAACGCGGTGCCGGCTGCCGGGATGATTGCCCCGGCGGGTCTGCGCTAGGCCAGCGGCCTCTCGAAGTCAGCGGACCCGAAGTCAGCGAGTGACGGTGGGGCCGGAATGGTGCTTGGGGTTCCCGGAGGGAGGCCCCATGCACCGTGGAGAGCCCGCGCTCATCCTCCCGGATGAAAGCGGCCTCAAGCGTCGAGCGCTTCCGCGATGAAGTGCCTGGCCACCTTCGGCTTCGGCACCCGCACGCTGAACCAGCGTCGCACGTCCTGCTCCACGCCGATGCCGTGCATGAAGTTGTAGAGCGCCTTCTTGAGCGCGTCGCCCATGGCATCGTGGTCCGTGCCGGTCGGGTCCACGAACCCGACGTCGTTCTTCGCGAACGGCGAGGGTGGCAGCGGCAGCAGTTCGACGCCGAAGGCTTTCGGATCCTGTCCTACCGGCGAGTGCACCGTGCACGCGAAGCGGTGGAAGAACCCGCTCTGGATGCAGCCGTTCTCGAACAGCTGCCGCACGTACTCCAGCGCGTCGACGGTGTCCTGCACCGTCTGCGTCGGGAAGCCGTACATCAGGTAGGCGTGCACCAGGATGCCGGACTCGGTGAACGCGCGCGTCACGCGCGCCACCTGTTCGACCGACACGCCTTTCTGCATCAGCTTCAACAGGCGATCCGACGCAACCTCCAGCCCGCCGCTGATCGCAATGCAGCCGCTGTCGGCCAGCAGTTGGCAGAGCTCGGGGGTGAAGGTCTTCTCGAAGCGCACGTTGCCCCACCAGCTGATCGAGACGCCGCGATCGATCAGCTCCTGCGCCAGGGCCTTCAGCACCTTGGGCGGCGCCGCCTCGTCGACGAAGTGGAAACCGGTCTGGCCCGTCTCCGCGACGATGGCCTCGATGCGGTCGACCAGCGTCTTCGCCGAGGCCGCCTCGTAGCGCGAGATGTAGTCCAGCGTGATGTCGCAGAAGCTGCACTTCTTCCAGTAGCAGCCGTGCGCGATGGTCAGCTTGTTCCAGCGGCCGTCGCTCCACAGCCGGTTCATCGGGTTCAGCATGTCCAGCAGCGACAGGTAGTCGTGCAGCGGCAGGCCATCCCAGGTCGGCGTGCCGACGTCCTCGAAGGGGACGTCCGGCTCGACGAAGTTGATGTAGCGGACCTGGCCCGCGCGCACGCCGTCGGCAGGTGCCGTCTCCTGGCCTGATTGCTGGCCTGATTGCTGGCCTGATTGCTGCTCTGATTTCTGGCCGGATTCCTGGCCTGCGTCCTCGCGCACGAAGCAGCGCACCAGCCGCTGCCGGCTGCGCCTGCCGGCGATGTGGTCGAGCAGCGCCAGCAGGGGCCGTTCGCCGGCGTCCAGCGTCACGAAGTCCACGTAGTCGAACAGGCGCGGCTCATTGAGCTCGCGCAGCTCGGTGTTGACGAAGCCGCCGCCGAACAGGATCCTGATGTGCGGCCGCTCGCGCTTGATCGTCTGGCCGATCCGCAGCGCCGCGTAGACCGCGCCGGGGAAGGGCGCCGACAGCAGTACCACGTCGGGCCGCTCCGCGTCGATCGCGGCGAGCGTCAGCTCGCGCAGCAGCTCGTCGACGAGGTTGGGCGGCGCGCTCAGCGCGTCATGCAGCGGGTCGAAGGTCGGCTGGCTGGTCGCCAGCTGCTCGGCGTAGCGGACGAACTCGAAACGCGGGTCGACCGACTCGCGCAGCACGTCGGCCAGGTCGTTCAGGTAGAGCGTCGCCAGGTGCCGCGCGCGGTCCTGCAGCCCCAGCGCGCCGAAGGCCCAGGCCAGCGGATCCTCGCCGTCATCGGCGACGTAGACCTCCAGCGTCTGGAACCGCGTCCCCTCGGGCAGGAAGGTCCGCGTGTTGATGCGATGCGCCAGCGTCGGGTCGCGTCCCTGCAGGAAGGCGATCGCCGGTGCGATCGTGGCGAAGTAGCGGTCGAAGGACTCGTCGAAATGGCGCGAGGCGATGCCGCGGTCCGGCAGCGGGATCGCCTGCACGGCGGCGCGCACGCGCTTCAACCCGTCGCGGGAGAACAGCTTGAGCACCAGCGCCAGCGCCAGGTCGCGCTGCGCCGCGGGGAAGCCGCGCGAACGCAGGAAACCCGTCAGGTAGGCCGTGGACGGGTAGGGCGTGTTGAGCTGCGTCATCGGCGGGATGAGCGACAGCACGCGCAGGGCGGGTGCCGAGGAGGGCGCGGCGGTGGGCGCGGGGGCGGACATGTCGGAACTGTAGGAGCAAAAAAACAAACCCGGCAGAAGCCGGGTTTGTTCGGGTCCGCCGGCACGGCCAGGACAGGCCTGGCGACCGGCGTTCGCCAGAAGGGGATTACTTCTTGGCGGCCTTCTTGGCGGGCTTGGCGGCAGCGGCCTTGGGGGCCTTGGCCGGCTTGGCGGCAGCCTTGCGAGCGGCAGCCTTCGGGTCCACGGCGGCCTTGAAGCCGGCGCCCGGGGTGAACTTCGGCAGCTTGGCGGCGGCGATCTTGATCTTGTCGCCGGTGCTGGGGTTCACGCCGGTGCGGGCAGCACGGGCGTGTTGCTTGAAGGCACCGAAGCCAGGGATGGAAACAGCGCCACCCTTCTTCACCGTGGACACCACCGCGTCCAGCAGCGTTTCCAGGATGCGGCCAGCTTCGGCCTTGGTCAGTTCGTGCTTGGAAGCCAGGTGTTCGATCAGTTCGGTCTTGTTCATTCGTTTGACTCTGCGGTTAGGGCCCGACTAACGCCGGACGGCGCGTATTGTGCGTGAGAAATCACGTGCGCATCCCCGGGTTGCCCCGCAAATCATCGATGAAATCGCCTATCCGGGGTCACGTCTTGCGCGAATGCCGTCGCAATCAGGGTTCCCGGCCATCTTGTGAGCGCATGCAACGAGGTTTCCCTGTTGTTGCCAAGGGGGCATCCCAGGTGATTTTCCGGCGGCGTCACGCCTTGCCGGGGAATACGTCACGCATTGGATCTCATGACACGAGCAGACGGTGGACAAGGTCCGGCGTGCTCGCCGCGCCGTACTTCTTCATCAGCCGTGCGCGGTACACGTCCACCGTGCGCGGACTGACGCCGAGCCTGCGGCCGATCAGCTTGCTGGTGAGGCCCTCGATCAGCAGCGCGGCGATCTCGCGCTCGCGCGGCGTCAGGTCGGCCTTGAGCTGGCGTGTCGCGGACAGGTCCTCGAAGCTCCAGATGCCGCTGGCATGCGGCCGCGACGGATCCAGCGCGCGGCCCGACACGTGGCACCAGAACAGCTCGCCCGCGCGCGGTCCGCCGACGCGCTTCATCACGCGCTCATCGGCGTAGTAGCCGGCGGCATCGAGGCTCGCGACGATGCGCTCGCCGGTGCGCTCGAATTCGACCGGGCTCGGATACAGCAGCGCGAAGCTGTGACCGATCAACTGCTCGCGCTCCGCGCCGAAGATCTCCAGCACGAGCCGGTTGCAGTCCTTGATCAGGCGGTGCTCGGAAATCACCAGCCCGATCGGGGCCTGGTCGAAGGCGATGCGGTAGTCGAGGCTCATGGGCAAGCGCGTCGCAGGCGGGTCGGGTCGGGGCGGGCCGCGATCGTCACAGCAAGGCGTAGGTCGTCGTCGACTGGACCGCGAGGCGGCCCTGCTCGTCGACCAGGTCGATCTGCCCGAACGCCAGGTTCTTTCCGCGCCGCAGCAGGCGCGCCTCGATCGTGCAACGCGTCCCCGAGACCGGGCGCAGGAAGGTCGATTGCAGCTGGACGGTCGTCATCGGGCGGAACTCGCCCAGCTCGCGCATCATCAGCAGGACCATGGCCGTGTCGGCCGCCGCCATCGAGGCCTGCCCGCACATCACGCCGCCCACGTGGACCAGGTCCGCCGCGACCGGCATCGTCAGGCGCAGCAGGCCGTCTTCCGCATGGACGGGATCCAGGCCGAGTGCGACGATCCAGGGCGCGAAGATCGTCGGGATCTGCGCGCGCAGTTCGTCGAGGGACATCGCGTCCCGCGGCGTTGCGTCCAGGGGCAGGGTCATCGGGCTTCCTTCGGGCGTCGGTGGCTTAATCAATTCTACGTAGCGCCTACGTAATGCCTTACGTAGTAGATTGGCCGACCAGTTCTGAACCCCGTGCATCAACGGCAAGCAGGAGACAACGGATGAACAAGCTCTTCCCCAGCGCCCAGGCGGCGCTGGACGGCATCGTGAAGGACGGCCAGCTGCTGGCCGTCGGCGGCTTCGGCCTGTGCGGCATCCCGGAGGCGCTGATCGCGGCGCTGCGGGACAGCGGCGTCAAGGGCCTCACCGTCATCAGCAACAACGCGGGCGTCGACGGTTTCGGCCTGGGCCAGCTGCTCGAGACGCGGCAGATCCGCAAGATGATCTCCAGCTATGTCGGCGAGAACAAGGAATTCGAGCGCCAGTACCTGGCCGGCGAGCTGGAACTCGAGTTCACGCCGCAGGGCACGCTGGCCGAGAAGCTGCGCGCCGGCGGCGCGGGCATCCCGGCCTTCTTCACCCGCACCGGCGTCGGCACGCTGGTGGCCGAGGGCAAGGAGCTCCGCGAGTTCGACGGCCATCAGTACGTGATGGAGCGCGCGCTCAACCCGGACGTCGCGCTGGTCAAGGCGCACATCGCCGACAAGAGCGGCAACCTCATCTTCCGGCGCACCGCGCGCAACTTCAATCCGGCCTGCGCGATGGCGGGCCAGGTCACGGTGGTGGAGGTGGAGCAGGTCGTCGAGGTCGGCGAGCTCGATCCCGACAGCATCCATCTGCCCGGGATCTACGTGCACCGCATCGTGCACAACCCGAATCCCGAAAAGCGCATCGAGAAGCGCACCATCCGCCCCGCTGCCTGAGGAGACAAGACATGCCCTGGACCCAAGACCAGATGGCGGCACGCGCCGCGCAGGAGCTGGAAGACGGCTTCTATGTGAATCTCGGCATCGGCATTCCGACGCTGGTGGCGAACTTCGTGCCGGCCGACAAGGAAGTGTGGCTGCAGAGCGAGAACGGGATGCTCGGCATCGGTCCGTTCCCGACGGACGACGAGGTCGACGCCGACCTGATCAACGCCGGCAAGCAGACGGTGACGACGATTCCCGGCTCGTCGATCTTCGGCAGCCATGACAGTTTCGCGATGATCCGCGGCGGCAAGATCAACCTCAGCATCCTGGGGGCGATGCAGGTCAGCGAAAGCGGCGACCTCGCCAACTGGATGATCCCCGGCAAGATGGTGAAGGGGATGGGCGGCGCGATGGACCTGGTCGCCGGCGTCAAGCGCGTGATCGTGCTGATGGAGCACGTCGCCCGCAAGAAGGACGGCACCGAGGACCTGAAGATCATCCCGGCCTGCACGCTGCCGCTGACGGGTGTCGGCGTCGTCAACCGCATCATCACGGACCTCGCCGTGATGGACGTGACCCCGCAAGGCCTGAAGCTCGTCGAGCTCGCTCCCGAAGTCACGCGCGAGTTCGTGCAGAGCAAGACCGGCGTGACGCTGGTCTGAGCAAGACCTGGCACTACCGAGGTCATCCACGACCCTCACCCCAACCCCTCTCCCGCAGTGCGGGAGCGGGGCCAATTGATAGCGAGCCTGCGACGACTACGCCTGAGCGGTGGAAACTCTCTCTCCCGCACCGCGGGAGAGGGTGGGGGAG
>CBIHMU010000019.1:0-79590 GCA_966211105.1 uncultured Burkholderiales bacterium
GCATCGTCCCCTGCCCCACCTGCGGCGGCGACAGTCTTTTCGCGCCGAGCAATCTCTGGCGCCCGTTCTGCAGCGAGCGCTGCCGCCAGATCGACCTGGGCCACTGGTCCGATGAGTCCTTCCGCGTGGCCGCGCCGCCGACGACCATCGACGAGGACGACGCCTCGAAGTAGGCCGAGGCGCGCATGGCGCGCGCCGCCCGACGGCCCTCAGGCCGGCAGCAGTTCCCGCCGCACCAGGTCCGCCCGAGCCAACTCGGGCGTCGTGAACAGGTGCGTCTGCCAGCCCAATGCCTTCGCGGCGGCGATGTTGTCCGGGTGGTCGTCGAGGAACAACACCTCCCCGGGACTGGCGTCGAACTGTTCGAGTGCGAGGTCGAAGATCTCGCGCGACGGTTTCGATTGCTTCACACGCCCGGAGAACACGCCCGACACGAACCAGTCCTTCAACGGGAAAGTCTGCTCGAGGTAATCGGCATACGGCTCCGGCATGTTGGACAGGAAATGCAGCGTGTGCCCCTGCGCCTTCAATTCCTGGATCAAGGCTGCGGAGCCTTCGATGAGCTTCAGCTCCGACGGCACGGCGTCCATCACTGCGACGATCTCCTCGCGCGGCCAGCCGGTGCGCGCATGAATGCGGTCCGCCGTGGTCGGGGCGTCGATCAGGCCTTGATCGAACGCGCCCCAATCGCCGCGGTAGTCCTGGAAGAGTTCCTTGGCCAGGGCGGCGCCCTGGATCTCGTCGGCGGCGCGATGGGCCCAGACGCGGGCCAGGAAACTCGGTGGGTGCCAACGGAACAGCACGGCACCGAAATCGAACACGATCTTCATCTGACTCGTTCTCTACTGCGTTGAAATCGGGAGGCGCTCAGCCGCGCACCTTGGCCAGCAGGCCGGCCGTGGAGGCGTCCAGGCCCGAGGCATCGCCGCTGGTCAGACGTGGCAGCAGGCTGTTGCACAGCGCCTTGCCGAGCTCCACGCCCCACTGGTCGAAGCTGTTGATGTTCCACACGGCGCCGCTGACGAACACGCGGTGCTCGTACAGCGCGATCAGCGCGCCCAGCGACGACGGCGTCAGCGCCTCCAGCAGCAGCGTCGTGCTCGGCCGGTTGCCGGTGAAGCTCCGATGCCGCGCCAGCACATCCGGGTCCAGGTCCTGCGACGCCGTCGGCGCCTTCTCCATGCGCGCGGCTTCCGCGGTCTTGCCCTGCATCAGCGCCTGCGATTGCGCGAGGCAGTTCGCCAGCAGCTTCACGTGCTGGTCCTGGAGCTTGTCCAGCAGTTCGCCGCGGACATGCGCGCCGAAGTTCGGTGTCTTCACGGCGATGAATTCCACCGGGATCACGTCGGTCCCCTGATGCAGCATCTGGAAGTAGGCGTGCTGGCCGTTGGTGCCCGCCTCGCCCCAGACCACCGGGCTGGTGGCGTAGCTCAGGGGATCGCCCGCGCGGTCCACGCCCTTGCCGTTGCTTTCCATCTCCAGCTGCTGCAGGTAGGCCGGCAGTCGGCGAAGACCCTGGTGGTACGGCGCCACCGAGCGGCTCGTGAAGCCATGGAAATTGCGATACCAGACGTCCAGCAGGCCCAGCAGGACGGGCAGGTTCCTGTCGAGCGGTGCGCCGCGGAAATGCTCGTCCATCGCATGCGCGCCGGCCAGCAGCGCGCGGAAGTGGGCCGATCCCACGGCGATCGCGATCGGCAGGCCGATCACCGACCACAGCGAATAGCGCCCGCCGACCCAGTCCCAGAAACCGAAGGTCGTCGTGATGCCGAACTCCGCCGCCGCCTGGGCATTGCTGGTCGTGGCGGCGAAATGCTTCGCGACGTCTGTCCCGCCGTTCCGCAGGAACCAGGCCTTCGCGGCCATCGCGTTGGCCAGCGTCTCCTGCGTCGTGAAGGTCTTGGAGGCGACGATGAACTGCGTGCTCTCCGGATCCAGGTCGCGCAGCACCGGGGCCAGGTCGTGCCCGTCGACGTTCGAGACGAAATGCAGCGTCAGCCCGGCCGGCACGTACGACTGCAAGGCCTGCACGACCATCGCCGGCCCGAGATCCGAGCCGCCGATGCCGATGTGCACGACGTCGGTGATGCCGCTGCTGGCCGCGTCGCGCACCGAGTCGGCGAAGGCCAGCATGCGCGTGAGCGAGGCCTGCACCTCGTCCGAGTGCGGCCCCTGCCCCGCTGGCGCGCGCAGCGCCGTGTGCAGCACCGCGCGACCTTCCGTCGCGTTGATCGGCTCGCCGTTGAACAGCGCTTCGCGCTGCGACTCCAGCTGCACGTCCCGGGCCAGCGTCAACAAAAGTTCCAGCGTGCGGGCGTCGATGCGGTTCTTCGACAAGTCCGCGAACACCTCCGGCGCCTGCAGCGACCAGGCCGCGAAGCGGCCCTCATCGGTCGCGAAGGCCTGGCGCACGTCGAACGCGCGCCCGGATTGCTGGAAATGACTGTGCAAGGCCGCCCAGGTCGGGCTGCGGTCGCAACGCGGGAACTCGGTCATCGCAGGCTTTCGATCATCTGGTCCAGCTTGCCGGCATCGACGGCAAACAGGCGGATGCCTTCGGCCAGCTTCTCGGTGGCCATGGCGTCCTGGTTGAGGGCGAAGCGGAACGCCGCCTCGTTGAATGAGACCTTGGGCAAGTCCTGGGCCTTGGCGGCGTCCGCGTCGAGCGCGCGCACCAGCGGGGCCTCGCTGCCCTGCAACTGGGCGAGCAGGTCGGGGCTGATCGTCAGCAGGTCGCACCCGGCGAGCGCCTGGATCTGGCCGACGTTGCGGAAGCTCGCACCCATCACTTCGGTCTGGATGCCGTGCTTCTTGAAGTAGTTGTAGATGGCGGCCACCGACTTCACGCCGGGGTCGTTCACGCCCGCATTGGCGGCCTCATCCCAGTTCGGGCCGGCGGCCTTCTTGTACCAGTCGTAGATACGACCGACGAAGGGCGAGATCAGCTGGATGCCGTTCTCGCCGCACGCCACGGCCTGGCAGAACGAGAACAGCAGCGTCAGGTTGGTATGGATGCCTTCAAGCTCCAGTTCGCGCGCCGCCTGGATGCCTTCCCACGTCGACGCCACCTTGATCAGCACGCGGTCGCGGCCGATGCCGGCGTCCTCGTACATCTGGATCAGGCGGCGGGCCCGGGCCAGCGTGGCCACGGTATCGAAGCTCAGGCGAGCATCCACCTCGGTCGACACGCGGCCCGGCACGACCTTCAGGATCTCCAGGCCGAAGGCCACCAGCACCTTGTCGACGATCAGGTCCAGCGCGTCGGTCCTGTTCGCGGCGACGGTGTCCTCCAGCAGATGGGCATAGTCGGGCGATTGCACCGCCTTCAGGATCAGTGACGGGTTGGTCGTCGCGTCGCGCGGCGTGAACTGCGCCAGCTGCTTGAAGTTGCCGGTGTCGGCGACGACGGTGGTGAAGGCCTTGAGTTGTTCGAGCTGGTTCATGAGCGTGGGCGCCTGGGGCGATCGAGAACGGACGGGACGCATCGGCGGCATGGGCTTTGCCCCTCTGCGCCGACGGAGAAACCCCTATTAGACCTGCTGCCGCGACCTGCCCTCGGAGGCGGCGCGCACGTTGACCCGACCAAGAAACTGGGGCATCATAATTCCGGTAACTTCGTTACATCAAGACATCGCCAACAACTCTTACGCCCCGACGCGGGGCGCCGCGCTCATGTCCTTCGACCTCGTCTTCTTTGGTGGCACCGGTGACCTGACCTGGCGCAAGCTGATGCCCGCGCTGTTCCAGGCATTCCGCCACGGAAAGCTGCCCGAAGGTGGCCGCATCCTCGCTGTCGCCCGCGACGAGCAGTCCGACGAGCGCTATCGCGAGTGGCTCAAGGAACGCTTCCAGGAGGTCGAGGCCGGCAAGCGGCCGAACGACGAGGAGTTCGCCCGCTTCTCCGAACTGGTGCATTACCGCCGGATGGACCTGTCCCAGCCCGACCACTATTCGCGGCTGAAGGAATGGCTCGGTGAACGCAACGCCGACACGGTGGTGTTCTACCTGGCGACCAGCCCTCACCTGTTCACGCAGATCTGCCAGCAGCTCGGCGCCGCGGGCTTGAACGGCGCGAACGTGCGCGTGGTGCTGGAGAAACCGCTGGGCCACGATCTGGCCAGCGCGCAGGAGATCAACCGCGTCGTGCGTTCGGTGTTCTCCGAGACGCAGGCCTTCCGCATCGATCACTACCTCGGCAAGCCGTCGGTGCAGAACCTGATGGCGCTGCGCTTCGGCAACGCGCTGTTCGAACCGCTGTGGCGTCGGGAGAGCATCGCCAACATCCAGATCACGCTGGCCGAAGGCCTGGGCGTGGGCACGCGCGGTCCGTTCTACGACGGCACCGGCGCGCTGCGCGACATGATCCAGAACCATGCGTTGCAGCTGCTCACGATGATCGCGATGGAGGCGCCCTCGAGCAACGACGCGGACGCGATCCGCGACGAGAAGCTGAAGGTGCTGCGCGCGCTCAAGCCGTTCACGGCGGAGAGCGTCGCACGGGACGTGGTGCGTGGCCAGTACCGCGCCGGCAACGCCGAGGGCAAGCCGGTGCCTGGGTATCTGGACGAGGGCAAGATTCCGCCCGACAGCCACACCGAGACCTTCGTCGCGCTGAAGACGGAGATCCAGAACTGGCGCTGGGCGGGCGTCCCCTTCTATCTGCGGACCGGCAAGCGCCTCGCCGCGCGCGACGCGCAGATCGTCATCAATTTCCGGCCGGTGCCGCACCCGATCTTCCCGGGCAGCAGTTGCCCCAACCGGCTGATCATCAAGCTGCAACCCGAGGACGGCCTGGAGCTCCAGCTCATGGCCAACAAGGGCGGCTCCAGCACCGAGGCCTTGAGCCCGGTCTCGCTGGACCTGGACTTCGACAAGGCCTTCGCGCATACCCGCGTCGGCGCCTACGAGCGGCTGCTGCTGGACGCAATCGCCGGGCGCCTCAACCTGTTCGTGCGCAGCGACGAGCAGGAACAGGCCTGGCGTTGGGTCGAACCGATCCTGAACTTCTGGAAGCAGGACAGCACCGGACCGCGCACCTACGTCGCCGGCAGCTGGGGCCCCCCGGCCTCGAGCGCGCTCGTGGCGCGCGACGGCCACTCCTGGATCGAGGAATGCTGACGCGATGAGCATGCTCGAACGTGTCAAGGCCGCGCTGCCCGCGCTGCCGCCCGCCGAACAGCGTGTCGCCAAACTGCTGCTGTCCGATCCGCGTTCGTTCGCGAGTCTGCCGGTCAGCGAGCTCGCTGATCGCTCCCATGTCAGCAAGCCGACGGTGGTGCGCTTCTGCCGCAGCGTCGGTTACGACGGGCTGGCCGACTTCAAGCTGAAGCTCGCCGGCAGCGTCAACGAGGGGGTTCCCTTCGTGCACCGCGCGGTCGACGAAGACGACAAGCCCGGCGATCTGATCGTCAAGGTGGTCGACAACGCGGTCGCGGCGTTGCTCCACTACCGCAATGACGCCGCCAGCCATGCCTTCGAGCGCGCCATCGCCGCGTTGTCGGAAACGGCGCGCCAGCGGCAGCGCATCGAGTTCTATGGCGTCGGCAACTCCGGCATCGTGGCGCAGGACGCGCAGCACAAGTTCTTCCGTCTCGGCGCCAACACCTTCGCCTGCAGCGATGGCCACGTGCAGTTGATGAGCGCGACGATGCTGGGCGCGGGCGATTGCGCGGTGATCATCTCCAACTCGGGCCGCAGCCGCGACCTGATGGATGCCGCCGAAATCGCACGCAAGAAGGGCGCGACGACGATCATCATCACCGCCAGCGGCTCACCGCTGGCCCAGATGGGGCAGTTGCCGGGCCAGGTGTTGCTGGCGGTCGACCATCCGGAGGACTATGACCGCTACAGCCCGATGGTGTCGCGGCTGCTGCATCTGATCGTCGTGGATGTGCTCACCACCGGCGTCGCGCTGCGATTGGGCGAGAACCTCCGGCCGATGCTGCAGGAGATCAAGCGCAACCTTCGCACGAAGCGCTACGCGCAGTGATGCAGGCCTTGTCGACCAGACAGACGCTCGCCGCTGAAATGGAAACGGGCCGCATCTGCGGCCCGTCGTCATTGGGAAAGTCGGGTCACGCCATCTCGGCGGGCACCGGTGCGTCGGCCCAGAACAGGTTGTCGAGCGCGTACACCCGCGCCAGCTCCCGCAGTTCGCGGGGCGCCTGCTGAAGCGTCAGTTGCCAGCCGTCCTGACCGCACAGCCTCAGCGCGCTGAGCAGCAGGCTCAGCGCCGCCGAGTCGAAGTCGGTCAGGCCACTCGCATCCAAGGTGATGCTGCGTCCGGCGGCGTTGCCGACTTGCGCCAGCTCGGCGCGCAGCGCGCTTTCGAGCCGGACCCATTCCTCAGGCACGTTCTCCAGGCGCAGCCGCGACGGCAGCTTCAGCATCGCATCAGCCCTTCTTCGCGCCCGAAGCGGCCGTCGCCGGGCGCGCATTGCGCTCGGCCAGCGACTTGATCAGGCCATCGATGCCCTTGGCGTTGATCTCCTGCGCGAAGCTGTTCTTGTACTGATCCGCCAGCCAGATGCCCAGGACGTTGACGTCGTAGATCTTCCAGCCGCTGTCCAGCTTTTCGAGGCGATAGTCCAGCTGGATCGGATCGCCCTTGCCGCGGATCTCGGTGCGCACGATGACTTCCTTGTCTTCCGGCGCTGCGCGCATCGGCTTCATCGCGATCGTCTGGTCCTTGACCTGCGTCAACGCGCCGGCATACGTGCGCACCAGCAAGGTCTTGAACTCATCCTGCAGCCGCTGCTTCTGCTCCGGCGTCGCCTGGCGCCAGAAGCGGCCGACGGCGGTGGCGGTGATGCGTTGGAAGTCGACGTGCGGCATCACCTTGGTGTCGACCAGCGCCATGATCCTGTTGACGTCGCCGCCCTGGATGGCCTTGTCGCCCTTGACGGCGTCCAGTGTCTCGATGGACAGCTCGCGGATCAGTTGATCCGGCGCCGAGCTGTCGGCGGCGAAGGAGGCCAGCGGGCTCAGCGTGGCGATCGACACGATCGCGCCGAGCAGCAGTCGTTTGGTGGCATTCATGCTTGTCCTTTCTCTCTCTTCATGACACGGACCGGACCACAACGTGGCAAGTCCGGTGCCGGTTCACCGGTCGTCCCGACGGGCGTTACCGGTTGTTGCGGAGCTGAACGGTCTTACCCCGATCGTTCAGCGATCACCTTGCGGGTTGACCGGCTTCTCGTCCGGCGTGATGACTTCGTAGTCGTCGTCTTCTTCCTGTTCCTTGTGCGTCTTGATGTTGCGACGCTGCAGGTAGGCGTCGCGCACGAAGGTGTACTTGTCCAGCGCGATGCCATCGAGCATGTCGGTCACCCGCAGCAGGTTGGCACGCGTGTTGATCAGCTGGAGCGCGGAGATCGCGAACTTGTATTCGCCATCGTCGAACAGGTAGGCCGGCGAATAGTAGATGTTGGCCGGCAGGGTCACCGAGTCCCGCAGCGACGACGGTCCCAGCAGCGGCCACACGATGTACGGACCCGTCTTGACACCCCAGTAGCCGAGCGTGCGGCCGAGGTCTTCCGACGTCTTTTCCAGGCCTGCGGGCGTGGCGATGTCGATGAGGCCGGCGATGCCGAACACCGAGTTCACGGCGACGCGCATGGTCTGCGTCGCGCCGGTCTTGAAGCGCCCCTGCAGGAACAGGTTGACCGCCGACCAGGCATCGGCGAAGTTGCCGAAGAAGTTGTCGACGGCCTGGCGCGCCGGCTGCGGCACGAGGTCCGAGTAAGCCGTCGCGACGGGGCGCAGCAGGTTCTCGTCCAGCTTCTCGTTGAAGTTGAAGACCTTGCGGTTCCAGCCTTCCCAGGGGTCGAGACGATTGCGCACGCGCGGGCCTGGAGCTTCCTGCACTGCAGCAGCAGCCGCGGCGCCAGCCTGGCCTGCGGCAGCCGGCTCAGCCGAGGACGCGGCGGCCGCCGGCGCAGCGGCTGAAGCCGCGGAGGCCGGTGAGGTGGCCTGATCCTGCGTGGCCTCGTCGGGGCCCGCCTGCTCCTCGCCCTTCGGCTCGGCAACCTGCTGCGCCACTTGCTGCGGCGCTTCCACAGCCTGCCCGGCAATCGGCCCGGCAATCGGCGCGGCAGTCGGCGCAGCCAAGGCGACGGTCTGCGGCTGTTCGAGCCCGTGCCCGCTCTGCTGCGCCATCGCCGGCGCCGTCATGCCCAACAGCGCGGCACTCAGCAGTGCAGCTGCAAATTCGGTCCGGCCGACTCCGGCAGTTCCGACCGTGGTGGTGGTGCTCATTGCTTCTCTCCCGAGGCCGGCGTCGAGGACGCGTCGGCCGCCTTGTTATAGAGGAACTGGCCGATCAGGTTCTCCAGCACCACCGCCGACTGCGTCTGCGTGATGATGTCGCCCGCGGCGAGGTTCTTTTCTTCCGCACCCGGCTCCAGGCCGATGTATTGCTCGCCCAGCAAGCCGGACGTGAGGATCTTGGCGGAGCTGTCCTTGGGGAACGCGACACCCTGGTTCATGTTCAGGATCACGCGCGCCTGGAAGCTCTTGTCGTCGAAACTGATCGCGCCGACGCGGCCGACCACGACGCCAGCGCTCTTGACGGCGGCGCCGGGCTTCAGGCCGCCGATGTTGTCGAATTTTGCGGTCACGGTATACGTGTCCTGGAAATTCAAGGACAGCAGGTTGCCAGCCTTCAGGGCCAGGAACAGCAGGGCCGCGCCGCCCAGCAGCACGAAGAACCCGACCAGCGCGTCATAACGAGAGGATTGCATCAGGCAACTCCGGAGATATCTCTTGAATTCGGTAGGGGTGTCGACGAAACGCGCGTCGCGCGTCAGATCGAGAACATCATGGCGGTGAGGATGAAATCCAGCCCCAGCACCGCCAGCGACGACAACACGACCGTGCGCGTCGTCGCCTGGGACACGCCCTCGGGCGTGGGTTTGCAGGTGTAGCCCTGCAGCAGGGCGACAAAGCTGACGGTCACGCCGAACACCACGCTCTTGACGACACCGTTGCCGACGTCCTTGAACACGTCGACACCGCCTTGCATCTGAGACCAGAACGATCCCGCGTCGATGCCGATCAGCGGCACGGCCACCGCCCAGCCGCCGATGATGCCGACTGCGGAGAACACCGCCGCCAGCAGCGGCATCGCGATGAAGCCGGCCCAGAAACGCGGCGCGAGCACGCGCTGCACCGGGTCGACCGCCATCATTTCCATGGCGCTGAGCTGCTCGCCGGCCTTCATCAGGCCGATCTCGGCGGTCAACGAGGTCCCGGCGCGGCCGGCGAACAGCAGTGCCGCCACCACCGGTCCGAGTTCTCGAACCAGGCTCAACGCGACCAGCAGACCCACGGCTTCCGCAGAGCCGTAACGCTGCAGCGTGTAGTAGCCCTGCAGCGCCAGCACGAACCCGACGAACAGTCCGGACACGCCGATGATGGACAGCGAGCGGTTGCCCAGGAAGAAGATCTGCTCCCGCACCAGCGAGAAGCGACGCAGGCAGGCGCCCAGATGCAGCAGCAGCGTGACCAGCAGCCGCGCCGCGCCGCCCCAGTCACCGAGCTTGAGGCGCAGACCACGCCCGATCGAGGTGGCGAAACCGATCATGCCGACGCCTCCTGCGGCAGGCCGAAGTCCTCGCGAACCGGCTTGGCGGGTTGATGGAAGCGCACCGGGCCGTCGGACTCGGCGTTGACGAACTGGTGGACCAGCGGATCCGCGCTGTGGCGCAACTCGTCGGGCGTTCCCTGGGCGACCACGCCGCCGTTGGCCACCATCACGACGTGATCGGCGATGCCGAAGGTCTCATGGATGTCATGGGAAACGATGACGCTGGTCAGGCCCAACGCATCATTGAGGTCACGGATCAGCCGCGCGGTCACGCCCAGCGAGATCGGGTCCAGACCCGCGAAAGGTTCGTCGTACAGCACCAGATCGGGGTCCAGTGCGATCGCACGCGCCAGCGCGACACGCCGCGCCATGCCGCCGGACACCTCGTTGGGCATCAGGTCGCGGGCGCCGCGCAGACCGACCGCGTTGAGCTTCATCAGGACGAGGTCGCGGATCATGGGCTCGGACAGCCGGGTGTGTTCACGCAGCGGGAAAGCAACGTTCTCGAACACGTTCAGATCGGTGAACAACGCGCCGAACTGGAACAGCATGCCCATCCGGCGGCGCTGGGCATAGAGCTCGGTCTGGCCCATCGGCGCAAGGTCATGCCCATCGAACAGCACCTGGCCCGAACGCGGCCGCAACTGCCTCGTCAGCAGCCGCAACAGCGTCGTCTTGCCGCCACCGGACGAGCCGATCAGCGCCATCACCTTGCCGCGAGGCAGCGTGACGTTGACGTCTTTCAGGATGATCCGATCGCCATAGCCGACGGTCACATCCTTCACTTCGATGAGTGGACGGACGCTTCTGGATGAATTGGGATCAGTGAATGCCATTTCCTTGGGATCGATCCGGAACGATGCCGGGCGGCAGGCGTCCGGGAGCCGGGATCATAGGGTAAAGCCCGAATTGATGCCGGAGGGCACCTGGGGCGGGATGCAGATCCATGACACGGCACCGGGCCGTTCGCCCCAGGGGGCACCGCCCAGGCGTGACGGACGTCACATTCGAGGCTCGTCGCGAGACGGGCGGAATCCAAGGCACGACGAGCGGCCTCGCCTTCCGAGGGCCGCTGTCGATAATTTCGGAAACAAGGAGCGCTTCATGTTTGGGAACACTGGGAACTCTCGCCGGACCGTGTCCGGCACGCGTGCGGACCTCGCCTCGGCACGTGGCTTCACACTGATCGAGTTGATGATCGTGGTCGCCATCATCGGCATCCTGAGCATGCTCGCGTATCCGGCTTACAGGGACTACGTCACACGGGGGTCGCTGACGGACGCCGCCTCCGGCCTCACCCAAGCTCGGGTGGACATGGAAGCTTACTTCCAGAACTTCCGTACCTACGCTCCCAGTGCCGGCGCCTCGCCGCCTTGCCAGACGCCGCAGACGAACGGGAAATTCACCATCCAGTGCCCTGCGACGCCGTCCGCTACAGCCTACAAGCTGACCGCAACCAGCACGGACGCCAATCTGAGCGGCTTCCGGTTCTCAGTGACACAGGCGGATGTACGCGCCACCGAAGCCGCCCCGACGGGTTGGAACACCTGCGCGACCAAGTGGTTGCTGCGCAAGGGCGACACATGCTGACGGGAGCCCGGGCCGTCCTGCGCGGCTTCAGCTTGATTGAACTCATGATCGTGATCGCGATCATCGGCCTGTCGACGGCCCTGGCAGCTCCGGCCATCCGCGGCTTGGCCGCCAATGCCCAGACCAGGACCGCCGGCAGCAGTCTGAGCACGACGATTCGATTGGCACAGGCAGAGGCCGTGAAGAGCTATCAGCCCGTGGTCCTCTATCGGACCAACGCGACGACCTGTACCGGGATGGAACAGGCCAGCGCGGGAGGCTTGTACTGGGTCGTCAAGGTCATTCCGAACCTGGTGATCACCGAGGCCAATGGCACGGCGACTGTGCCCGCGCAATGCGGATCCATCACCAGCGAAACCTCGAACCTGACCATCAACGGACCAACAGCCGTCTGCTTCGGCCCCAGCGGTCGGCCCGTCGCGCTCAACAATCCGGTCAATGGAGTGGCCTCGTGCAACGTGCCCGCGTCTGGCCAGATCGTGTATTGGATCGATACATCGACGACCGCCTCCAATCTGAAGCGGCTTTCCATTTGGGTCACGCTGGGCGGTGGCGTGCGCCTGTGCGACCGAGACCGCGCTGAATCGAGCACCCTGCCCGACGGCTGCCCCGCAGCCAACGTGTCCTGGACCACCTGACGCCATGAAGCCCCTGCCCCACCTCCACCGCCTCCCTCGGCGCACCCGCGCTCGAGGCATGACGCTGATCGAACTGATGGTGTCCATGCTGGTGATGACCATCGGCATCGTGGGTCTGGTCACCCTGATGGCCCGAGCGTCGCAAGCCTCGTCGTCGACCGAAGACAACCTCCGAGCCGCGGTATTGGCCTCGGACATCGTCAACGACATGTGGACCACCAATCAGGCCAGTCCGCCGACGCTCGCCGCCTGGCAGGCACGCGTGGCCAATGCAACGCAGTCCGGCCTGCCGAACGCCACCGGCACCGTGACTGTCGATGCCAACCGCGTCGCCACCGTCACCATCACTTGGCAGACGACGAGCGGCGCCGCGCGTCAATACACCACCGACGTGCGTCTGAATTGAACATGCCGATGCCCCTGCACACCACCTTGTCTACCGGCGCAAACCGATCACGCGGCTTCACGCTCGTGGAGTTGCTGATCTCGATGACGATCGGCCTGGTGCTGATCGCCGCGCTCGGCATCATCATGACGCGCTATGAGACGTCCAAACGCCGCAGCACCACGACCGCCGACCTGGCGATGTCGTTGGGCTACGTCGCCTACGACCTCGACCGTCAGCTGCGGAGCGCCGGTTCGGGTTTCATGCAGAACGACGCCGCACTCGGCTGCACCATCAACGCGTCACTCGGCGGCGCGGCCATTCTGCCGAGTCCTGCCGCCTTCCCCGCGCCGTTCGCTGCGGTGCCGCAGTCCGTGAGTGCAATTCCGTTGATCGTCTATCCGGGCATCGGCAATGGAGGTTCGGACGTGATCCAGGTGCTCACGGCGGCAGCCGGCCTCAGCGAAGCGCCGCAGGACGTTCTCGCAGGCAGCGTGACACCGCTGAGTGCCCAACTGAATAACACACTCGGCATACGCGGCGGCGATCTGCTCCTTATTTCAGACCCCGCCCCCCGCCCGTGCATGATCGTCCAGGCGTCGCCCGGTTTCGTGGGCGGTTCGGGACAGCAGTTGACATTCGGCGGAAACTACTTCAATGCCGGCATCCCGCCTGGCCTGACAACGTTCGGCGTCAACGGCACAGTCGTGTCGAACCTCGGCAACCAGAGCGGAAACATTCCCCGCTTCCAGCTGATCGGCATCAACGCGCAGAACCAACTTGTCAGCTATGACCTGCTTCGCCTGAACAACATGCCGGGTGCGCCGGGAACCCCGGTCCCCTTGTCGGAAGGCGTTATGGACATGCGGGTGCGATATGGCATCAGCGCCGGCTCGGACGGCATCGTGAGCAACTGGGTGTCGCCCAATACCGGCGGGTACACCACGGCCTTGCTGAATGCGGCCACGGGGCAAGCATCCCCTGCGCGCCAGATCGTCGCGTTGCGCATTGCGTTGCTGTTGCGGGGTGATCGCATCGAGGCCAACCAGGTCTCACCCACTTCGTTCGTACTTTTCCAAACATTACCAGCGGGCGCACAGATGACGATCAATCTGCCTGCAGGCGAGGAACTGCGCAATTACAAGCTTGTCGAGTTCACAGTGCCGCTGCGCAATGCGATCTTCGGCTCGCTGAATCGCACCCCGCCGCCCTGAAGCGGGCAGCCGTCGACAAGGATGACCCTGATGCGTCCCTTTCCCTCTTCTCCCTATCTCGGCGCACGAAGCCAACGCGGCGTGATCATGGTGATCGCGCTGGTGACGTTGGCAGTGCTTTTGATCGGCGCCGCGGCGACCATGCGGTCGATGAACGTTTCACTGCTCAATACCGGCAATATCGGCTTCAAGCGCGACATGGCCAATCAATCCGAGCGTGCGATCCGTGCTGCCACGGATTCGATGACCTCCGGCGGTCTGGCGAGCGTGGCATCGCGCCTGACAAGCAATCCGGCGCTGAACTACAGCGCAACGATGCTGCCCTCCGACGTCACCGGCATTCCGCTCGCGATGCTGAACATGAATGACCCTGACGCCTTTGGTGGACTCGGCAATGCGGGATTGGCCATCAAGCTGCCCGACGACGGCATCGAACTGCATTACCTGATCGACCGTATGTGCGTGTCGCCCGGCGCTTTCTCAACGGCGAACTGCGCCGTGCTCGGCCGCTCCGACAACGCCGGCTACAACATTCCCGGGCCAAAGATTCAGCCGCAAGCCACCTTCCGCATCACTGTGCGCGTGAGGGGCCCCCACAACGCCTATTCGTTCTACCAGACGACCTTCTCGGTCAACTGATTGAGGTTCCTGATGTTTATCTCCTCCCTCAGCAAGCGTCTTGGCGTCACCGCGTGCACGGCACTCCTCCTCGTGGGCATTTCCGCACAAGCGGCAACGTCCCTCGCAGACAAACCGGTGTTCGCCTCTGTCTCTGTGCCGGGCAATCTGGCGCTGGCGCTGTCAGTGGAATTCCCCACCGCTGTCAGCAATGCCCACCTGGACACGACGTATGCCCCGACGTCCACCTATTTGGGTTATTTCGATCCGGACAAGTGTTATGACTACCGACGCGCAGATCCCGCCGCAGGCAAAGTCAACCTCGACCACTTCGCGCCGGCCGCCATGGCCACGGGCCACGTTTGCAGCAACAAGTGGAGCGGCAATTTCCTGAACTGGGCGACGATGCAGACCATCGATCCGTTCCGTTGGGCGCTGACTGGCGGATACCGAGTCGTCGACGAAACCTACGCGACAGTGATCGAAAAGGCTTACGCCAGCGGACAAGGTGGAACAGGCAACTTTCCCGATCGATCGCTGACCGACGCCACCGTGATCGCCGGGGCCACGCCACTGGGCTGGGGTGGCTTGAGACTCCGTATACAGGGCATGGGCGTGCAGTTGCGCTTCACCCGTCAGGGCGACAACAACTCGGGCAATCCCGTTTCATTTAATCCCGCAGGCTCACCGTGGGCGGACAACATTTCCTATGTGGTGTCCGCGCGCGCGCGCGTTTGCGACACGACCCTGGGCGCCGCGTTCCGCGAAAGCAACTGCAAGCTCTATGACAACGGCAGCTACAAACCTGAAGGTCTGATTCAACAGTACGCCAACCAGATTCGGTTCAGCGCGTTCGGTTATTTGAACGACGGCAGTCTGAGCCGCGATGGTGGCGTGTTGCGCGCGCGCCAGAAGTTCGTCGGTCCGACAAAACCGGTCCCGGGGAGCGATCCTACGGACAACGGCTTGAAGGAGTGGGATCCAGCGACCGGCATCATGCGCATCAATCCAGATCCCGACGACGCCAAAGCATTTGGGGTCGCGCTTTCCAACAGCGGGGTGATGAACTATCTCAACAAGTTCGGCGCGGCCGCGGGCACCTACAAGACGTACGACCCAGTTGGCGAGCTCTTTTACACAGTGCTCCGCTACTACCGCAACGTAGGCAATGTTCCGGAATACACCGATGGCGGCTCCGCAAGTGCCAATACCAAAACCGCCTGGGCTGACGGCTTCCCGGTGATCACCGATTGGGACGATCCGATCCAATACTCCTGCCAGAAGAACTTCATCCTCGGCATCGGCGACGTCAATACGCACGCGGACCGCAACCTGCCCGGATCCACGGGCTCGTCCGAACCAGCCAAGCCGGCGGTCGTCAGTGCGGACACAGCATTTGATGCGACCACCTGGACGAGCATGGTCGGCACCATGAGCAACCTCAGCAACTTGGCCTCGACCTCGCCTTACAACGGCTGCTGCACCAACAACGGCGCGCTGATGGCGGGCATGGCCTACTGGGCGAATACCAGCGACATCCGGCCCACCGGCGATCCGCTCAAGACGACTGGCGTTCAGACGGTCCAGACCTACTGGCTGGACGTGCTGGAACAATCGACATACAAGAAGAACAACCAATACTATCTGGCCACCAAGTACGGCGGCGCCAACCTCCCCTCAGATTTCAACCCGGTGGGTCGGACCGCGGATCTGACACAATCCTGGTGGCACACCGGCCCCTCGAGCGACACCGTTGGTGGCCAGTTGCGTCCGGACACCTACTACACGGCGGCACGGCCCGACTTGATGGTGAGCGGCCTCTCTTCCGCGTTCGCGAGCATCGCCTCGCGAATGAAGGGCTACTCGACCGCACTGGCGACGGCGCAACCGCAGATCACCACTGCCGGCGTCGCCAACTATGCAGCGCAATACGACGCATCCACCTGGTCCGGCGAAGTCGTCGCCAGCACACTGTCCTTCAACCCGGCGGATGGCAAGGTCTCATCGTCGGATTCCTGGCGTTTCTCCGACAAATTGGCCGCACAAGCTGCGGGCACGGGGTGGGATACCAGCCGCTTCATGGTGACCGTCAATTCGTCGACGCGCGCTGCGGTGCCGTTCCGTCTTGCCAGCATCAGCTCTGCACAGTCATCCGCACTGGATACTGCCTATCGCAGCGGCGCCGACACGCAGGACTATCTGAACTATCTGCGCGGCGATCGCAGCCAAGAACAGAGTTCCGTGGTCACTGGCAGTTCGAAGGCTTATCGCAATCGGACCTCGCTGGTCGGCGACATCGTCAATGCAAAGCTGACCGTGGTCGGCCCCCCGTCCCTGAGCCTGTCTGAAGTCTCCAACCCCGGTTACGCCGCCTACAAGACAGCCAAAGCCAACCGGCCCAACTATGTGGTTGCAGCGACAAACCAGGGCGTCGTGCATGTGATCGACGGCAGCCTGACCGGCACCACCGCCGGCAAGGAGCTTTTTGCCTACGTGCCAAGTCCGGTCTTCAGTGGCCCGAATGGCACGCCTGCTGTCAATGGCCTGCAATCGATCGGTAATCCCAACTTCAGCCATTACTACATGGTCGATGCACAAGCAGTAGCGATGGACGTCGACTTCGGTCGCACCGTCGGCGGCACCGGCACCGACTGGCGGTCCATCGTCGTTGGCGGCATGGGCAAGGGCGGGCGCAGCATCTACGCACTCGATCTGACGAACCTGAGCGACATCAATTCGGAAGCCGTCGCAGCGACCAAGGTTCTTTGGGAGTTCACCGACACCGACATGGGCTTTACCTTCGGCCAGCCGCTGGTGACCCGCATGGCGCAATACGGCTGGGTCGTGATCGTGCCCGCAGGCCACAACAACGCGACCGGCAAGAATCACCTCTACATCCTGAATCCCCGAACGGGTGCATTGCTGGCGCGCATCGACACACCGGTCGGCACCGCAGCCGACCAGGATGACGGCACCGCCGCCAACCCTTCCGGCATGACGCAGGTGACGGCGTTCTATCCTGACATTCAGTCGGCGCTTGCCGAATCGGTCTATGCCGGCGATCTGCGCGGCAGCGTCTGGCGCTTTGATCTGCGCACCGCTCCGGTGTTCCCGACGCCTGTCAAGGTCGCCCGCGCGACCGATTCAACCGGAGCGATTCAGCCGATTACCACCCACGTGCTGCCGGTGGTTCAACTCACCAGCAATCGCCGTTTCGTGGTCTTCGGATCCGGAAAGCTGCTCGACGCCAGCGACATCACCAATGCCCAGGTTCAGCGCATGTACGCCGTTGCGGATGGTCGCTCAGGCACGTTCAACACCGCCGCGGACCTGCCTGCCGGTGTGAGTTTCCCTGTCACATCCGCCAAGTTGCATCAGTTGACCGATCTGACCCGTCCGGTCGTCATCGACTACAACGTCGAGATGGGGTGGTACATGAACGTGGCGACCGGCTACCGGGTCATCAACGATCCGGCCTACTTCGGCGGCACGGTCGCCTTTGCGGCCACACTGCCCAGCAGCGCCGACCCGTGCTCGCCCTCGGGCAGCAGCATTGTTTATGCAATCGATCTCGGAACCGGCCAGAGCCGCTTCGCCAACAACGCGACCTACTTCGATCCGGGCTCGGCCGTCACTGACGTGCAGTTTGTGGAAACCGACGGCAAGCCTACGCTGATCGTCAGCGTCGACCGCAAATGCACGGGCGACAGTTGCAACCCGAACTGCTCCGGCAATCTCTGCGCACCGCCGGTGCCTCCGCCGAATGGCGTAGGACCCAAGCTGCTGAACTGGCGCGAGGTGCCGCTGCGCAACGCCACCGGCGGCACGCTCTAAGTGCACTGCTCCCATGCGAAGCCCGGCAACCGCCGGGCTTTTTTCATGTCGGTCACGCAGGCTTGTCCGCGAACGAGCACACAACGGTTCTGCTCAGCTCGTAGACAAGAAAAAACCCGCCGGCTCCCACCGACGGGTTTCCTGGTCAAGCCGCCCGTGGCTGTGGCTGCTCGAGTTTCCGCGCTCTGGCCTGCCTGGCAAGATCTCAGCGCGGCAGCGCGCTATCCCCCATCAGGAACTCGTCGATCGCACGGGCAGCCTGACGGCCTTCCCGGATGGCCCAGACGACCAGCGATTGACCGCGACGCATGTCGCCGGCGGCGAACACCTTGGCCGCATTCGTCCTGTAGCCACCGTTGAACTCGGTCGAGGCCTTGGCATTGCCGCGTGCGTCCTTGCTCACGCCGAAGGCCTCGACGATCGCCGCGACCGGGCTCACGAAGCCCATCGCCAGCAGCACCAGATCCGCCTTGAGGATCTGCTCGCTGCCCGGCACCTCGACGACCTTGCCGTTGACCCATTCCACACGCACCGTCTTCACACCGGTGACCTTGCCCTTCTCGCCGAGGAACTCCTTGGTCGCGATCGCGAACTCGCGCTCGCACCCCTCTTCATGGCTCGACGACGTGCGCAGCTTGATCGGCCAGTAGGGCCAGGTCATCGGCCGGTCCTCGATCTCGGGCGGCTGCGGCATCAGTTCGAACTGTGTCACGCTCGTGGCGCCATGCCGGTTGCTGGTGCCCACGCAATCGCTGCCGGTATCGCCGCCGCCGATCACGACCACGTGCTTGCCGTCGGCGCGCAACTGGCCCTTGAGCTTGTCGCCGGCGTTGACCTTGTTCTGCTGCGGCAGGAATTCCATCGCGAAATGCACGCCCGCCAGGTCTCGCCCCGGCACCGGCAGATCGCGCGATTGCTCGGCACCGCCAGCCAACAGCACGGCGTCGAACTGCTGCGTCAGCTCGTCCGCGGTGATCACGTCCTTGGCCCAGTTCGTGACCTTGGAGCCCTCGGGCAGATGCGCCACCATCACACCCGTCCGGAAGACCACGCCCTCCGCCTCCATCTGCTGGACGCGGCGGTCGATGTGGCTCTTCTCCATCTTGAAGTCGGGAATGCCATAGCGCAGCAGCCCGCCGACGCGATCGTTCTTCTCGAACACCGTCACGCTGTGCCCGACGCGCGCGAGTTGCTGCGCGGCAGCCAGACCCGCCGGACCGGAACCGACGATGGCGACGGTCTTCCCGGTCTTCACCTTCGCCGGACGCGGCGGCACCCAGCCTTCGGCCCAGGCGCGGTCGATGATCGCGTGCTCGATCGACTTGATGCCGACCGCGTCGTCATTGACGTTCAACGTACAGGCCGCTTCGCACGGCGCCGGACAGATGCGGCCCGTGAACTCAGGGAAGTTGTTGGTCGAGTGCAGCACCGCGATGGCGCTCTTCCAGTCCGTGTCGCCCCCCCGGTACACGAGGTCGTTGAAGTCCGGAATGATGTTGTTGACCGGACAGCCGCTGTTGCAGAACGGCGTGCCGCAGTCCATGCAGCGCGCGCCCTGCTGTTTCGCCTGCTCGACGTTGAGGCCGATGACGAATTCCTTGTAGTTCTTGAGTCGCGCCTCGACGGGCTGGTAGCCCTCTTCCAGACGCTCGTACTCCATGAAGCCGGTGACTTTTCCCATGACGGCTCGCTCCTGAATGCTTGAGTCTTGATGCGGTGACGGTCAGGCCTTGGCCCTGGCCGCAGGCGCCTTGGCCTGGGCGATCGTGGCGGCGGTTTCCTTGGCGGCGCCCATTTCGCCGAGGGCGCGGCGGTATTCGTTCGGGAACACCTTGACGAACTTGGCGCGCGATTCGGCCCAGTGGTCCAGGATGTCCCGCGCGCGCTGACTGCCCGTCCAGCGGTGATGGTCCTCGATCAACTTCTTGAGCAGCGCCTCGTCGGTGCGCGCTTCGCCATCGCCGAGCTTGTGCCAGAGCGCCTTGTCCGTCGTGGCCTCCTGCTCATGCGCGGGAAGCAGCCTGTCGAGCGACACCATGCTGGTGTTGCAGCGCTTGGCGAACTGGCCGTCTTCGTCGAAGACGTAGGCGATTCCCCCGCTCATGCCGGCGGCGAAATTCCGGCCGGTCTTTCCCAGCACCACGGCAGTGCCGCCCGTCATGTATTCGCAGCCGTGGTCGCCCGTGCCCTCGACGACGGCCGTCGCGCCGGACAGTCGCACCGCAAAACGCTCCCCGGCCACACCGCGGAAGAAGGCCTCACCCTTCGTCGCACCGTACAGCACGGTGTTGCCGACGATGATGTTCTTCGTCGCATCGCCGCGGAAGTCGATGGACGGACGCACGACGATGCGGCCACCGGACAGCCCCTTGCCGGTGTAGTCGTTGGCGTCGCCGATCAGGTAGAAGGTGATGCCCGGCGCCAGGAAGGCGCCGAAGCTCTGACCCCCCGTGCCTTCCATCTGGATGAAGATGGTCTGGTCGTCGAGTCCCTCCGGACGGCGGCGGATCAGCTCGCCCGACAGCATCGCGCCGACGGTGCGCCGCACATTGGTCACTTCCTGCATGAAGCGCACCTTCTCGCCCTTCTCGAACGCCGGCAGGCACTTCTCGATCAGCTTGACGTCCAGCGCACGGTCCAGGCCGTGGTCCTGCTGGTCGTTGTGCAGGCGGGCCACGTCGGCCGCCAGCTCCGGTCGATGGAACACGCGGGTGAAGTCCAGGCCCTTGGCCTTCCAGTGGCTGATGCCCTTCCTGGTATCGAGCAGGTCGGCGCGGCCGATCAGGTCGTCGAACTTGCGGATGCCGAGCTGCGCCATGATCTGACGCGCCTCTTCGGCAACGAAGAAGAAGTAGTTCACCACGTGCTCGGGCTTGCCGCTGAACTTTCTGCGCAGCACCGGATCCTGCGTCGCGACGCCGACGGGGCAGGTGTTCAGATGACACTTGCGCATCATGATGCAGCCCTCGACGACCAGCGGGGCCGTCGCGAAACCGAACTCGTCCGCGCCCAGCAGGGCGCCGATGACGACGTCGCGACCGGTCTTCATCTGGCCGTCGGCCTGCACGCGCACGCGGCCGCGCAGGCGGTTCAGGACCAGCGTCTGCTGCGCTTCCGCCAGCCCCAGCTCCCACGGCGTGCCGCAATGCTTGATCGAGCTCCACGGCGAGGCGCCCGTGCCGCCGTCGTGCCCGGCGATCACGATGTGGTCCGCCTTGGCCTTCGCCACGCCGGTCGCGATCGTGCCGACGCCGACTTCGGACACCAGCTTCACCGAGACGTCGGCGCGCGGGTTGACGTTCTTCAGGTCGTGGATCAGTTGTGCCAGATCCTCGATCGAATAGATGTCATGGTGGGGCGGCGGCGAGATCAGACCCACGCCCGGCACCGAATGGCGCAGGAAGCCGATGTAGTCGGTGACCTTGCCGCCAGGCAGCTGACCGCCCTCGCCGGGTTTGGCGCCCTGTGCCATCTTGATCTGGATCTGGTCGGCGCTGACCAGGTATTCGGTCGTGACGCCGAAGCGGCCCGACGCGACCTGCTTGATGCGCGATCGCATCGAGTCGCCGTCCTTCAACTCGTAGTCGACCTCGACGACCTTGCTGCCGACGACGTCCGACATCTTCGTGCCGGCGGTGATCTTGATGCCCTTGAGTTCGTTGCGGTAGCGCGCCGGATCCTCGCCGCCCTCGCCCGTATTGCTCTTGCCGCCGATGCGGTTCATCGCGACGGCCAGCGTTGCGTGCGCCTCGGTGGAAATCGAGCCCAGCGACATCGCGCCGGTGGCGAAGCGCTTGACGATGTCCGCGGCCGATTCGACCTCCTCGAGCGGAATCGCCTGGCTCGGGTCGAACTTGAACTCGAACAAGCCGCGCAGCGTCATGTGCCGCTTGCTCTGGTCGTTGATCAGCTGCGCGTATTCCTTGTACGTGTCGAACTTGCCCGAGCGCGTGCTGTGCTGCAGCTTGGCGATCGCGTCGGGGCTCCACATGTGTTCCTCGCCGCGGGCGCGCCAAGCGTATTCGCCGCCGGCGTCGAGCATGTGCTCCAGCACCGGGTCGTCGCCGAAGGCGGCGCGGTGCAGGCGCAACGCCTCTTCCGCGACCTCGAACACGCCGATGCCGCCGACCTGGGTCGGCGTGCCGCGGAAGTACTTGGCGACGAGGTCGGCCTTCAGTCCGATGGCCTCGAAGATCTGTGCGCCGCAATAGGACATGTAGGTCGAGATGCCCATCTTGGACATGATCTTCGACAGTCCCTTGCCCACCGCCTTGATGTAGTTGTAGATCGCCTTGTCGGGCGACAGCGAGGCCGGCAGCTCCGACGTCATCGCCTGCAGTGTCTCCAGCGCCAGATACGGATGGACCGCTTCAGCGCCGAAGCCCGCCAGCACGGCGAAGTGGTGCACCTCGCGCGCGGTGCCGGTCTCGACGACCAGGCCCGCCGTCGTGCGCAGGCCTTCGCGCACCAGGTGATGGTGGACGGCAGACAGCGCCAGCAGCGCCGGAATCGCCACGCGATTCGCACTCAGGTGACGGTCCGTGATGATCAGGATGTTGTGCCCGCTCTTGATCGCATCGACGGTCTCGGCACACAGCGACGCGAGTTGCGCCTCGACGCCCTCGCGGCCCCAGTCCAGCGGATAGGTGATGTCGAGTTCATACGGCTTGAACTTGCCGTTGGTGTGATGCTCGATCGCGCGCAGACGGGCCATCGACTCGAAGTCGAGCACGGGCTGCGTGACCTCCAGTCGCATCGGCGGGTTCACCGCGTTGATGTCGAGCAGGTTGGGCTTGGGACCGATGAAGCTGTTGAGCGACATCACGATCGCCTCGCGGATCGGATCGATCGGCGGATTGGTCACCTGCGCGAACAACTGCTTGAAGTAGTTGTAGAGCGGCTTGTTCTTGTCGGACAGCACGGCCAGCGGACTGTCGTTGCCCATCGAGCCGATGCCTTCCTCGCCGTTCGCGGCCATCGGCGCAAGGAGGAACTTGATGTCTTCCTGCGTGAAGCCGAAGGCTTGCTGGCGATCGAGCAGCGAGGCCGGGAACACCGGCGCAGTGATCTCCGGGGCGGGAATCTCATCGAGCTTGACGCGGACGTTCTCGATCCACTGGCGATAGGGTCGGGCGTTCGCGTACTGGGTCTTGAGCTCCTCGTCGTCGATGATGCGCCCCTGCTCCAGGTCGATGAGGAACATCTTGCCCGGCTGCAGACGCCACTTCTTGACGACGCGGGATTCGGGGATCGGCAGGACGCCGGATTCGGAGGCCAGGACGACGAGGTCATCGTCGGTGACCCAGTAGCGGGCCGGTCGCAGGCCGTTGCGATCCAGCGCGGCGCAGACCTGGCGCCCGTCGGTGAAGACCATCGCGGCAGGACCGTCCCACGGTTCCATCATCGCGGCGTGGTACTCGTAGAAGGCGCGCCGGCGTTCGTCCATCCACTCGTGCTGCTCCCACGCCTCGGGAATCATCATCATCGCGGCGTGCGCGAGCGGGTAACCCGACATCGTCAACAGTTCGATGGCATTGTCGAAGGTGGCCGTGTCGGACTGGTGCTCGAAGCTGATCGGATACAGCTTCTTCAGATCGTCGCCCAGTACCGGGGACTTCATGACCCCCTCTCGGGCGCGCATCCAGTTGAAGTTGCCCTTCACCGTGTTGATCTCGCCGTTGTGGGCCACCATCCGGTAGGGGTGCGCCAGCGGCCATTCGGGGAAGGTGTTGGTCGAGAAGCGCTGGTGCACCAGCGCAATGGCGCTGACGACGCGCGGGTCGGCCAGGTCCTTGTAGTACTTGCCCACCTGATCGGCCAGCAGCAGGCCCTTGTAGATGACGGTGCGGCAGCTCATCGACGGCACGTAGTACTCGCGGCTGTGCGTCAGCTTGAGCGCCTGGATCGCGCTGGACGCCGTCTTGCGGATCACGTACAGCTTCCGCTCGAGCGCATCGGGAACAATGATGTCGGGGCCGCGGCCGATGAAGATCTGCCGGATGATGGGCTCCTTCTCGCGCACCGTCGGCGACATCGGCATGTCGCGGTCCACCGGCACGTCGCGCCAGCCGATCAAGACCTGGCCCTCAGCCTTGATCGCGCGGGCCAATTCCTGCTCGCAGGCGAGACGCGACGCGTGTTCCTTCGGCAGGAAGATCATGCCGACGCCGTACTCGCCAGGGGGTGGCAGCGTGACGCCCTGCTTGGCCATCTCCGCGCGATAGAACTCGTCCGGGATCTGGATCAGGATGCCGGCGCCGTCGCCCATCAGCTTGTCCGCGCCGACGGCGCCGCGGTGATCCAGGTTCTCCAGGATCTTCAGCCCCTGCTGCACGATGTGATGCGCCTTCTGCCCCTTGATGTGAGCGACGAAGCCGAGGCCGCATGCGTCCTTTTCATTGGCGCCGTCGTACAGGCCGTGGGTCGCGAGCTCGCGGATCTCGGTCGTGGACGGACCGCTCGCCGGCGTGACCGCTGGGTTCGCGACGGGGGACGATGCTTGCGCGGTGCGCGGATCTTGAGCTGCCGACATCGGTGGCCTCCTGGACTCTCGGATAACGAAACCCGCGCAGGTTAAGACGCGTGCCGCAGAGGCACAAGCACAACTAAATGGGGTCAGTCTCGAATTAAATTCGGTGTTGTCTGTCGGTATCGTTTAATTGGGGACAGACTGGATCAATCCTCGATTGGGACTTTGATCTTGCGAGGCCGCCCTCGAGGACGCGGGCTCATGGGTCGGGGACTCACCTCGCCAAGCAACTGCAGGAAACGTGCCGATCCCAGCGGCCAGCCCTTCAGCGCTGAATCGACGAGGCGCTCGCGTTCCGCTTCGGATTCCCCCTCCTCCAGCCAGCGACGCCAGGCGAGTTCGCGCTCGAAAGGGGTGTTGCCGAGGGCCCAGAATCCGGGCGGATCACTGATCAGCGGATCTCTCCGGCGTCCGAGATGGTGCGCCGCCGATGACCATGCGAAATCACCTGGCTCGGTGGTGAGACCCCCGCGCTGCGGGTTCAACTCGATGCTGCGCATGACCGTCAGCAGATGGCTCTCTGCCTCAAGCGGTGCGGCGCGGAAGCGCCCTTCCCACAAGGTGCCGACCCGGCCATGGCGGAGATTGAAGGCGCTCACGTAACGACGTCCCAGCGCCTGCATCATGCGACTCAGACCCTCGTCGGCTGCGGGGGTCGCCAGCAGGTGCAGGTGATTCGGCATCACGACGTACGCATGGATCGCGACCCGATGAGTGGCCGCGCTGTCCTGAAGTGCGGCGAGCAGCGCCCGGCGGTCGTCGTCGTCGACGACGATGGGCTGCAAGTTGTGCCCGCGGTGGATCAGGTGGTGGAGATGGCCAGCGAGCGCCAGCCGGGGAAGTCGTGCCATGGCAAGGACAGCAGTAGTCTGTCCCCAATTATGCGGCGATCAACTTCTTTCCCGTCAAGCGCTCGTGCTCCTTGAGCGCGAAGCGATCGGTCATCCCTGCGATGTAGTCCGAGCAGGCGCGCGCATGGTCCTCACCGTCGGCGAAATCGGCCGGCAGGTGCCCCGGATCGGCGAGGTAGAGCTGGAAGAGCTCACGCAGCACCTGCTCCGCCCGGTCGCGCTGTTGTTGCACCACCGGATGGCGATACAGGTTGGCGAACAGGAATCGCTTGAGCTCGGTGCTTGCGTGGCGCATTTCGGAGCTGAAACGCACCAGAGGCCCCTTGGCGCGCGCATCGTCGGCATCCACCGGGGCGGCGGTCTCGATCGCATCGCGGGTGGCGTCGATGATGTCGTAGACCTGCTGCGACAGCATGCGGCGGATGGTTTCCGCCAGAAGCCGCTTCCCCACGAGTCCTGGATAGGCGGCCAGCGTCTCGCGCAGATAGCGCTGCACCAACGGCACCTGCTCCAGTTGCTCAAGGGTCAACAGTCCGGACCTCACGCCATCGTCGACGTCGTGGGCGTTGTAGGCCACTTCGTCCGCCAGGTTGCAGAGCTGCGCTTCAAGGCTCGGTTGCCCGCCGCGGAGGAAGCGCGCAGCGACGCCGCCCGGCTCGCGGTTCTCGATGCGCTGGGCGTCTCGCTTGCTGCAATGCTTGAGGATCCCTTCGCGGCTCTCGAAACTGAGATTGAGCCCGTCGAATGTCGGGTAGCGCTGCTCGAGCTTGTCGACCACCCGGAGCGACTGCAGATTGTGTTCGAACCCGCCGTGTGCCTTCATGCAGTCGTCCAGCACGTCCTGCCCGGCGTGGCCGAACGGCGTATGCCCGAGGTCATGCGCGAGCGCGATGGTCTCGACAAGGTCCTCGTCCAACGCCAGGCTGCGCGCGATCGAGCGCCCCAATTGCGCAACTTCCAGTGAATGCGTCAGGCGCGTACGGAACAGGTCGCCTTCATGGTTGAGGAAGACCTGGGTCTTGTAGACCAGCCGGCGGAACGCCGTGCTGTGGACAATGCGGTCCCGGTCGCGCTGGAACTCGCTGCGCGTCGGCGCCGAGACTTCGGCGTGCCGTCGACCGCGGCTGCGCGCGGGGTCGGAGGCGTAAGGCGCGCGCAGCATCATCATGGGCGGTTCAGGCTGTCAGTGGGAGACGGACTCAGTGTGAGCCGCGATCACCTCGGCGACGAGCGCATCAGGCGCTCCCCTCATCCCGGCCTTGCCGAGGCCTTCGATGACGACGAAGCGGATCTCGCCACCCTCGTTCTTCTTGTCGACGCGCATGAGCTCGAGCCAGCGATCGATCGGCATCCGGGGCGCTTTCACCGGCAGGCCCGCACGCTCGATCAATCGCGACATCCGGTCGACGAAAGCCGCCGGCATCAGCCCCAGCCGGGCCGACAACTCCGAGGCCAGCACCATGCCGCAACCCACCCCTTCGCCGTGGAGCCACGCCCCATAGCCCAGGCCGGTCTCGATGGCATGGCCGAAGGTGTGGCCGAAATTCAGGATGGCGCGCAGCCCGGCTTCTCGCTCGTCCTGCCCGACGACCCACGCCTTGATCTCGCAACTGCGCTTCACCGCGTAAGCCAGCGCTGACTTGTCTCGAGTCAGCAGGGCGTCGAGGTTGTCTTCGATCCACGACAGGAAGGACGCATCGGCGATCGGCCCGTACTTGATGATCTCGGCGAGACCTGCCGAGAGTTCGCGCTGGGGCAGCGTATCGAGGGTGTCCAGATCGGCGATGACACGAACCGGCTGATAAAACGCGCCGACCATGTTCTTCCCGCGCGGATGATTGATGGCCGTCTTCCCCCCGACCGAGGAATCCACCTGTGCCAGCAAAGTCGTGGGCACCTGCACGAACGGCACGCCCCGCATGTAGATCGCTGCAGCGAAGCCGGTCAGGTCGCCGATGACGCCGCCTCCCAGTGCGAACAGCACCGTCTTGCGGTCGGCCGCGCCAGCCAGCAGATGGTCGATGACCGCATCGAGCGACGTCCAGCTCTTGTGCTGTTCGCCGTCAGGCAGGATGACGGCCTCGACCCGCGAGTAGTGAGGAGCGAGCTGTCGCTGGAGCCGCTCGAGGTACAAGGGCGCGATCACGTCGTTGGTGACGACGAGCGCGGAGGCGGCACGAGGCAGGTCGGACCATGACGACGTCGCGTCGAACAGGCCGGGGCCGATGAGGATGTCGTAACGCCGGTCGCCCAGATCGATGGCGACGGTGGACGTGGAATCAGGAGCCGGAGCGGTCATTCCTGGAAGTGTACGGGGCCTCGGTCGCCCCCACGGTGGCCGCGACCCGGGCCGGATCGATCAGTCCAGCCAGTTCCAGTTGCATCAGGATCATGTTCGCCAAACCGTGCACCGAGGGGCGGCTCGATTCGAGCACGAAGTGCGCGCAACGCCGGTAGAGCGGATCGCGCTGGCCATAGAGCTCGCGCAACTTCGCCAGCGGATTGGCCACTTGCAGCAACGGGCGCTGGGTGTCGTGCCTCAAACGCCGGAAGAGTTCTTCAGGCGACGAGCGTAGGTACACGACTGTCGAATACGTCTTGAGCAGATCGCGATTGATCTCGCGCAGCACCGCGCCGCCGCCGGTGGCCAGGATGAGCTCCTGACCGGCATGCGCGGTTTCGAGCAGTCGCCCGATCGTGCGTGATTCGAGGTCCCGAAACGACGCTTCGCCCTCACGGGCGAAGTAGTCCTTGATCGACTCGCCGCCGAGATCCCTCTCGATCTCGGCGTCAGAGTCGACGTAGGCGATGTCCAGTTGCCTGGCCAGCAGGCGGCCGACGGTGGATTTGCCACCGCCGGGCATGCCGACAAGGGAGATCATCATCGACAACGCGAGCTCAGACTCAGTCCTTGTTGGTGCAATAGGTCACATCCGAAGTCTTGCGGACGAAGCCGTACGGGCTCTTCCGGAACGCAGGCTCGGTGATCTTGTCCTGCAATGCCGCAGCAGGGTACGGCAGGATGTCCGTGTACGTGGCCGGTGGGCTCAGCACACCAAACGCCGAGGCGTTGATGGTGAAGTTCACCCAACTCGCCACGCTGCGCGGGTACTGCAAGACCAAGACAGCCTGACCATTCGCGTCAGTGCGAGTGGAGCCCGTCATGCTGATCGACGCATCGGACTTGCGGGGATCCAGCTGATTGTTTCCGTTGCGATCTTCGTTGCCATCAATCGCACCATTGCGGTTGTCATCTTCGTTCTTGCACATGGCAGCCAGACCTGACACCGTCGAACCAAGGTTGTCCAAGTCGAATTTTCGAGCCCACACTTCGCCCGTCACCTCCCAGTGGCCCTTGTAGTAGCCATTGAGATCCAGCGAGGGCGTGATCTGGACGTCGCCCTTCGGCTGACCGGCCGCATCCACGACCAGGACCACAAAGCGCTTGATGTAGGTCAGTTGCTGACTATCGCTCTCGATCAACTCATTCGTACCGATGGTGATCGAGAGTGGATCGGAAACCACGGTCAGTGTCGTCAACACCGAATTCGGGCAACTGGAGGCCAAGAAATCGTTGTAGTCCCAGCAGGCCCGGATCTGCACACCGCCGGTCGGGCTGGCCCGATTGCCCGGGGCATAACTGGTCGTCGCGGTGCCATTGGCGTCGGAATACACCAGTTGCTGTCCCGAATTGATCGTGCCACCGATGCTGTTGGCGTCACCGTTCAGGTCGAAGCGGACGCGCACGTTCTTCACCGGCAGATTTCCTGCTCCCAGGAAAATGGCACGCAGCTCCGCGCGGTTGTTTGTCGTGTCCGTATTGACGCTGACGACTGTCGGAGATGCTTGAATCGAAGCCGACACCACGGCCGGAGTGGCCGGCGGCACGGTCGACGAACTCGACGGCACAGTGATGGTGACCGTCGTACTGACGCCGCCAGACGAGCCGGTGATATCCACCGGACCCGCTGTAGCCGGCGCGGTGTAGGTGTAGGTGTAGGCGCCGTTGGCATCAGTCGCGCCGCTCGCGCTGGGCAGCCTCGGCGCCGTCACGGTGATCGCCTGGAAGGTCATCGGATTCTGGTTGACGTCGCTGACACGGAACTCGACCCGGTTTCCGGTCGAACCCGCAGTCGGCTGCGTCGGCACCGCAGAGGCCGTGACCTTCACGCCGGTGACCTGGAAGGTCGCTGTGCGCGTCAGGGCATCACTCTTCGCCGTGACTGTGATCAGGCGATTGGACTTGTCCGCACCGCTCGTGATCGTGGCCACTGCCTGGCCCTGCGCGTTCGTCGTTCCGTTCACCACGGCAACCGTAGAGCCGTTGTCGGCAGTGAACGAAATCGGGATGCCGGCAACCACGTTGCGCTGTGCGTCGACTGCAGTCACCGTGGCGGTGATCTTGTCGCTGCCGGTGTTGCCAATGCTGATCTTGTCCAGAACGATGGTCATGTCGTTGGCGACTGGCGTCGTCGAGACCGGCGGAATGATGTTCAAACCGATCGTCCGAACCACCGTACCACTGGTGGCTGTGACCGTCACGGTGCGGTTGGTGTGGTTGGAGCCGACCGACACGGTCGCAACAAGCTGACCCGACGTCGGGTCCGTTGTTCCCACGGCCGAGACGAAGGCCGTATTCGCCGGATCCTGAATTGCAAAGGTCACCGGCGATCCGCCGACCGCGGTGCGGTTGGCATCCAGCGAGGTCACCGTCAACTTGGCGGTCCGTGAGCCGTCATTCGGGATCGACGCGGTGTCGAACACCAGGGACAGATCAGCCACCTTGCCGCCCGTCACGCTGTCGACGACGTCGAAGGTCACCTTCTTCGTGATCGACCCCGTACCGACAGCGATCGTGATCGTGCGGTTCGTCCTGTCCGCACCGATCGACACCGTCGCGGACAGCTGTCCGGTGGTGGCGTCAGTCTTGGTACCTCCAGGAGCGACCACGGCGTTGCTATCCACAGCAAAGGCCAGCGGCACATTGCCGACGACCTGCCGGTTGGCATCCACCGCCGTCACGGTCACCTTGACCGTGTCGGCACCGCTGTTGCTGACCGTCGCGCGGTCCAGCACAACCGACAAATCGGCGACTGCGGTCGGCGTCGCGCCGCCACCGCCACCGCCGTTGACGGGCGTGCCAGCGCTGCCGCCACCGCCGCCGCATGCGGCCAAGGTGCCGGCCACAAAGGCGCCTAGCGTTGCGGTTCGAACCAACCGCGCGAACTTCGCGAATATCGTCATTTGCTTGTTACTCCAACGCGTCGCGCTTCAGCGCGCGACCACTCCCTGTTGCACCGATTCTCTGGACCAAGGCCCGACGCTTAGCGCGTCGATGTCACACGGTCGCTCACCACCTTCGGCGTGATGAAGATCAAAAGTTCCGTTTTAGCCGTGCTGCGCGACTTGTTCTTGAACAAATTGCCCAGCAGCGGAATGTCACCGAGATAGGGGACTTTGTTCTCGGACTCGAGATCTTCCTGCGTGTAGATCCCGCCGATCACGACCGTCCCGCCGTTCTCGACCAGCACGAGCGTCTGCACGTGCTTGTTGTTGATCGCGTAGCCCTGCGGCGTGAGCGTGCCTCGACTGTCCTTGTTGACGTCGACCGTCAGGATCACGTTGCCTTCCGGCGTGATCTGCGGTGTGACTTCCAACTTCAGCACGGCCTTCTTGAATGTGATCGAGGTCGCGCCGCTGGACGTCGACTGTTGATAGGGGATTTCCTCGCCCTGCTCGATCAATGCCTTGGTCTGGTCTGCTGTGACGACGCGCGGGCTGGAAACCACCTTGCCGCGGCCATCCGCTTCCAGAGCGGAAATCTCCAGGTTGAGGAAGCGGTTGGCCGTGGCGCTGAACAGTGACAGTGCGAAATTTGCCGCAGTGGCACCACCGAAGGCATCGCCAGCCACGTTGGCCGGCAGACTGACGAACTGCGTGTCCGCGTAGTTGTAACCCGTTTGCTGGTTCGTCGCCGAACCGACCGCAGAGTAGTTGCCACCGACGGTCACGTAGTTGCTGCCGCCCACGTTGTAGCCCGGAATACCGCCTTGGCGTCCGCGCAGATCGCTCGCTCCCAGTTTCACACCGAGCGCCCGGCCGAACTTGTCATCGGCTTCGACGATGCGGGCCTCGATCAGCACCTGCCGCACCGGCACGTCGATCTTCGCAATCAGCGCTTGAATCTCCTCGAGCTTCGAAGGGATGTCGCTGACAAACAGTTGGTTCGTGCGTGTTTCCCAGATCACGCTGCCGCGGGACGACAAGATGCGCGAGGTCTGGTTACCGCCACCACCACCCTGGTTGTTCTGCCCGGTCAAGCCCTTCGCGACCTCTTCAGCCTTCGTGTAGTTCATCTGGAACGACTGCGTGCGCAGCGGCTCCAGTTGGGCCACGGCCTGCTTGGCTTCCAACTCGGCTTTTTCCTTGTTGGCGAGCTCTTCCTTCGGCGCGATCCACAACACATTGCCGGACTTGCGCATGCCCAGACCCTTGGCCTGCAGGATGATGTCCAGCGCCTGGTCCCAAGGCACATCCTTCAGACGCAGGGTCACGTTGCCGGTGACGGTGTCACTGGTGACGACGTTGAAGTTGGTGAAGTCGGCGATGACCTGCAGCAATGCCCGAACATCGATGTTCTGGAAGTTCAGGCTCAGCTTGTCGCCCGCGTAGCCGGGACCTTGCGTCAGCTTGTTGGGATCGACCTTCTGAGGACGCACTTCAAGCACGAACTGGTTGTCGCTCTGATAGGCGCTGTGCTCCCAGATGCCCTTGGGCGTCACGACCAGACGCACGCGATCACCCTGCTGCGTGGCGGTGATCGATTGCACCGGCGTTCCGAAGTCGGTGACGTCCAGCTTGCGACGCAGGCGCTCCGGCAGCGTGCTGCGCAGGAACTCCACCACCAGGTTCTGCCCCTGCTGCTGGATGTCCACACCGACCTGACTGCTCGGCAGGTTCACGACAACGCGCCCCGCCCCGTCGTTGCCACGACGGAAGTCGATGTCCTGCAGCCCTTGGGCGGCGGCGTTCTGGCTCGGTGCGAAATGCACCGGCTCGGCCGCTGCAGCCGCGGTGGCGGCAGGCGCGGCGCCAGCAGCGGCGTCCAGGAAGATCAGCAGCGAGTTGTCCTGCAACTGCGCGCGGAAGGTGCTGGCCTGACGCAGATTCAGCACGACGCGCGAACGATCCCCAGCCTGCGCGACGTTGGCCGAACGCATGTTGCCCGAATTGATCTCGACCGCGTTGCGTCCGAGGCCATTCGACACGCCGGGAAGATCGAGCGCGATGCGAGGGGGCACCTGCACGGCGAAGCCGCGTGGCAATTCGGTCAAAGGCTGCGCCAGTTCGATACGGACGATGTCCGTACCCGACTGCTGGGTCGCGCTGATCGACCGGATCATGTTCTGAGCCCACGCCTGCACCGGCAGCAGCACCGCCAGGCCCACGGCGCAGGCCAGTGCCTGCCAGCGCTTGACGCGCCCTTCGGATTCCCTCGTACGGACGCTCATCAAAGCGTTCTCCACAACAGTGTTCTTCATCGTCCCTGCTCCTGAAGCTGGAGAGTACTGGTGCGTTCAATCCATTCGCCCGCAGCGTCCTGGACGACTTCTCGCAACGTGATTTCGGTTTCGCTGATCTTGGTGATTCGGCCGAAGTTCTGCCCCATGTAATCACCGACCCGCGCTTGGTACAGCAGGTTGTCGACCCGCAGCAATGCGTAGGGCCGCCCCTCCCTGGAAACGCTGCCGACCATCGCCATCGAATCCAGCGGGAAAGCCTCCAGTGGCTCGCGACGACGCTTCATCTCGGCGGCCAGCAGCGAACTCGGCTGGGCAGCCTCGCGCCGCAACGCCACCGTCAACTTCTGCGTGCTGAAGGGATCGACCACCGCCTGCGCCTCGTAGGGCTGGGGCTGGAAAGTCTTCGGCGGCGTGAGCGGCTTGACGGTGGGGCGCGTCTGCTGGCGCTGCTCCTCCATCCATTGCTGGAGTTCGTCGGAACCGGAGGTACAACCGGCCAGCAGCGCCCCCGTCAGGGTCAAGCCGATCAGGCTGAGCGCGCGCATTCGCGCTGGGTGCCGGGCTGCCATACGAGGTGGCGACATGCGGGTGCGAACGAAGCGTGTCATTTCTTCTTCTCCGCCGCCGCCGCCGCGGCCTTCCTCTGTTCCTCGACCTCAGCCGGATCAAGGTAGCGATAGGTCCGGGCCGTGGCCTCCATCGACAACGTCGTGTTGGTGTCGGTTCGCGGTGGCGTGGCCGCGTTCGGGGAAGCACCTGGCACCACGATAGACAGGTCGTGCAGCGTCACGATCCGCGACAGGTTGGAGACATCCGCCGTGAATGCGCCGATGTCGTGATAACGCCCAGACACCTTGATCGCGATCGGCTGCTCGGCGTAATAGTCGCGCATGACGATGCTTCCGGGCCGGAACAGTTCGAACTGCAGGCCGCGGCCCAGGCCCGCCTGGTTGATGTCCGACAGCAACGCATCCATCTCAGCCTTGCCTGGCAGCTGCTTTTCGAGCTGCAGGACGTACTCCTCGACCTGACTCTTCTGCTTGCGCAGCTCAGGCAGGTTCACGGCTTGCGTGAGCTTGTTGTTGAAGTCCTCTTTCAACTGCGGCTCTTTCTGGTACTCAGCGTCCAATGCTGACTGCTCGTCAGAAAGGACGGCGAACCAGCCGAGCACTACCGTGAACAGCACCACGACAACGAAGGAGGCATAGCGCGGTGCCGGGGGCCATTGGCCCGGCTCCTGCATGTTCAGATTCTGGAACTGGCCGGAAAAGTCCGCGAACCAGGCATTGAGGTCCAGGTTTTTCATGCTTGCCATGGGGTCCTCACACCTTCTTCGCCGGAGCGTCAGCACCCGGCTTCGCACCAGGGCCGCTGGCGGCACCTGCCGCCGGTTCCGGCGTGGCGCTCTTGATGCCGACCTTGATGGAGAAATCGAAGAGCCGGCGCGGGTCGCGAGGATTGACCGGCGCCGCCTTGATCTCCACGAGATCAGGACTCTCGACCCACTCCGCGCGACTCAGATTGCGCAACATCTCCGACACGCGCTCGTTCGACGCCGCCACGCCGGCGACCACAACGGCCTTGTTGACCTGCCGGACCGACTGCAGGAACACGCCTTCCGGCGTGAACTTCGCCAGCTCATTGAGCAGGTGCACCGGCGTATTCCGGTCGCTCTGCAGGTTCTCGACCGCGCGCTGGCGCGCACGCAAGGCGTCGATCTCTGCGCGCAACGTCGCGATGTCCTTGATCTGGATGTCGAGCTTGGTGATCTCGGCCTTCAGGTAGTCGTTGCGACTCGCCTGGGCGGCGGTCAGCTGTTGCAAGAGCAGGTAGATGAAGGCGGCGATCAGCACGCCGACGGCGAAGGACATTCCCAGCCCGACGAAGAACGCGGCCTTGCGGCGCTTGCGCTTCTCCTCGCGGTGCGGGAGCAGGTTGATCAGAATCACTGAAAGAACCTCCGCATGGCGAGGCCGCACGCCGTCAGATACGCCGGAGCTTCACGGCGCAGCTTGGATTCGCGCACCGCAGACCCGAGCACCATGTTCTCGAAAGGATTGACCACCATGCAGGCGAAGCCGGTCAGCTCGGTCACCCGCTCTTTCAGACCGGGCAGCGTGGCAGTCCCGCCGGCGAGCATCACGTAGTGAACCTTGTGATGCGGCGTGCTGGTGAAGAAGTACTGGAGTGCCCGGCCGATCTCCTGCGACAGAGAATCGACGAAGGGATTCAGCACCTGGGTCTCGTAGTCGTCCGGCAGTTCGCCGCTGAGCTTCTTCAGCTCCGCCTCCTCGAACGAGAAGCCGTACTGCCGCGAGATCAGCTGCGTCAACTGCGAGCCACCGAAGGCCTGGTCGCGGTCGTAGAGCATCTCATCGTCGCGCAGCACCTTCAGCGAGGTGGTATCCGCGCCGATCTCGAACAGCGCGACCAGCGCATCCTTGCCCTCGTTGGGCAAGGTCTCGACCAGACGGCCGACCGCCATCCGCGATGCGTGGGATTCGATGTCCAGCACGACCGGCTTCAGGCCTGCGGCTTCCGCCAGCGCCTGCCGGTCCTGCACGCGATCCTTGCGGGACGCGGCGATCAGCACTTCGACATCGCCGACCGACGTCGGGCTCGGGCCGATGACGCAGAAGTCCAGCGAGACCTCGTCCAGTGAGAACGGGATGTACTGGTTGGCTTCCGCCTCGACCTGCAGCTCGAGCTCCTCCTCGCGGAGGCCCGCCGGCAGCATGATCTTCTTGGTGATCACCGAACTCTGCGGCATCGCCAGCGATGCCTGCCGGGTCCTGCTGCCACTGCGCGTGACCACCCGGCGGACGGCGTCCGCGACCTCGTCGAATTTCTCGATCTGGCCGTCGGTAATCCAACCCTTTTCGAATGGCTCCGTGGCGAAACGTTCAAGCACGTATTCGCCGTTCGAGTTTTGACTCAATTCCACAAGCTTGACGCTGGACGATGAGATGTCCAGGCCAATCATGGGTGGATGCGCACGTCCGCGCAGTAGGTCCAACAGCCCCATGATGCGTTCCCCCAACGCGCCGCTCATGCGCCGGTTTGTTAATAAGTTACTTGAATGCTATCAGCAAAGCCTTTGTCGCCCCAAGGCAAAGCGGTCACAGCAAGTAACGCAGCGTTGCGTAACATACACGCCATCCATGGGTGGTAAAGCGCCAAAAAATGACGCATTTACTCCCCATTTGGAATGGGTTTGCTGAGATTCCCGCTTGACCGAATCCCCGTCCAAGACACCTTCAAGAGGGATGTCAAGGGTGGGAGAAAAGGCAGCCGCGCAGTGTCCGCCAAAGTCTCCACGACTCCTGTAACAGTCAAGAGGCAGCGGGCCGGACAGCCGGAGCCCCGTCTGGGGCCGTTCCTATAATCGTCGCTCGCGGCCCGCATCGTCACCCGTACAGGCCCTGATAGGGCGCGGCCAGGCACGCAAGATTGCACACTCCGGCCCATGCCCTCGAAGAATTCCTCCGACAACGAACCCTCCTTCGACGCCCCGTCCGATTCGGGCCAGGGCAGCGCTTCCAGGAAAGAGAAGAGCGAGCGGCCAGCCACCGCTCGAAAGAAGCCCAAGGGTGACGCCAGGCCGCGCCGGCCGTGGTTCGTGCGGCTGCTCGGCTGGTTCTTCGGGCTGGTGCTGGCCGGGGTGGGCGCGGCTGTGCTGCTCGTCGGCATGGCCTTGGCGATCGCCTACCCGCAGTTGCCTGACATCAGCGGCCTCACCGACTACCGGCCGAAGCTGCCGCTGCGGGTGATGTCCAGCGAGGGCCAGCTGCTGGCCGAATACGGGGAGGAGCGCCGCAGCTACTCCGACATCCGCGAGATCCCGAAGGTGATGCAGGACGCGATCCTGGCCATCGAGGACGCGCGCTTCTATCAGCACGGCGGCGTGGACTACCTGGGCGTGATCCGGGCCGGCCTGGCCAACGTGAGCGAGTCCAAGAGCCAGGGCGCTTCCACCATCACGATGCAGGTGGCGCGGAACTTCTATCTCTCCACCGAGAAGACCTTCACCCGCAAGATCTACGAGATCCTGCTGGCGCTGAAGATCGAAAGCGCGCTGCCCAAGGAGAAGATCCTCGAGATCTACATGAACCAGATCTTCCTGGGGCACCGCGCCTACGGCTTCGCGGCGGCCAGCGAGGTCTACTTCGGCAAGCCGCTCAAGGACTTGTCGGTCGCCGAGGCGGCGATGCTGGCCGGGTTGCCGAAAGCACCATCTGCTTACAACCCGATCAACAATCCTCGCCGTGCACTGTTGCGCCAGCAATACATCATCGACCGGATGCTGGAGATGGGCTTCATCACGCCCGAGCAGCACGCCCAGGCCAAGGCCGAGAAATTGCGCATCCGGCCGCCTCAGGAGGCGGCCAACCATGCCGAGTACGTGGCCGAACTCGCCCGCCAGCTGATCTTCAGCCAGTATGGGGATGAGGCGTACACGCGCGGCCTGAATGTCTACCTGACCTTGCACGCCGACGAGCAGGAGCGTGCCTACCGCGCGCTGCGCCGCGGGATCATGGACTACGAGCGCCGCCAGGTGTACCGGGGGCCCGAGGCCTACGTGGACCTGCCGGCCGACCCCAAGGAATTGGACACCCGCATCGCCGAAGCGCTCTCCGACCACCCGGCCAACGACGAGCTGCTGGCGGCCGTGGTGCTGGAGTCCAGCCCGAAGCAGGTCGTGGCGGCGCTGCAGAGCGGCGAGTCGGTGACCATCACCGGCGAAGGCCTGAAGCCGGCCACCTCCGGGCTGTCCGACAAGGGCAACCCGAAGACACGCATCCGCCGCGGTGCGGTGATCCGCGTGATCAAGCTGTCCAGGAACAACAAGGACGAGTGGACGATCACCCAACTGCCGGAGGTCGAAGGCGCGATGGTGGCCCTCAGCCCGAAGGACGGCAGCGTGCGGGCGCTGGTGGGCGGCTTCGACTACAACAAGAACAAGTTCAACCACGTCACGCAAGCCTGGCGGCAGCCGGGCTCCAGCTTCAAGCCGTTCATCTACTCGGCTGCACTGGAGAAGGGTTTCAACGGCGCGACCGTCGTCAACGACGGGCCGCTGTTCTTCGACGCGACGACGACCGGCAGCCAGCCGTGGGAACCGAAGAACTACGACGGTCAGTTCGACGGACCGATGCCGCTGCGACGCGCGCTGGCCAAGTCCAAGAACATGGTGTCCATCCGGGTGCTGCAGTCGGTCGGCGTGAAGTACGCGCAGGACTGGATCACGCGCTTCGGCTTCGACGCGGACAAGCACCCGGCCTACCTGACGATGGCGCTGGGCGCCGGGTCGGTGACGCCGATGCAGATGGCCCAGGCCTACTCCGTCTTCGCCAACGGCGGTTACCGCATTGCGCCGCAACTGGTGCAGCGCATCACCGACCACGCCGGCCGCGTGCTTTATCAGCAGCAGCCCAAGACCTTCGAGGATTCGCAGCGCGCCATCGAACCCCGCAACGCCTACCTGATGGACAGCCTGCTGCAGGAGGTCGCACGCAGTGGCACGGCGGCCCGCACGCAGGCCACGCTCAAGCGCCCGGACATCTACGGCAAGACTGGCACGACCAACGACTCGATGGATGCCTGGTTCGCCGGTTTCCAGCCTGAGCTGGTGTCGGTGGTCTGGATCGGCTACGACCAGCCGCGCAAGCTGGGCGATCGCGAGACCGGCGGCGGCCTGGCGTTGCCGGTGTGGATCGAGTTCATGCAGTACGCGCTGCGCAACACGCCGGTCCAGGAAATCCAGCCGCCCGAAGGCGTCGTCAACTTCAATGGCGAGTGGTACTACGACGAGTTCGCTGGCAACAGCGGCGTGAAGGCGCTGGGCAACGAGGAGCACGTGCCAACCAGCGGCTCGGAGGAGGAGAAGAAGAGCATCCTCGACCTTTTCAAGCGATAGCCCTTTCGCTTCTTCGAACGCCTCGGACTCTCCCGGATCGACTCGACCGGGAGGCCTTTTCGGAGGTCAAGGAGGGAATTCGACTGCCGGGAGGCAGTCGAAGGAGGGACACGGAGAAAAGGCCCCCCGGTCGGGTCGATCGCGCTCGATCGACGCGGTCAGACTGCGGAGAACGCCAGCGGCTTACCCGCGTGATGCGAGGCCTCTTCGGACAGGCGCGCGAAGAAGGCGATCCCGTCCTTGGTATCGATCCACTGGCCGTCGACGAACTTGAAGTGATATCCGCCGCGCCGCGACGCCAGCCAGAGTTCGTGCAACGGCGGCTGCGTGTTCACGACGATCTTGCTGCGATCCGGGAACTCCATCTCCAGCAGTCCGCCGGTGCGATGCTGATCGATGTCGACGACATCGTCGTCGAGCCAGGCGTCGATGTCGGATTCGATGCTGGCCAACACGGCGTCGGTGCGGGCGTCGTAGTCGGCATCGGTGAGCGGGGTGGGCGTCATGGGCAGTCGGAAGCGGGCTCGCGAGGGACTAGACTGCGAGCCCATGAAGAACGTGAAGACGCGAAGTGTAGGCGCTGCCTCCACGCCGACCCGCCGCCGCGCCGCCAAGGCCATGACGATCCTGATGTTGTGCGCGGCCGCGCTCGCCGTCAGCGCCTGCGGCCAGAAGCGCCCGCTGCAATTGCCGCGGGCCAAGCATCCGGCGCCTGTCTCGGCGCCGACGGCCTCATCCTCCGCCTCATCGCCCGGCTCATCATCCAGCTCGGCGGCTAGCGCCGCGAACTGACGCCGCAGGCTCCGCGCGAGGCGGACCTCAGATCCGACCTTCTTCCACCGCGTGGCAGGCCACGCGCGTTCCCTGGAACGTGAGCAACTGCGGCCGCTCCGCGCTGCAGCGCGCGTTCGCATGCGGGCACCGGGGGTGGAAGCTGCACCCGCTCGGGGGATTCAGCGGATTCGGCACCTCCCCCTGCACGGGGGTGCGCGAACGCCCGGTCATGTGGATGTCCGGGATCGCGTCGAGCAGCATCCGCGTGTAGGGATGCCGCGGCGTCGCGAACAGCGCGCGCTTGTCGGCCTGCTCGACCAGCCGCCCCAGGTACATCACCCCCACCTGATCGGCCACGTGCCGCACCACCGCGAGGTTGTGCGAGATGAACAGGTAGGTCAGCCCCTGCTTGCGCTGCAGGTCCTTCATGATGTTCAGGACCTGCGCCTGCACCGAGACGTCCAGCGCGGAGGTCGGCTCGTCGCAGACGAGGAACTCCGGCTCCGTCGCCAGCGCGCGCGCGATCGAGATGCGCTGACGCTGGCCGCCGGAGAATTGATGCGGGAACTTCTCCGCGTCCGCAGGCGACAGGCCCACCGATTGCAGCAGCTCGCCGACGCGCTGCTTCAAGTCCTGCACGTCTCGCACCAGGCCATGCTCGCGCAGCGGCTCGGCGACGATGTCCTGCACTTTCCAGCGCGGGTTCAGGCTCGCGTACGGATCCTGGAAGATCATCTGCATCCGGCGCCGCAGCGCCAGCGCCCCCGGCCCCTTCAGCGTGGTCGCGATGTCGGCACCGTTGAAGCGGACCTCGCCGTGCGTCGGCGCGTACAAGCCGACCAGCAACCGGGCCACGGTGCTCTTGCCGCAACCCGACTCCCCGACCAGCGCCAGCGTCTTTCCCTTTTCGATCGCGAAACTGACGCCGTCCACCGCATGGACGAACTGCCGGGGCTTGCGCTCGATCACGCGATTCAGCCAGGGTGCCGACACGTCGAAGGTTTTCGCCAGGTCGCGGACCTCGACCAGGATCGGCCCCGGTCCGTCGATCGACCGTTCGCCGTCCGCAGCCCCCGGCGAGCGCGGGGAGATCTCGTTCAGCACTGTCATGCGACACCTCCCTGCACGACGGCGACATCCGCGGCATGCAACCAGCACGCCGCCTGGGTTGCGGGCGCCTTCATCAACTCAGGGCGCTGCTCGTGGCAGCGGTCGAACGCACGAGGGCATCGCGGATGGAAGGCGCAGCCGGTCGGGATCGAGGTGAGGCGCGGCATCGCGCCGTCGATCTGCACGAGCCGCTCGCGGTCCTCGTCCATCGCGGGGATGGAACCCATCAGGCCCGAGGTGTACGGATGGCCGGGACGGTGGATCACCTCCTGCACGGGTCCGATCTCCGCGACACGCCCGGCATACATGACCGCCACGCGGTCGCAGGTCTCGGCGATCACGCCCATGTCGTGCGTGACCAGCATCACCGCCGCCCCCTGCTCGCGGCAGACGCGCTTGAGCAGGGCGATGATCTGCGCCTGGATCGACACGTCCAGCGCCGTGGTCGGCTCGTCGGCGACGATGAGCTTCGGATCTGCCGCGAGCGCGAGCGCGATGACCACGCGTTGCCGCATGCCGCCGGAGAACTGATGCGGGTACTGGTCCACGCGCGCCTCCGGCGCCGGGATGCCGGTCGCCGCGAGGAGTTCGATCGCGCGCGCGCGCGCCTGCTTCGCGCTGAGGCCCAGGTGCGTCGTGATCGTCTCGATCAGTTGCCGTCCCACCGTATACAGCGGATTCAGCGAGGTCAACGGATCCTGGAAGATGGCGCCGATCTGGCGACCGCGCACGCGGCGCATCTGGTCGGCGGGCAGGTTGTCGATGCGTCGGCCGTCGAGCAGGATCTCGCCGCCGGCGATGCGCCCGGGCGGCTCGAGCAAGCCGATGATCGCCGAACCGGTCAGCGACTTGCCGGCGCCGGATTCACCGACGACGCCGAGCACTTCGCCCGGCGCGATGTCGAAGGACACGTCGTCCAGCGCGAGCAGCGTGCCGCGCCGCGTCGGGAACTCCACGCGCAGATGGCGGACTTGCAGCAGGGGGGCGGGTGCGGTCATGGGGCCGTCCATCGATCAGCGCAGGCGGGGATTGAGCGCGTCGCGCAGCCAATCACCGAGCATGTTCACCGACACCGTGATGAGCACCAGCATCGTGCTGGGCCAGATCGTGATCCACCATTCGCCGGAGAACAGGAAGTCGTTGCCGATGCGGATCAAGGTGCCCAGCGAGGGGCTGGTCGGCGGCACGCCGACGCCCAGGAAAGACAAGGTCGCCTCGGTCAGGATCGCCGACGCGACCTGCAGCGTCGCCAGCACCAGCACCGGACCGGTGACGTTGGGCAACACGTGGCGCCACATGATCGCCATCGGCTGGACGCCGATCACGCGCGCCGCCTGCACGTACTCCTTGTTGCGCTCGACCATCGTCGAGCCGCGCACCGTGCGCGCGTACTGCACCCAGCCGGTCAGCGAAATCGCGAGGATGAGCACCGCGAACGCGAGCGATTCGTGCGCGTCCTTGAACACGACACGGCCGACGCCATCGATCAGCAGCGCGATCAGGATGGACGGAAAGGAGAGCATCACGTCGCAGATGCGCATGATGAAGGCGTCCACCTTGCCGCCGACGAATCCGGACAGCAGTCCCAGACCGACGCCGATGATCATCGACAGGATCACCGACGCCACCCCCACCAGCAGCGAGATCCGCGCGCCGTACATGATCGCGGAGAGCAGATCGCGCCCCTGGTCGTCGGTGCCGAGCAGGTACTTCGTCGATCCCCCTTCGACCCACGCCGGCGGCAGCCGCGAGTCCATCAGTTCCAGCGCGGAGAGGTCGAACGGATCGTGCGGCGCGATCCAGGTCGCGAACAGGGCGCAGACCAGGCAGCACAGGGCGACGACGGCCGCGACCATCGCGAACGGCGACCGCGTGAACGAGTGCCAGACGTCGCCGTCGAAGAAGCGCTTCAGCGCATTGGGCGGCCGTGGCGTGGGCGAGCCGGAGGCCGGTGCAGGGGGGAGGGAAGCGGTCATTCGGGGATCGGGAGAGCGGGCTGTCGGGTCGATGGCGGGCGGGACGGGAACCAACCCGCTCAATGCGGCGCGAGCGGCAGGCCCTGCTCGACCAGGGCCGCAAACAGCGCGGACCCGAGTGGCAGGATCTCGTCGTTGAAGTCGTAGCGCGGCTGATGCAGTCCGCAAGGTCCGCCTTGCCCCAGCCGCAGGTAGGCGCCGGGCCTCGCCTGCAGCATGAAAGCGAAGTCCTCCGAGCCCATGCTCGGCACGAGCTTGTCGTCGACGTTCTCGGCGCCGACCAGCGATTGCGCGACACGCACGGCGAAATCGGCTTCGCGTGCGCTGTTGACCGTGGCGGGATAGAGGCGCTGGTAATCGACCTTGGCGCTCGCGCCGAAGCCCAGCGCGACGGACTCGACCAGACGCGTCATCCGCTCCTCGAGCAGCTGCTGCACCTCGGGCTTGAAGCTGCGCACGGTGCCGGTCAATTGCGCGGCCTCGGGGATCACGCTGAAGGCGCTCGGCTCACCGGCCTGCATCGAGCACAGGCTGACCACCGCCTGTTCGATCGGCGCGATGTTGCGCGACACCAGGCTCTGCACAGCGGTGATCACGTGGCCGGCGATCAGTACCGGATCGACGCTCAGATGCGGGTGCGCGCCGTGGCCGCCACGGCCCTGGATCGTGATGTTCACGCGGTCCGCCGCCGCCATCATCGCGCCGCGGTTCAGGCCGATCTTGCCAGGCGGCAGGTGCGGCCAGTTGTGCATGGCGTAGATGGCTTCGACCGGGAAGCGGTCGAACAGGCCGTCGGCGATCATCTCGCGCGCGCCGCCGTAGCCCTCCTCGCCGGGCTGGAACACCAGCACCGCCGTGCCCGCGAAGCGCCTCGTCTGTGCCAGGTAGCGCGCCGCGCCCACCAGCATCGCGCAGTGGCCATCGTGGCCGCACGCATGCATCAGCCCGGGTGTCGACGAGCGCCAGGCGAAGTCGTTCTGCTCACGCAGCGGCAGCGCGTCCATGTCGGCACGCAATCCGAAGAGTCTCGGCGCGGTACCCGGCGTCGTCTGCCCATGGATGGTCGCGACGATCCCGGTGCGCCCGAGACCCTGATGGATCTCGTCGACGCCGCAGGCTTTCAGCGCCTGCACGATGCGCGCGGCGGTGCGATGCTCCTCGAAGCCGAGTTCCGGCATCGTGTGCAGTTCGCGGCGCAACGCGACAAGCTCACCGCGCGCCTCGAAGAGCCGCTGGTAGGTGCCCGCCGCGGTGGCGGTCAGGTGCTCTGGAACGTTCATGTCAGTGCGCGCCGCCACTCACGCGCAAGCGCGGATCGACGGCGAAGTACAGCAGGTCGACGACCAAGTTGATCACGACGAAGATCAGCGAGATCAGGCAGAGATAGGCCGCCATCACCGGAATGTCGGCGAACTGCACCGCCTGGATGAACAGCAACCCCATGCCGGGCCATTGAAACACGGTCTCCGTGATGATCGCAAAGGCAATCAGCGATCCCAGCTGCAGGCCGGTGATCGTGATGACGGGGACCAGTGTGTTCTTCAGCGCGTGGCCGAAGTAGATCGTGCGGTCGCTGAGGCCGCGGGCGCGGGCGAACTTGATGTAGTCGGCGCGCAGGACCTCCAGCATCTCGGCGCGCACGATGCGCATGATCAGCGTCAACTGGAACACCGCCAGCGTGATGCCCGGCAGCAGCAGATGCCGCAGCCCGTCGCCGGTCAGCAGCCCGGTGCTCCAGCCCCCGAGCATCACCACCTCGCCGCGACCATAGCTCGGCAGCCAGGCCAGCTGCACCGCGAAGATGAGGATCAGCAGGATCCCGATGAGGAAGGTCGGCAGCGCCACGCCCAGCAGCGACAGCGTCATCAGCAGCTGGGAGCCGAAGCTTCCCCGCCGCAGCGCGGCGTAGACGCCGAGCGGAATGCCGAACACCAGCGCGATCACCGCCGCCGTCGCCGACAGCTCGAGCGTCGCCGGGAACCGCTCGGCGATCAACGCGGAGACCTTGCGGCCCTGCTTCAGGCTGACGCCGAACTCGCCCTGCGCCGCATTGCCGGCGAAATGCGCGAACTGCACGATGAAGCTCTGATCAAGCCCGAGGTCCTTGCGGAGTTGCTCGCGCTGTTCCGGCGTGGCGTCCTGGCCGAGCAGGTTGTTGACCGGATCGCCGACGTACTGGAACAGCATGAAGGCGATGAAGGCCACCGTCAGCATGACGACGACGGCCTGCGCCAGACGGCGAAGAATGAAAACCAGCATGGACGGGGGCCTCCGGCATGGGCTCGGGCGAGCGGCTTGTGACCTGCCCTGGCACGACCTGACCCCGGAGGCGGGACGCTTCAGAAGGAAGCCATCATCGAGGAGCGTACGCCCACCGGCAAGTGGGTTAGCCCTTGACGCGGCATGAACGCGACGTCGCCCCGACCGACGTCCGACAACGAAAAAACCGCCCGAAGGCGGCCTGGCAAGACGGCCGGCGCGCGCGGAAGACCGCGCGCGACAGACCGGTCAGAAGCGGTGGCGGATACCGACGATCGAACCGCCGCGCTTCTCGGCGTTGTTGGCGAAGCGGACCGCACCTTCGTGCTTGGTGTAGTCCAGCTCCAGGTAGACGTCGGTGCGCTTGGAGAAGGCGTAGTCGGCCACAAAGGCGAAATAGTGACCCTTGCTCTTGGTGTTGGCCAGCGGGGCGCTGTAATGCGTTTGCGTCGCGTACCAGTAGTGCGCACCCAGGTTCAGTTGCGGCGTCAGCTGATAAGCGGCGCCGGCGGAGATCATGTCGCGCTTCTTCACGTCGTTCGCCGCCGCGTTCAACACGTTGCCCAGCAGGCCGGAGGTGTAGGCCGCGCCCAGCAGACCGCCCTGGTCGAACTTGTTGCTCGCCCAGGACAGGTTGATGTACCACGGACCGGATGTGTACGCGCCGCCGGCGGTGTAACCCTTGACCTTCTTGCCCAGGGTGTCCTCGACCTGCAGGAAGGCACCGCCGAAGGCGATGGGGCCTTGGTTGTAGCGCAGCAGGCCGCCAAACGACTTGTTCTGGGAGTTGCCTTCACCGGCCGACACCTGGACCTCACCCCGGATGGGGCCGGACTCGAACAGGTACTTGACCATGTTGTCCTGACGCGCGCCCATCGAGAGGCCGATTTCGGGCTTGTAGGCCTCGATGTAGGGCGAGTACTTGAACGATGCGTAGGTCGACGTGTAGATGTCGAACAGGATGTTGTATTGACGACCCAGGGTCAGGCGGCCGAAGTCGGCCGACTGGATGCCGACCCAGGACTGGCGCCAGAAGTCGGCGGCGGCCACGGTGCCGGTGTCGGAATTCAGGCGGTGTTCGAGGTTGGCGATGGCCTTCAGGCCGCCACCCATGTCCTCGGTCACGTTCACGCCGAGGCGGCTTTGGGACATGCCGCCGGGGATGACCTGCTTCTCGGAGCTTCCGGCGTTCGCGTTGCTGGTCCAGCGCAGACCCACGTCGACGATGCCGTAGAGCTGCACGCTCGACTGTGCCCAGGCGGCACTGGTGCTCGCTGCAAGGATGCTCAGCGCCAAGGCGGCTTTCTTCATGTGATGTCTCCTGTATGTTTGGTGTGGTCGCCGGAATCGATTCTCAGCGAAGCCCCCAGACGGAGACGCTTTGTGTTGCACATCGCCCACGCGAGCAAACCCTGTCAAGTTTGTGACGCTCCGGCAGGGGGAAAACCCGCGAAGACTGTCTACAAAATCAACAACAGTGCGTTGCGACGACAGTGCTTGATCGGCTCACGCAAGACCTGGCACCTGCGGGACAGGGGCGCTACGGGCAAACGTTGAGACGAAAAAAAGCCGCCCCGAAGGGCGGCTTTCGTAGCGCAGGGCGCTGATCCGAGGATCAGAAGCTGTGCTTGATACCGACGTCGATGCCACCCGACTTGCCGCCAACAGCGGACGCCACGGCATTGTTCTGCACGCGGAAGTTCGAGTTGTCGTTGTCGATGATGGAGGCCGTCGTGTACAGCGCGGTGCGCTTCGACAGGTTGTGCTGGTAGCCGATCGAGAACGCTTGCGCGTCGCCACGAGCAGCTTGCGGGCCGGCATCAGCAGCACCGTTGGTCTCAGCCTTGGTGTACTGAGCGGTCACCGAACCGGCAGCCGTCACCGGCACCACGGCGCCGATCGTGTACAGGTTCTGCTTGCGCGAACCGAACTTCAGCTGGCTGAACAGGCCTTGCACCTTCACGACCTTGAAGTCGTAGCTGGCGCCCAGGGACAGCTGCTTGAACTTGGAGTTCAGCGAGTCGGTGGTCTGGTAGCCACCAGCGACGTTCAGGTCGCCGGCCTTGTAGCCCAGACGGCCACCGTACGACTTCTTGCCGTCGGTGCCTTCGCCAGCGGCCACGTCGAACGAGCCGTACACGCCGCCCAGGTCGGCCGGCAGGAAGTACTGAACCAGGTTGTCGGCACGGTTGATCGTGTCGATGTTCGAGCCCAGCAGGCTGTACGTGCGGGTGACGTCGCCCAGACCGGTGGTGCTGTAGACGTCGAAGTCATCGACGACCAGGCGGGTCGAGGTCTTGCCACGGCCCAGACGGACTTCACCGAAGTCGCCCATCAGGCTCACGGAAGCGCGACGGCCCCAGAAGCGGGTAGCGTCAGCGGTGCCGGTGTCGGCAGCCAGGGCGCCTTCCAGCCAGAAGCCAGCCTTCAGGCCGCCACCCAGGTCTTCGACGCCACGGACGCCGATGCGGCTGGAGGAGCTGCCGTCGTTCGTCAGTTGCTTCGTGTCCTGGCCATTGGCCTTCGTGTAACGGGCAGCCACGTCGATGACGCCGAACAGCGTGACGGACGATTGAGCGGCAGCGGCACCAGCGAAACCAGCCAGCACAGCCAGCGCGACGAGAGATTTCTTCATTAGAGACTCCTAGATCTTCAATGAGGTTGCGGTTGGTAGATCGCCCGCAAACCAAGCTCCTGCAATGAAGCTGTGGTGTATTGCAACAGGTCCGATCACGCCTGACCAGCCGCTACCCCGTAAAAGTCCTGATTTCGTTGGGTCGAAGCAACGCGTATGGGATTAAAAAAATGTGTCATCACGCATTCGCACAAAGGATCACCCCGCGTCGGCGAACCGCTTGACGCCACGCTCCTAAACTGCGGTGCCATGCCCACGGCGAGCATTCAAGATGGAATTTCAGACTTCGCGCCCGGCGCGCATATTGTCTAGGGCGGACGCGTGGATATCCACGCTGGACCACGGCTTGAAGACGCTGGCGGGCGTCGCGCCCACGGTCAGGCCGATGCCCGCGTCTGTTGTGGCGGACGCACCGCTGGAGGAGCCGGCGCGCCAACTGGCCGCCTCGCTGATGCGGGTCAACCATGTCGGTGAGGTCTGCGCGCAGGCGCTTTACCGCGCCCAGGCGCTGACCACGCGCGACGAGGCGCTGCGCCAGCACCTCGAGCACGCCGCCCAGGAAGAGATCGACCACCTCGCCTGGTGCGCCGCCCGGCTCCGCGCGCTCAACGACCGCCCCAGCCTGCTCAATCCGCTCTGGTATGGGGGCGCCTTCGCGATCGGTGCCGCCGCCGGGCTGATCGGGGACAAGGTCAGCCTGGGTTTCGTCATCGAGACCGAACGCCAGGTCGAGGCCCACCTGGCGAGCCACCTGGAACGGCTGCCGGAGGGCGACCAGAGTTCGCGGGCAGTCGTCGCGCAGATGAAGGAAGAGGAGGCCCGTCACGCCGAAGAGGCCCGGGCACTGGGCGGGGTCGACCTGCCCGCACCCGTGCGAGGGCTGATGCGGCTCGCCGCCAGGGTCATGACGCGGACGGCCCACCACCTGTAGAGCGGCGCCCTCCCCTGCCGGAGGGTCTATCCCTCGATGATCTCCACCGAGGTGGTGATTTCCGCGGTCTTCGCCAGCATGATGCTGGCGGAGCAGTACTTCTCGTGGGACAGCTGCACCGCGCGCTCGACGGTGGCCTGAGGCAGGTTCCTGCCCGTCACCACGAAGTGCATGTGGATCTTCGTGAAGACCTTCGGATCCACCTCCGCGCGGTCGGCGCTCAGCTTCACCTGGCAGCCGCGGACATCGTGCCGGCCACGCTTGAGGATCAACACGACGTCATAGGCCGTGCAGCCGCCCGTGCCGGCCAGCACCGTCTCCATCGGTCGCGGCGCCAGGTTGCGACCGCCGCCGTCCGGCGCGCCATCCATGTTGATCATGTGCCCGCTGCCGGTCTCCGCGATGAAGCTCATGCCGTCCGCGCCCATCCAGTTGATCGTGCATTCCATTCGTCGTTCCTTCGTTCCATGGGCCGTTCGAACCATCCTGCGGCGATCTGACCCCAATTTCACGGGCGCCGCCGGTCGTCGCGCCTCACTCTGGCGGTGATTTTGCGCATTAGAGGCCCGACTCCAGGGCCGGAGACCTCAAAAAATATTGCAGCGCAACATGCATCCCCCCTAGAATTCTAGGCATGCGACAGCGCTACCCCAAGGTGTGGGGTCAGCCTCCGCGCCGATTGTCTCCTCCACCGCCTCCATGGTGGATTCAGCCCGAGGCCACAAGCCTCGGGCTTTTTTTCGTCCGTCCCCGGCCCGATGACGACACGCCGGGCGCAAGGCAGTCTCCTCCAATGGCGAAAGCGCGCGGCGGCCCGGCGCGGCCGGCCTCGCCGCGCTCCGGACAAACCCTGGCTATCATCGTCCGCCCGACTCCCGCCGCGTCCGCGCGGGAAGGGGAACTGGAGGGATTTCCATGGCCGGCACCCGCCGCGCATCGCGCAAGACCACCTCGACGCGCCTCACGGCGCAACATCCCGCGTTACTCCCCGCCGACCAGAGTTATCTCCAACGGATTCTTAACGCCAAGGTGTATGAGGTGGCGCAGGAAACCTCCCTCGACGCCGCCCGCAATCTCTCCAAGCGCATCGGCAACAAGGTCTGGCTGAAACGGGAAGATCAACAGCCGGTATTCAGCTTCAAATTGCGCGGCGCCTATAACAAGATGGCAAATCTCGCGCCCGAGCAACTGGCGCGGGGGGTGATTTGCGCCTCGGCGGGTAATCACGCCCAAGGGGTGGCGCTATCGGCGAAGAAACTCGGTTGCCGCGCGGTGATCGTGATGCCGGTGACGACCCCCAAGGTCAAAGTCGACGCCGTCCAGGCGCTGGGCGGCGAAGTGGTCCAGTCCGGCGAATCCTTCACCGACGCCTACGGGCATGCGCTGGAGCTCGAGCAGCAGCAGGGCCTGAGCTTCGTCCATCCGTTCGACGATCCCGACGTCATCGCGGGCCAGGGCACGATCGCCATGGAAGTGCTGCGCCAGCATCCAGGGCCCATCGATGCGATCTTCGTCGCGATCGGCGGCGGCGGATTGATCTCGGGCGTGGCGGCCTACATCAAGGCCGTGCGGCCGGAGATCAAGGTCATCGGCGTCCAGACCAGGGACTCGGACGCCATGGTGCGCTCGGTGCGGGCGGGCAAGCGGATCACCTTGACCGACGTCGGACTGTTCTCGGACGGCACCGCGGTCAAGCTGGTGGGCGAGGAGACCTTCCGCGTCTGCCGGGAGCTGGTGGACGATTACATCCTGGTCGACACCGACGCCGTCTGCGCCGCGATCAAGGACGTCTTCGTGGACACGCGCAGCATCCTGGAGCCGGCCGGCGGCCTGGGCGTCGCCGCGATCAAGCAGTACGCCGCGCAGCATGGGACCAAGGGCGAGACCTACGTCGCCATCACCTGCGGCGCGAACATGAACTTCGACCGGCTGCGTTTCGTCGCCGAACGGGCCGAGGTCGGCGAGGAACGCGAGGCGCTGTTCGCCGTCACCATCCCGGAGGAGCGCGGCAGCTTCCGGCGCTTCTGCGAACTGGTCCAGGGCCGCAGCGTCACCGAGTTCAACTACCGCATCTCCGACCACCAGGTGGCGCACGTCTTCGTCGGCGTTTCCATCACGAAACGGGAGGAGGCCGACAAGCTGGTCCGCAGTTTCGAGCGTCATCGCTTCGCCACCGTCGACCTCACCGACGACGAACTGGCCAAGCAGCACGTGCGTCACATGGTGGGCGGCCGGACCGAGCTGGCGGAGCACGAGCGCCTCTTCCGCTTCATCTTCCCGGAGCGGCCCGGTGCGCTGATGCGCTTTCTGTCCAGCATGAGCCCGGACTGGAACATCAGCCTGTTCCATTACCGCAACCAGGGCGCGGACTATGGCCGCATCCTTGTCGGCGTGCAGGTTCCCAAGGGCGACGGCAAGGCGTTCAAGACCTTCCTCGACCAGCTGAACTACCCGTACACCGAGGAAACCGACAACCCGGTGTACCGGCTCTTCCTGCGCTGAGGCGGCGTCAAGGCGCCGTGACCGCGCGGGCGCAACGGCGCCCGACACCGGCCGCCGTTACGGCTTGACACCAACAGCTGCCCCCGGGACAAGGGGCAGACGCGAGGCGGCGGGGGCAATTGCCAATGGTCCGCCCGCGGCGGGGACCGAGAATGCGGGACCCCATGTCCATCCATCAGTCCCTCATCTCACCGACCGCCAATCCGGAGCTGGAACGCGCCTTGCGCCAGCGCCTGGAACGCCGCTGCACGCTGGCTGGCCGGCTCGGTGAATTGGAGCCGCTCGCCGTGCGCTTGGGGCTGATCCAGGCGACGCAGACGCCGAAGTTCCGCGACCCGACGCTCGTTCTGTTCGCCGCCGATCACGGCCTGGCGGTCGACGGCATCGGGTTGCCCAATGGCCGCAGCACGCGCGAGCAGGCCCTGCTCGCCCTGCAGCACCGACTGCCGTCGACCGTGTTCGCCCGCAATCAGGGCATGCACGTCACGGTCGTCGACTGCGGCATCGCCGAACCCCTGAGCCCCCAGCAACGCCTGCTTGCGCGCAAGATCGCGCACGGAACGCGCAATTCGCGGGCCGGCGCGGCGATGACGGTCGAGCAGGCCCACGCCGGCGTGCGTGTCGGCATGGAGATCTCGGACAACCTCGCGGGCAACGTGATCGCCTGCGCGGGCCTGGGCCAGGGATCGCTGGAAGCGTCCGCCCTGGTGCTCTCGCGCCTGATGGACATGCCGGTGCAGGACTTCATCATTTCCGGCCCCGACATGCCGCACGACGACCTGTCGCACCTGATGCTCGTGCTCCAAGGCGCCCAGCAGCGGCACCGCGACGTGCAGGAACCGATGGCGGTCCTCGCGGCCTTCGGCGGGTTCGAGCTGGCGGTGATGGTCGGCGCCATGCTGGTCGCGGCATCGAAGCGTCAGCTGATCCTGGTCGACGGCATTCCCGCCTGCGCGGCGCTGAAGGTGGCGTCGATGATCGCGCCGCCGGTCACCGACTATGCGGTGTTCTGCCGCAGCACGACGCACCGCGGCCTGGACGAGGCGCTGCAGCTGTTCCATGCGGCAGCGCTGCTGGAACTCGGCATGGAATGCGGAGACGGCACCGGCGCGACACTGGCGTGGCCCTTGGTGCGCTGCGCGGCGGCACTGCTGACGGAAGTCCAGGATCTGCCCGATGGCGCCATCCACAGCCGCCCGTCCGACTTGCGCGACACGGGCTCGAGCAACCCGGGCGCGCTGCACACGGGTCCGAGACGGACCACGCTGGGTAGCAAGTACTGACCCCAGGCGCGCGACGAGCGCGGCTGTCGCCACCCACCGCGCATTCAGCGGGCTCAGCGCGTTCAATGCACGCAGCGCCTCACGCGCTACCGCTTTGGAATTACTTGATCGGGTTGGCGCTGCCGTCCCCGGGGGGCATCTGCGGCAACGAACCGGTGACAGCGGTCGGCGGCACGATGCCGTCGGGTCCCGGCGCGCCCGCGTGCGGCGGCATCTGCGGACCGAAGTTCGGCGGGGGCGCCATGCCGCCCCCCGGTGCGAACTGGGGCTGCTGAGTGGGCATCGCCACGTCCGCCACGCCGGGCGCGAGGCTCAGGCGCACGGTCACCGCATTGCCGGCGCCCAGCCCGACATCACGGCGATTGATTTCGATCAACTTCAGGTCGCCATCGACGGGATGGCCCATGCGCACCGGCTTCGGCAGCGCGCCGGCGACCGCGATCAGCGCGACGCCTTCGCCGGGATAACGCCCGCCGGTGGTCGGCGCGACGACGCCCAGCAGCTGATAGCGCGAAGAGGTGGCTTCGACCGGCGGCTCTGCCGCCTTCGCGGCAGCGAATAGCCGAGTCCAGTCAGCGGGGGCGCTTTCAGACGTCGCGGCACGCGTCATGGCGGGGGCCTGAGGGCCCTTCACCATCAACGTCAACGCCCAATACGCGAGGCTCGCCGCCATCGCCGCCCAGACTACGAAGCTTAACCATCGTGCATGCATCCGACGATTATGATGCAGCGCGATGGGCCACCAATGGGGGCTCCACGAGGATTGCAACACCATGCGTCGACCCTTTTCCAAGTTCCCTTCGCGCCGTGCCCGCGGCTTCACGCTGATCGAACTGATCGTCGCCATCACCATCGTCGCCGTCATGGGCGCGGTGGTCGTGCCAGCGGTGATGAACCACGTGTCCGAAGCCCGCCGCACCGCGGCGCGCTCCGATGTGAACACGCTGATGCAGTCGCTCAAGCTCTACAAGATGGACAACGGCCGCTACCCGAGCGGGGAACAAGGCCTGGCCGCGCTCGTGACCAAGCCCACCACCGGCCCCGCGGCGCCGAACTGGAAGGTCTACATCGAGAAGCTGCCCAAGGACCCCTGGGGCAATCCGTACCAGTATGACAACCCCGGCCTGAAGGGCGAGGTCGACATCTACAGCCTGGGCGCGGACGGCAAGCCGGGCGGCGAAGGCTCAGACGCCGACATCGGCTCCTGGGAATGAGCGCGCGGCCCGCCGTGCGCTCCATCCCCTCCACCGACTGCCCAGAGCCGTGCGCGCGCGTCCGTCCGGCCGACTGCTCCAGCGCGGCTTCACGCTGATCGAGCTGATCGTCGCGATCACGATCGTGGCGATCGCCAGCGCGACCGTTGCCGTGGCCATGCGCGACCGCGCCGATGTGCAACTGGAGCGCGAGGCGCTGCATCTGGCGTCGGTGCTCGAGACCGCCCGCTCGGAGGCGCGCGCGGCGTCGCTCGACGTGCGCTGGCTGCCTGATTCGAACAGCGACGCCAGCCGTTACCGCATCACCGGCCTGCCCGCCGCGTTGATCAAGCGCCTGGCGTTGGAACGCCCCTGGCTCGGCGACGCGCCGATCGTCGAGATCGAAGGCGCGAGCGTCAACGGGCGCTCGATCCGGCTGGGGCCGGAGCCGCTGATCGGCGCGCAACGCGTGACGCTGATCCGCGGCGATCACCGCATCACCCTGGCCACGGACGGACTGCGTCCGTTCGCGATCGCAAAGGGGGCCGAATGACGCGCGCGCCGCACACGCTAAGTTCGCGCGGGTTCACGCTCGTCGAAGTCCTGGTGGCGCTGACGATCGTCGCGCTGTGCCTGGCAGCCGGACTGCGCGCCGCCGGCGCCATGACCTCGAATTCCGACCGGCTCGCGATCAATTCGCTGGCGCAGTGGTGCGCCGAGAACGAACTCACCGAGATGCGCCTGACCAAGGTCTTCCCGAGCATCGGCGACAACAGCATCAGTTGCTCGCAGCTGGGCCGCGACTTCAGCGTCAAGATGTCGGTGCGCGGGACGCCGAATCCGAACTTCCGTCGCGTCGAGGCGCAGGTGTTGGACGACCGGGACCGGCCGCTGCTGACGATCACCACCATCGTGGGACGCAACTCCTGATGCGCCGCGCGACTGGCTCCTCCCGGCGCGCGGCGCGCGGGTTCACGCTGATCGAGGTCGTCGTCGCGCTCGTCGTGATGGCGGTGATGTCGGTCATGGCCTGGCGCGCGGTGACCGCGCTGACGACCAGCCGCGAACGCAACGAGGCCGCGATGGATCGCGCCGAAACGCTGCAGACCCTGATCCGCCAATGGGAGCTGGACCTGCGCGAGGTGCAGAAGAGCGACGTCTTCGACGCGCTGACCTTCGACGGCGCGACGCTGCGCATCACGCGCCGGCGTGAGACCGGGCTGCAGCTTGTCGCCTGGCAATTGAAGGAGGGTCGGCTGGCCCGCTGGGAATCGCAGACGCTGTCCAACGCCGATGCGTTGCGGGACGCGTGGTTCCGCAGCCAGCAGCTCAACGCCCGGGAAATGCGCGAGCTGCCCGGCCTGGATCGCGTGACCGGCTGGCAGATGTACTTCTTCCAGCAAGGGGCGTGGGCCAACGCGCAGTCCTCGCTCGACAAGGATCCGGCGGGCAACGACCCGGCGAACAAGGGTGCGGCGGTGAGCAACGCCGTGCCGGAAGGCGTGCGCATGCGGCTGCAGTTCGGCGAGGACAGCGGCTACCGCGGCGAGCTGATCCGCGAAGTCGCCGTGGAAGGCGGCAGCTGATGCGCGCCGCCCGCCTCGCTCACGTCCATCCGCGGCGGCAGGCGCGCAGGCGCCGCGGCGCGGCGCTGCTCACCGCCCTGCTGATCGTGGTGCTGGTGACGACCTTGTCCGCCGCGATGCTGTGGCGGCAATCGCGCTCGATCCAGATCGAGGCGGCCGATCGGGGGCGCGCCCAGGCGGACTGGGTGCTGCAAGGCGCGCTGGACTGGGCGCGGCTGATCCTGAGCGAGGACGTCAAGTCGGGTCGCAACAACGCCGCGAAGAGCGACGACCTCGGCGAGGTCTGGGCCGTGCCGCTGGCCGAGGCGCGCCTGTCGAGCTTCCTGTCGCAGGACGAGAACAAGTCGGAGGACGCGGGTCCGGACGCCTTCCTGTCCGGCCACATCGAGGACGCGCAGGGCCTGTTCAACCTGCGCAACCTCGAAACGGTGCCGACGCAGCCGCAGCCCGGACAGCCGCCGGATCCCCAGGCCACGCAGAAGGCGCTCGACAACCTCAACGCGGCGCGCAGGATCTTCCAGCGCGCCGGCTTGAGCGCGTCGATCGCCGAGCAGGTGCAGAAGAACCTGATCGCCTCCGCGGGCGGCAAGGGCACGGACCAGCAAGGCGACGTGCCGTTGAGACCGGTCCGGATCGAGCAGCTGCGCTGGTTCGGCCTGAACGACGAGCAGGTTGCGCGCCTGGCGACGCTGGCCGTGCTGCTGCCGAAGGCGCAGACGACCCTGAACCTGAACACCGCCTCCCGGGAGGTCATCGCGGATGTGCTGGGCGTCGACCTCGGCGTGGCCGACAGCATCGTGCGCGCCCGGCAGAGCAAGGCCTTCACCGCCTGGGACGACCGGCTCACGTCGCTGGTGGCGGGCATCCCGGCCACCGACACACGCCAGGCGATGGCGGCCTTCACATCGAACTACTTCTTTGTCGAAGGCCAGTTGCGCATGGACGATCGGATCCTGGCGCAGCGCTCCCTGGTGTTCCGGGACGGCACCAACGTCCGGGTGATCGACCGTCAGCGCCTGCTGCGCCAGTCGACCTTGCCCGGCACGCCCGGATACGGAGCCGCCCCGTGATCTTCTGGGCGCCGTCGCGCGCCGCCCACAGGCGCCTGAAACGAATGGAAAGAAGAGGGACGGGATGCATGCACTTGTAAAAGCGCGACTACGGGCTTGCTCGGGGGCGCGCGGCGCCGTTCCGTCACGCAAGCCCTCCTAGAATCCGCGATCTCATGAGTACCCTGCTCATCCTCCTGCCGGCCAGTCCGCCTCAGAACGGTCCCGCCCCGCACGACTACGAATTCTGGTTCAGCCACGACGCGCAGGCGCCAGCCCACGCCAGCGGGCACGGACAGCGCGCGCCGCTGGCTGCGATGCCGCCCGCCGACCGCGTGATGGTGCTGCTCGGTGACGACCAGGTCAGCTGGCTTCCCGCGCAATTGCCCAAGATCAAGGGTGCAAAGTTGCGCAGCGCCGTCGTCGGCGTCATGGAAGACCACCTGCTCGAAGATCCCGAGCGGCTGCACCTCGCGCTGCTGGCAAGTCCTGACACCGAGGGCCAGACCCACTGGGTCGCGGTGACGGCGCGCGAACCGCTGCGCGCGCATCTGCAGGCCATGGAAGCCGCCGGGCTGCTGGTCGAATCGCTGCTGCCGCTGTCCTGGCCGCAGACCGGCCACGGCGCGGAGGGCGGCCATGTCTACGCCGGTCCCGATGACCGCGCCCGGCTGCGCGTCTTCCGCGCCGACGGCGTGGCCACCTTCCCGCTGGACAGCGGCGGCCTGCGCGGCTGGCTCGGCGAGGACTGGTGGACCGAGGCGCCCGTCAGCGCCAGCCCGGCCGCTTCCGCCGCGGCCGAGCAGTGGCTGGGCCGCAAGGTGCAGGTCCTCAGCGACACCGACCGCGCCTGGGCGGCCCGGGAGGCACCGGTCAACCTGCTGCAGTTCGACCTGACGCCGCGCCAGCGCGGCTGGCAGCGTGTCCATCAGGCTTGGCAGACGCTGCAGACGCCGGCGTGGCGGCCGTTCCGCTGGGGCCTCGCCGGTCTGATCGCCGTGCAGGTGATCGGTCTCAACGCGATGGCCTGGCAGCAGGGTCGCGCCATCGACGCGCGCAAGGCGGAGCAGGAGGCGCTGCTGCGTCAGGCCTTCCCGCAGATCCGCGTCGTCCGCGACGCCCGTGCCCAGATGGTCCGCGAGACCGAGGCGCTGCGCGGCGGCGCCGGCCAGGTCGGTCCGGGCGATCTGGAAGACCTCCTCGGCGCCGTGGCGCGCGTCTGGCCGCAAGGCGAGCCGCCGCTGCCCGCCATCCGTTTCGAACAGGGCCGGCTGCAACTCACCGGATTGACCGCGCCGCAACGCGCCCAGCTGCGCGATCGGCTCGGCCAGGATCCCGCGCTGCGGGTCGCCGAAGACGGCGAAGCCCTCCAACTCAGCCTGCGACCCGACAACCGATGAACAGCTTCACGACCATGCGACGGGACCTCACGGCCCGCTGGCAGGCCGCCGCGCCGCGAGAGCGGCTGATCGTGCGCGTGACCGCCGTGATCGTCGGCCTGCTGCTGCTGTGGCTGATCGCGCTGGCGCCGGCCTGGAGCACGCTGCGCAAGGCGCCGGGCGAGATCGACCGGCTCGACCGCGAACTCCAGCAGATGCGCGCCATGGCGCAGCAGACGCAGGCGTTCAAGCAGGCGGTGCCGGTGTCCACCGAGCAGTCGATGACCGCCTTGCGGGCCGCGACGGCGCGACTGGGACCGGCCGCCGAATTGACGATCACCGGCACGCAGGCGCAACTGCGGCTGCGCGGCGTGCCCGGCGGCGCGCTGGCGATGTGGATCGGCGAGGCGCGCCAGGGCGCGCGTGCCCGTCCGCAGGAAGCGGAACTGCAGACCGGTCCGCAGGGCTACAGCGGTCGGCTGACCGTCGTGCTGCCCGCGGCGGCGGGGAACTGAGCATGACGCGACAACAACGCTTCATGGAGTCGGCTTTCATGCAGTCGGCCTTCATGCTCCTGGCCGCGCCGGGCAAGGCAGTGCAGCTGGTCCGGACCGATCGCGGCGCCATGCGCTGGGGGCTGGTCGGCGCCGTGCTGGGCCTGTCGACCGCGATCGTGGTCTGGGCGCCGGCGGCCTGGCTGGCGAAGGTCGTGGCCTCGGCGACGAATGAACGGCTGCTGCTCGCCGACGCGCGCGGCAGCGTCTGGAACGGCAGCGCGCGCGTGATCCTGAGCCCGGGCGAAGGCAGCCGCGACGCGAGCGAACTGCCGCAGCGGCTGGGATGGGCCCTGCGTCCCGCCTGGCACGACGGCGGTCCCGGCGTGCGCCTGACGCTGGACCAGTCCTGCTGCATCAAGCCCGGCGCGCCGATGACCGCGAGCTTCGGCATGGACCGGCTCACGGTCCGCCTGCCCGACGCGACGCCCGAGCAGCCCTGGATCCGCTGGCCGGCCGCCTGGCTGGCCGGACTGGGCACGCCGTGGAACACGCTGGCGCCGGACGGCGTCATCGTCGTCAGCGCGCAGGGCTTCGTCTTCGAGGGCAAGGGCAAGGCGATCGGGGTGACCGGCCTGGCCCAGGTCGAGCTGCGCGACTTCTCCTCGCGTCTGGCGCAGGTGTCGCCGCTGGGCAGCTACCGGATGAGCCTCGTGGGCGGCGGCACGGCGCCGCAACTGATCCTGTCGACGATCCAGGGGCCGCTGCAACTGAGCGGCCAGGGCAGTCTGGGCGCGACGCGGTCGCAGTTCCAGGGCGAGGCGACAGCCGCCCCGGGCAGCGAAGCCGCATTGGCCAATTTGTTGAACATCATCGGGCGCCGCCAGGGTGCGCGCTCGATCATCTCGGTGGGATGAGCATGAACAAGCACATGATGCGACCGACGGCGCTGGGCGTCGCGATCACCCTGATCGCGGGCAGCCTGCCGATGCAGGCCGGCGCACAGTCGTCGCAGCAGAACCGCCGACAGCCGGCCGTGCGCGCGAGCACGCCGGTCACGCTGAACTTCGTCAACACCGACATCGAGGCGGTCTCCCGCGCGATGTCCGCCGCGCTGGGCAAGCCGATCCTGGTGGACCCGCGCGTCAAGGGCACGATGACGCTGACGGCCGAGCAGCCGGTGCCGGTGCAGGAGGCCTACCTGAGCTACCTCGCCTCGCTGCGCGGCATGGGCTTCGCGATGGTCGAGGCGGGTGGGCTGCTGAAGCTGGTCCCCGAAGCGGAGGCCAAGCTGCAGACCGGCGCGGTGACGATCGCGGGCGAGACCAGGGCCCGCGGCGACCAGGTCGTGACGCAGATCTTCAAGCTCAGCCATGAGAACGCCAACAACCTGGTCGCGGTGCTGCGCCCCCTGATCACGCCCAACAACACGATCAACGCCAACCCGGGCAACAACAGCCTGGTGATCACCGACTACGCCGACAACCTGCAGCGGATCAGCCGGATCGTGGCGGCGCTGGACCAGCCCTCCAATACCGACATCGAGGTGATCCCGCTGCGCAACGCGGTGGCCTCGGACATCGTGCAGCTGGTGCAGCGGCTGTCGGACGGCGGCGGCGGCACGCCGGGCGTCCAGGTGCAGGGCGGCGCCGGCGGCGGCAGCGGCAGCGTCATGGCCGATCCCCGCAGCAACGCGTTGATCGTGCGCGCGGCCAATCCGGCCAAGCTGATGCAGCTGCGCGCGATGATCGCCAAGCTCGACCAGCCCAGCAGCGACACCGGCGGCAGCATCCGGGTGATCTACCTGAAGAACGCGGACGCGGTGCGACTGGCCACGGTGCTGCGCGCGGCGTACACGAACAATGCCGGCCCCGGCGCGGGCGGCTCGAACAGCGCCCAGGGCGGCACCGGCAGCTTCGCCAGCGCGCAGACCGGCAGCGCGGGGCAGTCGGGCGGCTTCGCGGGCAACAGCTCGTCGTTCGGCGGCGCCTCCTCGAGCTCGGGCAGCAGCGGCTCCGGCAGCTCCGGCGGTTCCACGCAGGTCAGCCAGACCGCGCAGGTCAGTACCGGCGGCTTCGTGCAGGCCGACCCGGCCACCAACTCGCTGATCATCACGGCGCCCGAACCGATGTACCGCCAGATCCGCGCGGTCGTCGAGCAGCTCGACACGCGCCGCGCGCAGGTCTACGTCGAGGCGCTGATCGTGAAGGTCGATGCCAGCAAGGCCGGCCAGTTCGGCGTGCAGTTCCAGCAGCTGTTCGGTGAAGGCGCCGTCGGCACCAACTTCGGCACGGGCTTCTCCAACATCCTGAACCTGACCGCCGCCACGGCCGGTGGCACCACGGGCGTCAGCAGCGCGATCGCTTCCGACCAGATCCCCAAGGGCCTGAACGTCGGCATCATCAAGAAGGTCGGCAGCCTCTACACGCTGGGGGCCATCGCCAACGTGCTGGGATCCGTGGCGGGCACCAACGTGCTGTCCACGCCCTCGCTGATCGTGCAGGACAACGAGGAAGCCGACCTGCTGATCGGCAGCAACGTGCCGGTGCTGACCGGCAACTCGACCACGACCTCCGGCACCACCACCAGCCCGTTCCAGACCTTCGAGCGTCGCGACGTCGGCCTGCGGCTGAAGGTCCGCGCCACCGTCGGCGAAAACGGCACGGTGCGCATGAAGGCCTACCAGGAGAACTCCAGCGTCGTGTCCTCGGTCAACTCGGCCACGCAGGGTCCGACCTTCGACAAGAGCGCGGTGGAGACCTCGGTGACGCTGGAGGACGGCCAGGTGCTGGTGCTCGGCGGCATGCTGAAGGATGAATACGTCGACGGCGAGGACAAGGTGCCCGGCCTGGGCGACATCCCCATCCTCGGCAACCTGTTCAAGAACCAGAGCCGCAAGCGGACCAAGTCCAACCTGATGATCTTCCTGCGTCCGGTGGTGCTGCGCACCCCCGAGAGCGCCGCCGCGTTGACCATGGACCGCTACGACGCGATCCGCGCCTACCAGCAGGAATCGCAGCCGAAGAGCACCCTGGTGCTGCCCGACACCGGCGCGCCGCTGCTGCCGGAGAAGCCCGCCTCGGTGCCCGGCGGCACCCTGCCCCAGCAGTTGCCGCTGCCGGTGTATCCGGCGTCTTCGCCGGTGCCGGGTCCGGCCAAGGCCCCGGGCGACGCGGCCAGCGGCCCGCAAGGCCGCTGAGCCCGGAGACACCATGGCCAGCCGCCATCCCCTTCCCTACGCCGTCGCCAAGGCGCAGCACCTGCTGATCGAGGACGACGGCCAGCAGCGCACGCTGTGGGCCTCGCCGGCGCTGACGCTGCCGGTGCTGTCCGAGCTGCAGCGCGTGTACGCGCCGTCGCGCATCGAATGCCTCAGCGTGGCCGAGCTCTCGACGCGCATCCAGGCCGCCTACGCAGGCGGCGAGGACAACGCGGCGCTGGTGATCGGCGAGGTCGAGAGCGCCGTCGACCTGTCGCGCCTGATGCAGGACCTGCCGGCCGTCGAGGACCTGCTGGAAGCCGCGGACGACGCGCCCATCATCCGGATGCTCAACGCGCTGCTGACGCAGGCCGCGAACAACGGCGCGAGCGACATCCACATCGAACCCTACGAGCGTGAAAGCTCGGTGCGTTTCCGCGTCGACGGCACGCTGCGCGAGGTCGTGCGACCGAACCGCGCGCTGCATGCGGCGCTGATCTCGCGGCTGAAGATCATGGCGGAGCTCGACATTGCCGAGAAGCGTCTGCCGCAGGACGGCCGGATCTCGCTTCGCATCGGCGGCCGCGCGATCGACGTGCGCGTGAGCACGCTGCCGTCGGCGCATGGCGAGCGCGCGGTGCTGCGTCTGCTGGACAAGTCGGAATCGCGCTTCACGCTGTCGGCGCTGGGCATGGACGGCGAGCGGCTGGAGCGCTTCCAGCGCGTGGTGCAGCAGCCTCACGGCATCGTGCTGGTGACGGGTCCGACGGGCTCGGGCAAGACGACGACGCTGTACGCCGCGCTGCAGACGGTGGACACGTCGACAACGAACGTGCTGACCGTCGAGGACCCGATCGAATACGAACTGCCCGGCATCGGGCAGACGCAGGTGAACTCGCGCATCGACCTGACCTTCGCGAAGGCGCTGCGCGCCATCCTGCGTCAGGATCCGGACGTGATCATGATCGGCGAAATCCGCGATTACGAAACGGCGCAGATCGCGATCCAGGCCTCGCTGACGGGCCATTTGGTGCTCGCCACGCTGCACACGAACGACGCGGTGAGCGCGGTGACGCGGCTGACCGACATGGGCGTGGAGCCCTTCCTGCTGAGCTCCTCGCTGCTGGGCGTGCTCGCGCAGCGGCTGGTGCGCAAGCTGTGCCCGGTGTGCAAGTCGCCCGAGCCCCTGCCCGACGGCCAGACGCGTTATCACCCGGTGGGCTGCCCGGCCTGCTCGAGCAGCGGCTACAAGGGTCGGACCGGCGTGTACGAGCTGATGGTGAGCAACGACGCGATCCGCAGCCTGATCCACAACCAGGCGCCGGAGTCCGAGTTGCTGGCGGCGGCGCGCGCGAACGGCCTGCGGTCGATGCGCGAGGACGGCGACCGGCTGGTCGCCTCGGGCGTCACGTCCGAAGAGGAAGTGCTGCGGGTCACGCGCGAGTGATCGCGGCGATGACCTGGGCGCACGAGCAGTAGAGACACGAGGTTCCGAGCGATGCCCGCCTTCAAGTACGACGCCCTGGATGCGTCCGGCAAATCCCGCCAGGGGCTGCTGGAGGCGGACACCCTGAAGGCCGCGCGTTCGCAGCTGCGCACGCAGGGGCTGGTGCCGCTGGAGGTGAAGGCGGTGGCGGCGCAGCCGGGCAAGCAGTCGCGCTTCGCACGGCGCGCGTTCAAACCGGCGGGCCTGGCCGTGTGGACGCGGCAGCTGGCGGGACTGGTCTCCGCGGGTCTGCCGCTGGAGCGCTCGATGGCGGCGCTGGCCGACGAAGCCGAGGATCCGCGCCAGCGCGAGCTGATGTCGCAGCTGAAGGCCGAGGTCAACGCCGGCTCGTCGTTCGCGCGCGCGCTGGGCACGGCGCCGCGCGAGTTCGACGACGTCTACCGCGCGGTGGTTGCGGCAGGCGAGCAGAGCGGCGCGCTCGGTCCGGTGCTGGAGAGCCTGGCGGACGACCTCGAGGAACAGCAGCGCCTGCGTTCGGAGCTTTTCGGCGCGCTGGCGTATCCGGTGATCGTCTGCATCATCGCGGTGCTAGCGGTGAGCTTCCTGCTCACCTACGTGGTCCCGCAGGTCGCGGCGGTGTTCACGCAGACGCGGCAGACGCTGCCGCTGCTGACGCGGATCATGATGGGCATCTCCGACGTGCTCCGGAACTGGGGGCTGGTGATCGTGATCGTCGTGGTCGGCGGCGTCATCGGCATGCGACAGATCCTCAAGCGCGAAGGGCCGCGACAGCGTTTCGATGCGGCCTTCCTGAACCTGCCGCTGCTGGGCCGGCTTTCGCGCGGCTACAACGCGGCGCGTTTCTCGGGCACGCTGGCGATGCTGGCGGGCGCGGGCGTGCCGATCCTGAAGGCGCTGCAGGCCGCGGCGGAAACGCTGTCCAACCAGGCGATGCGCGCGGACGCGATGGATGCGCTGGCGCAGGTCCGCGAGGGCGCGCCGCTGGGCGCGGCGCTGGCGGGCAAGAAGCGCTTCCCGGGACTGCTGTCGATGTTCGCGCGACTGGGTGAACAGACGGGTCAACTGCCCGACATGCTGCAGCGCGCGGCCAAGCAGCTCGGCAATGAAGTGAAGCGCCGCGCGATGACGCTGGCCACGCTGCTGGAGCCGCTGCTGATCGTGGCGATGGGCGGCGTGGTGATGCTGATCGTGCTGTCCGTGCTGCTGCCGATCATCGACATGAACAAGCTGGCGGCGCAGTAAGGCACCAGTTGATTCAGCGCTTCAGCAGATCCCGCCACCAGGCGATCCCGCGTCCATGTTCTCCTCCTCGATCCACGGGAAACCCCGGACTCGCGTCTCGCGGTGATCGACTAACGTCGCCGCCACATCACACGCGCCCAGCCGGCTGGTCATCCGCCGTCGCAAGGAGCGCGGATCGCTTCAGGGAAATTGCAGTTCTTCAGGTAGACCGCACGAGGCGTCGTCCCTCGGTCGCGGGAACACTTGCGTCGGCAGTCATGGCGTAGACCTCCTGATGTCCCCGGTGCTCGTCCGCGATTCGTGCGCACGTCAAGACATGCCCCCGGGCCCGGGCGCTCCACCGAGGAGGCCCGATGAAGATTCGTTGGATTGGCTTGTCCCTGCTCGCGACGGCACCTATTGCCTACGCGGACACCTCCATCCAATGTCCGCGCGACGCGACAACCGGCGAAATCATCTGCAGAGTGGTCACGGACGGCCCAGGCCCCGGTTCGAAGGACTCGTCCGGCGGTGATCTCTGGTGGTTCACCGGAGGCAGCACCGGCGGCGGCGGCGGCGGCAAGGGCGGATCGAACGGCGAGGGCCCCAAAGGCGACGGCGGCAACGGCGACAAGCCGGTCGCCGACAAACCTGCGGAGAGCAACACGTCCGCGCCGAAGCCGCCCTGTCAGGGAGGCGCGGGCGACACGCCCGCAGCGACACCGGCCACCGGTCATCCCGTCGTCATCGCCACGGGCGAGAAGTACAAGCGCGAGTTCGATTTCGGCTCATCCGGTCTCTATGGCCTGAACTTGAACCGCACCTACCGCAGCTTCTATGCGGGCGGACCGATGTTCGGCCGTGGCTGGACCACGGACTTCGATTTCCTGATGCTGGTGGTCGTCCGACCCAAACCGACCATCTGCGATCCGAACGGAGAAACGCCTTGCGCTCCCGTTAGCCTTACCGTGGGCTGGTCTGACGGAGCCAAGTACAAGTACGACCGCGTCGACGGATCACCCGACGACGGACCGTTGTATCGCGTGACCGGCAATCCAGCGGCGGGCGAGATCGCCTACGAGCAAGGCGGCTCCACGATGCGACGCGGTGGCAAGGTCTACAGCTACAACAGCCTGGGCTTCATGGTCGGCGTGAGCCTGGATAACGGTGTGCCGCTGTACAGCATCCTGCCGGACGTCAACGGACGTGTGCAAAGCATCAGCAACAACCGCGGTCAGACCATCCTCTTCACCTGGACCAACGGCAGGGTGAGCCAGGTCAGGGACCCGAACGGGCAGTTCTGGACCTATGGCTACAACGCCAACGGCATGCTGACCTCGGTCACGGCGCCCGGAGGTAGCGAGACCCGGACCTACTACTACGAGAGCCCATATGGCCCTGAGCTGCTGACGGGCATCGCCTACAACGGCGTGCGCTACAGCACATACACGTATCTGAGCAACAAGAAGGTCTCGACGAGCGCTCTGGCTGGCGACGAGGTCCGTGACACTTTCGCGTACGCGACCAATCAGACGACGGTCACCAACCGCTTCGGGCATGCGGTCACCTACACGTTCGCGCAGATGCAGGGCAGCTCGGTGCTGACGAACGTCTCCGAACCCGCCACCGTCGCCTGTCCGGCCCTTCAGGCACAGACGATCTACGACGCGAACGGGTACGTCGACTACACCCTCGATTGGCAGGGCGTAAGAACTGAATACACGTTCTACGCGGACGGAAAGTTGCGGGAAAAGACAACCGCGGCCAACACGGCTGTGGCGATGACCGCGACTTACGACTGGTCGGGAGACGCTGTCCAGCAGATCACCTACAAGAACGCTGGCGGCACAGCGTATGCGCGAGTGAACTACTCGTACCACGGCTCAGGTACTGCGGCAGGACGGGTGGCCAGCCGCACCTGGACCGACATCGCCAGCGGAGTGCAACGCCAGAGCACCTTCGCCTACACATTCCAACCCAACGGCGTGACCGGCGAACCGACGATGGTCAGCACCAGCGAGACGACCCCCAGCGGAACGACGATGGTGACCTACGACCTGGGCGGCCGCATGACCGCGGTAACGAATGCGCTCGGGCAGCAGACGACGTGGAGCAACTTCGACGGAATGGGACGCCCGGGACGTTCGACCGACATCAACGGTGTGCACACGGATTACGTCTACGACACGCGAGGTCTCAAGACTCAAGAGATCCAGCGCTTGCCGACAGGAGATCGGACGACCACGTATGCCTATGACGCCCAGCGGAACCTGACTGATGCGGCGTATTCCGACGGCAGTGCCATTCGCCACCGCTACACCGCCTCGGGACGATTGGAGAAGGTCGGGAACGCACTGAGCGAGTTCGCGCAAACCGACATCGATCTGGTCAACAACCGTCGCATCGACCGCTCCGACCGTTCCACGCCGAGTCTGAGCGGCACCACGCCGGTGGCCGTCGGAGGCAGTCCTTTCATGGCGACGACGCAGTTCGACGCGGCAGGACGCAAACGCGTCGTCAGCGGAAACAGCGGGCAGTCGATGACCTATGCCTATGACGGCAACAACAACATCGTTCAGACCACGGACGCGGCGGCGCGCGTCACGACCATCCAGTACGACTACCAGGGCCGAGCCACCCAAACAAACTTGCCTGGTTCCGGGACCATCCAATACCGCTATGACGGCGCGGGCCAACTCAATCAAGTGATCGATCCACGCGGGCTGTCGACGCTCTACAGCCTCAACGGCATTGGTGAGCTCCAGAGTCAAACCAGTCCGGACTCCGGATCTACCAGCTACAGCTACGACGCAGCCGGGCGCGTAGCGACGATGACCCGGGCCAATGGCCAAACGACGACATTCGGCTGGGACTCGCTGAATCGGATGACCAGTCGATCCGCTGGTGGAGTGACAGAAACCTGGACGTATGACCAAGGCCCCTACGGCAAAGGACGGCTGACCAGCATGTCCGACGCCTCGGGTAACACGAGCTATACGTACAACGCCGCCGGACAGATCACCACGCAGGTGTCAACGATTGCCGGACAGTCCTTCACCACGACCTGGAGCTACGACAGCGCGGGGCGGCTCGCCTCCATGCTCTACCCTACGGGCATGACCCTGTCGTACACCTATGACAGTGCAGGTCGCGTGAGCGGCATGTCGGGGAACCCGAACGGTGTCACGATCCCCTTCATGGACTCGCCGCTGTATCAGCCGGCCACCAATCGGCTTTATGCATGGCGATACGGAAATGGCCTGACCCGACTGGTGACTCTGGACACGGACGGTCGCCCCACGCGCATCGAAAGCCCGGGCGTTCATTCGCTCGGCTTTGCCTATCACTCGACCAACACGATCCAGCAGATCACCGATTTCGCCTACGGCGCGGCCACTTCGGGGATGACCTACAACGCGCATGACCGGTTGACTGCGGTATCGCGCGCCGGGGATGACCAAAGCTTCGGCGTGGATGCGATGGGAAACAGGACCAGCCTCTTGCGTCAGGGCGCAAGCCAGACCTACACCCTGGACTCATCGAGCAATCGGCTTCAGTCGGTGAGCGGAACAGAATGGCGAAATTTCTCCCATGACCCGATGGGAAATCGAACGGCAGAAAGTCGTTGGGATGGAAACCGCGGCTACGGCTACGACGCCTTCAATCGCGTCAATCAAGTACTGATCAACGGTGCCGTAGCGGGTGACTACCTGAGCAACGCCAACAACCAGCGGGTGTACAAGAACACCGGGGTCTGGCAAACGCGTTTCATCTTCGGACCGAGCGGTGAACTGCTGGCAGAAGTGGGACCGCAACCCACCGTCTATGTGTGGCTCGACGGACAGTTGTTTGCGGTCGCTCGCGCTGGACAGCTGTACGTCAGTCACGACGACCATCTTGGACGCCCAGAGGTGCTCACCAACTCATCGGCGCAACCGGTCTGGCGAGCCACGAATGCGGCGTTCGACCGAAGTGTGGAGGTCGATGCCATCGGCGGAATGAATCTTGGATTCCCGGGTCAATACCTCGAAGTCGAGTCAGGTCTATGGCAGAACTGGCATCGCACCTACGATGCGAAATCGGGTCGCTACCTGCAGAGCGACCCAATCGGCTTACTTGGCGGCATCAATACCTACGCCTACGCAATGGGCAACCCGGCAACGTTGACTGATCCGACGGGATTGGATGTGTATCTATGCTCGCAACCTGCGTTTGGAATCTCCTGGAACCCGATAGACCACCAATGGCTGAAGACCGATTCTGCCGAGGCCGGCATGGGGGGAACTCGAGGTAACGTGCCAGGGAACGAAAGCGGAGATCGTCCCGGCGATCGTGTCCAGGTGACCGATCACACGGGAAGAAGTAAAGAACCTGGGGCCAATTGCGGAAAGGTCCCGGACGTCGATGAGAAGAAGGTCAACGAAGCCTTGAGACTTGGTCGCCCCCTTGGTCGTTGGGGGCCTACCAACCAGTGCCAGTCCTTTGCGCATCAGACTCTCCGTGATGCATCCTTGGTCCCCGTTCCTTCTCTGCCCTATGGTTCGCCGAGTCGCTAACATGAAAAACTTCTGGTCTCTGCTTGCGCTTGCATTTCTGATCACAGTGACGATTAGTTGTTCAAAGTCCAATGCCAACTATGACGTTCTTGCCAGCCGAAATATTCAATGCCCGGAGGGCTCGCATTTAGAGTACTTGCCGTGGGGCGAGTCAGGCCTGGAGGCAGTTTGCCTGCAAAGGCGCGGCCCGTCGGTAATTGCCGAGTATGGTCGAATCAAGATCGAAGGCCAGTACTCGGAAGACAAGCAAGTAGGTGGCTGGCGTTGGTTTGATGAGTCAGGGAAGGTTGTGCGAACAGAACAGAAGGACACGCGCTGAGTTGGTGCGCGATGCTGCGATTCAAACTTGAGCCCGCCCAGCGATGCGAAAGGGCGCTCGACTCTGTCGGAGAGAAGCTTCGGAAATTCGCTCGACAAGTTGATCTCTGTATCTCCGAAGGAGGTCCGCATGCTAAGCAGAAAAGAGACCCGGACCTTCGTCAGTCTCGCCGCCAAGGCGGTCATCGTCTGTGCGGGCGCCAGACTCCTCATTGACATTCTTTCCGACGCTTTGCCGTCCCATGGCGACTGGATTTCCAAAGGACTGAGCATCCTTGCCGTCGTTGCAGTCGGTTTCCTCGCGTTCCCGAAGTTCGTCGACGCCGTCCATGCGCGCAAGGCTGCCGACAAGGACCATCGTTAGCGTCGCGCCTATCATCCCCACCCATGCCCGCCTCTCTCGACGGCCGCCTGGTGGTGGCCCTTTCCTCCCGCGCGTTGTTCGACTTCGAAGAGGAGAACCAGCTCTTCGAGGACAGCGACGACCGCGCCTACATGCGCCTGCAGCAGCAGCGCCTGGATGAGCCCGCCAAACCCGGCACCGCGTTCTCCCTCGTGCGCAAGCTGCTCGCGTTCAACGCACCCGGCGGGACGCCCCGCGTCGAGGTCGTCGTGCTGTCGCGCAACGACCCGATCTCCGGCATGCGCGTGTTCCGCTCCGCGCAGCATTACGGCCTGAACATCGAACGCGGCGTCTTCACCCGCGGCCACAGCCCCTGGCGCTACCTCAAGCCGCTCAAGGCGCAGCTCTTCCTTTCCGCCAACGAGGACGACGTGCGATCAGCGCTCCTCGCGGGCGTCGCCGCGGCCCGTGTTTTCCCGCAGTCGGCGCGCGCCTCCGCCGCCTATCCGGATGAGCTGCGCATCGCCTTCGACGGCGACGCCGTGCTCTTCTCCGACGAGGCCGAACAGGTCTATCAGCGCGACGGACTCGACGCCTTCCAGGAGCACGAGATCGCCCGCAAGCTGACCCCGCTGCCCGCCGGGCCGTTCAAGCAGGTCCTCCACGAACTGCAGCGCCTGCAGGAGGCGCCCGCCGTGCCGATGCGCCTGCGCACCGCCCTCGTCACCGCCCGCAGCGCCCCCGCCCACGAACGCGCCATCCGCACGCTGATGGGCTGGGACGTCGAGGTCGACGAGGCCATGTTCCTCGGCGGCCTGCCCAAGGGCGAATTCCTCCGGGAATTCGAGCCCGACTTCTTCTTCGACGACCAGCACGGCCACGTCCAGAACGCCGTCCCGCATGTGCCCGCCGGGCACGTGGCCATGGGGGTGACGAACCGCTGACGCCGTTCGCGGCGCCAGAATCCGCGCCGCATGACTTCCGGCAGCCGTCAGGCCGGCCCCTTCACTTTCCGTCGCTCCGCCCCGGACTCCCACAAGGAAGACCCACGATGCGCATCACGCTCCGTCGCCTGGCCATCGCCACGGCCTGCTCGATGGCCACCCTCGCCATCGCCGCCGAATCCACTGCCACTGCGGCCGCCGCCGCCGGAACCGCGGACGCCGTCGCCCGCGGCGCCCCCGCCCGGCCGGCCGTCTCGGACCCGTCGCTCGGCTTCTACCGCCAGCCCGCGCTGCGCGGCGACCGGCTGGTCTTCGTCGCGGAAGGCGACCTGTGGCAGGCCAACATCGGCGGCGGTACGGCGCAGCGCGTCACGACGCACGGCGGCGCGGAAACCTTCCCCGCCGTCTCGCCCGACGGCCGCTGGATCGCCTTCGTCGGCCAGCAGGAAACGACGGGCGACGTCTTCGTGATGCCCGCGGCCGGCGGCGTCGCCCGTCGCCTGACCTGGGACACCGGTGCCGTGCGCGTCTGGGGCATCACCGCCGACAACGAAGTGCTTTACTCCGGCGCGACCGAGCGCGGCGAGCCCGGGACCCAACTGCATCTGGTCTCCCTCATCACCGGCGCGCACCGCGCGCTGCCGGTCGGCCAGGCGAGCGACGGCGCGCTCAGCGCCGATGGCAAGACCCTGTACTTCACCCGCAACGGCCTGCGCGGCGACAACGCCCGCCAGTACCGCGGCGGCGCCCTCGCCCGCCTGTGGGTGATGGACCTCTCCGGCACCGCCGAAGCCAGGCCACTGGTGCCCGAGGGCGCCAACGACCGCCGCCCGATGCCCTACCAGGACGCGTCCGGCAACGCCCGCATCGCCTTCCTGTCCGACCGCGACGGCACCTACAACCTGTGGTCCGTGAAGGCGGACGGCTCCGACCCGCGCCAGCACACGCGGCACAAGGGCTGGGACGTCCGCCATGCCAGCCTGGACGGTGCGTCGGTGGTCTACGCGCTCGGCGCCGACCTCTACCGCATCGACCTCAACGGCAGCGCCGCCGGGCAGAAGATCGACCTCCGCCTGGCCGGCGACTTCGACCAGCAGCGCAAGCGCTGGATCGCGCGCCCGCAGGATTTCCTCACCGGCGTCTCGCTCTCGCCCAACGGCGAGCAGGTCGTGCTGACCGCCCGCGGCCGCCTGGCCACGCAAGGCGTCGGTCCGCTGCGTCGCGCCGAGCTGCCGGTCCCTGCCTCCGCCGACGACGCGGGCCGCTGCCGCGACAGCGCCTTCAGCGGCGACAGCCGCGACGTCTTCGCGTTCTGCGACTTCAGCGGCGAATTCGAGATCTGGCGTTTCGCCGCGAACGGCACCGGCCAGCCCAGGCAGATCACCGAGGGCGCGACCGTCCTGCGCCGCAGCCTGTCGCCGTCGCCCGACGGCCGCTGGATCGCGCACACCGACAAGGAAGGCCGCCTCTTCCTCACCGACCTCAAGAATCCCGCCCGCGCGGTCGCGACCCGCGAGGTCGATCACGACAAGCTCGGCGACGGCGCCTCGGCGCTGAACTGGTCCGCCGACGGCAAGTCCCTCGCCTTCGTCCGCACCACCGCGAATCCGTACCGCGAGCAGCTGATGCTGCTGACCCTTGCCGACGGCAAGGTCCACCAGCTCGGCAGCGACCGCTACGCCGCCACCGCGCCGGCCTTCAGCCCCGACGGCCAATGGCTGTACTTCCTGTCGCGCCGCACCTTCAACGTGACCGGCAACCCCGGCCCCTGGGGCGACCGCAACATGGGCCCCTTCTTCGACAAGGGCTGGAAGATCTACGCGATCGCGCTGCAGCCGAACCTGCGCTTCCCGTTCGCCGCGCCGGATGAACTCCAAGGCATGAAGGCCAAGGAGGAAGCCGAGATCCGCGAGCAGGAAAAGGACAAGCCCGACAACAAGGAATCCAAGCAGAAGGTCGAGGACGCCAAGGCCGACGCGGCCAAGGAAGCCAAACCCGCCCCGCCGGCCGCGAAGAGCGGCAAGCCCGAGATCCAGATCGCCGGTCTCGCGCTGCGCCTGTATGAAGTGCCGGCCGCCGCGGGCAACTACAGCGGCCTGTCGGTCGACTCCAAGCGCCTGTACGTACAGGAAGGCAACACCCTGCGCCAGCTGCCGATCGGGCCGCAGGAGTCCAAGCTCGAGACCTTCGCCGATGGCGTCGCCGCCTGGGACCTGAGCGCCGACGGCAAGAAGCTGCTGATCCGCCGCTCGGCCGCTCCGGGCACCGCGCCCGAGATCCTGATCGTCGACGCCGGTCCGAAGATTCCCGGCGACATCGACAAGTCGCGCGTGCGCTGGTCCGACTGGCAGATCGCGGTCGACCCGAAGGCCGAATGGCGCCAGATGTTCAACGATGCCTGGCGCATGCAGCGCGACTTCTTCTACGACAAGGACATGCACGGCGTGGACTGGGCCGCGATGCGCGCCAAGTACTTCCCGCTGACCGAGCGCGTCACCGAGCGCGGGGAACTCGCCGAGCTGATGGCGCAGATGGTCGGCGAGCTCAGCCTGCTGCACAGCCAGGTCGCGCCGGGCGAGCTGCGCAAGGGCGTCGAGGAACCCGGCTATGCCGGCCTCGGCGCACAGCTCGAACGAGACCCCAAGGGCAACGGCTGGAAGATCGCCCACATCTTCGCCGGCGATCCGGAACTGCCGTCCGAAGCCGGCCCGCTCGCCGCGCCAGGCCTGAACATCGCCGAAGGCACGGTGATCACGCAGATCAACGGCCGCAAGGCCGCGTCGGTGCCCGATCCCAGCGAACTGATGCGCGGCCAGGCCGGCAAGCAGGTGCTGCTGCAGATCCGCGAGCCCTCCGGCAAGGAACGCCCGGTCGTCGTGACCCCGGTCGACCTGCGTCGTGAAAGCCAGCTGCGCGTCAACGACTGGCGCTTCAGCCGCGCCAGGCTCGTCGACAAGGCCGCCGACGGCAAGATCGGCTACCTGCACCTGCGCGCGATGACCCGCGACGACATCGGCGATTTCGTCCGTGAGTTCTACGCGCAGAGCGAGCGCGAAGGCCTCATCATCGACGTCCGCCACAACAACGGCGGCAACATCGACAGCTGGATCCTGCAGACGCTGCTGCGTCGCGCCTGGGCGTTCTGGCAGCCGCGCTCGCCGTACGGCAGCAAGCCGTATCCGAACATGCAGCAGGTGTTCCGCGGCAAGGTCGTCGTGATCGCCAACGAGGAGACCTACTCCGACGGCGAAACCTTCTCCGAAGGCTTCAAGCGCCTGGGCCTGGGGCCGGTCATCGGGAAGACGACCTCGGGCGCCGGCGTGTGGCTGTCCGACCAGAACCGCCTGATGGACAACGGCCTGATGCGCTCCGCGGAGAACGGACAGATCACCGTCGACGGCCAGTTCCTCGTCGAGGGCAAGGGCGTGACGCCGGACATCGAGGTCGACAACCCGCCACGGGCGACCGCCAACGGGCAGGATGCGCAGCTCGATGCGGCCGTGACGTGGCTGAAGGACGCGATCGCGAAGGATCCGATCAAGACGCCGAAGCCGGGGCCGTATCTGCGGCCGATCAAGCAGTAATCCGCGAGAGGGCGAGCGCGGCCCTGCACAGGGTAGGAGGCCTCGCGTCCGCGAACCTCCCACCCTGTTCCGGTCCCGGTGGCACTCGCTGTCCACCAATGAAAACGGGAGGCCTTGGCCTCCCGTTTGTCGTTGCTGCCGTGCGTATGGGTCGCGCGTTCAGCTCAGCGTCACGCGTGCGAATTGGCGCTTGCCGACCTGCAGCACCATCGTGCCGGCCTCGACCTTCAGAGCCTTGTCGCTGATCGTCACACCGTCGATCTTGACGCCGCCCTGCTCGATCTTGCGGTTGCCTTCACCATTCGACGGCACCAGGTTGGCTGCCTTCAGCAAGGCCGCGATGCCCATCGGGGCGCCGCTCAGCGAGACCTCGGGGATGTCGTCCGGGATGCCGCCGCGGGCGCGGTTGTTGAAGTCGGCCTCGGCGTCTTCCGCCGCCTGCGCGCTGTGGAAACGCGCGGTGATCTCCTTGGCGAGCATCACCTTCGCTTCCTTCGGATTGCGTCCGCCCTCGATCTCGCGCTTCAGCGCGGCAATCTCGTCGATCGACTTGAAGCTCAGCAGGTCGAACCACTTCCACATCTGCACGTCGCTGATCGACAGGATCTTGGCGAACATGCCGTTGGCCGGCTCCGTGATGCCCACGTAGTTGTTCTTGGACTTGGACATCTTCTCGACGCCGTCCAGGCCCTCCAGCAACGGCATCGTCAGGATGCACTGCGGCTCCTGCCCGTATTCGGCCTGGAGGTGGCGCCCCATCAGCAGGTTGAACTTCTGGTCCGTGCCGCCCAGCTCCAGGTCGGACTTCAGGGCCACCGAGTCGTAGCCTTGCATCAGCGGGTAGAGGAACTCGTGCACCGAGATCGGCGTGCCGGCGGCGTAGCGCTTGGTGAAGTCGTCGCGCTCCATCATGCGGGCGACGGTGTACTTCGCCGCCAGCTGGATCAGGCCGCGCGCGCCCAGCGGGTCGCTCCATTCGCTGTTGTAGCGGATCTCGGTGCGCGCCGGATCCAGCACCAGGCTGGCCTGCTTGTAGTAGGTCTCGGCGTTGTGCTTGATCTGCTCGGGCGTCAGCGGCGGACGGGTCGCGTTGCGGCCGGACGGGTCGCCGATCATCGAGGTGAAGTCGCCGATCAGGAAGATCACCTGGTGGCCCAGGTCCTGCAGCTGGCGCATCTTGTTCAGCACCACCGTGTGGCCGATGTGGATGTCGGGCGCGGTCGGATCCAGGCCCAGCTTGATCCGCAGCGGCTGGCCGGTGGCCTCGGAACGCGCCAGCTTCTTCAGCCATTCATCCTGCGGCAGCAATTCCTCGCAGCCGCGCATCGATTGCTGCATGGCATGATGGACCCGGTCCGTGATCGGAAATTCGGGCGTCGACGCGGCTGGGGTTCGGATGTCAGACATGGCACTTCGGAGCCCGCACGGGCTTACGTAAAGTCTTGATTTATCGGGTTTTCTAGCATTTGTAACCCGGGCCCGCCGCTATACTTTCGGCTGATTTTGCGGGGCGCCAGGAGGGCAATTCACATGCCTGACCTGTCGCTGCAACGCAAGACGGCGATTCTAGTGGACGCTCCTCGCAGCATCTGGACGCCCTTCAGGGCGTCCTTCGTTTTGCGGGATCCTCGAATCTCCGGCACGGGCCGGTCGAGCCACGCGCTTCTGCAGGCGTGGCGACGGGCGGCATTTCTCGGGCTCCAGAAAAAGGTCTTCGGCGCGTGATGAATTGGAATGACGAATGGCAGCGCGTGCAGCGCACCCTCGCTCGCGCCGAGTCCTTCGCGGCCAAACACCCCCGCGCCCTGACCGGCACCGTGGTCGGTGTCCTGAGCTGCTTCGCCGTGACCGCCTTCGGCGTCGCGCCGATGGCCCCTGACGCGGCGGACCTCCCGCAACGCGTCGTCTCCGAATCCATCCCGCTGCAGTCGCTGGACGAGCAACTGGCCGATCTGGCCGCGTTCGATCCGGGTCTCTCGCGCAGCGACGTCACCCGCGCCGCCGACACCGCCGACGCGCTGCTCAAGCGCATGGGCGCGTTCGACACGGCCGCCGCCGCGTTCCTGCGTTCCGACGACACCGCCAAGAAGCTGCTGACCGGCCGCGTCGGCAAGCGCGTGCAGGTCGTCGCGACCGCCAGCGGCGAGGTGCAATCCCTCGTCGCCCGCTACGCCGCCGAGGCGAGCGAGCAGCAGGACACCCATTTCACCCGCCTGAGCATCACCCGCCAGGGCGACAAGTTCGTCTCGAAGCTCGAGACCGTGCCCTTCGAGACCCAGACCCGTCTGGGCAGCGGCACGATCCAGTCCTCGCTGTTCGCCGCGACCGACGAGGCCAACGTGCCCGACGCGATCGCCACGCAGCTGGCAGACATGTTCTCGGGCGACATCGACTTCCACCGTGAACTGCGCAAGGGCGACCGCTTCTCGCTGGTCTACGAAACCCTCACCGCCGACGGCGAACCCATCACCTGGGGCAACCGCTCGGGCCGCCTGCTGGCCGCCGAGTTCGTGAACAACGGCAAGAGCTACCAGTCGGTCTTCTTCCGCGACCCGACCAGCGGCAAGAGCAATTACTACGGCTTCGATGGCGAGAGCAAGCGCCGCTCGTTCCTGGCGAGCCCGATGGAGTTTTCGCGCGTCACGTCCGGTTTTGCGATGCGCTTCCATCCGATCCTGCAGACCTGGCGCCAGCATCAGGGCATCGACTACGGCGCGCCCACCGGCACGGCGGTGCGCAGCGTCGGCGATGGCAACGTCGAATTCGCCGGGTGGCAGAACGGCTTCGGCAACGTCATCCAACTCAAGCACAGCGGCAACCGCATGACGGTCTACGCGCACCTGAGCCGGATCGACGTCAAGAAGGGTCAGAAGATCGAACAGGGTCAGAAGATCGGCGCCGTCGGCTCGACCGGCTGGGCCACCGGGCCCCACCTGCATTTCGAATTCCGCGTCAACGGCAAGCAGCAGGATCCGCGCGTGATCGCACGGGCGTCCGAGGCCGTCACCCTGCCCGCGACCGCGAAAGCCGTTTTCAAGGAGCAGGTCGCCAGCGCGAAGATCGCGCTCGAGGCTGCCTCCTCGATCCACGACGGCGTCGTCGGCGAATAAGCCCGCCGGCGCTTTCTTCCAGCGCCTCGCTGCGTCGCCGCCCCCACCTGCCCGTCCGGCCATGACGACGCCCGGTGTTGAGCTCTACATCGGATTGATGTCCGGCACCTCGCTCGACGGTGTCGACGCGGTGTTGCTGCACGCCGAGGCTGACGGTCGCGTCCGCGCCCTCGCTCACGAGTCCCAGGCCTTCGGCCCCGAGTTGCGCGCGGAACTGCTGGCGCTCAACAGCCCGTGCGACAAGGAGCTCCAACGCGCGGCGCTCGCCGCCAATGCCATCGCCCGCGCCTACGCGCAGGCCTGCCGCTCGTTGTTGACGGCCCAGCGGCTCGTGCCGCAGGAGATCCGCGCCCTCGGCGCACACGGGCAGACGGTGCGACACCGCCCCGGCGAGTTCGATGGCACCGGCTTCACCCTCCAGTTGCTCAACGCGCCCCTGTTGGCCGAGCTCAGCGGCATCGCGGTCGTCCACGATCTGCGCAGCCGCGATCTGGCGGTCGGCGGCCAGGGGGCGCCCCTGGTGCCGGCCTTCCATCGCGCCGTGCTGGCACAGGACGGCACCGACGTCGTCGTGCTGAACGTCGGCGGCATCAGCAACGTGAGCCTGCTCTGGGCGGACGGACGCAGCGGCGGCTTCGACTGCGGTCCCGGCAACTGCCTGATGGACGGCTGGGTCCACCGCCACCAGGGCGCCGACTACGACGCGGGCGGCCTGTGGGCCGCGCAAGGGCAGGTGCACGCGGGACTGCTCGACGCCCTGCTGGCCGAACCCTACTTCCGCCAGCCCCCACCGCGCAGCACGGGGCGGGATCTGTTCCACCTCGGCTGGCTCGATGCCAAGATCGCGGCGCATGCGCCTCGCATCGCCGCGGTGGACGTTCAAGCGACGCTGCTGGAGCTCAGCGCGCTTTGCGTCCTCGACAGTCTGGTGGCTTTCGCGCCGGGCGCTTGGCGCGAACTGCTGGTCTGCGGCGGCGGCGCCTTCAATGACACACTGCTGAAGCGGCTACAGGCGCTGCTGCCCACCGTGGCCGTCCGCACCACCGCAGCCAAGGGACTGCCGCCGATGCAGGTCGAGGGGGCCGCCTTCGCGTGGCTGGCGATGCGCCACGTGCGCGGGTTGCCGGGCAACCTGCCTGCGGCAACAGGCGCTTCAGGCGCCCGTGTACTGGGCAGCTACACACCCGCCTGACCTGGCACCGGACCTCGCCGCTCGCTCATCGCCAGAAACGACAAGACCGCCCGAAGGCGGTCTTTGTCATCCAGCCCGAAGGCCGTCGCTGCCGACAAGTCCGGCGCGTGCGCCGATCAGACCGAGAAGCTCGAACCGCAACCGCAGGTCGTCTGCGCGTTGGGGTTCTTGATCACGAACTGGGCACCTTGCAGATCTTCCTTGTAGTCGATCTCGGCACCGACCAGGTACTGCAGGCTCATGGCGTCGATCAGCAGCGTCACGCCATTCTTGGCCATCTGCGTGTCGTCGTCATTGACGGCCTCATCGAAGGTGAAGCCGTACTGGAAGCCGGAGCAACCGCCACCCTGCACGAATACGCGCAGCTTCAGCTCCGGATTGCCTTCTTCCAGCACGAGCTCGCGCACCTTCTCGGCCGCGCTGTCGGTGAAGACCAGCGGCGCCGGCATGCCGCCCAGATCGGTGGATTGGGTGTCGAGGACTGCGCTCATCGTGGATCCTGTTATGTCGGAGGAATGGCGGGATTATCTCAAAGCCCCCGCGGGGACGGCAGAGCCTTGGAGATAGCCCCTTCGGCAGGATATGCACCCGACCGGGCAAAAAACAAGGCCGCTGAAGCAGCGGCCTTGTTCTTGAGCTCTCGCCACCGAAGGCATCCCAACCCGGATGCCTCCAGTGGACGGAAGTCGATCAGCGCTTGCTGAACTGCTTCCGACGACGGGCGCCGTGCAGACCGACCTTCTTACGCTCAACTTCACGCGCGTCACGCGTGACGAAGCCAGCGCGGCTCAGTTCTGGCTTCAGGGCCGCGTCGTAGTCGATCAGCGCGCGGGTGATACCCAGGCGGACCGCGCCGGCCTGGCCGGACTCGCCGCCGCCGTGCACGTTGACCTTGATGTCGAACGCTTCACCATTGTTCGTCAGCAGCAGCGGCTGGCGCGAAATCATGATGGACGTCTGACGGCCGAAGTACTGCTCGATCGAGCGGCCATTCACCGTGATCTGGCCCGTGCCCTTCTTGATGAAGACACGTGCCACAGACGACTTGCGACGGCCGGTACCGTAATTCCAGTTTCCGATCATCTCCGCTCCTTAGATTTCCAGCGCCTTGGGCTGCTGGGCGGTGTGCGGATGCGTGTCGCCCGCATACACCTTCAGCTTCTTGATCATCGCGTAGCCGAGCGGGCCCTTGGGCAGCATGCCCTTGACGGCCTTTTCCAGGGCACGGCCCGGATGCTTGGCTTGCATGTCCTTGAACTTGGTGGCGTAGATGCCGCCCGGGAAGCCCGAGTGACGGTAGTACACCTTGTCCGTGGCCTTGTTGCCGGTCACGCGCAGCTTCTCGGCGTTGATGATGACGATGAAGTCACCGGTATCGACGTGAGGCGTGTAGATGGCCTTGTGCTTGCCGCGCAAACGGAGTGCCACTTCGCTGGCAACACGTCCGAGCACCTTGTCGGTGGCGTCAATCACAAACCACTCGTGCGTCACTTCGGCCGGCTTGGCGCTGAAGGTCTTCATGAGATTCTTTCAAAAGGCGGAACTTCGGGCGATCTGCCCCGTACGCTCGGTGCACGCTTTTTGCTTGCGGCCTCTCACGGACGTTCCCCCGCTGCCTTGGAAACGGGAAAGCCGACGAGTCTAGCAGAACCCGCCCGAAAGCCCAAATCCCGGTCACCGCGGACGGCTGCCAAGCCCCGCCAGCCGCCCGTTCCACGCCTTTGTGAGCTCTCTGAAGCGGCACCGGCGCCGTTCCCCGCTAGCATCCCCCTCCACCGCCGAGCCCACCATGTCCACCC
>CBIHMU010000020.1:0-78954 GCA_966211105.1 uncultured Burkholderiales bacterium
CACGCGTGCTCCCTCCCGCTCCCTCAATGGAGGGTAGCGGGCCCGCCGCCGGCGTCACGGAGCTGTTGCAGGCACTGCGCCAGCTCGGCGCGCTCCGCCCGGTCGTCGGGCAGCAGGGCCACCAGCTTGCGCTGGACCGCCAGCAGCCGGGGCAGGTCCTGCTGCTCCATGTGGATCTGTTTCAGATTGCGCAGCATGCGCGCGAGGATCTGGCGCGGCGACGCCGTGCCGAGGAAGGCGTCCAGCGACATCGGTTCCTGCGGCATCAGTCCGGCGCGCTCCCGCCAGGGGCTGAGGAACTCGTCGAGTTCGCTCCGGCCCAGCGAGCGTCCGCTGAAAGGGTCCAGCACCACCTCGCCCTGCGGCAGGCGCAGCTTCATCAGGAAGTGGCCCGGGAAGCTGACCCCCTTGATCCGCAGCCCGACATGCGAGGCCAGCTCCATGTAGATGATCGCCAGCGTGATCGGGATGCCGCGGCGCGTGGCGAGCACCTGATGGAGGTAGCTGTTGCCGACGGCGTAGTAGTCGTTGATGTTCCCGGCGAAGCCGAGCTCGCCATGGAAATACTGGTTGAGCATGCGCAGCCGGTGGCTGGGCGGCGCGTCGGCGGGCAGGCGGTGGCGCAGCCGCTCGCCGAGACGATCGAGCTCGGCCATCACCTGCTGCACGTCCAGCCGGGGCACCTCGTCGAGCGCGATCGCTGTGGCGGCCTCGGCCAGGTTCAGCGTGTCGTCGTCGGCAACCAGCATCGAGAAATAGTCCAGCGCCGACGGCACCGTCCACTGCAAAGGCGAACTCATGCGCCGGAGTCTACGCCCGACATCGGGCGCGGCGCCGGAGGGAGACGCCCCAGCTTTCAGGCCCGGTGAGCCTTCAGGCCCGACGGGCGAACTGGCGCAGCTTCACGCCCAGCAGCAGCAGCACGCCGAAGTAGAGCAGCGCGGAGGCGCCGAGGCTCAGCGCCATCCAGCCGGCGCGCGCCAGCTCGAAGTGCAGGCCCTTGCCGCCGACCCAGCCGACATGCCTGGCCAGCCACCACTGCAGCGCGCCCATGGCGGCGCTGGCGATGACCACCCGCAACAGGAACAACGGCCAGCCGGCTTCCGGCGTGTAGGTGCCGAGCTTGCGCAGCCCGCGCAGCAGCAGCCAGGCGTTGACGACCGCGCCCAGGCCGATCGAGAGCGACAGGCCGGCGACGCCGATCTTGAACCCGAACACGAAGATCGCGTTGAACACCTGGGTCAGGATCAGCACGCCCACGGCGATGCGCACCGGCGTGCGCATGTCCTGGCGCGCATAGAAGCCGGGCGCCAGCACCTTGATCGACACCAGGCCCATCAGGCCCAGGCCGTAGCCCATCACGGCGCGGGCGGTGTGGGCGACGTCCGCCGCCTGGAAGGCGCCGCGCTGGTAGAGGACGGCCACCAGCGGCTCGGCGAAGACCAGCAGCGCGACCGCGCAGGGCAGCGCCAGCAGCAGGGTCAGGCGCAGACCCCAGTCGAGCAGGCCCGAGTATTTCTGCGTCTCGCCCTTGGCCGTGCTGGCCGCGAGTTGCGGCGTCAGCACCACGCCCAGCGCGACGCCCAGCAGCGCGATGGGGAACTCCATCAGCCGGTCTGCATAGGTCAGCCAGGAGGCGGCGCCCTCGCCCACCGCGATCGCGATCTGCGTGTTGAGCAGCAGCGAGAGCTGGGCCACGCCGACGCCCAGCAGCGCCGGGCCCATCTTGCGCAACACCTGGCGCACGCCCTCGTCGGCGGCGGCCACGCGCAGGCCGGACAGGTTCAGCGCGAATCGCGGCATCAGGCCGACGCGCCGCAGCGCCGGCACCTGGACCGCCAACTGGAGGATGCCGCCGACCATGACGCCCAGCGCGAGCGAATAGATCGGCTCATAGCCGTGGTGCGCCAGCACCGGCGTCAGCCCGTAGCCGCAGGCCAGCGAGGCGAGGTTCAGCAGCACCGGCGTCACCGCCGGCACGATGAAGCGCCTCCACGTGTTCAGGATGCCGGCCGACAGCGCCACGAGCGACATGAAGCCGATGTAGGGGAACATCCAGCGCGTCATCACCACGGCGGCTTCGTGCGCGTCCCGGGACAGCCCCGCGCCAAGCGCCCAGACCAGCACCGGCGCGCCGATGACGCCGATCGTGCAGGTCGCCAGCAGCGCCCACAGCAGCACGGTCGCGACGGCATCGATCAGGTGGCGGGTGGCCTCGTCGCCGTCCTTGGCGCGCGCGGCGGCCAGCGACGGCACGAAGGCCTGCGAGAACGCGCCCTCGGCGAACAGGCGCCGCAGCATGTTGGGAATGCGGAACGCCACGTTGTAGGCGTCGGTCATCGCATTGGCGCCGAACAGCCCCGCCACCATCTGTTCGCGGACCAGGCCCGTGATGCGGGACAGCAGCGTGAAGACCGAGACGACGGAGGCGGTGCGGAGCAGGTTCATTCAGGCGCGGCGCGGAGGCAAATACGGGGATACAGGCGGGGGACTGCGGCGACGGGGCGCGGCGCCCCGTCGCGAGACCGCGCATTATGGGTGTCCCGCCGCGGACGCAATACCTCGGGTTTGGTTTTTCCAAACCTGGCTGCTATACTCGCCGTCTTTGCACCAACTGGACCAATAAGACAATGGCAAGCTCTTCCAAAGCCAAGAAGAAAACCGTGCGTCTGGCCTCGGGCCGCAAGCGCGCACGTCAAGACGTCAAGCTGAACGCCGCCAACTCGGCGCTGCGTTCGAAGTTCCGCACGGTCATCAAGAACGTGCAAAAGGCGATCGTCACGGGTGACAAGGCCAAGGCCGCCGACCTGTTCAAGACCGCCCAGCCCGTCATCGACTCGGTCGCCGACAAGGGCATCTTCCACAAGAACAAGGCGGCTCGCCACAAGAGCCGCCTGTCTTCGAAGATCAAGGCGCTCGCCGCCTGATAGACAGATCCAGCTCTGGTGCACGAAAAGCCCGCCTGACGGCGGGCTTTTTCGTTCCCGACGCGACTCCGAGGTTCCGCTTTGGGCGCACGGCGTCGTTGCGAATCCTCGCCATAGCTGGGCCATGGCTCCGGTTCGCGCCTAGCCGTACATCCCCAATCGACACCTCGGCGCCGCGTCGGTCGGAGCGGTCGTTCAGAGCGGCATCGGCGTCGTGATCTGTCCGACGACCTCGCGCACGTGGAGCCAGTCCACGACGTTGCGCGCCACCCATTCCCCATCGTCGAGCGGCAGGTCGTGGCCCGCGTGCCGGTGCAGCCGCAACGGCGCGCCCCACGCGCGGCTGATGGCTTGCGAGCAGCGCCAGTCCACGAGCGAATCCCCCTGGCTGCACAGCAGCAGCATCGGCGGCTGCGGCTTGGCGAGGCTGGCGCGATATCGCGCCGCCGCCAGCAGCTGCCTCAGCGCATTGCGCCGCCGCACCGGATGCTGGCGCTGGATCGAGACCCAGTCGTCGATCACCTGGTCCGGCTGCCGCTGCATCCGCGTCGTCATCTGCAGCACCTTGGCCTCGCGCCGGCGCAGGCTCAAGCGCGTCAGGCTCAGCAGCAGCAAGGACCAGTAGTTCGACGGCCGCAAGCGCCGGAAGAACGCGCTGAAGGGCCGCAGGCTGGTGTTGATCAGCACGATGCCGTCGAGCTCGTCCGGATGGCGCGCCGCCCATTCGCTGGCGACCATCGCGCCCAGCGACATCGCCAGCACCTGGTACGGCGGGGGAACGCCGCGACGACGCAGCTCCGCACGGCACGCCTCCATCATCGCGTCGACATGGGTCGGGCTGCTCTGGCGATGCTTGTCGCCGTTGCCGGGCAGGTCGAGCAGTTCCAGCCGGGCCTCCGGCTGCTGCACCCGCAACGCACGCAACAGGCGCGCGGGGAAATCCCCCCAATGGCCGCTCTCGCGGGTCAGCCCGCGCAACAGCACCCAGGTGTGGACGCTCATCGAGCGGTCCTCCGATACCAGCGAATCAACGCCTGCTCCCCATGATCGATTCTTGTGTCCGGCCCCGGCAACCACCGCAACGCGCTCTGCGTGGCGCGTGTCATGAAGTCCATCCAGGCCATGTGCCGTCGCAACACGCGCTGCTGTCGATGGGCGATCAGCGGGTTGAACATGCCGTGCCGGGAGAGTAGCTGGCGCGGATTTTTCTTCACCCACAGCCATGACCCCATTTCGAGCGTCATCGGCAGGAAGATCCCTCGATCAAGGGAGAGGGACTCGTCGTACAGGTGGTCCCACAGGTCGCCGTGGGTCAGGTAATGCCGGCTCTGCGGCTCCATCACGTAGGGATGCGGGGACAGGCATTGATCGAGCACCTCGCACAGCGCGTGGATCTCGGCGAGGTGATGCATCGGTCGGCGCGTTCGCGCATACGGGAACCAGATGCGGTCACGCAGGCCGAAGCCGCTGTGGAAGTCGATGGCCATGGACACCGGGCGGCCCAGCAGCTCTTCGCGGACGAAGCGGCACAACGCGTCGCTCTCGGCCTGCAGCGGCGCGCCCGCCGGGCCGCGGTAGTACGGCAGATGCCGCGTGAATCGATGTCCGCCGACCAGGAACGGCACGCCGCGGTCCGCGTCCTGCGGCGCGTTGCGCATCAGGTCGACGCCTTGCGGATTCGCCCGCGACCCCGTCAGCACGCCACCCGGATTGACGACGGGCAGGAAGACCAGCCGCAGCGACTCGAGCTGCTGATGCAGGCTGAGGTCCCAGCGCAGCCGGCGCACCAGGCTGCCGAGGTAGGCCAGCACCACCTGCGCGCCGATGCGCTCCAGGCCGTGGACGCCGCCGATGAAACCGAGCGCCGGCACGCCGGGGTCGGGATTGCCCAAGGTCACGCCGATCACCGGCATCGTGCCGCCGACAGTGGTCACGGTGGCCAGCTCGCGGGCCTGCAACAGCGATCCGCCCTGATCGATCAGGCGCAGCAGCTGCTGCATTTCCGGCAGGACGGCCGCGGCCCGAGAGCCCGCGTCGGCGGTGAAGACGGCCATGTCCAGGAAGCCCGGTGGGGAGGTCGCGGCGAACCGGTCAGCGTAGCCGCTGGGACGCCGTCCGGCGATGGCCCGATCGGGCCAGCACGATCACGCCCCGTCGGCGGATCGACGAGCGCCCTTACGCCTTGCCGGCGTCGCGCCCGTCGGGCAGCAGGCAGGCGTCGACGACCTGCAGCTTGTTGTCGCGGGCGAAGTTCATGACGAACTCCCAGGCCATCGGTTCGACGGACTTCAGGGCCTCGTTGACGATGACGCACTTGACGCCGTCGATGACGCGCGGCACGCAGTAGGGGGAGTAGCCGAGGTAGGCGTCGCGGCCGCTGCGGGTGCCGCCGGGCCGGAAGCAGGACATGGCCCCCGCCAGACGCTCAGCCCAGTCGCTCGGGCGGAAGGTGCGGCCATCCGTGGTGATCCCCTGGATGAACACTTCTCGCGGCTTGGGCTGCTCAGTCATTGGCTACGGTCTCACGCGTCCCGGCAAAACCGCTATTGTGCCCTGGATGTGTTGCGCCGCAGCACACGCGGGCTTCTGCTCGCCCGTGGGCGGGGCTGGCGGAACGCCCGCTGGTCAGCGAGGCTTGCGTGGCTGTGAAGGAGGAATCTCCTCGCCCGCCAGGGTCGACCCGTAGAATCATTTGCTCCCCCAACCCCTCCCACGTTTGGAGACTTGATGAACGCCCCGGACACCTCGTTCGCCGCCCCGACCGAACCCCATGTGATGCACACCTACGGCCGCCTGCCGATCGCCCTGTCGCACGGCGAAGGCGCCTGGGTCTGGGATACGGCCGGCCGACGATACCTGGACGGCCTGGGCGGGATCGCCGTCAACACGCTCGGACACAACCATCCGAAGCTGGTGGCGGCCCTGCGGGACCAGGTGGGCAAGCTCATCCACACGAGCAACTACTACCACGTCCCGCTGCAGGAGCAGCTCGCGGCCAAGCTCTGCGCGCTGTCGGGGCTGACCAACGCCTTCTTCTGCAATTCCGGCCTGGAAGCCAACGAAGCCGCGCTCAAGATCGCGCGCAAGTACGGCCATGACCGCGGCAACGCCAACCCCGAGGTCATCGTGTTCGAGAAGGCCTTCCACGGCCGCTCGATCGCGACGCTGTCGGCCACCGGCAACCCGAAGGTGCAGGCGGGCTTCGGTCCGCTGGTGCCGGGCTTCGTACGGGTGCCGCTGAACGACATCGAGGCCATCCGCCGGGCCATCGCCGAGCACCCGAACGTGACCGCGATCTTCCTGGAAACCATCCAGGGCGAAGGCGGCATCCACCCGGCGCACATCGACTTCCTGAAGGCCCTGCGCCAGCTGTGCGACGAGCACGAGCTGCTGCTGATGCTGGACGAGGTGCAGTGCGGCATCGGCCGCACCGGGAAGTGGTTCGCACATCAATGGGCCGGCATCGTGCCGGACGTGATGCCGCTGGCCAAGGGCCTGGGTTCGGGCGTGCCGATCGGCGCGGTGGTGTGCGGCGACAAGGCCGCCAAGGTTTTCGGACCGGGCAACCACGGCACGACCTTCGGCGGCAATCCGCTGGCGATGCGCGCGGGCGTCGAGACGCTGACCGTGATGGAAGAGGACGGCCTGCTGGCCAACGCCGCCACCGTCGGCGCCGAGTTGAAGGCCGCGCTCGAGCAGGGCCTGGCGGGCGAAGCCGGCCTCGTCGAGGTGCGCGGCCACGGCCTGATGATCGGCGTCGAGCTGGACCGCCCCTGCGGCGTGCTGCTGACGCAGGCCATGGAAGCCGGCCTGTTGCTGAGCGTGACGGCCGACAAGGTCATCCGCCTGGTACCGCCGCTGATCCTGACGAGCGAAGAAGCCGCCGAGATCGCCGCGCGTCTGGTCCCGCTGGTGAAGGCCTTCCTGGCTGCACCCGCATCCGCGCCCGCCGCGCCATGAAACCGGGGAACACGCTCATGCGTCACTACCTGCAGTTCAAGGACCTGCGCGCGGAGGAGTACACCCACCTGTTCGAACGCGCGGCGACGATCAAGCGACGCTTCAAGAACTACGAGAAGTACCAGCCGCTGCAGGACCGCACGCTGGCGATGATCTTCGAGAAGGCGTCCACGCGGACCCGCGTCAGCTTCGAGGCGGGCATGTACCAGATGGGCGGCTCGGTGGTGCACCTGACCACCGGCGACAGCCAGCTGGGCCGCGCGGAGCCGATCGAGGACAGCGCGCGCGTGATCAGCCGCATGGTCGACATCGTGATGATCCGGACCTACGAGCAGACCAAGCTGGAGCGCTTCGCGGCGCACTCGCGGGTGCCGGTGATCAACGGGCTGACCAACGAGTACCACCCGTGCCAGATCCTGGCGGACCTGTTCACGTTCATCGAGCAGCGCGGCATGGACCGGCGCGGCGCGATCGACATGGACTGCCTGAAGGGACGCGTGGTGGCCTGGGTCGGCGACGGCAACAACATGGCCAACACCTGGCTGCAGGCGGCGGAGATCCTGGGCTTCACCGTGCACGTGAGCACGCCCAGCGGCTACGAGATCGACCCGGCGGTCGCGGGCATCAAGGACACGCGCTGCTACAAGGTCTTCAAGGACCCGGAGGAAGCCTGCCGCGGCGCGGACCTGGTGACCACGGACGTGTGGACCAGCATGGGCTACGAGGCTGAGAACGAGGCGCGCCGCACGGCCTTCGCGGACTGGTGCGTGGACAAGGACATGATGGCGCAGGCCAAGCCGGATGCGCTGTTCATGCACTGCCTGCCGGCGCACCGCGGCGAGGAGGTCGCGGCCGACGTGATCGACGGTCCGCAGTCGGTGGTCTGGGACGAGGCGGAGAACCGCATGCACGTGCAGAAGGCGCTGATGGAGTACCTGCTGCTGGGACGCATCGGATGAAATCCGCTGAAATCGGTTGAGGGCCCTGCCCGGCCCGCCCCCGAGACGACAAGGCCCGCCACGTGCGGGCCTTGTCGCATCAGGGGGCGACCGCCGCGATCACTTCGGCGCGCCCAGCGCCTTCAGGCCCTCTTCATACGACCCGGCCGGGTAGTGCTTCTGCAGCGTCTTCCACACGGTGCCCGAGCGCGAGTTCCGTTCCAGCGCGTCGCCCAGCACCTCGCGGTCCTTGGCCGGCAGGTGGCGCGACAGGTAGATCCCGCTGTCGGTCCAGGTGAGTTCCGCCATCGCCTCCAGCCGCAGCCGGTCCAGCAGCGGCCGCGTCTTCGAGTCCTGCAGCAGCGTGCCCGCGAGGATGGACGGCGCCATCAGCGTCACGTCCGCCAGCTGGCGTTCCAGCGTGCGCACCACCGCCACGGCGTCGGCCTCCACGACCAGCCGGCGCTGCGCCTTCAGCGTCCGCAGCAATTGCTGGTAGGGCTCGCCGTAGTCGAAGCCGCGCACCACGGCCACGCGCAACTCGCGCCGCTCGCCGAGCTCGGCCAGGCTCTCGACCGGCGCGCGGTCCGACGCGATCGAGATCAGCATCGGCCGCGCCTTCACCAGCGGGATGAAGTCGCCGTGCAGGTCCCGCTGCGAGGTCCGCGTCGCCGGCACCAAGGCATCGGCGCCGCCGGCGGCGAACATCGCCTCGACCCGCGCCCGCGGCATGACGACGAAATCGAACTGGCAGCCGGTCTCTGCCGAGACCTTGCGCAGCAGGTCCGGATAGACCCCGCTGACCTCGCCGCCCGAGGTCACCACGCTCATGCCGATGGGCGCCACCGGCACGCGGATCGGTCGCGTGCAGTCCGCCCACGCGGACGTCGTCGTCCACGTGAGCATCAGCCCCAGCGCCAGGCCGCCCGCCCTGCGCGCGACGCGCGCGGGCCAGTCCGGCCGCCCGAATTCCAACCTGTTCATCTTTTTCTCTCCCGTGCCGGAACTGCCGGTGGCGGTGCGCGCTCGTCACATCGCCTCCCTGACGTTCCATGTCGTCGGCCAGATTAGCAAAGCCCCGAAGGTCCACAACGCGTCAAACCCCCGAGTTGCCCTGCCCTTCACCCATCCGGAGGGGGCATGCCCCTCCCTTCGGGGGGATCTCCGTTCGCCACTCGCCATCTTGCGAAGGTTGACGTCAGCCGCGCGTGGCATCCTTGCCGTTCGCATCCATGCCGTTTCCATGAAGACCGCTCTGATCTCCGACCTGCACGCCAACCGCCAGGCCTTCGAGGCCGTCCTCGACCATGCCCGGCGGCAGGGCGCCCGGCATTTCGCGCTCCTGGGGGACTACGTCGGCTACGGCAGCGATCCCGGCTGGGTGGTGGACCAGGTCCGGGCCTTGCGCATGGAAGGCGCGATCGCCGTCGCCGGCAACCACGACCTCGGCGTGACGCAGGGGCCCCGCCCCACGATGAACGAGGACGCGCGCGCCGCGATCGCCTGGACCCGCGCGCGACTCACCGACGGCCAGATGGCCTTCCTGGCCGGACTGCCGATGTCGGAGGAAGAGGAGGACTGCCTCTACGTCCATGCCAACGCGTTCGACCCGACCGGATTCGCCTACGTGCAGGGCCGGTTGGAGGCGATGCGCAGCCTGCATGCGACCGAGTGCCGCTACACCTTCTGCGGCCACATGCACGAGCCCATGCTCTACCACCTCTCAGGCACCGGCAAGGCGGGCGACTTCAAGCCGCAGCCCGGCGTCCCGATCCCGCTGCTGCCCAACCGCCAGTGGCTCGTCATCCCCGGCGCCTGCGGCCAGCCGCGCGACGGCAACCCGGCGGCCGCCTACGCGCTGTTCGACCACGACAGCGAGGAACTCAGCTTCCAGCGCGTGCCCTACGATGTCGAAGCCGCCGCCGCCGCGCTGCGCGCCGCGCCCGGCCTGCCCGCCGGCCTCGCGGACCGCCTTGCGCAGCGCCTCGTCGCCGGCCGATGAATCGATGAACGACGCCCACCCGACGCACGCTTCAACCTCAGTCCCCGTTCCGATCACCTCGCCGCTGCAACCCGGTCAGGTGCTGGACGGTTTCGTGCTCGAGGCGCGGCTGCACCAGGGCGGCATGGCCAACCTCTGGCAGGTGCGGCGGCAGGCGCCGGAAGACCCGTCCGATCCGGCTCACCCCGCCGAGGACTTCCCCCTGATCATGAAGGTCCCCCGCATCAAGGGCGGCGAGGATCCGGCCAGCATCGTCGGCTTCGAGGTCGAGCAGATGATCATGCCGGCGCTCAAGGGCCCGCACGTGCCGCGCTTCGTCGCGCGCGGCGACTGGCGCCGCCAGGCCTACATCGTCATGGAGCGCATCGAGGCCGAAAGCCTGCGCCCGCGCCTGGACCAGGCGCCGCTGCCGCTGGTGGAGGTCGTCGAGATCGGCATCCAGGTCGCGCATGCGCTGACCGACCTGCACCGCCAGCACCTGGTCCACCTCGACATCAAGCCCAGCAACATCCTGCTGCGTCCGGACGGCACGGTGGTGCTGGTCGACTTCGGCCTGTCGCGGCACGACTTCCTGCCCGACCTGCTGGAGGAGGAGTTCTCGCTGCCGATGGGCACCGGGCCCTACATGTCGCCGGAGCAGGTCCAGTTCGTCCGCAACGATCCGCGCAGCGACCTCTTCGCGCTGGGCGTCATGCTGTACCACCTGTCCACCGGCGAGCGGCCTTTCGGTCAGCCGACCTCGGTCCGGCAGTTGCGGCGGCGGCTCTACGTCGACCCGATCCCGCCGCGCGCCATCCGGCCCGAGTTGCCGCCCTGGTTCCAGGAGATCGTGCTGCACTGCCTGGAGGTGCGCGCGGAGCGCCGCTACCAGAGCGCCGCGCAGCTCGCGCTCGACCTGCAGCGGCCGGACGCGGTGCCGCTGACGGCGCGCGCGCACAAGCTGCAGCGCAGCGGCATGGTGCGGCGCTTCAAGCGCTGGTTCCTGGCGATGGGCGAGGAACCGCGCGCGCCGGCGTCGGTCGGCGCGCAGGTCGCTCGCAGTCCGGTGATCATGGCCGCCGTCGATGTCCTGGGCGCCACGCCGACCCTGCTCGAGGAACTGCGCGAGGTGGTGCGCCGCCTGATGCAGACCGAGCCGGGCGCGCGGCTCGCCTGCGTCGGCGTGATGAAGACCAACCGCATCGGCATGGACGAACTCACCGACGCGCACGGCCGCAGCCACCACGTGCAGCAGCTGATCGCGCTGAAGAACTGGGCCCATCCGATGACCCGGGAACTGGCCCTCGAGGACGGCCGCCTGACCTTCCACGTGCTGGAAGCGCCCGACGCCGCCGACGCGCTGATCGAGTTCGCCGCGAAGACCGGCGTCGACCACGTCGTGATGGGCGCGCGCGCCAGCTCGATGATGCGGCGCTACCTGGGCAGCGTGTCGGCGCAGGTCGTCTCGCAATGCGCCTGCACGGTCACCGTCGTGCGCGAGCCCGTGCTGCCCGACGATCCGCCGCCGCCTGACAGCACGCTGATCAGCCCGTCCGCGTCGAACTGAGCGCCATGGCCTTCGCCGACAACCCCTGCACCCGCTGCGGTGCCTGCTGCGCGAGCTTCCGCGTCGATTTCTCGCGCCAGGAGTTGCTGAGCGAAGGCGGCACGGTGCCGGATGGATTGACCGTGGCGGTCACGGACGCGACCTGCCGCCTGCGCGGCACCGACCACGCCCGTCCGCGCTGCGCCGCCCTGCAGGGCCAGGTCGGCGAGCGCGCCGGCTGCGGCATCTATGAATGGCGGCCGTCGCCGTGCCGCGACTTCGGCATGCGCGCGCCGCTGGGCATCGGGGACGACGCCTGCGCGCGCGCCCGCGCGCGCCACGGCCTGCCGCCGCTGGACGCCTGAGACCGCTGAATGCCCGAGGCCGTCAACGGACCAGGATCTTTGTCTGCTGCAGCTTCGCCTTGAGGCTCTCGAGCTTCGCGGCGTAGAGCTGGCGCTGCGGCGCGGTCACGCTGTACTCCTGGGCCTTGGCCAGTTCGGCGCGCACGACGTCCCACTTGCCCAGGCCCACGTTGGCCAGCGCCATCCAGAAGTGGAACTCGTGGTAGTAGGCCGAGCGGTCGATCTCCTTGGCGAAGAGATCGCGGGCCTGGGCATAGTCCCCCGCCTTCATCGCCGCGATCCCGAGGTCGAAGAACTTGAACGGCGGATACGGCTGGAGCAGCGCCAGCTGCGCCTCGTACTTCTGCGCCTCGGCGATGTTCCCCTGGAAACGCAACGCCTGGGCCAGGTTGGACATGGACTGGACGTTGGACGGCTCGTGCGCCAGCACGTAGCGGAAGGCGCGCTCGGCGAGCGCCGTGTCGCCATGGCGCCGGTAGATCACGCCCAAGGTGTTGAGCGCCGTCAGCAGCCGCGGGTCATGCAGCCAGGCGGCGCGGGCCCACCAGTACGCCCGGTCGAGCTGGGCCTGCGACATCAGTTCCGCGGCGCGGTTGTTCAGGTACATCGCGACGATCGCGCGCTCGTCCACCGGCATCGCGCGCTGGCGCGAGATCTGCGCGCCGGGCAGGAAGTCGACCACCAGCGAGGGCTCGTCGTTGCCGAGCACGCGGAACTCCGTCCTGCGCCGGCCCAGCGCGATGTTGACGTGGCTGGACACCACCTGCAGGTCGCCGACGCGGCTCCACTGCTCTTCGTCGTAGATCTGGCGGAAGACGAAGGGCAGGCCCATCTCGCGCGCGAACACCGCCGTCATCATCGCCAGCGACAGGCAGTTGCCGGCCTTGGCGTCGAAGGCCTCCGCGGCGGTGCGCGTGGTCTCGGCGTCGTACTCGAGCTGCAGCTCGTTGCGGTTGTAGAGCGCATCCAGCAGCAGATGGCGCAGGTCGCGCGTGTCCATCAGCAGCGTCGTGCCGTTGCCCACATTCGGGATGCGGCTGCGGATGAACTCGCGCATCTTGGGCGTGATCGCCAGGACCCGTTCCGGATCGATCGCGTCGCGCGACGCCGGGAAGAGTTCGTCGTGGATCAGCGGCGCGGTATCGACCTGGGACAGCGCCTCGGGCGCCGTGGCGCATCCGGTGAGCACCGCCACGGACAGCAGCGCCGCGCCCAGCGACAGCGCCCGCCCGACCGCGTGGAAAGCCTGGATCGTTCCCATGACCGTCTCCGTGGCGACCTCTGACAGGGCCGCTGATGGGCCATGCTACTCCGCCGCGCCGTGCCGTGCCGTCCCGCTCCCCTCGATGCCGAGCGGCGTCGATCAACGCCGCTCGACGACGAACACCGCAACGCTGCGCGCCGGCACGACGAAGTCGCCGCGGACGCCGTCGGCCCGCGCCTGCGTACGCACGCGCACATCGGCCGCGCCGGCGGCGCGCTGCACCGGGTGCAGGCGCCAGGGGAAGCCCGCCTCGGCCGGCAGTGCCAGCGCGGCCGCTGCCTCGGTGGCATTGACGACGTAGAGCACCCGGTCGAAGACCGCGTCGGCGCGTCCCGCGCCGTCGAGCCGACCGACGATCACGCCCGGCTGCTGGTCCGGTCCGGTGTTGTGGAAGACCAGCCGGCGCCGGATCTCCTCGGGATCGGGGAGCCGGAACAGCGGCGTGCTTGCGCGGATCCGCAACTGGTCGAGGAACACGCGCCGCGTCCAGTCGATCTGCGCCGGACCGGGCTTGATCGCGGGATCGGCCAGCAGGGGCCGCAGCAGGGCGTAGTCCTGGCCGCTGTCGCGCGCCGGCGGCAGCCCGGCGCCAAAGCCGTTGTCGCGGCCGGACCAGTCCAGCCGGTTGAACCAGTCGCCGGAGTCGTAGCTGTTGCGGTCCATCGACTTGGAACGCAGCAGCTCGCCGCCGGCGTGGAAGTACGCGACGCCCTGGCTCAAGGCGTTGAGCCCGAGCGCCACCGCCTGCGTGCGGGCGCGGTCGTCGGCGCTGGTCGTGCGCGGCAGCTTCAGCACGAGCGCATCGAACAGCGTCTGGTTGTCGTGGTTCTCGACGTAATTGACGACCTCCGCCGGCACCGAGGCATAACCGGCCGGCTGATCGCCATAGGGCAGGCGCTCGCCGGTGACGCGACGGCCGTCGGCGGTCTCCAGTTCGAAGCCGCGCAGCGTGCCCGCCATCGCCAGCTTGAGCAGATCGCCCTGGCGCAGCAGTTCCTCGCGACGCGCGGCGTCGCCCGCCGGCGCCGGCACGATGAACCCGGGCCGGCGGGCCGAGGTGGCCGCGTCGTCGGCCGCCGCGCCGCCTCGCACCGCATCGCGGCCGCGATCGCTGAAGGTGCCGATGCCGGTGCCGTTCAGCGACAGCTGCGAGGCCTGCACGAAACGCGCGCCGTTGGCGACCTCGCCGAAGTTCCAGCCTTCGCCGATGAGTTGCACCTCGCGGCCGAGCTCTTGCCTCAGCCGCGCCTGCAGCCGTTCCATCACCGCGCGCGGCTGGTGGCCCATCAGGTCGAAGCGGAAGGAGGCGATCTTGTAGTCGCGCGCCCACAGGACCACGGAGTCGACGAGCAGCTTGCCCATCATGCGGTGCTCGGTGGCGGTGTTGTCGCAGCAGGTCGAGCGCTCGACGCGGCCCAGTGCGTCCAGGCGCTGGTAGTAGCCGGGGACGATGCGGTCCAGCACCGAATGCGGATGCTGCCCGGACGCCGTCGTGTGGTTGTAGACGACGTCCATGCCGACGCGCAATCCGGCCGCGTGCAAAGCCATCACCATCGCGCGCAGCTCGCGCACGCGCACCGCGCCGTCGTTGGCGTCGGTGGCGAAGCTGCCTTCGGGCGCGCTGTAGTGGTAGGGGTCGTAGCCCCAGTTGAAGCAGTCGCGGTCGGCGACGGCCATGACGGCGGCCTGCTGCGCGTCGCTGTCGGGCGCGGCCGGCGGCACGCGCGGCACCAGGCAGCGTCGCTCCGGCACGGTGGCCAGGTCGAACACCGGCAGCAGGTGCACATCGGTCAGGCCCGCGTCGCTGAGCGCGCGCAGGTGGCGCATGCCGGCCGAGCCGGACTGCGTGAAGGCCAGGTACTTGCCGCGCAGGGCGGCGGGCACGCTGCGGTCGTCGCGCGAGAAGTCGCGCACGTGCAGCTCGTAGACGACCATGTCGGTCGGCGTCTTCACGCGCTCGGGAATGCGGCTGTCCGACCAGCCGCGCGGCTGCAGGCGAGGCTCGGACAGATCGGCGACGTAGCTGCGCGCGGAGTCCGCGGACAGGCTCACCGAATAGGGATCGGTCACGAGGTTGCGCACGCGGCCGACGCCCGGGACGAAGAGCTCGACGAGGTAGCGGTAGTAGGCACCGCTGCGCACCGGGGCCACGGGGGTCGCGCCGGGCGTGCCGGACCTGCGCGTCGTGTCGACGAGCCAGATCCCCGTGCGGTCATCGCGGACCAGCGGCAGGCGCGCACGGGCAGGACTGTCGGCGCTGTCGTAGACGCAGAGCTCGACGCGATCGGCCGTCGGCGCCCACAGCCTGAAGGCAGCGCCGCGCGGCGTCACCGTCACGCCCAGCGAGCGCTCGTCCTCAGCGGCGGCGTAGACCGCGTCGAGCGCGCGTGCCGTCTGCGCGCTGCTCGATCGCCGCACGCGCCCCTGTGCATCCTCGACCGTGATCACCACCTGGCCGCGTTGCAGCTCTCGCGGATCGACGCCGCTGTCCAGCGCGAGGTCGACGCCGCTTCCCAGGTACGCGGCCTGGGCGGCCGTGTCCGCATCCAGCGGCTCGCGTGCCACGTCGACGACCGACAGCGGAACGCTCTCATCGCTCCCGGTCACGCGGCCGCCGATCAGGTTCAACCGTCCTTGCGCCGAACGGTGCAGATGGACGACCTCGCCGGCCGCAAGCACCAGCCCGGGCCAACGCAGGCGGCGCGCATCGAGCCACACGGGTTGCGGCGCCGCCCCCGCATCGGCACCGACGACCCAACCGGCCAACTGCGGCGTCAGCACCGTCTCCGGCCCGGACTGGCAGGCGCCCAGCGGCGCATCGCCGGCGGCGACGGCCATCGGCACTCCGGCAACGGCGCACAGCAGCAGCGCCGCCAGAGGCGGCCAGGGACGGGACAAGGTCGAGCGGACGCCCATCGGATCTCCATCGAGGTGTTGTTGTTCCGCCGGATCCGCCTTCCTCAGCGGTGGCGTTCGCGACTGCAGTCGATGGTAGCAAAACTACATACTCAAACGATGAGGACTTCCCTTCACCGGTCATACCTTCTATGCTGCGGCGCGACGCGTTTCGGAAGCCGATTCCGGCGGCACGCAATATTTGTACTTTTGCTACACATAGAGAACAAGACCAGGAGTTCGCGAGATGACTCGTCGCCTCATCCCCATGGCCACGATGCTGGCCGCCGCGATGTCCGCGCCGACGGTGGGCGCCGCGCCGGTGGACCTCTCGCCCGTGAAGGAGGTGCGCGGACGCAGCACGCTGTCCGAGGGCTGGCAGCACGGCGCCTTCATCGAGATCTTCGTGCGCGGCTTCCAGGACAGCGACGGCGACGGCATCGGCGACCTGCGCGGCGTGACTCAACGGCTGGACTACCTGAAGTACCTCGGCGTCAAGGGCATCTGGCTGATGCCGATCACCGCCAGCGCCGATCGCGACCACGGCTACGCGACGACCGACTACCGCGCCATCGAGCCGCAGTACGGCACCCTGGCCGACTTCGACGAGCTGATCCGCGAGGCCCACAAGCGCGGCATCGGCGTCGTCATGGACTACGTGATCAACCACAGCGCGCGCGAGCATCCGCTGTTCCGTGCGGCGGCGGCCGATCCGGCGAGTCCGTGGCGCGACTGGTTCGTCTGGACCTCGCAGCCGCTCGGCGAGCTGAAGGACTGGGACATCTGGGGCAAGACGCCGTGGTACCTGCCGGGCGAGGACGTGCCGGAGGTTCCTGAAGGCGCCAGCGCACCGCCCAAGCCGGAATCGACGGCCCAGTCGCCGGCCGGCTCGCCGCGCTACTTCGCGGTGTTCGGTCCGCACATGCCGGACTACAACATGCGCAACCCGGCGGTGGTGAAGTACCACGCGGACAGCCTGCGCTTCTGGCTCAACCGCGGGCTGGACGGCTACCGCCTGGATGCCGTGCCGCACCTGATCGAGAACAGCGCGAAGGACTGGAACGACCAGCCGGAGAGCCGCGCGCTGACCGGCGACTTCACGCGGCTGATCAAGCGTTACCCGCATCGCTTCGTCGTCTGCGAGGCCACGGCCGAGCCCAAGGTCTACACCCGCGACGACATCTGCGGCAGCGCGTTCGCCTTCGGGCTGGAACGCGCGGTGATCGACGCGGCCAAGGGTGGCGACGGCTCGGCCGAGGCGGTGGCCAAGGTCGCGCGCTTCTTCACCGAAGCGCCGCTGTCCATGGCCACGATGCTGAGCAATCACGACATCTTCGCGGGCAAGCGGGCCTGGGACCAGTTCGACGGCGACGAGGCGCGCTACAGGCTGGCCGCCGCGACCTACCTGCTGCTGCCGGGCACGCCGTTCATCTACTACGGCGAGGAGATCGGCCAGGCGGGCGTGGCCGGACTGCCGGGCGACGCGCCGCTGCGCGCCCCGATGAGCTGGACGGCGACGCCTGCCGGCTTCTCGACGGGCACGCCGTTCCGGCCGGCCTCGCCCAACATCGCCACGCACAACGCGCAGGCGCAGGCGGCCGATCCCGGCTCGCTGCTGAATTTCTACAGGGCGATGCTGGCGCTGCGCAACAGCCAGCCGGCGATCGCGCGCGGCCGCTACGAGGCGCCCCTCGCGCAGGGTCAGGTGTTGAGCTTCCAGCGCGTGCACGAAGGCCAGCGCGTGCTCGTTGTCATCAACTACGGCCGCGCCGCCGCCGAGGTCGCGTTGCCCGGTCTGCCGACGAAGGCGCGCCTGCACCCGTTGTATCCGCGGACCCCGACGTCACCGGCCGCCCAGGATGCTCGTGGCCGACTCACGCTCACCGCCGCCCCCTTGTCCGTGCAGGTCTTCCGCCTTCGCTGAAGGGCGTGCACGATGTCGACCTTCGCCCCCCTCGCCTCCTTGGCCTCCTTTGCCTCCTTCGCCTTAAGCCTCCTCGTCATGACCCACGCCCCCGCCGCCGCCGCGACGGCCGCTTCCGCTGCATCCACCTCCACCGCCCCGGTGACGCTCGCCCACGTCGAGCCGCCGGATTGGTGGGTCGGCATGAAGTCCCCCGACCTGCAGGTGATGCTGCACGGTGCCGGCATCGGCGCCTTGGCGGCTGAACTCGCCCCGGCCCCCGGCGTGACGCTGGTCGGCACGCGGCGCGGCGACAGCCCCAACTACCTGTTCGTCGATCTGCGGATCGAGCCGTCGGCCAGGCCGGGCACGCTGACGCTGCGCCTGAAGCGCGACGGTCAGGTCGTCGTCGAGCATCCCTACGTGCTGCGCGCGCGCGCGGCGGGCTCGGCGCAACGCGAGAGCTTCGGCCCGAAGGATGCGATCTACCTGGTGGTGCCGGACCGCTTCGCCAACGGCGATCCGTCCAATGACGTCGTGCCGGGCCTGGCGGAAGGTCTGCACCGGGAGGACCCGGGCGGCCGCCACGGCGGCGACCTCGCGGGCCTGACGGCCCACCTCGACTACATCGCCGCAATGGGCTTCACGATGCTGTGGCCGACGCCCGTGTCGGTGAACGACAGCCCGAAGTGGAGCTACCACGGCTACGGCGCGACGGACTTCTACCAGGTCGATCCGCGCTTCGGCAGCAACGCCGACTACGTGCGGCTCGGCGCCGAAGCCAAACGCCACGGCATCGGCCTCATCCAGGACATCGTGCTGAACCACATCGGCGTGCACCACTGGTGGATGGCCGACCTGCCGACGGCCGACTGGGTCAACACCTGGCCCCAGTACACCGAAACGCACCACGCGCGCATGTCGCTGCAGGATCCCTACGCCGCGCCCAGCGACCGCAAGCGCTTCAGCGACGGCTGGTTCAGCCCCGGCATGCCCGACCTCAACCAGCGCCAGCCGCTGGTGGCGACCTACCTGACGCAGATGAGCCTGTGGTGGATCGAGACCGCCGACCTGGCCGGCGTGCGCACCGACACCTACAGCTACTCAGACAAGGACTTCCTGGCCGCCTGGTCGCGCCGCCTCAAGGACGAATACCCGAAGCTGAACATCGTCGGCGAGGAATGGAGCCCGCATCCGGCGGTGGTGTCCTACTGGCAGGCCGGCAAGCACAACCACGACGGCTACGTGTCGTCGCTGCCCAGCCTGATGGACTTCCCGCTGCAGGAGGCGATGCTGGCCGGGCTCAACCAGCAGGACGCGCACGACGGCGGCTTCATGAAGCTCTACGAGGCGCTGGCCCACGACTTCGTCTATCCGGATCCGGCCAATCTGGTGCTGTTCGAGGGCAACCACGACACGCCGCGCGTCTACAGCGTGCTGCACGACGACCTCGAGCTGACGAAGATGGCATGGGCCTACCTGTCCTTCGTGCGGCGGATCCCGCAGTTCTTCTATGGCTCCGAAATCCTGATGACCAGCCCGCGCCATCGTGACGACGGCGCGGTGCGGGCGGACTTCCCCGGCGGCTGGGCCGGCGACGCGGTCAACGCCTTCACCGGCGCGGGCTTGGGCGAGCGCCAGGCCGGCGCGCAGGCGTGGTTGAAGCGGCTGCTGAACTGGCGCAAGGCCGAGCGGCTGGTGCACGACGGCGCGCTGATGCAGTACGCGCCGCTGGCGGAGAGCTACGTGCTGTTCCGCCATGACGCGGCGAAGGGCCTGGGCGGCAGGCGTCTCATGCTGGCGATGAGCAAGGCGAAGGAAGCGCGCGAGCTGGACCTGACGCGTTTCCCGGAGATGCTGCGCGACGGCGACACGGCGGTGGACGTGATGACCGGCGAGCGCAGGACGCTGGGCAAGACGCTCACGCTGCCCGCAAGGTCGGTGACCTTGCTGTCGATCGAGTAGGCGGCTGAGCGCGCACGCCCCGTCCGGGGCGCGAGGCGCGCCTCCTCACACGTAGCAGCTGCACCCCATCGCGCCCCAGAACGCCTGCGCCGACGTCGCATCGCGCGCCGCGCTGGCGACCGCCGTGTGGTCATGGCCGTGCACGCCACAGCCGCTCGCGCAGGCGCACTGCGCGGCGTACTGGTAGCGGCGCTCGGCGTCGCTCAACGACGAGGCCATCGACGACTTTCGCGCCTGGTAGCCGCCGTAGGTCTTCACCGGCGACCAGTCCGGCATCGCGGGCGGCAGGGCCGGCGCGAGCGACGCATAGGCGCCGCTGCCGTGCACCGGCTTGCCCGCCACCACCGTCAGCACGGAGGTGATGTCCTGAATCTGGTCCTCGGGCACGGTCAGGAAGTCGCGGTCCAGCACTGCCAGGTCGCCGAAGGCGCCCGGCTTCAGCACGCCCTTCTTGCCGGTCTCACGCGAGAACCAGGCGCCGTCGGCGGTCATCAGCCGAAGCGCGGCGACGCGGTCCAGCCGCCGTTCCTCGGGATACAGCAGCGTGCCGCCGATCGTGCGGCCCGAGACCAGCCAGTACAGCGCCTGCCACGGGTTGTAGCTGTTGACCCGCGTCGCGTCGGTGCCCAGCGAGACGGGAATGCCCATCTCCAGCATGCGCTTGACCGGCGGCGTCTCTGCCGTCGCCTTCAGCCCGTAGCGACGGATGAAGTACTCGCCCTGCATCGACATCCGGTTCTGCACCGCGATGCCCCCGCCCAGGCGCTTGATGCGCTCGAGGTTCTGCGGCGTCACCGTCTCGCAATGGTCGAAGAACCAGCCGAGCTTGTCGATCGGATGGTCGCGGTGGACCTTCTCGAACACGTCCAGGCTGCGCGAGACCGTCTCGTTGTAGGTCGCGTGCATGCGCCACGGCCAGCCGTTGCCGGCGAGGAAACGCACCACGCCCTCCAGGTCGTTCTCCATCGCCGCCGGCATCTCGGGGCGCGGCTGGAGGAAGTCCTCGAAGTCCGCCGCGCTGAAGGCCAGCATCTCGCCCGCGCCGTTGAGCTTGTAGAAATCGCTGCCGTCGCCGGGCCTGCCCATCTTCGCCCAGCGCTGGAAGTCCGCCAGCTCCTGCTTCGCCTTCTGCGGGAACAGGTTGTAGGCGATGCGCACCGTGAGCCGGTTCTCCTTGGCGAGCTTGTCGATGATCGCGTAGTCGTCCGGGTAGTTCTGGAAGCCGCCGCCCGCGTCGCCGACCGAGGTCACGCCGAGCCGGTTCTCCTCGCGCAAGAAGTGCAGCGTCGAGTTGAGCTGCTGCTCGGGATCGAGCTTGGGTCCGAGGTTCAGCGTGTTGTAGAGGATGAAGGCGTTGGGCTCGGCAAGCAGCAGGCCGGTCGGTTCGCCGCGCGCGTCGCGTTCGATGATGGCGCCGGCTGGTTGCGGCGTGTCCTTCGTGTAACCGACCGCGCGCAAGGCCGCGCGGTTCAGGAAGGCCTGGTTGTAGAGGTTGAGCACGAACACCGGCGTGTCCGGCGCGGCGGCGTTGAGTTCGGCGATCGTCGGCATGCGCCGTTCGTCGAACTGGAACTCGTTCCAGCCGCCGACCACCCGCACCCATTGCGGCGCCGGCGTGCGCGCGGCCTGGTCCTTGAGCATCTGCAGCGCCGCGCCCAGCGAGCGCACGCCGTCCCAGCGCAGCTCCATGTTGAAGTTGAGCCCGCCCCGGATGATGTGCATGTGGGAGTCGGTAAGCCCCGGGATCACGCGGCGCTTCTCGACGTCGACGACCCGCGTCTTCGCGCCGGCGAGCTTCGCGATCTCCGCGTCCGGTCCGACGGCCATGACCACGCCGTCACGCAGCGCGATCGCGGTGGCCTCCGGCCTCGCCGGATCCATCGTCATGATGCGGCCGTTGCGCAGGATCAGGTCGGGCGCGCCGCCCTGCCCCGACTGCGCGAGCACCGGTCCCGCCATCACGCTGATCCCGAGCGCGGCCGCCGCCTCCATGAAGTCGCGACGGTTGCCCTGCGGCGCGTCTTCGCGGCCGCTGCGGATCAGGTCGGTGAACATGGCGAACTCCAGTCGATGGGGACCGGCCGATTCTTCGCCTGATCGTCGCGACTGACCTCTCCCAAAAAGGGGGGACACCAATGGGGGATGCGAACCCTACGTCGAGGTGATTGCGACAGACGCCGTCGGCCGAATACGCTGCGAGTCCAAGGAGTCGATCATGAAATCACCACGCGAATTGCATGAGAAGTACGGCATTCCCTGCGTTGAGCGGACCAAGACCTACCCACCCAAAAAGCTTCCGCGACCTGGGGAGGAGAATCTGCCGCCCGACCAGCCCAGCCCGGCGTTGATGGCTGCAGCCAAGGAGATCATGGCCACGCATCGCGACGTGCTGCGTGCCCTGGCGAAGCGTTGAGCAATGCTGCGCGACATCGATGTCGTGAAGTTTCACGACGCCATCCTGCTGGACGAAGGGGGACTGCCCGGATGGCGCGGTCCTGGAACGCTGGAAGGTGCCCTGTCACGCGTCGACTTCCGCATTCAGTTCATGGGCATGGGGGATGTCTTCGAGAGATTGCCGCCATGTATGCCGTCGCCATTGCTCGAGGCCATGCCTTCAACGATGGCAACAAGCGGACGGCGCTTGTGAGCGCTCTTACGTACCTCAAGGACAACGGGATCGAGTTGCGGCGAAGCGATGAACTGGAAGATGTGATGGTCGAAGTCGCGCAGGGACTGCTCGGCGAGAAGGACCTCGCGCAAGTCTTCCTCGCGTTGCATCCAACGAGCCACGCTCAAGGAGTGAAGTGAACAGCGATGGAGGCGTCCTCCCGGTGCCTCCATCGCGTTGACCACGCGCGATACGGTCGATCAAGGCCTATCGCGCTTCGGCACCCGCGTCTCGATGGACTTCACCTGGTACTTCGGCTCGAAGCGGCAGGTCTGGCCCAGCTTCTCCTTGGCCTTCTCACAGCCGGCGGCGACGGACTCGGGCGTCGGCTTCTTCCCCTGCGTGGCCCAGGTCGTCAGCGCCTCCATCAGCGCCGCGTAGGTCGGGTCGCTAAGGTAGCTGTGATCCCTGTCGCCGGTGAAGGTCTGCACCAGCGCATCGCCGCGTCCCGCTGCGGCCATCGTGCGGCCAAAGCTCTCCTGCAGCTCGACCATCGCCGTCGGGTCGTGGATCGCGTGGACCGTCAGCACCGGCACCGGGATCCTCCCGCCCAGGTCGGCGTCGGCGGACAAGGTCGCCACGGCCTTCGCATCGGCCTTGTAGCGCAGCACGCCGGCGTTCAGCGCCGCGTCGTCGCTGGAACCCGCATACACCGCGCCGACGTTGCCGAACGGGCTCGCGCCGCCGGTGCGCTTCTGCGCGATGTCCTGGAAGTGCCAGGTCGCCCAGTTCAGATGCGACTGGATGCTGCGCTCCGGGATGTGGATCACGTCGACGATGGTCTTGATCTTCGCCGACTGTTCCAGCGTCCGCTCTGCCGCCGGCTTGTTCAGGCCCAGGCAGTCGTCGACGCGCTTGGCGAGGTCGGCCTGCTTCAAGGGCGAGTCCGCCGGCAGTCCGATGTTGAGCGGGTATTGCGGCTCGCTCGGCAGCGGGTGGTTGTGGCACAGGTACTGGTAGACGACGCGCAGGTCCAGCCGGAAGTCGTAGCTCCGCGTCCCGCCGCCCAGCACGCCCGAGGTCAGCAGCACCGCGTCGTAAGGCTTGCCGTCGGCGAACAGCTCCGCACCTTTCGCCGCGACGCTGGCGCCCCAGGACTGGCCGTGCAGGTAGACGTGTTTCGGCTTGGCGACCTTGTCGATGAACAGGCGGCGCAGGCGCTCGTTGTCCTCCGCCGCGGCGCTCACCGCGACGCCGCCCTGCCGATAGCTGGAGGTCGCGAAGGCATAGCCCAGACGCGGCATGATCGTCCAGCGCTCGACGTCCTCGGTCACGCGCTTGATCGTGGGCGCGCCGAGGAAGGGCCCGCCGTGCGCATGCACGACGAGGTCGCCGTTCCACTGCCTGGGCATCACGATCATGTAGATCGCGCCGGCGCTGTCCGTGCCCGACAGGCAGCTCGCGCCGTCGCCGACGCCGGACGGACAGGCCGTCGGCGTCGGCGCGGCTTCACGCGCCATGTCGAAGCCCGGCGCCTGCGGCTTCTTCGCCACGGCGACGGGCGCGCAGCCCGCCAGGCCAAGAACGCCCAGCGCCATTGCGGCCGCGGCCGCCATCGTCGCCGTGCGCACGGCCGGTCGCCACGCGCCGCTGCCGGCCCCTTGTGTCATCAGCATCCTCATCCCCTTCTTTCCCTTCAGGCATCACGCCCAGACCGCGGTGGCGGTCATGCAGGCACTGCGGGCATCGCGCCCCCGACCGGCAGCCGCTCCTGGCGACCGCGGCGCATCATCCACAGCAGACCCAGCCCCAGGCCTGCCAGCGCGAACGAGGCCGGCTCCGGCACCGCCGCGGCGAAGCCGAGCTGGTCGCTCGCCACGCGCTGCAACAGCAGCGCCTGCGCCGCGCTGATGCCGAGGTCGCGCGCGGCGATCTCGTTCAGGCCCAGCACCGCCGGGTCCAGGCCGGTGATCGTGCCGAACAGCGTCAGCGCGCTCAGGTAGGACCCGTACTTGCTCGCATGGGTGCCGTCGTCGAACCACAGGTCGAGCAGCCCGTCCGTGGCCGCCGTGGAGGCATACATGTCGGGCGTCGCGACGCCCGCCGCGATCGCGCGCATGAAGGCCTCGCCCACCGGCGCGACGCCCTTGACGCCGCCCGAGCCGTCCGCGCCCGCCATCAGCGCGGCATTCGCGTAGGCCTGCTTGAGGTCGTCGGTCATCGCCTGCAGCGTCGGATAGAAAGACGGCGCCGGCTGCCCCGTCGGCGACACCTCGCCGGTGTTCTCGTCGGTGACCGTCGTGCTGGGCGCGTTGACCAGGTTGGGCCGCGCCCAGGTCTGGTACAGGTAGACGTCGGCCTTCGCGTTGGCGTTGGCGTTCGCCGGCACGTTGCGCAGCAGCGAGCAGGTGCCCGTCGACGCGCCGGTGATCTCGGCGCACTTCGCGTTCGTGCCGCCGATCAGGTCGCGCTCCCGGTAGCTCAGCGCGTTGCCCTGGTGGATCCAGTTCTCGATCAGGTTGGTGTAGGTGCTGAAGTAGGCCGGGTTGGAGGCCAGGCCCGGCTGCCTGGTCAGCGGCTCGTCGCTCTGCTCCTGCAGCACCACCTTGTCCCAGGCCTGCGAGCCGATGTTGCCGCGCAGGTCCCAGCCGGCGTTGTTGGTGTTGAGGAACTGGCCGCGCAGCGAGGCCGCGTTGCGCGCCGAGATCGAGACGTCGTAGTCCAGCCCGACCTGCACGGTGAACTGCTTGAAGAGGCCCGCGATGCCGCCCCAGGGATGAGGCTCGAAGCTGTTGGCGCCGCTGGGATTGCTGGCGTACATCGCCGCCGTCAGGTCGTGGACGTTGGCGGCGTTGTAGCTCATCACCGGATCGACGCGTCCGAAGGTGTAGCTGTTGCCGACGAAGAGGATCTTGGTCGCCTCGGCGTGGGCGCCCAGCGGCGCGAACGCCGCGAGGCCCGCCAGGGCGGTCAAGGCGAGCACGACCGCGCGGGTCCGGCTCAGGGGGTGGGAGAGCATGGTGGTCGACATGGTCGTGCTCCTTCGTTGCTGCTGGTTGAAGCCGAGGTGAGGCGGATGTCCGACGGACGCCGCAGGGACGTCCGTCGGCGGTCAGGCCGAGGTCAGGTCCGGATCGGAGGTCGGTCAGAAGTTGTGGCGCACGCCGGCCTCGAAGCCGCCGCTGTCGCCGCCGGGCTGCGTCGTCGCGAGACCGACGTTGAAACGCGTGCCGCGGGCCTTGTTGTCCACCTTCGCGAGGTTGGTGTACAGCGCCGTCCGCTTGGACAGGTCGTGGACATACCCGATCGCGATATGCGTGGCGTCGCTGGCGACGTTCTTCGCCTTCAGCCAGGTGTAGGCGAAGCGCAGCTCGCCCTGCGGCCACACCTGCCACTGCGTGCCCAGCATGGTGGCGGTCGTGCGGGTGATGCCGACCTCGTTGCGGCCCCACAGCGCCATCAGCCTGGCCGGGCCCCACTGGTAGGACATGCCCACGTTGCTCTGCGTGTAGTCGCCGGTGGCGTAGCGCGTCTTGGAGATCGCGGCCGAGCCGTTGAAGGTCTCGTTGCGCCAGCCGATGCGCACGCCGGTCAACTGGCCGTCCTTGCGCGTCGGGCCCGCCCCCTGCTCGCCCAGCGCCAGCATCGCGTGGCCGTAGAAGCCGTTGATGCCCGAGGGCGTGAAATAGCCGATCGAGTTGGACGCCCGCACGTTGGTGCGCGCCGTCGTGCCGTTGGCGGGCACCGGGTAGTACATGATCCCGGAGCTGCCCACGCCGTTCGTCCCGAACGGATGCATGGACGTGGTCAGGTTGCCGAAGGACGGCACGTAGTCGCGGCCCAGGCGCAGCTCGCCCCAGTCGGCCGACGAGATCTGCACCGTCGCACGCCGCCCCCAGGTCAGGCCGCCGCTCACCGAGTCCTTGTTGTTGGTGCTGGTGGCGCCGCTGGTGCCGTCGTCGACGGACACCGCCGACTCCAGCCAGAAGCCGACCTTCAGCCCGCCGCCCAGGTCCTCGGTGCCGCGCACGCCGAAGCGGCTGGAGGTGTTGCCGTCGCTGTTCACGAGGTAGCGCGTGTCGCTGCCGCTGGCCTTCAGCGCCTGCACGCCGATGTCGAGCAGGCCGAACACCTGCACGCTGCTGCCGCTCTGCGCGTGCGCGACGCCGGCTGCTCCCACCGCGGTGGCAGCCAGGACCAGCGCCCGGGGCGTGTTCCACGCGCTCCTCGTATGTCGTGTCGTCTTCATCAACGTTGTCTCCGTCGGGTTGTTGTAGGTATCCGGGCCGGACCTTAGTGACCGCCCTCCATAGCGTCAAATACACTGATCCGCAGAGTCCGAGACGTTTTGAATATGGGACGTACGTAGCTTCCGCAGAGGAAAGCCGCGACGAGCCCGAGGACCAGGAGACAACGCAGACATGGACCTCCGACATCTGCGCTACTTCGTGACGGTCGCGGAGACCGGCCACATGACGCGCGCCGCGGCGCTGCTCGGGATGCAGCAGCCGCCGCTGAGCCAGCAGATCAAGACGCTGGAACAGGAGCTGGGCATCGCCCTGCTGCACCGCCATCCGAAGGGCGTGAGCCTGACCGACGGCGGCCGCCAGTTCCTGGACGAGGCGCGCCGGCTGCTGCGCGATTACAACGACATGCGCGACCGCATGGACCGGCTGGCCGGCGGCCAGCACGGGCTGCTGGCGATCGGCTTCACGAGCTCGGCGGCGGCGCATGCGTTCACGCCGGCGGTGTTGCGCGCCTGCCGCGGCGAGCATCCCGGCATCGCGCTGACGATGACCGAGAACCACGCCGCCGGTCTGATCGAGGCGGTCGTGAAGTCGCGGCTGCATTGCGGCTTCCTGCGCGTGCCGGTGGCGCAGCCCGAGGGCGTCAGCTTCGAGACGCTGCTCACCGAGCCCGCGTTGCTGGCGCTGCCGCTGGACCACCGGCTCGCGACCGTGCCGCGCGCCGGGTCGACGCCGGTCCCGCTGGCGGAGCTGGAGGACGAGGACCTGATCCTCGTGCGCCGCCCCGGCGCGCCCGGCCTCTACGCCAACCTGCTGGCGCTGTGCGAGCGCGATGGCGTCAAGCCGCGCAGCTTCGTGGAGGTCGAGCGGATGATGATGAACCTGAACCTGGTGGCGGCCGGGGCGGGCATCACGGTCGTGCCGGCCTCGATGCGCGGCGTGCATGCGCATTCGATCGTGTTCCGGCCGCTGGAGAAACATGCGCGGCTGGAGGCGCCGCTGACGATCGCGTACCGCTCGCACGATCAGGAAGGGCCGACGGCGACCTTCCTGGCGCTGGCCCGGCGCATCGCGATGGAGCACCGCGATGCATAGGCGCGACCTGCTGAAAGCCGGCATCGTCGCAGCGGGCCTGGCCCGCGTGGCGCAGGCGCAGACGACGGGCACCGCAGCCGAATCGTGGCCGACACGCCCCCTCCATCTCATCGTCGCCTACCCGCCCGGCGGCGTCAGCGACGAGACCGCGCGCGCGCTCGCACAGCACATGGGCACCCGGCTGAAGGTGCCGGTGATCGTCGAGAACCGCGCCGGCGCGGGCGGCCTGACCGCGCTGGAGTCGCTCGCGCGCGCGGCGCCGGACGGCCACACGCTGGCCTACTGCGCGATCTCGCCCCTGGTGTTCGCGCCGGCCGGCGCTTCGCTCTCCGCGACGGCGCCGGAGGTGGCGCCCGTCGTCGGCATCATGGACACGCCGGTGCTGGTGCTCGCGCATCCGTCGTTCAAGCCGAAGGACTTCGCCGCGATGCTCGCCGCCGCGCGCGCCGCGCCGGGTCGCCTGCGCTGGGCAACCTCGGGTCACGCGACCGTCGGGCACATGGTGCTGGCGCAGGTGCGCGCCGCGGCGCGCGTGGACATCATCCACGTGCCCTACAAGGGCGGCGGCCAGCAATTGACCGATGCGATCGGCGGGCAGTTCGAGCTGCTGTCCTCGAACGTCGCGTCGCAGCAGCTGCAGTTCGTGCGGCAGGGCAAGCTCAAGGCGCTGGCGATCGGCTCGCCGGTGCGGCTGCCGGTGCTGCCCGAGGTGCCGACCTTGGCCGAGCTGGGATTCCCCGACGCGAACCTGGTCTCGACCTTCGGCCTGTTCGCGCCTCGCGGGGTGCCTGAAGACCGGCTGCGACTGATCAATGCGGTGATCAACGAGGCGCTGCGGCTGCCCGAGATCCGCTCCAGGATCCTCGACGTCAGCAACCTGCCGACCGGTGGCTCGTCAGCAGACTTCGCCGCGCGCATCGCGAAGGAACGGGACCGCGCGCTGCGCGCGCCGGCGGATTGAGGCGGGGGCATTCCACCTGCCTCGATTCAGCGCTTGGCCGCCAGGGCATGAGGCTGTCGGACCTTCGGTCCTCCAGCGCTCGCGGGCGTCGCCCAGTCCACCGGACTGGGCTCGGTCCCGCTCTCCCCGGCCGGCAAGCGTCCAAACCTCACGCCCTGCCGTCCCTGCACCACCGAGGACTCAGGAGACACCGCTGCGTGCGACGACTTCCTCGGCGATCGCCAGCGCGCTCGTGAGACCGGGTGACTCGATGCCCATCAGGTTCACCAGACCCGGTACGCCGTGCTGCGCGGGACCGTCGATGCGGAAGTCCGGCGCGGGCTCGTGCGGCGCATGGATCTTCGGCCGCACGCCGCTGTACGCAGGCTGCAGCGCGCCGTCCGGCAGCGCGGGCCAGTAGCGGCGCACGTCGTCGTAGAACACGTCGGCGCGGGCGGGATCGACGGCGTAGTCGATGTCTTCGGGGTTCTCGACGTCCAGCCACTGCGCATCAGGTCCGAAGCGCGCCTGACCGCCAAGGTCCAGCGTGAGGTGAACGCCCAGCCACGCGTCCTGCGGCATCGGGTACACGAGCCGCGAGAACGGCGCCCGCCCCTGCAGCGCGAAATAGCAGCCCTTGCTGAAGCGCGCCGTCGGCGGCGTAGGCAGACCCTCGATCGCGGCGGCGAGGATTGGCGCCTGCAACCCGGTTGCGTTGACGACGATGCGGGCGCCAAGTGTCATGTCGTCGGTGTGAATCACGTGTCCGGCGCCGTCGCGGCGCACCGCGGTCACCGCCGCGCCGAAGGCGACCGCACCGCCGTGCCGCTCCAGATCGCCCTGCAACGAGAGCATCAGCCCGTGGCTGTCGACGATGCCGGTCGACGGCGAGAGCAACGCGGCCTCGCATCGCAGCTGGGGCTCGAGCGCGAGAGCTTCCTCGCGCGTGAGCCAGCGCAGGTCGTCGACGCCGTTCGCAGCGGCTTTCGCCTGCAGCGCGCGCAGTCCTGGCAGTTGTTCCACCGACGTCGCGACGACGAGCTTGCCGCAGCGGCGATGCGGCACGCCGTGGGATTCGCAGTGCGCGTAGAGCAGCTGTTTGCCGCGCACGCACAGGCGCGCCTTCAACGATCCCGCCGGGTAGTAGAGCCCGGCGTGGATGACCTCGCTGTTGCGCGAGCTCACACCGGTGCCGATGGCGAGCTCGCGTTCGAGCACCAGCGTTTCCAGACCGCGCATCGCCAGCGCCCGGCCGACCGCGAGGCCGACGACGCCGGCCCCGATCACCACCGCATCGACTTGATCCATGCGGGCGATTGTGACCAGCCTTGTCCGTCTCGTGCGGGCTCCGTCGACGATCAGGCGCGCAGGTCCGCGAGCGCGTGCGAATGCCGGAGCCCGAAGACACTAACAGCGGCCGCGTCGTGGCTGAACTCGCCAGCGGCAAGCCTGTGCGCGAGGGTCTCCAGATCCAGCGTCAGGAATTCGCTGACCTCGCCGTCGCCGTTGCGCGGCGAGAAGCCGGCGGGCAGCTGAAGGCTGAAGACGTGCAGCACTTCGTCGTGAAGGCCCTCCACTTCCATGCGCGTGCTGCGCAGCGCCCCGCGCGCCTGCACCGCGGCGCTGATCGCCATGGGCACAGCCGCCTCCTCGAGCAACTCGCGGCGCGCACAGTCGACCAGGTCCTCATCGGCGGTCAGCCCGCCGGCGGCGAGGTTGTCCAGCTTGCCCGGATCGGTCGCCTTCGACAGCGCGCGCCGACCGCACACGAGCCGCGCGCCCGGCAGGAAGCCGTTGATGTGCACCGCGCGGCTCATCAGCCCGAAGAAGCGGAAGGCGGCGCGCTCCAGGCGGAACAGGACTTCGCCGCGCTCGACGCAGGGATCTTCGACGGGCCGCTCGCAGGCGTAACGCTCGCCGCGCCAGCCGGTGATGGCGCCGCGCTCCTTCAACGCGAGCGCGACATCGCCGATGTGCCGGGAACGGGCCTCGACATCGAGCGCCTCAGCGTCCCAGCACAGCGCGCCATCACGGCGCTCCAGTTCGGGCCAGACCTCGCCGAGCAAGACCTGGCGCATCGGATGCACCCGACCGATCGTGAGGTCGCCCAATCGCAGCGGAATGAGTCCGTCCGGCACCGGCTGACTCGCGAGTTGCAGACAGCGCGGAATGATGGCGACGAGCGAGGGCGGCAGCAGCGAAGGCATGCGCAGATTCTCTCCGGGTCGCGCCAAGAAAAAACCCCGCCAACTTGCGTTGACGGGGTTGATCTGGTGGGCGGTGCAGGGTTCGAACCTGCGACCCCTGCCGTGTGAAGGCAGTGCTCTACCGCTGAGCTAACCGCCCGGTATCTGGACCGGGTTTTCTACGAACGTCCAACAAGAATCCAAAGACGCTCTGAAGAGACTTTGGTGGGCGGTGCAGGGTTCGAACCTGCGACCCCTGCCGTGTGAAGGCAGTGCTCTACCGCTGAGCTAACCGCCCGGTCTTGTCGTCCGCCACCGCTGCCAAGCTCATTGCTTCGCTGCCGTTTTGGATGTCCGGGAAAGTCGAAGATTATGCCATGAGAATTTGACGCGATTCAAGCAGTGTTTGGCACGCGGCCCTTCAAGCGGCCACCGGCACCTGCCAGATGCGCTTGCCGCCGCTGGCCTTGTCGAGGTCCACCAGCGCCTTCTCATGCAAGGCCAGCTCCTCGGCCGTCGGCGCGATCACCGGCAGGTCGAAGGCGCTGAAGTCGATGGCCACGACTTCCAGCTGACCACCCTCGCCCGACGACGACGCGTTGTCGTCGATGACGAGCGAGTCCTGACCCCGCGTCAGCCGGATGAAGACCTCCGCCAGCAGCTCCGCGTCCTTCACCGCGCCGTGCAGGCCGCGGTTGCTGTTGTCGACCTCCAGCCGGCGGCACAGCGCGTCCAGCGAATTCGCCTTGCCCGGGAACATGTCCCGCGCCATCAGCAGCGTGTCGCGCACGCTCTCCACGCATTCGTGCAGCGGCGCCTTGCCGCAGCGCTTGAGTTCGGCGTTGATGAAGCCGACGTCGAAGGCCGCGTTGTGCGCGATCAGCTCCGCGTCGCGGATGAACGCGAGGAACTCCTCGACGATCTCCGCGAACTTGGGCTTGTCGGACAGGAACTCGGCGCTCAGCCCGTGGACGCGGAACGCCTCCTCGGGCATGTCGCGTTCGGGGTTCAGGTAGAAGTGCAGATGGCGGCCCGTCAGCTGACGGTTGACCATCTCCACGCAGCCGATGTCGACGACGCGGTCGCCCGATTCAGGATTCAGGCCGGTGGTTTCGGTGTCGAAGAAGATCTGACGCATGTCGGTCTCGAAGGGATGTCGCCCCGCTCAGCGGGTCGCGGGCGCCGCCCGCAGACGTGCCGCACGCCGATAGCCCCACAGCATCATGAGGATGCCGGCGACGATCATCGGCGCGCTCAGCCATTGGCCCTGGCTCAGGTGCAGCGGCTGCTTGTCGAGCGTGAGGAAACTGTCGGGCTCGCGGAAGTACTCGGCGACGAAACGGGCCACGCCGTAGCCGACCAGGAACAGCCCCGACACCGCCGCCATCGGCCGCGGCTTGCGCGCGAACAGCCACAGCACGATGAACAGCAGCACGCCCTCGCCCAGGAACTGGTACAGCTGCGACGGGTGGCGCGGCGTCAGCACGGCGTCATGCGCCTGCGGGAAGACCATGGCCCACGGCAGGCCGGGATCGGCGGCACGGCCCCACAGCTCACCGTTGATGAAGTTGCCCAGACGACCCGCGGCCAACCCGGGCGGCACGCACGGCGCGACGATGTCGCCGACCTCGAGGAAGTGGAAACCCCGCCGCCAGGCGAAGACGGCCAGCGCGACCAGCACCCCCAGCAGCCCGCCGTGGAAGGACATGCCGCCCTGCCACACCGCCAGGATCTCGCCCGGATGGCTCAGGTAGTAGCCCGGCTTGTAGAAGAACACGTAGCCCAGCCGACCGCCCAGCACCACGCCGAGCACGCCGTAGAACAGCAGGTCATCGATGTCGCGGCGGGTCCAGCCGCGCGCCGCGTTCCAGGGCTTGCGGACCATGCGGTTGCCCAGCCACAGGAAGAGCCCGAAGGCCGTCAGGTACATCAGCCCGTACCAATGGATCGGCCATCCGAAGATGTTGATGGCGACAGGGTCGAACTGGGGATGGACCAACATGGAGAGAGCTTTACCGCGTCGAGAAGGCGCGAATCATAAAGCTGGGCGTCAGTTCCCCAGCGCGGCGAGCTGCTTGCGGCAGTCCTCGATGTCGCCGTGGCTGCCGCGGCGGTTGTCGATGCAACGCTGCAGCGCGGCGCGCGCGCCGGTCTTGTCGCCCTTGCCCGCCAGCGCGCTGCCCAGTCGCCGGTCCAGCCCCAGCTGCTCGGCGCCCTGCAGGGTCCGGGCACGCTCGAAGGCAGCCACCGCCTTGTCGTACTGGCCCAGCGCGTCATACGCACGACCCAGGCCATAGGCGCCCATCGCCTGGTGGGGCTGGCTCTTGAGCAGCTCCTCGAACCAGGGCACCGCCCGCTCCTTCTGGTCGCCGAAGAACAGGTTGCGGCCGTAGTCGCTCCACAGCACGCGCTGCTCCAGCAGCAGCTCGGGCCGCTGCGTGCGCACCGCGCGCAGCGCCTTCTCCATCGCCGGCCAATCCTTCCTGGACGCCGCCACCCGCGCGCGCATGAGACCCAGCTGCGCCGGGTCCTTCACCTCCTGCTCGAGCGCGCGCGCCTTGGATTCCCCGCCGCCGACGAAGCTCGGCAGGGCCAGGTAGTACTGCTGCAGCGCGCTGCGCGGCTCGGGCGCGTCGGGCAGCAGCGTCATCGCGCGCTGCGCCAGTTCGCTCACCCGGCCCAGCGAGCCCAGCGCCTTGAACTTGCTGCCGCCCCGCGCCTGCATGACCAGGGCCAGCGCCAGCGCGTAATGGCAGGCGCCTTCATCGGGCGCGCGCTGCACGCATTGCTCCAGGCGCTGGATGTTCTGCTTCAGGACCGCGCCGTCCACCAGGTCCAGTTGCGCCAGCGCCAGCGCGGCCACCGCCTGCGCGTCGTCCGGATCGGCCTTCACGCGCTGCGCGGCCAGTTTCTCCAGATCGTCGGCGCGGCCGGCGTCCAGCAGGGCTTGCAGCTCGGTGTCCTTCAGCACGGCGGCCTCGGCCGCGGTCGCGAAGGCCACGCTCATGAGCATCGACAAACCGGTCACGACGCAGATCGCACCGATCAGGCGTCGCCAGGTGCCGCGGCGGCCGGCGGCGTCGTTCTTGCGGGGAGCTTTCACGGGGGAAGATCCTTTCATGGACAGATGGTCGCAGAACTCCGCCGGGCCTGCAGGCCGGTCACGGAACTTCATGCGGCTTCACGCCCGGCAACAAGCAGGCCGGGCCTGTCCGCGCCGACCGCCCGCACGGAGGGTCACGCCTTGACTTCCACCTGCCCGCGGACATGGTCGACGAACCGGTGCACCACCGGCGACGCGTCGCGGCGCCAGATCAGGCTGGTATCGCAGGCCGGCACGCGCGCCGACGGCCACGGCCGGTAGCGCACGCCGGGCCGCTGCAGCGCGCAGACCGACTGCGGCACCCAGGCCACGCCCATGCCCGCCGACACCAGGTTGACGATGGTCTGCATCTGGATGGCCTCCTGCGCGATGTGCGGCGTGGCGCCGTGCGCCCGGTAGAAACCCAGCAGGGCATCGAAGAGCGACGGCGCGATCTCCCTGGGGAACACGACCAGCGGCTCGCGCAGCACCTCCTCCAGCGACGGACTGCGGCGCCGCGCCAGTGCCCAGTCCTCCGCGTGCGCCAGCACCAGCGGCTCGGTCGACACGGTCAGGCACTCGAAGCCCGGGGGCTCCGCGCCGGGCGCGTGGATCGCGAAACCGGCGTCGAGCTCGCCCGTCTCGAAGCCGCGCAGCTGGACGTCGAGCGTCGCCTCGCGCAGGGCGAGTTGCACCTCCGGCAGCGCCTCGCGGAACAGCCGCAGCCAGCGCGGCATGTCGCCGTAACCGACGGTCGACACGAAGCCCAGGCTCAGGCGCCCGGCCTCGCCGCTGGCCGCCGCGCGCACGCGGGCGGGCACCTGGTCCGCCTGCTCCACCAGGCGGGTCGACGCCGCCACGAGCGCCACCCCAGCCGCTGTCAGCGCGACCGTCCTGCGGCCGCGTTCCAGCAACTGGACGCCGAGTTGCGCCTCCAGCTTCTGCACGGCCAGGCTGAGCGGCGGCTGCGTCATGTGCAGCCGTTCGGCGGCGCGGCCGAAGTGGAGTTCCTCGGCCAGCACCAGGAACTGCCGCAGGGGACGGAGCTCGATCATCGATACATCGCATGAATCAAAACGCCGCCAACTATATATTGGACCCGCAGGAAGGCCAGACGCATACTCAGCCGCTCCAAGCCCCGCTCGCCAGGACGACACCATGACCGATCCGAAGAACAACGCCGCCCACGGCCCAGCAGCCGCCCCCCACGACGACGCGCCCAACCGCCGTTCGAAGCACATCACCGAAGGCGTCGCGCGCGCGCCCAACCGCTCGATGTACTACGGCATGGGCTACGAGGAAGGCGACTTCGGCAAGCCGATGATCGGCGTGGCCAATGGCCACTCGACGATCACGCCGTGCAACTCCGGCCTGCAGAAGCTGGCCGACGCCGCGGTCATCGGCCTGAAGGCGGCGGGCGCGAACGCGCAGCTGTTCGGCACGCCGACCATCTCCGACGGCATGGCCATGGGCACCGAGGGCATGAAGTACTCGCTGGTCTCGCGCGAGGTCATCGCCGACTGCGTCGAGACCTGCGTGGGCGGCCAGTGGCTGGACGGCGTGATGGTGATCGGCGGCTGCGACAAGAACATGCCCGGCGGCATGATGGGCATGCTGCGCGCCAACGTGCCGGCGATCTACATCTACGGCGGCACCATCAAGCCGGGCCATTACAAGGGCCAGGACCTCAACATCGTCAGCGTCTTCGAGGCGGTCGGCCAGTTCAGCGCCGGCAAGATGAGCGAAGAGGACTTCTGCCAGATCGAGAAGCGCGCCATCCCCGGCAGCGGCTCCTGCGGCGGCATGTACACCGCCAACACGATGAGCTCGGCGTTCGAGGCGCTGGGCATGTCGCTGCCCTACTCGTCGAGCATGTCCAACGTGGAGGACGAGGTCGTCGAGAACACCAAACGCGCCGCCGACTACCTGGTCGCCGCCGTCAAGGCCGACCTGAAGCCGCGCGACATCGTGACGAAGAAGGCCATCGAGAACGCCGTCGCGGTGATCATGGCCACCGGCGGCTCAACCAACGCGGTGCTGCACTTCCTGGCGATCGCGCACGCGGCCGAGGTGGACTGGACCATCGACGATTTCGAGCGCATGCGCACCAAGATCCCCGTGCTGTGCGACCTCAAGCCCAGTGGTCGTTTCCTGGCCGTGGACCTGCACAAGGCCGGCGGCATCCCCGCCGTCATGAAGCAGCTGCTGAAGGCCGGCCTGCTGCACGGCGACTGCATCACGATCACCGGCAAGACCGTCGCCGAGAACCTCGCCGACGTGCCGGACCTGTCGCCCGACCAGCAGGTGATCCGCGCCGTGGCCGATCCCATCTACGCGCAGGGCCACCTGGCCATCCTGAAGGGCAACCTGTCGCCCGAGGGCTGCGTGGCCAAGATCACCGGCCTCAAGAACCCGGTCATCACCGGCCCGGCGCGCGTCTTCGACGACGAGCAGTCCGCGCTCGCGGCCATCATGGCCAACCAGATCAAGGCCGGCGACGTGATGGTGCTGCGCTACCTGGGTCCCAAGGGCGGGCCGGGCATGCCGGAGATGCTGGCGCCCACCGGCGCGCTGATCGGCCAGGGCCTGGGCGAAAGCGTCGGCCTGATCACCGACGGCCGCTTCTCGGGCGGCACCTGGGGCATGGTCGTCGGGCACGTCGCGCCGGAAGCCTATGAGGGTGGCACGATCGCGCTGGTGCAGGAAGGCGATTCGATCACCATCGACGCGCTGCAGCTGCTGCTGCAGCTCAACGTCGACGATGCGGAACTGGCGCGCCGCAAGGCGGCCTGGACGAAACCCGCGCCGCGCTACACGCGGGGCGTGCTGGCGAAGTTCGCCAAGAACGCCTCGAGCGCCAGCTCGGGCGCGGTGCTCGACAAGTTCGAGTGAGGGGTCGGCGCCGGTCGCGAGGCCGGCGCAGCGCCGAGGATCAACGCTTCTTGCGCGTCTTGTCGCCCTGCCCGATGGCGTCGAGCTGACGCTGCCGGCGCGCTTCCTTCTTCTCGTCCATCTTGTCCATTTCCCGCTTCTTGGTGTAACCCGTCTTGTCGGCGAATTCCCACCACACGATGGCCACCGGGAAGGGCGACAAGACCCACCACCAGCTCAGCGTTTCAAACGGGCCCACACTGGCCAGCTTGAGCAGAATCAACAAGACACCGATCACCATCAACCACATCGTCGTTCTCCTCGTGCGCACCCGGTCGGCGCGTCCCCCACCACTACAATCGCGCGAGCCCGGACGCTCCCGGCCGCCCGTCGACCTGCGTCGCGACCCGTCGTGCCGTCACGTCGCGGCGGCGACTGTCACGGCGGCGATTGTGGCGCCATTCGGAGACCGGACCCCACCTGAAAGGATGCCATGAGAAACGCCTTGTTCATCTCCGCGGCCCTCGCCGCCACCTTGAGCGCGCCCAGCGCCTTCGCCAGCCCCGAGCTGGCGCAGAAGAAGAACTGCATGGCCTGCCATGCCGTCGACAAGAAGCTGGTCGGTCCCGCCTACAAGGACGTCGCGGCCAAGTACGCCGGCGACAAGGACGCCGTGAAGAAGCTGTCCGAGAAGATCATCAAGGGCGGCTCCGGCGTCTGGGGGCCGGTGCCGATGCCGGCCAACACGCAGGTCAACCCCGCGGAAGCCGAGCAACTCGCCAAGTGGATCCTGACGACGAAGTGACCCGGGGCGGGGCGTGCGGCAAGTCCCGCACGTCGCCCGCTGCGCCAAGCATCGAGGCCCTCCGGGGCCTTTTCCTTTTTCAGGCCACGAGCTTGAACAGCTCGTCGCGCCGCCGCTCGTCCAGGTGACGGCTCTCGCGGGCGAGGTTGACGGCCTTGGCCACCGTCGCGAGCTCGAGCACCGACTCGTCGATCCTGTAGCCGCCGCGCCCCTGCATCCAGCGCAGCACGTCCCACAGGTGCCAGACCGAGGACGAGTTGCCTTCGTGGATCGGCGACGGAAAGCTCATCGGGTGCGTCAGCATCAGCTTGCGCATGTTCTGGCGGGACACGCCCACCAGCGTCGCCACGTCGGTCAGGCCGACCATGTCGGGGCCCGCCTCGATCAGGCGCGCGCCGGGGATGGCCTTGCGGACCTCGCGCAGCGCGCCCAGCAGGGCCTGGTCGGCCCGCTCGGCGGCGCGGGCGAAGCTCAGCATCAACCGGCCGCGCAGGCCCACGGCGACCCGCGCGTCCTTGCAGCCGACGGACGCCAGCCGTTGCTTCAAGGGCTCTTCCTCGCAGTCCTGCGGCGGCATCTGGTACTTGAGCATGAACGAATATTCCACAAACGACTCCTTCTGTGAGGGGGGCGTCCGGCGCGCCGTGTCGCCCGAGCGCCGCCAAGATCGCGGGGACCGCTCCTGGCGGAACGGAGCCGGGATTCTTCGTCCGGGGCCGCCCAGGTTCCACAACCCGTGGGAGTGTGGATGCCGCCTCCCCTGCCACGAGAAGGTCAGCCGGTCCCGCACTTCCTGCCGTCCAGGCGGTTGTCACATTGCGCCTGCGCAAGAAAAAGCCCCGCGACAGCGGGGCTCGGGGGTGTTCTCAGAGGAGGAACGCTCAAGGAACCGATGACAACGCGGGTGGCACGTGCCTCCCGCGCGGGGCCCGGCCGGCGTTCTCAGTAGGCCTGTCCCAGCTGTTCCAGGATCGCGGGATTCTCCAGGGTCGACGTGTCCTGCGTCACCGTCTCGCCCTTCGCGACCGAGCGCAGCAGCCGCCGCATGATCTTGCCGCTGCGCGTCTTGGGCAGGTTGTCGCCGAAGCGGATGTCCTTGGGCTTGGCGATCGGACCGATCTCCTTGGCCACCCAGTCCCGCAGCTGCTTGGCGATGGCCTTGGCCTCGTCGCCGCTGGGCCGCGCACGCTTGAGCACGACGAAGGCGCAGATCGCCTCGCCGGTGGTGTCGTCCGGACGGCCCACGACCGCGGCCTCCGCGACAAGCTCGGTGCAACTGACCAGCGCGGACTCGATCTCCATCGTGCCCATGCGGTGGCCCGACACGTTCAGCACGTCGTCGATGCGGCCGGTGATGGTGAAGTAGCCGTTGTCGGCGTCGCGGATGGCGCCGTCGCCGGCCAAGTAGTAGCCCTTGAGCTCCGGCGGGTAGTAGCTCTTCTTGAAGCGTTCCGGATCGCCGTAGATGGTGCGGATCATCGACGGCCACGGCTTCTTGACGACGAGGATGCCGCCCTGCCCGTTGGGCACGTCGTTGCCGGTCTCGTCGACGATGGCCGCGGTGATGCCGGGGAACGGCAGCGTGCAGGAGCCCGGCACCAGCGGCGTGGCGCCCGGCAGCGGCGTGATCATGTGGCCGCCGGTCTCCGTCTGCCAGAAGGTGTCGACGATGGGGCAGCGGCCGCCGCCGACGTGCAGGTGGTACCACTCCCACGCGGCCGGGTTGATCGGCTCGCCGACCGAGCCCAGGATGCGCAGCGAGCCCAGGTCGTAGCGCTTGGGGTGCACGGCCTCGTTCGCTTCGGCCGCCTTGATCAGCGAGCGGATCGCCGTCGGCGCCGTGTAGAAGATGGTGACCTTGTGCTTCTCGATCATCTGCCAGAAGCGGCCGGCGTCCGGGAAGGTCGGGATGCCTTCGAAGACGACCTCGGTGCCGCCCAGCGCCAGCGGGCCGTAGGCGATGTAGGTGTGGCCGGTCACCCAGCCGATGTCGGCGGTGCACCAGAAGACGTCCGAGTCCTTCAGGTCGAAGGTCCACTTCGTGGTCAGCGCGGCATGCAGCAGGTAGCCGCCGGTGCTGTGCTGCACGCCCTTGGGCTTGCCGGTCGAGCCCGAGGTGTAGAGCAGGAACAGCGGGTGCTCGGCCTCGACCCATTCCGGCTCGCAGCTCGAGGACTGGCCCGCGACCGCGTCGTGCAGCCACTCGTCGCGGCCGTCGACCCAGGCGATGCTGCCGCCGGTGCGCTTGTAGACGATGACGTGCTGGATGGTCGGGCAGCTGTTGTCGGCGAGCGCCTCGTCGACGATGGCCTTCAGCGGCAGCGACTTGCCGCCGCGCGCCTGTTCGTCCGCGGTCAGCACCATCACGGCGCCGGCGTCCTGGATGCGGTCGCGCAGCGATTGCGCCGAGAAGCCGCCGAACACCACCGAATGCGTCGCGCCGATGCGCGCGCAGGCCTGCATCGCGACCACGCCCTCGACCGACATCGGCATGTAGATGACGACGCGGTCGCCCTTCTTCACGCCGCGCGCCTTCAGCGCGTTGGCCAGCTGCGCCGTCCGGCTCAGCAGCTCGGCGTAGGTGACGCGGGTCGTGGTGCCGTCGTCGGCTTCGAAGATGATCGCGACGCGGTCGCCGCGGCCGGCTTCGACATGGCGGTCCAGGCAGTTGTAGGAGACGTTGAGCTTGCCGTCCTCGAACCATTTGAAGAACGGCGCGTCGGACTCGTCCAGCACCTTGGTGAAGGGCTGCTTCCAGCTCAGCAGCTCGCGCGCCAGGCGCGCCCAGTAGCCTTCGTAATCGGTCTCCGCTTCCTTGCACAGCGCCTCGTAGGCGGCCAGTCCGGACACGTGGGCGCCCTGGACGGCGGATGCGGGGGGGTTGTAGATCTTGTCGCTCATGGCCTATGTCTCCGTACAGGCAGGGATCTTCGAACTCGGGTTCAGACTCGGCCGAACTCTCCGCTTTCTCACTGACGATGTGCTTACTCTTGTAGAAGAGCCGTCGCGATGCTCTCACTAAAATCGCGGGGTTTGGCGGTTCCCGCCAGTTACGACTTGAAGGACCTACCCTGATGACCGACCGCCCGACGCCTCCGGCCGAGACCGCACGCAAGCGCATGCATCCGCTCGCGCACCTGATGTTCGGCAGCCGCTGGCTCCAGCTGCCGCTCTATCTCGGCCTGATCGTGGCGCAGGCGGTTTACGTCTTCCAGTTCTGGACGGAACTGGTGCATCTGGTCGAAGCGGCATTCGGCAACCAGGACGCGCTGCAGATGCTCATCAAGAGCGTGGGCTACAAGGCCGACGTCAGCGTCACCAAACTCAACGAAACCATCATCATGCTGGTCGTGCTGGCATTGATCGACGTGGTCATGATCTCCAATCTGCTGATCATGGTGATCATCGGCGGCTACGAGACCTTCGTGTCGCGGCTGCGCCTGGAAGGCCACCCGGACCAGCCCGAATGGCTGGACCACGTCAATGCCTCGGTGCTGAAGGTCAAGCTGGCGACGGCCATCATCGGTATCTCGTCGATCCATCTGCTGAAGACCTTCATCAACGTCGAGAACCTGAACGAAAAGACACTGATCTGGCAGACCGCCATCCATCTGGCCTTCCTGCTGTCGGCGCTGGCGATCGCGATGACGGACAAGCTGCTCTCGCACGGTCCGGGCGAGAAGCACTGAGGCGCGCGCCGCAGCGGCGCACTGGTGTACCAACGACAACGGGGCCCGCGGGCCCCGTTGTCGTTGAGGGATCGTCGCGCCCGGTCGCGCTCAGCGACGCTTGCGCAGCAGGATCAGCGTCCCGGCGACACCCGACAGGATGGATCCGCCGAGCACGCCCAGCTTGACGCGGGTTTCCCAGTCCGGACCGTGGCCCTCGAACGCGAGGCCGCCGATGAACAGGCTCATCGTGAAGCCGATGCCGCACAGCACGCAGACGCCGAAGAACTGGACCCAGTCGGCGCCGCCGGGTTTCTGCGCCAGGCCGAGACGGATCATCAGCCAAGAACTGCCGAACACGCCGATCGCCTTGCCCAGCAGCAGGCCCAGCGCGATGCCCAGCGACACCGGATGCAGCAGGTCGCCGGCGTGCAGTCCGAGCAGCGACACGCCCGCGTTGGCGAAGGCGAACATCGGCAGGATCAGGAAGGCGACCCACGGATGCAGCGCGTGCTCGAGGTCCTCGGCCGGGGAATGGCCGTGGCCGTCGTTGTCGGACGGGATGAAGAGCGCGGTGGCGACGCCGGCCAGGGTGGCGTGGACGCCGGACTTCAGCACGCAGGTCCACAGGACGAGGCCCACGACGATGTAGACGTCGGCGCGGCGGACCTTCGCGCGGTTCAGCGCGAAGAGGACGACCAGGCAGACCGCGGCACAGGCGAGCATCGTGAGCGACAGCTGGCTCGTGTAGAAGAGCGCGATGACGACGATGGCGCCGAGGTCGTCGATGATCGCGACCGCCGTCAGGAAGACCTTCAGCGAGGACGGCACGCGGCTGCCCAGCAGCATCACGATGCCGATGGCGAAGGCGATGTCGGTCGCCGCGGGGATGGCCCAGCCGTGCAGCGCGACGGGGTCGCCGAGGTTGAGGCCCGCGTAGATCAGCGCCGGCGCGGCCATCCCGCCGAACGCGGCGACGATGGGCAGCACGGCCTGCGAGCGGTCCGACAACTCACCGCCGACGAATTCGCGTTTGATCTCCAGGCCGACGAGGAAGAAGAAGACGGCCATCCACAGGTCGTTGACCCAGACCAGCAGCGGCTTGGCGAGTACCAGCCAGTCGCCGCCGATGCGGACCTCGCCCTCGATGCGGGTGAAGGCGGCGTAGAGCTCCCGCCAGGGAGAGTTGGACAGGATCAGCGCGGCGACCGCGGCGATGGCGAGCACGATGCCGCCGGCCGATTCGCTGGCGAAGAAGCGTTTGAGTCCTGGGGTCAAGAAGGCGTCCTCCGAAAGGTAGGGCCCGCCTGAACGGCGGCCCGGCAGTACAGCAGAGCGGGCGTGTCGCGTCCATGGCTCATCAGGGCAGGACACGCCGTGAAGCCCCGATCATCGCCGGTGCGCGCGCCGCCCGGCGAGCGGCGGCTTGCGCGTTCCCCCCGGAGGCCCTCCGCGCGCGGACGCCGATAGGATCTTCGACCGAGGCGGATCGCCTCAACAACCATGGTGATCAGGGAGAAGGACGCGATGAGATTCTGGACCTGTGCGGCGCTGCCGCTGGTGGCGGCGCTGGCCGGGTGCGCCGCGCCGGAGGCCGACAAGGCCCCGACCGCCAAGGCCGAGGTGTGCGAGCGCGAAGGGCAAACCGGATCGATGCTCGGACGCCGCCAGTGCAGCCCCGCGTTGAGCGAGGCCGAGCGGGCCCGCCTGGCGGCGGAGCTGCAATCGCAGGTGCGGCCGACGGCGACCAATCCCGGCGGCGGCGGTCACTGAGCCGCCTCAACCTAGCGCGTGATATGCAGCCTCAGCAGTCGCCGGAAGATTGAACAGCGCGTGTTGCAAGAAGATCACCAGGAAAGCCAGCCTGGTTCCTTGAGCCCTCCATGCCTCGTAGCTGAACGTCAGAACAGCAAACAGCACGAGCGCTGCGATTCCAGACCACGTCGCAAAGACCGCATGGAGCAGGACGGCCACAGCAGTTACCGCAAGGGCTGCATCACGCTTGGAAAGCCAGTTGCCAAGTACGGCGAGAGCAGCCACAACAAGCAGGTTCTCAAGCAATGGTGCGCCGATTACGCCACCTAGCAAAATCTCAACTGCTGAGCGTCGAACGGGTTGCGCTGGAGCAGGAGGAATCATTACCAGCTGCGACAACAACCCAAACGTCGCATAAACCGTTACCTGCTGCGGTGCATGTCTATACAGACGAGGCCGTGAAATGACTCCGCGTCTCGACAACCGCTCGCGATCGCGCCGAAAACAAGCTCTGTAGTTCGATGCTCTTTCATCGCGCTCAGCCCCCATGCTACGTAGGTGTGTAGGAACGTTTTCCCTCACCGGCCTGTCTGCGACGTCGCCAAGCATCGGAATGCTAAGGAGACAGGTGTCACCATTCCGGAACGTTTGATCGCTCAACAGCGGATCGAACGGCGAGGTTGGCGTCCAACGCGCAGCTTCGGCCCTCTTGTAGGACACCCATTCGGCCTAGCTTCCGCCTCGACATCAACTAAGAACGGCATGTCGTCGTCCATGTCATGGGAGTCGACTGCGTGACACAGCGCTTCTTCAGGATCTCTCGGTCGATCTTGGTCTGGTCCACATCGAGCCCCTTGACAGCTTCTTACCCTTCTTGATCGCGAAGATGAGAAGCTGCTTAGCAAAGATCTCGGTGTGGGCAGCAGCCAGCTGGGCACTCCAAATAGCAGGTGATGCGGCTATCCAGCTCACTTCATGGGCGCCTCTCGCGCCACCCCGTTCGCACAAGCGTGCGCACCGCGTCCCGCCAACGCCCGGGGCGACGGGGATTTCATCGGGTAACGGATAATCGCGGTCTCCCGTGACCATCCTGTCCACGACCATGACCACCATCCGCTACGCCGACCTCGTCGAAAGCGTCGCCGCCGCGCTGCAGTACATCAGCTACTACCACCCGGCCGACTACATCCAGCATCTGGCGCGCGCCTACGAGCGCGAGCAGAGCGTGGCCGCGAAGGACGCGATCGCGCAGATCCTGACCAACTCGAAGATGTGCGCCGAAGGCCGCCGTCCGATCTGCCAGGACACCGGCATCGTCAACGTGTTCCTCAAGATCGGCATGGACGTGCGCTGGGGCGACTTCCCCGGCTCCATCCAGGACGCCGTCAACGAAGGCGTGCGCCGCGCCTACAACCACCCGGACAACAAGCTGCGCGCCTCGGTGCTCAGCGATCCGATCTTCGAGCGCAAGAACACCAAGGACAACACGCCCGCGGTGATCTTCATGGACGTCGTGCCCGGCAACACCGTCGACGTGATCGTCGCGGCCAAGGGCGGCGGCTCGGAGAACAAGAGCAAGGTCTACATGCTCAACCCCAGCGAGAACATCGTCGACTGGGTGCTCAAGACCGTGCCGACCATGGGCGCGGGCTGGTGCCCGCCGGGCATGCTGGGCATCGGCGTCGGCGGCACGGCCGAGAAGGCCGCGCTGCTGGCCAAGGAAGCCCTGATGGACGACATCGACATGTACGAGCTGCTGGAGCGCGGTCCGAAGGACAAGCTCGAGGAGCTGCGCATCGAGCTGTACGAGAAGGTCAACGCGCTGGGCATCGGCGCGCAGGGCCTGGGCGGCCTGACCACCGTGCTGGACGTCAAGATCAAGACCTACCCGACGCACGCGGCCTCCAAGCCGATCGCGATGATCCCGAACTGCGCCGCCACGCGCCACGCGCACTTCGTGCTGGACGGCTCGGGCCCGAGCTACCTGACGCCGCCCAGCCTGGACCTGTGGCCCGACGTGAAGTGGGCGCCGGACTACAACAAGAGCAAGCGCGTCGACCTGAACACGCTGACCAAGGACGAAGTCGCCAGCTGGAAGCCGGGCGACACGCTGCTGCTCAACGGCAAGATGCTCACCGGCCGCGACGCCGCGCACAAGCGCATCCAGGACATGCTGGCCAAGGGCGAGCCGCTGCCGGTGGACTTCACCAACCGCGTCATCTACTACGTCGGCCCGGTCGATCCGGTGCGCGATGAAGTCGTGGGACCGGCCGGTCCGACGACCGCGACCCGCATGGACAAGTTCACCGACATGATGCTGGAGAAGACCGGCCTGATCGCGATGATCGGCAAGGCCGAACGCGGCCCGGTCGCGATCGAGTCGATCAAGAACCACAAGTCGGCCTACCTGATGGCGGTGGGCGGCTCGGCCTACCTGGTGTCCAAGGCGATCAAGCACGCGACGGTCGTCGGCTTCGAGGACCTGGGCATGGAAGCGATCTACGAGTTCGACGTGGTCGACATGCCGGTGACGGTGGCGGTCGACGCCGGCGGCACCAGCGCCCACATCACCGGCCCGGCCGAGTGGCAGCAGCGCATCGCCGCCGGCAAGCCGGTCAAGATCCCGGTGGCGGCGGGCTGAGCGCCCTTCCCCCTCGCGTTCCGCACGGACAAGACCACCCTCGGGTGGTCTTTTTCATTGCACCGTCGATGACAGGTGCACACCCATCCGCGTGCTGCGGCAGCTGGGCATCCTCCGCGAGGACGAGTGAGGGCGGATGCCGCCTGCCGCGCTCGACGCGGCTCTCGCGCGCACTCAGGCCGGTTCGGGCTTCGGCGCGCCGGAGGACAGCCACGCCAGCAAGTCCGGCACCGCGATCGGCTTGGCGAGATGCCCATCGAACCCGGCCTCGACGGCCCGTCTGCGATCTTCCGCCGAACCGTAACCGGTCAGCGCCAACATCAACGCCGGGCGGTGCGAGCCTTGCGCGGCGCGGGCGACGTCATAACCGCTCAGTCCCGGCAGGCCGATGTCGCAAATCAGCACCTGCGGCCGCTTCAACCGCAACGCCTCCACCGCGGCCGGTCCGTTGTGCACGACCTCGACCCGGTGGCCATGGCCTTCCAGAATCATGCGCAGCGAGTCGGCGGCGTCGACATTGTCTTCCGCCAAGAGCACGTCGCGCGACGCCGATGCCGCCGCTGGCACGGTGTCGAGGTCGACCGCCGCTTCAGACGGCGTTTCACGCAAGGCGGGCAGGGTGACGGTGAACGTGCTGCCCTGCTGAGGGCCGGCAGAGTACACCGACACCGCGCCGCCGTGCAGCGAGACGAGGCCCTTCACCAGCGCGAGGCCGAGCCCCAGCCCGCCTCTGGAGCGCTCCAGGGAACGATCCGCCTGGACGAAGGCGTCGAACAGCTGGTCCTGCAGGTGCTGCTCCACGCCGTCGCCTTCATCCTGGACGATCAGCTGGACGCGATCCCCCAGAGAGCTCAAGGCCACGATGACCCGTTGCCCGGCGGACGAGAACTTGATCGCGTTGTCCACGAGGTTATCGATCACCTGTCGCAAGCGCGTGCCGTCGCCTTTCACCCAGGCCTCACAGTCGCACCGGCAGTCGAGGGCCACCCCGCTGGCCTGCGCGGCGACGGCGTGCGCGCTCAGCGTCTCGCGCGCGAGGGCGCAGAGGTTCACGGGCGCGCGGGTGAGCTGGACCAGCCCGCGGGTCAGCCGGGATACGTCGAGCAGCTGGTCGATGATGCGCCCCATGTGACCGACCTGCCGATCGACGAGACGAGCCAGCGTCGACTGCCGCTCACGCGGCAACTCGTCCAGTTGCAGCAGGTGGGCGGCATAACGAATCGGCGTCAGCGGGTTGCGCAGCTCGTGCGCCAGCATGGCCAGGAATTGATCCTTGCGTTCCGCCTGCTCGCGTTGCTGACGCAGCAGGTCGCGCACCTGCCACTGCCGCCGCCGTGCGCGCAATGCGGCAGAGACGGCCGAGCGCAGCGCGTCCGGCGACATCGGGCGCTGCAGCATCGAGACATTGCCGAGCGCGGCGAGCGCGTGAAGGGGCAGATGTTCGGCGCTGGCGCTGGCCACGATGATGATCGGCAGATCCGACCAGGCTGGCTGGGCCCGGACACTCGCCGCCAGTTGGCGCCGCAGCGAAGGCGTCGCCATTTCCTCCGCGACGAGCACCGATCCCGTCTCCAGGGACAGGTGGCGCATCAGCGACGCCTCGTCCGCGCAGTATTCGCTGCACACGCCGGCACCGTCCAGCAGCTCGCGCGTGAGCGAGGCATCGCGAGGTGCCGCCAGGACCAGGACATCCGCGCACACGGCCTCCGCCGCCGCGACGGGCGGCTGCGCCGCGGCGAGCATCTGGACTTCGCTCATGTCGCACGCGTCTCCTCGCCCTTGGCCACGGGCATCCCCGATAACAGGGCGTGATAACCGCGCAACGGCGCCTGCACGTCCAATCCGGGAAGTCCGATGCGGAACTCGCGGATCGTCGAGTCGTGTCCGCCCACGCGTCGCTTGATCACGGACAGCGCGCGTCGGATCTCGCCGTCGTCCTCGAAGTAGCGCAGCAGCACCGCGGCGTCGGTCAGGTAGGTGACATCCAGCGGTGACGCGCTGGACTCACCCACGAAACCCTGCTGGTTCAGCGTCAGCAGCGTGGCGACATCCCGGTTGGAGAGATAGCTCAACAGTTCGTGCATGTGCATGGCGAGATGCTTCTCGTCAGGCATCGCCGTGAGGTATCCGTTGAGGGAGTCGATGACGACCATCGTGACGCCGTCCTCCTCCACGGCACGCCGGATGAGGTGAGCAAATTCGCCAGGGGAGAACTCCGCGGGATCGATCTGACGCAGGGCGATCTCTCCAGATTCGACGCGAGCCCGGGTACCCATTCCCAGAGCGTCCGCGCGTGACAGGAACACACGGCGAGTCTCGTCGAACAGATAAACCGCAGCTCGACCGCCGCGCTCTGCGATGGCATTGGTGAATTGCATGCACAGCGTGCTCTTGCCGATGCCGGATGGCCCGGTCACCAGCAGGCTGCTGCCGCGATCCAGGCCACCGAAGAGCATGCCGTCCAGCACCTGGCTGCCGCTGGTCAGCGTGGTGCCTCGCCCCAGGGTTGCCAGATCGGGATCGTGCTCGTTGGCGACCAGGCGCGGGTAGACGATCACGCCGCCCGTCTGTATCGCCGTATCGTGGAAACCTTCCTGCATCGGCACGCCGCGCATCTTGTGCACCCGCAGTCGCCGACGCTGCTTTCCGTAATCCGGTGCGTGCTGGTACAGGCTGATGATGCCGTGCACGACGCCTTCACCCACCGCGTCGTTGCTGCCATTCAGCCCGACCTCCTGGATCAGGAGCACCGTCGCCCCCATGGCGGAGAAGTGCTCGCGCAATCGCAGGAGCTGCCGCCTGAACCGCAGCGGATCACGCGCAAGCAGGCGCACGTCGGAGAAGGGGTCGAAGACCACGCGACGCGGGCGAAGTTGCGCTGTGACCCTGAGAATCTTCGCGATGACATCATTCAACTCGACATCGCTGGGCGAGAAGAAGGAGTAGTCGCCTTCGGCTTCTCCTCCCTCGACCTCGGCCAGATTGACAATATCCACACCCGCCAAGTCCCACCGGTGCGACCGGGCCGTGGCCATGAGCTGCGATTCGGTCTCCGCGAGCGTGCACCACAAGACGCGCTCACCGCAACGGACGCCTTCCAGCAGAAACTGCAGCCCGAGCGTTGTCTTGCCGGCACCGGCCGGTCCTTCGAGCAGATAGATGTGCCCCGTCGGCAACCCGCCACGTAACACGTCGTCGAGACCCGGGGAGCCGGTGGAGATGTAGTCGTCTGTCGAATACCTGGAGTCGTTCGGCTTGGCCATGGTGTGCATCTGAGTGATGCGGCGACGTGGCAAGCCAAGGACCCACTGTCCTCCGAGAAGCCCGTCATGGATGACGACGCGGCTCACTCCTACACGGATCGGGCTGCGCGTCTTACACCATTGGATGGCGTCGCGGCGTCATCGGCACCGTGCAGCCTCGACATGGCGACACGGCGATACGGCGACAAGGGCGGTCGTCAGCCCTTCTCACCGCGACGCCGGAGTGACCGGCGGCACCGGGACTTCCACCACCGTGCGCACGACACGCTGCGGGAACGGGATGTCGATGTCCAAGCGGTTCAGCAAGCGCAGGATCGCGAGGTTCACCTCGGACCGCACCCCGCCCTGCCCGTTGTGCGGATCGGAGATCCAGAAGCCGATCGTCAGCTCCAGCCCGTCGGCGGCGAAGTTGCTCAGCGACACCGAGGGCGACGGCTCGGACAGCACGCGCGGGACGCGCTTCACCTCCTCGATCAGCTGCGGGAACAGCGCATCCACGTCGGTGCCATAGGCCACCTGCACCACCGTCGACACGTTCACCTGCGGGTCGGCCAGCGAGAGGTTCTCGACCCGCGTGGTGATCAGCGACTCGTTGGGCACGATGGCCTCGCGGCCGTTGAGCGCGCGGATCACCGTGTAGCGCGTCTTGATGTCGCTGATGCGCCCCTCGAAGTTGTCGACCTTCACCATGTCGCCGATGCGCAGCGAGCGCTCGGCCAGGATCATGAAGCCGGAAACGTAGTTCGCCGCGATCTTCTGCAGGCCGAAGCCCAGGCCCACGCCCACCGCGCCGCCCAGCCAGGACAGCGCGCTGAGGTTCAGGCCCACCGTGTTCAATGCCACCATCGCGCCGATCACCAGCAGCGCGGTGCGCGTGAGGTTGACCGCGATCTTGCGCATCGACAGGTCCAGCACCGACTTGCCGCGCAGCAGGCGCGCCTCGACGGTGGAGGAGAGCCACAGCACGACCAGCATCACCGCGCCGACCTGCAGCACGACGATCAACAGGTCATAGACGCTCGTCGCATGGCCGTTCGGGCCTTTCGGCAGGAAGGACGGCTTGTAGTCGTCGAGCTCGTCGATGAGGATGGGCAGCACGCCGACGATCCACAGGATGGAGCCCAGCCACGCCACCCAGGACACGCTGCGCTCCAGCAGCTTGATGCCGATGGAATCGGGCATCGTCGCCCGCAGCACGCGCGCCACCAGCCGGATCACCACCAGCGACAGCAGCACCGGGATGACGACGCGGAACAGCGCGACCGGCTCGCCCAGCAGCGGCATGACCCGCCGCGCGCCGAGCGCCAGCAGCAGCGCGACCACCGGGAACAGGACGCCGTCGAACACGCGGTGGCCCAGCAGCACCGAGTGATGCCCCGGCGCCACCGTCACGTGCCTGCTGATGCGGTAGACGATCAGCCAGGACAGCGCCAGGCAGGCCAGCACCAGGCCGACCTCGATCAGCGCCTGGGGCCGCGCCAGCATCGTGAGCAGCGACTCCAGCTCGCGCAGGCTGAGGGTGTGGTTGAGGGGGGTGGTGTTGCCCAAGATGACACTCAAGGAGGAAAACAATTCGGGAGCCGGCGCGGGTCGGGCCGTTCAGTCGCGGGACGGACTGAGTGGCCGGGAGCGCGTCGGCAGTTGCGGGCGCGATTGTCGCGCGGAGCCGATCGAGGGGCGGCGCCCCCGCCCGGGCGGCGGCTCAGAGGCCGGCCAGCGTCCGCAGGTGCACGCCGACGCTGCGCGCCAGCGCGCCGAGGTCGTAGCCGCCCTCCAGGCAGGAGACGATGCGCCCCTTCGCGTGGCGCCGGGCCACGTCCATGATGCGCAGCGTGATCCATTCGTAGTCGGCCTCGACCAGGCCGAGCTGCGCCAGCTCGTCGTCGCGGTGCGCGTCGAAACCGGCCGAGACGAAGATCATCTGCGGCTTGAAGCGCTCCAGCGCCGGCATCCACAGCGACTCGATCATCTCGCGCACTTCGGCGCCGCGCGTGTACGGCGGCACCGGCACGTTGAGCATGTTCGCGCCCTTGGGCTCGGTGCCGGAGTACGGGTACAGCGGGTCCTGGAAGATGCTGACCATCAGCACGCGCTCGTCGCCGGCCAGGATGTCCTCGGTGCCGTTGCCGTGGTGGACGTCGAAGTCGACGACCGCCACGCGGTCCAGCCCGCGCACGTCCAGCGCATGGCGCGCCGCGACGGCCACGTTGTTGAAGAAGCAGAAGCCCATCGTCTGGTCGCGCGTCGCGTGGTGACCCGGCGGCCGGACCGCGCAGAAGGCGTTCTCGGCCCGGCCGTCCAGGACCAGGTCGGTCGCCTGCACCGCCGCGCCCGCCGCGCGCAGCGCCGCGGACCAGGTGAACGCATTGGCGCAGGTGTCGGGGTCCAGCGCCTTCATCGGATGGGGCACGCCCTGTTTCGCCTGCTGCTCGAGGTCTTCGAGTGCCGCCTTCAGTTCGGCGACGTAACGGGCGGAGTGCGCGCGCTCCAGCGACTGGAGCTCGGCGCGGGGCGCCTCATGGCGATCGAGCGCGACATCGACGCCGTGCGCGATCAGCCAGTCCTCGATCGCGCCCAGGCGCTGCGGGCATTCCGGGTGACCGGCGCCCATGTCGTGGCGATGGCAGTCGGGGTGGCTGATGAAGGCGGTGCTCATGGTCGGCTCTTGGTCGGCGCTTGGTCGGCGCTTCGTCGGCGCTTCGTCGGCGCTTGCACGGTCGGGGCCCCGGTCGGGGCACGGTCGGGACATGTGCGCCGCTTCGTCGGAGCGAACGGATTCTGAGCTATCGTGCGCCGATGAGTTCCGACGCTCCGACCCTCGTCTCCCAGCCGCTGGCCGACCTGCGCCGGCAGATTAGCACGATCATCAAAGGCAAACAGGCGCAGACGGAGGACTGTCTGGCCTGCCTGCTGGCCGGCGGCCACCTGCTGATCGAGGACCTGCCCGGCGTCGGCAAGACGACGCTGGCGCATGTGCTGTCGATCTCGCTGGGCCTGCGCTTCTCGCGGGTGCAGTTCACCACCGACCTGATGCCCTCGGACCTGCTGGGGGTCAACATCTACCAGCCGGGCGCGCAGGCGACCGGCGGCAGCCCTTTCCAGTTCCATCCGGGCCCGGTGTTCAGCCAGGTGCTGCTGGCCGACGAGATCAACCGCGCCGGTCCCAAGACGCAGAGCGCGCTGCTCGAGGCGATGGAGGAGTACCAGGTCAGCGTCGACGGCACGACGCATGCGCTGCCGCTGCCCTTCTTCGTCATCGCGACGCAGAACCCCAGCGAGCAGCTGGGCACGCACCCGCTGCCGGAGTCGCAGCTGGACAGGTTCCTGATGTGCATCAGCCTGGGCTACCCGGACCGCCAGGCCGAGCGCGAACTGCTGATGGGCGGCGACAGCCGCGAGCTGCTGCGCGCGCTCAAGCCGGTGATGACGCCGGACCAGCTGCGCGAGCTGCAGCGCGCGGTGCTGGCGGTGCATGTCTCGCCGGCGCTGCTGGATTACCTGCAGGCGCTGCTGGAGGCGACGCGTTCCGGCGAGTGGTTCCAGGAAGGCCTGAGCCCGCGCGCCGGCCTGGCGCTGCTGCGCGCCGCGCGCGCGAAGGCGCTGCTGAGCGGGCGCGACTATGTCTCTCCGGACGACGTGCAGGCCATCCTGCCGCAGACCATCGCGCACCGGCTGCGGCCGCGCGGCGGCAGCGCCCGGGGCGCGCGCGAGCAGGTGCGCGCGATGATGGCCGCGGTGCCGCTGCCCTGAACCGCCGTGCGTGTCCCTTCCTGGAAGCTGCCCTCGCTGAAGCGGCCCGCGCTGCGATGGCCGTGGCAGCGGCGCTGGGAGAAGTGGTGGCAGGGCCGCCACCCGGCCAGCGACACCACCGCGCTGACGCAGCGCAACCTCTACATCCTTCCTAGCCGTCCGGGCGCCGCCTTCGTCGCGACGTTGCTGGTGCTCCTGCTGGCCTCGATCAACGACCAGCTGAGCCTGGGCTACCTGCTGACCTTCGTGCTGGCGGGCGCCGGCATGGCGTCGATGAACGCGACGCACGCCAACCTGCGCGGGCTGAAGCTGGACCTGAAGACGCCGTCCGCGACGCATGCCGGCCAGCCGCTCGCGCTAGACATCCGGTTGCACAACACGGGCGCGGCGCGTTTCGGCGTCGGCCTGCGACTGCCCGACGCCAAGGCGGCGGACACGGCCTACGCGGACGTGCCGGCGCAGGGCCACGCGCAACTGCACCTGCAGGTCACCTTCCCGACCCGCGGCCGGCACGCGCTGCCGCGGTTGCGCATCGAATCGCACTTCCCCTTCGGCCTCTTCGTCACCTGGAGCTACTGGCGTCCGGCGGCGCAGGCCTGGGTCTATCCGACGCCCGAGCTCGACGCGCCGCCCGCCGCCTCGGTCGAGGAAGGCCTGCCGCAGGGCCAGGGCCAGCCGGGGCTGGGCGACGATCCGGGGCTGCGGCCGTATCGCCACGGCGACTCGCCGCGGCAGATCCTGTGGAAGAAATCGGCGCTCGCGCTGGCGCAACCGCAGCCGCCGTCGGGCAGCAGCGGCGGCGGCGCGGCGCTGCTCGTGCGCGAGCGCCTGGGCAGCCGCGCCAGCGAGCAATGGCTGGACCTCGCCGCCACGCGCGGCCTCCCCTTCGAACTGCGCATCTCCCGCCTGACGGCCTGGGTGCAGCGGGCGGAGGAAGAAGGCCTGCCCTATGGCCTGAAGCTGCGCGACATCGCGATCGCGCCGGACCTCGGACCGGATCACTTCCGGGTCTGCATGGAAGCGTTGGCGCTGATGGAGGACCGGGCATGAACTCGGCGACCGCAGCGGCGGGTCGGCACCGCAGCCCCCTGCCCCGCGAAGCGCGCGACACGCTGTTCCTGCTCGCGATCATCGCGGCCACGCTGGTGCCGCATGCGGGGCATCTGCCGTGGTGGTGCAGCCTGCTCACCGCGCTGATGCTCGGCTGGCGCGCGCGACTGGCCTGGCGCAGCGAGGCGCTGCCCGGCCGCTGGAGCCTGCTGGCCGTGCTCGCGCTCGTCATCGGACTGACCTTCGCCACGCACAAGACCATCCTCGGCCGCGAAGCCGGCATCACGATGCTCGCGATGCTGATGGCGCTCAAGACGCTGGAGCTGCGCGCCCGACGCGACGCCTTCGTCGTCTTCTTCCTCGGCTTCTTCCTGGTGCTGACGCAGTTCCTCTATTCGCAGTCACCGCTGATCGCGGTCTGGATGATCGGCTGCGTCTGGGCCCTGCTGTCGGCGCTGGTACTGGCGCAGATGCCGCAGGGCGTGCCCAGCCTCAAGCTCGCCGCCCGCATCGCCGCGCGCAACACGCTGATCGGCCTGCCGGTGATGGTCGCGCTGTTCCTGCTTTTCCCGCGCTTCCCGCCGCTGTGGGGGCTGCCCAAGGACTCGGGCGCGCGCACCGGGCTGTCGGACTCGATGAGCTTCGGCGCCTTCGCGGAAGTCGCCACCGACGACACCATCGCGATGCGCCTGCGCTTCGACGGCGCGCCGCCGCCCCAGCCGCTGCTGTACTTCCGCGCCCAGGTGCTGACGCGCTTCGACGGCAAGACCTGGACCACGCCGCGCGTGACCTGGGCGCCCGGCGAGGATGCCCCGGCGCTCGACGGCCCGGTGTTCCGCTACGAGGTCACGATGGACCCGTTGCGCGTCACGGCGATCCCGCTGCTGGAGTACAGCCCCGGCGCCACCGGGGCACGCCTGCCGCTCGGGCGCCTGACCGCGATCCGCGCGCCCCAGGGCCAGTGGCAGGTCGCGCTGCCGGTCGCGGAGGTGCTGCGCTTCCGGCATGAGGCCTGGCCGCGCGCGACGCCGAGCACGCGGCTCGGACGCGCGGACCGCAACGAATCCCTGAGCCTGCCGCCCGGCGTCAACCCGCGCGCCCGCGCCTACGGCGCGAGCTTGCGCGAGCGCTTCGCCGCGCTGGACGAGAACGCGCTCGCCCAGGCGGTCAGCCGCGAACTGCTGACGCGGATCCGCCGCGACGGCTTCGGCTACACGCTGGCGCCCGGCATCTACGGCGAGACGACGCCCGATGCGATCGACGAGTTCTGGTTCGACCGCAAGCTCGGTTTCTGCGAGCACTTCGCGTCCGCCTACGTCGTGATGATGCGGGCGGCGGGCGTGCCGGCGCGCGTGGTCACGGGTTTCCAGGGCGCCGACCCGAACCTGCAGGACGGCAACCTCGTGGTCCGCATGAGCCAGGCCCACGCCTGGGCCGAGTTCTGGTCGCCCGCGAGCGGCTGGCAACGCGCCGACCCCACCGCGGCGGTCTCGCCGGAACGCATCCAGGGCCGGCCGCTGCGGCCGGAGCCGGGCCTCTTCAGCGGCGCGCTCGAGCAGTTGCGCCCCGGCCTGCTGACGAACTTGCGCAACGCGTGGGAAAGCCTCAACAACCGCTGGCAGCAGACGGTGCTGAACTTCTCGACCGGCGACCAGATGAGCCTGCTCAAGCGGCTCGGCTTCGACAACCCGGACTGGACCACGCTGGGACAGGTCGCCGGCGCGCTGCTCACGGCCACGGCAGCGATCGGCGCCGGCGCGGCCGCCTGGCAGCGGCGGCCGCACGATCCCTGGTCGCGCCAGCGCCTGCGGGTGCGGCGCGAGCTGGACCGGCTCGGCCTGCCGACCCGCGACGACGAGACCCCGCGCCGCTGGGCGGCCGCGCTCGTCGAGCGTCATGGCACGCGCGCCGAGGCCGTGGCGGCGTCGCTGTTGCAATTGGAAGCGCAACGCTACCGTCAGGACCTCGCCGCAGCCACGTCACAATGGCAGCGCCTGTTCGCGGCGCAATGCGCCGAGCTCCGGCAAGTCCTGACACGTTGATCCGCTTCTCCGCCCGCATGACCGCCTTCCGCCGTACCCGCAGTCCCTCTCCCCGCCGTCTGTTCCTGAGCACGCTCCTGCAGACCGCGATGACCGCCTCGCCGCTGATCGCGGCGCTGGCCGCGACCCCGGTGATGGCGCAGTCGCCGGCATCGGACAGGCCGCATGCCGCCGCGCACACCGCCTCCAAGGCGAAGCCCGCGAAGCCGGCGAGAAAGCCCGCGAAGAAACCGGCGGTGCTCCCCGAATACGGCGACCGCGCCGACGTGGTGGCTTTCGCCGACGCGCAGGCCGAGTCGCTCGGCTACCGGCGCGAGGAACTGCGCGCGGTGCTGGCGCTGGCGCGTCCGCAGCCGACCGTCCAGCGGCTGATCCTGCCCGGACCGCCGGGACAGGCGAAGGACTGGGGGGCATACCGGCAGCGTTTCGTCGAGCCGCAGCGGCTGCAGGCGGGCCTGGCCTTCTGGGCGACGCACGAGGCGGCGCTGGCGCGCGCGGAGGCGGCCTACGGCGTGCCGGCGGAAATCATCGCCTCGGTGATCGGCGTGGAGACCTTCTACGGCCGCATCATGGGCGGCTTCCGCGTGCTGGACGCGTTGGCGACGCTGAGCTTCGACTACCCCTCGCCGCTGCCACCGGGCGCGCGCGACCGCAGCCCGTTCTTCCGCGAGGAGCTGCGCCAGTTCCTGATCCTGGCGCGCGAGAACGGCCTGGATCCGATGGCGATGAAGGGCTCGTACGCGGGCGCGATCGGCTGGGGCCAGTTCATGCCCGGCAGTTGGCGGCGTTACGCCATCGACTTCGACGGCGACGGCCACGTGGACCTGATCAACAGCCCGGTCGACGCGATCGGCTCGGTCGCCAACTTCCTGAAAGAACACGGCTGGCAGCGCGGCATGCCGACGCACTACGACGTGCAGGTGCCCAACGACACGGCGGCCCGCGCGCAGCTGCTGATCAGCGACGTCCTGCCGCAGCTCGACGCGCGGCAGTTCGAGTCGGTCGGGGCGCAGCTCTCGCCACAAGGCCGCGCGCACAACGGGCCGCTGGCGCTGATCGAACTCCAGATGGGCGGCGCCGCGCCGGTGTACGTCGCGGGCACGCAGAACTTCTACACGGTGACCCGCTACAACCAGAGCAGCTACTACGCGATGGCGGTGATCGAGTTTGCCAACACGCTGGCGAGCTGGCGGAAGGCGACCGGAGCGACCGGATCGACGGGCGCGACCGGGGCGACCGGATCGACGGGCGCGACCGGAGCGGCGGGTGCGACCGGGGTGACGCCGGCGTCGGGCGCGGCCAGCGGCGGGTGACCGCCCCTCGATGAGGGGGCCTCGGGGCGGCGTTCCGGAGGAAATACCAGCACCCATCGGCGTCGCTTCGCGTTAGCGTCGGCCTATGCGCGCATTGCCTCCTCTCCGTCGCCGCCTGCTGTGCGCGGCCTTGCTCCTCCCTGTCCTGGCGTCAGGCCAGACCCCTGAGCCTCAGGCCGCGGACGCACCGGACTCATCAGCCTCCTCGGCCTCTGCCCCCGCGCTGCCGCCGATCGCCGCCAGCCTGCGCTACGACTCGCGCCTCACCGACTTCAAGAAGCCCTTCGGCGCCCAGCCCGCCAAGACCTGGATCGACTTCCAGCTGACCGCGCTGCCCGGCGTCGAGAAGCTCGAACTCGTCGTCGAGCGACGCCGCGTCGAAGGCAATGAAGACCTGATCGCCTACACCGAGGAAGCCCGCGTGCCGCTGCACAAGGCCGGGACCGGCGTCGGCGGGGCCGCCGGCCGCGAGGTCTGGAAGGCGCGCCACCGCTTCGGCGGACCGGGCGTCTACGGCTACTACTTCATCGCCACCGTCGGCGGCGCACGCTACGTCGTGCAGAACAACGCCGACACCATCTACTGGACGAAGGAGAAGGGGTCGATGGGGGCGGCCACCGTCGCGCCGCTGCCTCAGGGTGCCGATGGCAAGGGCCCCGATGCCAAGGGACCGATCCCGCCCTTCGCGATCCGCCGCTACCGGCAGACGATTCACGCCTCCGACTTCGCCGTGCCGGACTTCGCGCGCGATCTTGTCTACTACTACGTCTTCCCCGAGCGCTTCCGCAACGGCGACAAGACCAACGACCCGCAGGTCGGACAGGCGAAGTACCAGGACCACGGCATCGAGCGTCACCCGCGCTGGCTGGACCGGCCGTACAAGCCCGGCAGCGGCGACGGCTCCGACGCGGTCTACAACAACGACTTCTTCGGCGGCGACCTCGCCGGGATCATCGACAAGCTCGACGACCTCCGCGACCTCGGCGCCAACGCGCTCTACCTGACGCCGGTGTTCCAGGCCGCCAGCAACCACAAGTACGACACCGGCGACTACAAGCGCATCGATCCGGCCTTCGGCAGCAACGCCGACTTCGAGCGTCTGACCAGCGAGGCCGGCAAGCGCGGCCTGCGCGTGATCCCGGACACCTCGCTGAACCACGTCGGCGCGGACTCGCCCTACTTCAACCGCTTCGGCAACTTCCCCGCCGGCGGCGCCTTCGACAACGGCAAGCCCAACCCGGCGTCGCCCTATGCGAGCTGGTTCAAGTTCGACCTCTCCAAGGCGAACGCCGACGACCAGTACGCCGCCTGGATCGGCATCAAGGACCTGCCCGAGCTCGACAAGTCCAGCCGCGCCTTCCGCGAGTACGCCTTCGGCCGCGACGGCGTGATGCAGTTCTGGCTGGACCGCGGCGCGGCGGGCTGGCGGATGGACGTGGCGCCCTGGGTGCCGCACGACTTCTGGCGCGCCTGGCGCGTCGCGGTGAAGCGCCATCAGCCCGGCGCGCTGACGATCGCCGAGACCTGGTTCGACGCGAGCAAGTTCTTCCTCGGCGACACCTTCGACGCGACGATGAACTACATCTTCCGCAACACGGTGCTGGACTACGCGGCCGGCGGCAACGCGGAGCGCCTCTACCAGAACCTCGAGCTGCTGCGCGAGTCCTACCCGGCGCCGTCGCTGTTCGCGTCGATGACGCTGCTGTCCTCGCACGATCAGCCGCGGGCGCTGCACCACTTCGGCGTGCGCGACGACAGCCCGCCGGAGAAGGTTGCCGAGGCCAAGCGCCGGCTGCTGCTGGCGGTCTTCTTCCAGATGAGCTACCCGGGCGCGCCGACGATCTACTACGGCGACGAGGTCGGCCTGGGCGGCGGCGAGGACCCGTACAACCGCGCGCCCTATCCGTGGGCCGACGAAGGCGGCCAGCCGGATCTGGCGCTGCGCGAGCAGTTCAAGCGCCTGGTGGCGCTGCGGCACGCGCAACCGGTGCTGCGGCACGGGACCTTGTCGGCGCCGCTGTGGCTCGACGAGCACGTCATCGTGCTGCTGCGCCAGGACGGCCAGCGCAACGCGATCGTCGCGATGAACAACGCCGACCAGCCGCTGCGCGTCGAACTCATGCTGCCACCCGCACTGCGCGGCATCCCGTTCATCGATGCGATGACACCCGGCGCGCCGATGAAGGCGGCGGCCAACGGCAAGCTGCTCGTGGAGATCGGGCCGATGACGGGGCGGGTGCTGGTGGGGGATTGAGACGCGTCATGAACACGCGAATGGGAACTATGCGTGCGATGTCGGTCAGCCGCCTTCGTGGGAACTGGCGAGCAACGCCTGACCCTGCCTGAGTTCTTCCAGCAATGCAAACGCGCGGAGCACCTCGGCGACGCTCGCCGGGTGATCGAGATCAACACGCGTTCGACGCGCAACCTCGACGAACACGGCGCTTCGGGGGACTCCGAGCTTGTTGGCGACATGCAGCGCGCATGACCTGGCGTGCGAGGCCCGGTGCGCAAGTGGCAGCGACTCATCAAACACTGCCTTCCGGTTGGAGCTGAACGACATGAGGTCTCTCGTGGATCGCCGAAGCGCCAGCAACGGCGCTGGGCGGTTTCTCGTTGCACGAGTTTGCCTGAGTCGCGAACATCGTTGCCAGAGGGCCGGCAGCCCTGGAGATGCCGTCGGACACCCCCATGCAAACAGCCCCGCCCGGCTCACGCCGGACGGGGCTGCTACGTTCGCTGAACCGGACCCGATCGGGCCCGGCGGCTCAGGGGTTCATCAGAACTTGTAGGTCGCGCCGATCAGGTAGGTGCGACCCCACTTGATGTACTCCAGCGGCCGGTCCTTCGTGGCCGCGTAGGTGCGGTAGGCCTCGTCGGTCAGGTTGTTGACCTGCGCCAGCAGACCCAGCCCCTTCAGCGGACCCTCGGTGAAGTTGTAGCCGATCTGCGCGTCCACGATGCTCTCGCCGACCACGTAGCGCAGCGTGCGCGCCCCGTTGAAGTTGCCGATCTCGCCGATGAAGTCCGAGCGCTTGCGCTGGCTGATGCGGGCCTCGAAGCCGTTGGCCTCGTAGTACGCGGTCAGGTTGTAGACGTGCTTGGACAGGCCCGGCAGCGAGATGTTGCCCGAGCCCACGCTGCTCGCGCTCTCCGGATCCTTGATCTGGATGTTGCTGCTGTTGAAGCTGGCGCTCGCGACGATGCCGAAACCGTTCAGCGACTGGCTGATCAGGTTGAACGGCAGCGAGGCCGTCAGCTCCAGGCCGCGCAGCTTGCCGCCCTGGCCGTTGTACGGCGCGGTGTAGGTGCCGATCGGCAGCGCCGGCGGCTGGCCCGGCTGCGGCGTGTAGCCGGCGACGAAGCGCGAGAAGTCGTAGCGGTCGTTGCTCTGCGTGTAGATGTAGCTGCGCAGATCCTTGTAGTAACCCGCCACCGACACGTAGGCCTTGGAGCCGAAGTACTTCTCCCAGGACAGGTCGACCGCGTTGGCGCGCCACGGATCCAGTTCCGGATTGCCGCCGCTCGCGCCCGGCTTGCCGGTGTTGGCGTCGACGCCGAAGTCCAGCGCCGAACGCAGCTGGTCCACCTTCGCGCGGGCCATCTGCTTGGCGACCGCGAAACGCAGCGTCTGGTCATCCGACAGCGACCACGCCAGGTTCAGCGCCGGCAGGTAGTCGGTGTACTTCTTGCCGCCGTTCAGCGGCTTGACCTGCTGGCCCGCCGGGGCCGTGCCGTCGAAGTAGTTCGACTGCGACGACTGGTCCGTGTGCACCACCTGCAGGCCGACGTTGCCGCGCATCGGGATGCCGAAGGCCGACGAGTCGATGTTGCCCTTGAAGAACACCGTCGCCACCTTTTCCTTCACGTCCCAGGCCTTGGAGATCAGGTAGCTCTCCGTGTCCGTCGGATTGAAGGTCATGTAGCGGCCCACCGCGCCCGGCACGTTCCACGCCGGGATCATGCCCAGACCCGCGAAGCTCAGGTCCACCGGGCTGTACTGCAGGTCCGAACCGATCGCCGTGTTGCCCTGCGCGCCGACGTTGATGTTGCCCTCGGGCTGGCGCTTCTTCTTCGAACGGTCCGCGTAGTTCACACCGACGTCGAAGTCCGAGAACCAGCCGTTCACCACCGCGGGCGCCGGCATGTTGCCCGCCAGCTTGAAGCCGGTCAGCTCGTCCTTGACGCTGGGCGTCTTGCCGTAGCCCGAGCCGTAGATGGTGTTCTGCAGGTACAGCTTGCTCGGGTCGGAGTAGGTCAGGCCCGGCACGATCTGCGAGAAGTCGCCCGAGTTGAACGCCAGCTTGACGTTGTCCAGCGGGACCGCGCCCGGCGCCGACAGCAGCTGCGTGTTGTTCTCGAGGTTGATCTCGTTGCGCGTGGCGCGCGAGTAGTTCACGTCGGCCGTCAGCGACAGGCCGCTGTCGAACTTCAGCTTGTTGTTCCAGCCGGTGGCGACGATCTTGTCGTCGCGCTTGTTGTACATGCCGCGCACCAGCGGGTAGGCGTTCAGCAGCGTGCCGCCGGTCTGCGTGTTGGCGCTGTTGGTGGTGACGCCGGACCAGTCGAGCGGCGCGTTGTTGCCGTTCCAGGTCATGCTCATCTCGAACTGGTTGGCCGTGTCCTCCGCCTTGGCCTTGGTCCAGAAGCCGTCGACGACGCTGGTCCAGTTCTTGGTCGGGCGGAACTCGATCGTGCCCATCAGCGCGTCGCGTTCGGTCTTGCCGGTGCGGCGCAGCGCCTTGATGCCGCCCGAGTTGTAGGTGCCCGCCGGCAGGCCGGTGCGGCCCGAGGTGTCCCAGGGTTCGTACAGGCCGACCTGCTCTTCCTGCGTCGGCGTTTCCTGGTGCGCGTAGCCCAGCGACACGCCGATGGTGCGGTCGGCGAATTGATCGATGTAGCTGGCGCTCAGCCGGTTGCCGTTGCCGCTGGCGTTGGCGGCCGAGCCCAGCGAGTTGCGCTGTCCGCGCGCGTTCAGCGTGACGACGCGGTTGCTGAAGTTCAGCGGACGGACCGTCTGCATGTCGATGGTGCCCGACAGGCCCTGGCCCACCAGGCCGGCATCCGGCGTCTTGTAGACGACCACGCCGCTGAGCAGCTCGGACGGGTACTGGTCGAATTCGACGCTGCGGTTGTCGCCGGTGGAGACCAGCTCGCGGCCGTTGAGCAGCGAGGTCGCGAAGTCCGGCGACAGGCCGCGGACCGAGATCACCTGCGCGCGGCCGGCCACGCGCTGCGCGGACAGACCCGGCAGGCGCGCGATCGATTCGGCGATCGACACGTCGGGCAGCTTGCCGATGTCCTCGGCGGACACGGCTTCGACGATGGAGTCGGAGTTTTTCTTCACCGAGATCGCGGCTTCGATGCCGCGGCGGATGCCGGTGACGGTGACGGTTTCGAGCTGGCGGTCGGCGGCGGCTTTTTCCGCGGCGGCCTTGTCGGCCTCCGTCTGGGCCTGCTGCGCATGGGCGGCGCCGGCCATCAGGGCCAGCGTCATCAGGCAACCGGCAGCGACGGGCTGCACCCGGAACAACTCGCGCGAGGTGTGCGATGTCTTCATTTCTTTGTCTCCTGTTTGAACGACGGTACCCAACGTTCTGGAAGAATTCTGTACTAAAACTAGATCACGATCCAAGCTCTCGCAAACCCTGGAGAACACAAAGAGCCCCCGCCATGGCGGAAAAACGACGAAGTTACGTCGGGTTTCTACTGAGAAACCCGCAAATTAGGGAGACGAAATGAAAAACGGCGGCCTCAGGGGCCGCCGTTAACAGTGCGTGATGTAGCTGGACTACAACCCATCCTCGCCCGGACTACAGACTCAACGCACCGACTGCTCCAGCGCGAACGCCGCGCCCGCCAGCGCCGTCAGCGTGTCGGTGATCAGCACGCAGGGCACGGAGGCCAGGTAGGGGGCGAAGCGGCCCTTGGCCTCGAAGCGCGCCCGGAAGGAAGACTGGAAGAAGCGCTCGCCCAGCCGGGGCACGATGCCCCCGCCGATGTACATCCCGCCGCGCGCGCCCAGTGCCAGCGTGACGCTGCCGGCGAAGCTGCCGAGGAAGGCGCAGAACTGGTCCATCGTCTGCGCGCAGATCGCGTCGCCGGCCAAGGAGCCCTCGACGATCTGTTCCGCCGTCAGGCGCCGCGCGGACGGCTGACCGGCCACGGCCGCCACCGCCGCATGCAGGGTGGGCAGGCCGACGCCGGACAGGAAACGCTCGGCGGAGACATGCGGGAATTCCTTGCGCGCGGCGGCGAGCAGTTCGCTCTCGTAGTCGTTGGTCGGCGCCAGCGTCATGTGACCGCCCTCGCCCGCCAGCGCCACCCAGCCGCCCGAGGTCGCGATCACACCGCCCACGCCCAGGCCGGTGCCCGGACCGATCACCGCCAGCGTGCCGCGCGGCGTCGTCAGGGCGGGACCCGGCACGGCCGCGACCTGGTCCGCTCGCAGGCCCGGCAGCGACAGCGCCAGGGCTTCGAAGTCGTTGAGGAGCCGCAGCTCATCCAGGCCCAGCTCGGCCTGCAGCTGGCTGCGCGAAAAAGTCCAATGGCTGTTGGTCAGCTCGATGCGGTCGCTGTTGATCGCCGTGGCCAAGGCCAGCGACGCGCGCTTCGGCCGTGCCGACACGCCCAGGGCGGCCAGCTCCTTCAGGTAGGCCTCGGCGGCGGCGCGCAGCGAGTCGTACTGGGCGACCGGCAGCTTGCGCACGTGCGCCACGGACTGCCCCGGCCCGTCCACCCAGGCGAAACGGGCGTTGCTGCCGCCGATGTCCGCCACCAGCCACGGATAGCCCGCGGCCGCCGTCGTCTGACTCAAAACCACACCCTGATCTGCTTGCACTGTTCTTGTCCTGCTCTCTGACTGGCGAAGGGCCGTCCAAGGCCCCTCCGACACCGCGTCCGCGGCGAATCCGCGCAAGGTAGCAAAACTACATCACTCACACAAGAGAAGTGTTGCCAAGTCGCTCCCCGACCACTTCTCCCGCGCTGTCGCCGCTTCGCCTCTCGCGCTCAATTGCTTGTCTTTGAAGGAGTTTTTTCTCCCACGCCGGCAATTCTCGCCGGATTGACATGCTGTAGTCACGCTACACCTGCAAACCTGATCGCCCGCCCGCGCGGCTAGGGCGAACCCTTCCGGAAGCCGCAGGACGTCGCGCCATAATCGCCGCTTCATGCGTGAATTCGACAGTCCCCGGCTCATCGCCGACATCGGCGGCACCTTCGCCCGCTTCGCCCTGGAGACCACTCCCGGAGAGTTCGAGCACATCGCGCTGCTGCGCTGTGCCGAACACGCCGACTTCCATGCCGCCGTGCGCGCCTACATGGACCGGCTGCCGCGCCAGCTGAAGGTGGCGCACGCGGCGATCGCCATCGCCAACCCGGTCGAGGGCGACCAGGTGCGCATGACCAACTACCACTGGCAGTTCTCGATCGAGGAAGCGCGCCAGCGGCTCGGCCTGGACACGCTGGTGGTCGTCAACGACTTCACCGCGCTGGCGATGGCCCTGCCCCGGCTGCGCGGCAGCGAGATCCGCCAGATCGGCGGCGGCGAGGCCCGCCCCCACAGCGTGATCGGCCTGCTGGGCTCGGGCTCGGGCCTGGGCGTGTCGGGCCTGATCCCCGCCGGCGAAGGCTGGATCTCGCTCGGCTCCGAAGGCGGCCACACCAACTTCGCGCCGCGCGACGAGCGCGAGATCGCGCTGCTGCGCTTCGCCTGGAACGAGTACGAGCACGTCTCCTTCGAGCGCCTGCTGTCGGGGCCGGGTCTGGAGCTGATGCACCGCGCGATGGCCGACTACCTGAAGCAGCCATCGGAGCCGCTGACGGCACCGGACATCACCGCGCGCGCGCTCGAGGCGGCCGATCCGGTCTGCGAGGCCACCCTGGACCTCTTCTGCACCCTGCTGGGCACCGCGGCGGCCAACCTGGCGGTGACGCTGGGCGCGCTGGGCGGCATCTACATCGGCGGCGGCATCGTGCCGCGGCTGGGCGAGTACTTCGACCGCTCGCGCTTCCGCGCGCGCTTCGAGGACAAGGGCCGCTTCTCCGACTACGTCACCGCGATCCCGACCTTCGTGATCACCGCCGAGCACGCGACCTTCAAGGGCGCCTCGGCGATCCTGGAAGCGCAGCTGCGCAGCCTGCAGACCAGCGGCGGCGCGTCGGCCATCGTCAGCCAGATCCGGCGCGCGCGCGACGGCCTCTCGCCGGCCGAGCAGCGCGTGGCGGACCACGTGCTGGCGCATTCGCGCAAGGTGCTCAACGACCCGATCGCCGAGATCGCCCGCGCGGCCAGCGTCAGCCAGCCGACGGTGATCCGCTTCTGCCGCTCGCTGGGCTGCGAGGGCCTGTCCGATTTCAAGCTGCGCCTGGCCTCCGGCCTGACCGGCACCGTGCCGGTCAGCCACACGCAGGTGACGCAGGACGACTCGATGGTGGAGCTCGGCGAGAAGGTGCTGGGCAACACCGCGTCGGCGATCCTGCAGGTGCGCAGCCAGCTCAACCGCGACATGATCGACCGCAGCATCGACCTGCTGCTGCAGGCGTCGCGGATCGAGTTCTTCGCGATCGGCCATTACGGCGTCGTGGCGCAGGACGCGCAGTTCAAGTTCCTGCGGCTGGGCGTCGCCTGCAATGCGTACGTCGAGCCGCGCCTGCAGCTGCTGGCCGCGCAGACGCTGAAGGCGGGCGACGTGGCGGTGCTGATCAGCAGCAGCGGCAAGCTGCCCGAACTGATCGCGGTGGCCGACGCGGCGCGCGAACGCGGCGCCCACGTGCTGGCGATCACGGCGAGCCAGTCGCCGCTGGCCAGGAAGGCCGATGCGGCGCTGATCGTCGATCACGTCGAGGATGTCGCCACGCACCTGCCGATGATCAGCCGCATCCTGCACCTGCTGGTGATCGACATGCTGGCGGTCGGCGTGGCGATGCGGCGTGACAACGCCGGCGCGACCGGGCTGGCGCTGGGTGCCGCGCATCCGGAGCTCGATGAGACCGACGAGGACGGCCGCCCCAGCGCGCGCCGCGCCGCGCCCGGCATCAGCCTGGCCTCGCCGCTGGCGAAGCTGACGGCCCACAGCCGCTGAGGTCGCCGGCCCCGCCGGGGCCGGTGCTCGTCCGCTTTCTCCGGGCCCGTTGTCGGATGCGGCGCCGCGTCACATGACTGAGAGGTTTCTTCTCTCACCATGAGTGCCGTGCCATGCCGCTCCCGACGTCCGTTCCCATCGCCAGCCAGGATCCTGGCCGCCTCGTCGCCCGTGCGCCCGAGACCGAGACAGGCCTGCTCACCGTCCTGATCGAGGCGCTGGACTTCTCCACGGAGCACTGGGTCGACGACACGCCCCAGATCTCCCAGGCGCTGCGGACGCAGCTGAACCGCCTGACCGGCGATCTGCCGACCTCCAGGGACCTCGACTGGAAGTCCAATCTGGCGGAGATCGGCCTCCGGATCGCCCAGGGCCGGCTCCCCATGGCGAAGGGGCTCCTGGCGATGCCCGGGGCCTTCGTCGTCGCGAAGACCGAGCAGCTCGTCGACCTGCCGGCCGGCCCGTTCGGGGCGATCGATCCCCGCCAGGTCGATGACACGCTGCGAACGTCCGCCACGCCGTCGATCAGGATCCAGCAATCGACGGCCTTCATCCTGCGCTTCCTCGACCTGTTGGCACAGCGCATCGAGGCCGCCCCGCAGGAGTCGCTGAATGCCTACAGCAAGGCGGCGAGGCTGCGGCTGTTCCGCGCGGCCCTGGCCAGCGGCCTGAGCGGATCCCCCTTCGTGATCGACATCGACCGGCTCCGCCGCGATCTGGGCGGCACCGGCTCCGCCGAGGTCACCGGCCGCGTCCAGGCCCTGAAGAAGCTCTATCCCGTGCTGGAGCAACTCGCCCGCCAGGGCGCGATCGGTCCGCTCCAGGCCATCAGCAACGAGCCCGCCACGCGGACGGGACCGGATTGGCAAGCCTGGGTCGGCGACTGGTCCCGGGCCGCAGAAGCGCCCACGCAGGCGCTCATGCGGGCGCTCATGCCCGACATGTCCCGGCTCCCGTCCCCGCCCACCGCCGAAGAGGTCCTGCGCGGCCTCTTCTCCCGATGGCAGATCGACAGCGATCGCTGGACGCTCTCGCGCACGCAGGGGCGGCTGACGCTGTCCCCGGCCGTGCCCGACGGCGTCGGGACGACGATCCTGTTCCCCGCCGCGACGGCCGACACCGTCGGCGCACAGAACGCACTGCTGCTGACCCTGGAGCGCCTGCTCCGGCTCACCGGTCTGGCGGCGGCCAGCCCGGACACCTGGCCCGAGGCCCTGTCGATCGACGCCCAAGCATTCAAGGCGGGCCGTCTGGTGCTCGCCAGTGCCGATCAGACGGGACGATGGTCCATCGACCCGGTGGCCGCTCATCAGGCCCTCAATGCGCTCGCCCGGACCCAGGCCGCCCGGCGCGACGGGCCCGTCGACCGTTGGGCCGATCACATCGATCTGCCGCCGCCCCTCCTCGAGAGCTCGGCGGCGGCCGGCCCGGCCTCGCGCGAGTTGCGACTGTTCGTCGCACTCGAAGACGAGGAGACCATGGACTGGACCGGCCGGCACCTCCTGAGGCAGTACGCGGACCGGGGCGGCATGGTCTGGGTCCGACTGGCGGCGGACGGCAGCTGGAAGATCCGTTCCGGCGATCACCTGCTCCAGCACATCGGCAACGACACGGCGGCGCGGCCTCTCCAGCTCATCGTGAACGGTCACGGCACGATGGACCCGCGCACGAAGCAGGCGCTCCTGGCCGGCTACCGGCCCGACCGGCTGAGCGGTTCGATCGGTCGGCTGCTCAAGGCCCTCAAGCAGCGCCATCCGGGCGTGATGACGGAGGTCGCGCGCACCCGGCTGCTGAGCTGCGCATTGGAGTCCCCGATCTACACGGAGAGCTTCGGTGCGAGCTTCGCCACGTCGGCGGCCGCGCAGGGATGGGCGCTGCCGGGCATGCGGACCACCGTGTATGCGGAGACCATGCTGGTCTCCGAGTTCCCCCGCCTCGGCATCTCGGCCATGCTCTCCGAAACGAACCCGGGGGTCGCGCCCCAGCGCAGGGCCGCCGGCAAGACCTGGCACTACTGGATCGAGGACGGCCAGGTACGGCGCGCCGACAAGTATCCGGAGGGCGGCGCGGGCGAGGACGTGCCGATGAGCGATGACATGATCATCCGCCTGATGGGCGACACCGCCGGCGCCCGGAGCGCGTCCTCGCTCGCCTCGCTCTACGCCGCGGAGACGATGCTCTGGGACCTCGATCGACGCGCGACCTCGATCGCCCAGGCGCTTCAGGCGCAGCGCGTGGACGCGCCTCCCCGCGTCGCGACGACCGCCGAGACGAAACACCGCCTCGGGGCCGCGCTGGGACGTGTCGCCCGCAACCTCTATGGTCCCGGCCTGCAGATCCGACAAGCCGCTTCGGGCGCTTCGGCCCGCCAGCTGGACGACGTGACGGCGCGGCACCTGGACGACGCGGCGGCCCACGTCGTCACCGGCATGTTCGACGGCTCGTTCGCGCCGCTCAACGAGGCCTACCGCTCGTTGCTGACGGTCTTCGTCGCGGGCGGCGACGATGCGTCCCGCGTGGCGGAGCGGGCCCTCGAGGCGCTCGTCACGCTGAAGGACAACGTGCTCTCGCTGATGGACGGACTCGTGGACGACGCCGCCTGCCGGGCGTCGAAGGCATTCGCCGAGTCCTACATCGATGCGCTGCGCCAGCCCGTGGCATCGACATCGGTCGCCGCCGACCCATCGGGCGGCGGCAAGGCGGTCGCAAAGCCCGTCGCGAAAGCCGTCGCAAAGGCTGTCGATGCGGCCGACCAAGAGGCTGTCAATGCGGCCCTCGATGAGGCTGTCGACAGTGCCGTCGACAACCCTGACGGCCACGCCGTCGACGCGACTGGGCCGGCCCGATCGCCGGGAGCCCGGCCGTCGACCGACGTCGGGCGCGCCTCGGTGATCGCGCACACGCTGGACCAGCTCACCGCGTCGTGGCCCGACGACGCGTCGCTGCCCGCGCCCCTCAGGTCCGACCTGCGCCAGTCGCTGGAGCGCCTGTCCTTGTCGGGCGTGGCAGCGCCGCTGGCGTCCGCCGCCTTGAGGCAACTGACGACGCAGCTGTTCGACGCCATCCTGGACGAGGGGCCGTTGCAGCTGGCGCGGGTCTACGCCTCGCTGGTCGAGGCCGAGCGCCAGGATCGGGGCGATGACGGCGCGGGCGCACGCGCGACCCGCGCCTTCCACGGCCTGGTCGATGAAGTCGACGCGCTCCTCGCGGGTCATCCCGATGCCACCGCCGAAACACGCACGGTCCGCGGCCGGGCGCTCGCGGCCTTCTTCGTCGAGGCGCTCGAGGCGTCCGGTCCCGATCGGCCCTTCGTGGTCCGGCTCGATCCCCTGATCGAGGCGCGCGAAGCTGGCGCGACCCGCGCCCTGCGGATCAACGCCGGGCTGAGGCTGGCCGCGCTGGAACGGCTGCGTCTGCTGAGCGAGACCGAGCTCATCGGTCCGCTGCGCTTCACGGCGGCCTCCTTGCGGGCCGACGTCAAGGACGAAGGCGTCCACTGGCGGGGCCTGGTCGAAGGCGGTTATGAAACCAGCCCCGCCGGCGCGGCGCGCCTGCTGGCGGGCTTCGTCTTCGATCCCGTCGAGGAGCGGGTCGCCCGCCTGCAGGATGACGTGCTCATCCGTGTCCTGAGCGGGCCCTGGAAGCGCTTTGTGACGTCCATGTCCGCGTCCACGTCCACGTCCAGTTCGGCGGGCACCGGGCAGCCCGGCTCGCCCGAAGCGAAGGCGCGCGCGCGCCTGGCCGCGTTCGGCCAAGCCATCGTCGACGACATCAGCGGCCTGGCCGCACGCCCGCTGCCGGAGCGCAGCATCGTCCTGGGAGAGGCCGCCTGGCGGCGCCGCAACGCGGAGATGACCGCGCTCCTGGCCTCCCTGCGCGCGGACCCGGCCGCGACGCCGGACCTCCTCGATGCCGGCGTCCGGCTCGAGCGCGTGATGACCGACTTCCTCGATCAGTCGATCTCCGGATGGGTGCGGCAGTCCGCGCTGGGCTGGCACGCGCTGGCTCCGGTGACGGACACGCGTCCCCTGCCCCTGCTGGCCGCCCTGGCGCCAGGCATGCAACAGCACCTGGATCGCGCCCGGGGCGTCGTCGAACTCACGGTGAGCGCCCAGGACAGGCGGTCCTGGCGGGTGCCGGCCCTGGGCGATCTGGCAAGTCCCGCAGGTCCCGCAGGTCCGGGCTCCGCGGCGGATCCGACGCCACGGGCGCGCCAGGACGAGGCCCTGCGTCACATGGACCTCTGGATCGCCCGGGACCATGCGCGCGCGGACGGTCGATCCCTGGACGCGTTGCCCTCCCAGGTGCGGTGGGTCGACGGCATGCTCGAAGTCGACGGCATCGTCACCGCGCGCCTCGCGCGCAGGGACGACGACGCCTCGACGGTCAGCTCGACGCCGCCGTCCGATGCGAGGCGCCCAGGCTATGACTCGTTGACGAGCGCATCGGCGTCGGACTCGGCATCCGACAGCGATACGGCGTCGGACGCGCCGACGACTCCGGATTCGGATTCGGATTCGGATTCGGATTCGGATTCGGACTCGGATTCGTATTCCAGCTCGAACTCGAACTCGGAGTCGGAGTCGGAGTCGAAGTCGGAATCTGACGCGAGCTTGAACTCGGACTCGGACTCGGACGCCATGACGTCCAGCGAATCGGCCTCGGACACCGAGGCCAACGTCCGACCGGCATCGGACGCGCGCCCTGCATCGTCGCGCTGGTCGCCGGACCCCGCCGGGGCCCTGACGATCGAGCAGCGCGCCGCCACGATCGCGGCGGCCTTCGCGGTGGACACCGCCCAGTGGGGGCTGTCGCTCGCCAACGCCGATGCGCTGCGCCTTCTCCTGCTGCGACGCCTGCGTCACGCGGCGTCGGCGCACACCGACGTGCTGCCCGCGGCCTCGCTGGACGCGGGCGCCGCCCCGCTGCTGGACGCGCTGATCGGCGGCTCGCCGCTGCGCCTGCGCGACGCCTATCTGGCCCTGCTCGACGCGGTCGATCCGGCACGACTGCGCACGCCCGCCCTGCTGGCGCGAGCCTCGACCCAATTCATGGCGCTCAAGCGGCTGGCCTGGGCGGGTCTCCAGTCGGAGACCGGGGCGTACCGGGCCGAGACCTCGCAGACCCTGGCCGACCTCTATCTCATGGCCATCGACGCCGCACCGGGGACCTCGCTCAAGCTGGTCCTCGACGAGATGAACTTCTCCCCGCTGCACAACCGCTCCCGCGCCGAGGACGCGGCCGTCGGCGTCACCCTGACCCTGTACGAGCGCCTGCGGCAACTGGACCGCGCGGGCCTGATCGGCGAGGTCGTCTGGACGTCCAGGACGCCGCACGCCGGCGCGACCTGGCGCGCCGCCGGGACCGAGTTCCTGTCGACCGACGACATGCGCGACCTGCGGGCCCGCTGGGTGTTCGAGCCCGCCACCGGCCTGCAGGAGCGCAAGCCGCTTCCTCAGCCGCCCCTGGCCACGCTGGACGACGCCCGGCCCCTGCCCACGCTGGCCGCGCTGTCTCCCGGGCTGCGCCAGACCCTGGACCGGCAGGCCGGCACCGTGCGTCTGGCCTGGACCTCCGCGGGGGTCCGCGGTCACGCGCTGCTGGTGCTGCCGCCGGCGGCGACGGGCAGCGGCCGGCCCGACCTGGACGGGCGGCTGCGTCAGCTCGACCTGCTCGTCTCCGCCCATGTCGCGCGCGCCGACGGCGCGGATCTGAACGCACTGCCGGCCGAGCTCTCGCTCACCGCGACGGCCCTCACCGACGGGCGGCAGGTCATCGCCCGCAGCACCTCGTCCGGATGGCGCTTCGGGCCCGACACACCGCCCGCGCCTGGCGGCGCGCGGCCGATGCCGGCGGACGGCACCGGCCGCGTGGAAGTGATCACCGCGCTGCTGCAGGCGGCCACGGCCTCGTGGCCCGCGCCGGACAGCGGGACCGACGCCGAGAAGGACGCCCTCGTCGAGGCCTTCGGCCGGCGCCGCGTCGACGAAGACGCGGTCGGAGGCCGACGCACGCCGTCGATGCGTCCCGTGGCCGAGACCCTCCTCGCCGGCATCCTCGACGCCTCGGTCCCCACCTTGCGCCGGGCGTACGACCTGCTGTGCGCGATGAAGCGTCATCAGGATCCCGCAGCCGTGCATCGACAGGCGTCCTTGCACCTGCGCCTGCTGCTCGACCGCGCGAACGCCTTCCTCGCCGATCAGCCGGGCGACGGGCAGGCGGCGGCCCGCAGCCTGCCGGGACGGACCCTGGCCGGCTTCTACGCCGACCTGCTGCGTTCGGCCGCCCATGGCACCCCGCTCACCCTGGACTTCGAGTCGATGCGGACCGCGCTGGATCGCAGCTACGCGCGTGATCCCGCGGCCACGAGGTATTGCGGCCTGGTGCTGGCCCTGCGTGATCAGCTCCGGCTGATGTCGGCCACCGGCATCATCGGCCCGGTGCACCATGTCGCCACGCGCGTGCCCAGCGACGACTCGGGGGCGGGCTGGCGCTTCGACGGCCAGCGATGGACCACGCAGCGGGACATGCTGGCCGAGTATTGGCCGACCGCCGTCGTCGATCCGGCCACCGGAAAGGTCGAGCGGCTGAGCGTCAAGGACCTGGTCCAGCCCTGGGAGGATTTTGCCGACGAGCTCGCGTCCCGGTCCTGGCGCAACAAGGTGGACCGGCTGGCCGCCAACCGGCTCAACAACTGGGCCGACGCCATCGCCGACGAGCTGAGGGCGCTCGGGCGCCAGCCCGTGGCCGACCGCGCCGCGGGCATGGACGCCGCCGCCTGGCGGCGACGCCTGGCCGACGCGCAAGCCCTGCACGACGGCATCCGCCGGGATGACCGGCTCGACGACACGGTGCGCGACCACGCGGAGCGGCTGGTCGCCATCGCGCGGACCGCCGCCGCGGAGGCGGCGACACCGGCCCGGCAGGCCGCGTTCGGTCGCGGCACCCTGCCCGCCCTGGATGACGTCCTGCCCCTGCCGCTGCTGCGCAGGATCGCGCCCGGCGTGTCGCAGCGATTGGATCGCGACGCGGGCATCGTCCGCTTGAGCGAAGGCGGGACCACCACCGACTGGCACCTGGGCGCGCCGTCCGGAGGCGACGCGGCGGCGCGCTGGCGACTGGAGGAGGCGCTGCGGACCGTGGACGCGCTGATCGCCCGGGACTTCGCCCGCGGCCGGCCCTCGACCCTCGAGACCCTGCCCCGGGACCTGCGCTACGGCGCGGGGGAAATCCGGTCCGGCGCCGGCGAACTGCTGGCCCGTCGCCTGGATCTGTCCCCGTCCGGTCCGGTCCCCGACGCCGCCGGGGGCCTCGGCGCCGCGCCGCTCGTCCAGGCCGACGCCGGCGCCAGCGGCTCGGCATCGGGCGGCCCGCCGGCGACGCCGCTGCTCGACCGGCCGCTCGCGCAGTGGCGCAACGCGCTGACCGCCAGGAAGCAGGCGTCCAGGGACTGGCAGGCGCTGAAGGACCGGGTGACCGCTCCCCGTCCCGGCAAGCAGCCGCGCATGATGCTGCAGCGCGTGGTGCTGCAGATGGATGATTCGCCGCAGGCGTTCGAAGCCAGCCTCCGGCACGCCGGTCGCGCCAGGTCGCAGGGCGGCGTGCTGTGGCTGCAGGCGGACCGCCTGGGCAGGGACCGGATCCTGGCCGGCGGCGAGCTGATCGGCACCACCTGGGCCGGCGACCGGATCAAGCTGCTCGTCGTCGGACAGGGCAGCCAGGACCGGGCCGGCCAGCGCCTGAGCGGCTACGACGGATCGGCCCTGTCGGCCCGCGTCGAGCAGGCCCTCTCCAACCACCTCGGCCGTGGGCGTCCCGTCTTCGGCAAGGTCACGCTGCTGGCCTGCGACCTGCAGGCGGACCGGCGCGGGAATCGTTTCGTCCAGGACTTCGTCGCGGGCTTCCAGCCGTCGCAGGCCTACGAGGTCACGTCCTTCCAAGGCCAGGTCCTCTTCCCGGTCGACGATCCGGCGTCCGACGGACTGACCCAGCGCTGGACGCTCGGCGAAGGCCCGTTGCGCGCGATGCGCCACGCGACGGATGGCGCGTTCGTGACCCGGCATGTGCCCGGCGCGCCGCCGCAGGCGACGACGCCCAAGCACGCACGGGGCGTGCCGACCGTGCTGCCCACCGCGGAGACCATCACCGCGCTGGACACGGCCCTGGATGACGGGGCCACGCAGGCGCAACGCCTCCTGGCCGCGATCGAGCAGTCCCTCGCGGTCTACGATCCCGCGTTCGACCGACGCCCCCCGGAAGTTCTTCAGGCGCTGTTCTCGGACGGCGACGGGCGGGTCGACGAGCTGCGCCTCCAGCGCGTCGCCTCCGATCCGCTGGAGCAGGACCAGCTGTTGCAGGACCTGCGCCAACGGCTGGCCGCGGCGGCGCCCGGGCAGATCGACGACCGGTCCTTGTGGCGCTGGACGGGCGAGTCGCTGGCCGGCCTCGTCGTCTCCATGCAGGGCCGGGAGATCTCCGCCCCGTTCCTGGACGCCCTGGGCGCCCGCGTCAAAAGAAGGCCGGGGGGGCCCGGCGGGCCCGGCGGGCCGGACAGGCGGCTGCCGGAGCTGCTCGCCGAGGGCGTTCCCCACGACGGCATCCTGCCCGCGCACTGGGGCCTGACCCTCGACGCCGAGGTGTTCCAACGCGTGCTGCGGCAGCTCCCCGACGAGGTCGGCGCCTGGGTCCGGGTGGCGACGCTGGCGGACTGGATGGAGGATCATCACGACGATCCGGCGCCGCTGTTCCGCGGTCAGGATCGCGCCGGGGCCGTGGCCATGGCCCGACGGTTCGCCCAGACGGTATTCGACGCCGAAAACCTCAGCAGCGACGACGTCGGCCGTCTGCAGGCCGCGATCCTGGGTGAGGACGTCGGCTCGTCGGACGCGGGCGCGCGGTCCGCCGGCATCGGCGACAGTCACGCGGCGGCGCCCGAGCAGGGTGTCCTGGACGTGCTCCATCAAGCCTTGACGCCCTCGCGCCCGGATCCCTGGACGCCCGGGCCTTCGCGCCTCTGGCAAGCGGCGCGCGAGCAGCTGTTCCGCCTGCTCGCCGCGGCGTGGCCGGTCGTGGAGCAGCCCGCCATGCAGCGCGCGCTGACCGACATCGGCGAGGCGCTCCTGGGCGGACGGCCCGACCGCGGCAGCCGGGCCGGCGAGGCGCTGCGCGCGGTGTCGCGCCTGGACGGCAAGGGCGAGGAGATCGTGAGCCTGCCCGCCGGCCCGTTCGGCGACATCGATCGCGATCGTCTGCGCATCGACGAGGCGGCGCGATCGGCGCTGGCGCCGGCGCGATCGGTCAGGCAGTCGACCCGCCTGTATCTGGACTTCCTGGAGGGCCTGGCCGCCCTGGTCGAAGCGAACCCGGCGATCTCGTCGGCGCCGTGGCGCCAGGCCGCGACGCTGCGATGGCTGCGGGCCGCCCTCGCCAGCGGCCTGGGCGGCACGCCGTTCCTGATCGACATCGATCGGATCCGGCACGACCTCGCCGCGTCGACGCCGGCGGCGCAGGGTCGCATCGAGGCCTTGAAGCACGCCTTCCCCGCCCTGGCGGAACTCTCGCGCCAGGGGACGATCGGCCAGATCCGCTACGTCAGCAGCGATGCGGCGCGCCGGACCGACCCGTCCTGGGCACCGCTGGATCCGCGGTGGTCCTGGTCGAGCGAGGACCAGATGCAGCGGCTGCTTCCCGACCTGCCCCCGGCGCCCCCCGCGCAGCCCGCCGGGGACGCCCTGCGATCGATCTTCGGGGAACGCCCGCACCACGTGTCCCGGGAGCAGGCCACGCTCTGGATCCCCCACGACGGGCCCCACGGGCGCCGGACCCTGATCCACTTCGACGTCCCGCCCGAGGGGTCGCCCGAGCGCCTCGCCGGGCAGGACGCCCGTCTGCGCACGCTCGCGCGTCTGCTCCGGCTCAGCGGCCTGACAGGGGAGACGGTGGACCGGTGGCCCGAGACGATGTGGCTCGATCAGCACGCGTTCAGGGCCGGCGCCCATGTCCTGGCCCGGGCGGCGGAAGACGGCCGATGGACGATCCATCGCGGCACCGTCGGTCGGCTCCTCGCCACCTTCGACCGCCCGCGGCTGTCGGCCTCGACCGAGTCCTTCATGCCGACCCCGGGGGTCACGGGAGGTGGCGGCAACAGTCCCTGGCCAGAGCCTTCCCCAGTGGACGAACCATTCAGGGACATCACCAATCTGGTGGCCTGGCAGGCGCACCTCCACGACGGCGGAGAGCTGCAGTCGGCCTCCTCTCCCGGCGATCCCGTCCCGGAGCGCGGTCTGATCAGGCACCTCCATGACGCGTTCGCGCATGCGCTTCCCGGGGATCCGGTGAGCACCGCGGGCACTGCGGCGGATGCAGGTCGAGGCCCCTCCGCGCCGCCGCGCGGCGGGATATTCAACGACCTCCTCCTCCGGTGGCCGATGTTGCGCAATGCCAGGTTGCTGCGCCGCCTGCGCCAGGACGGCGAGGCCCTGCTGGACGGCCGGTTCCCCAACGCGCACGACACCCTGCTGCGATTCCTGTCCGGGGAGAACCCGTCGCTGCCGCTCATGGCAGGGGCGACCGATCGGATCGGGACGATCCGGACGATCCGGGCGTCGACGGCGCTCTACCTCGACTTCCTCGACCAGACGGCCAAGGTCCTGGCCTCCGACCCGCAGGTGACGACGGCCGGTCACCATCGGGCGGCCCGGTTGCGTCTGATGCGCGAGGCCCTGAACAGCAGTCTGAAGCGCACGCCCTTCCTGATCGACCTCGACCGGATCCAGCGCGGCCTGACGCGCCCGACGCCCGAGGCCACCGGCCACATCGCCGCGCTGAAGCAGTCCTACCGCGCATTGACCGAGCTGGCGCGCCAGGGCGTGATCGGCGAGATCCGCTTCACCAGCAGCGAGGCGGCGCGGCGGACCGACCCGCGCTGGACACCGATGTCGGACGGGTTGTCCTGGTCCAGCGACGACGCGCTGCAGGCGCTCCTGCCCGATCTCGCGCCCCTGCCGCCCGCACAGACGCCCGAGGAGGCCCTGGCGGCCGTCGGCATCGACGGGCGATCTTCCCTCGACCGGGCCGCGGGCACGCTCCGGGTGGTCGCCGAGGGCGCGGGGGAGCCCGACACCGTGATCCACCTGACCCCGCTGCCCGGGAACGCCTCCCCCGAGCTGCGCGCCGCGCAGGATCGGCAACTCCTGACCCTGGCCCGGCTGCTGCGCCTGAGCGGACTGGCGGACACGCCCATCCGGACCTGGCCCCTCGCCCTGTCCATCGGGCCGGACGCGTTCAAGGCGGGGTCGCTGGTGGTGGCCCGCGCCGACGGGAACGACCGCTGGACCATCGACGACGCCGCCCAGCGCCGGCTCCTGCGCCAGCTTCCCCGCGCGCGGGAGGCCGGGTCCGCCACCCACCGCCCTCCGTCGGCGTGGAAGCACCATGCCCCCGTCGAGGGTGAAGCGGTTCCCCCTGGCCGGGACCGCTCCCCGACCTTCAACCCCCGGGACATCCAGGACCCCGGCCTCCTGCGGATCTACGTCGCCCTGCAGGACGACCGGGTGATCGACCAGATGGGCGACACCTTGTCCCGCAAGTACGACCAGGGCGTGGTCCTGGTCCGGCTGGCGGAGGACGGCGCCTGGAGCGTCCGCCTCGGGCGGGAACTGCTCAGCGACGCCCTCTTCGGGCAACGCCCCGTCCGCCTGATGCTCGGCGGCCACGGGCAGGTGGATCCCGCGACCAAGGCCACGCGACTGGCGACGTACACCCCGGAGCGCATCGCCACCGCGATCGGGCGCCTGCTCGCGGCCCTGCGCCCCGGCGTGACGACCCAGGTCGAAGGCACCCGCATCCTGAGTTGCGCGCTGGAAACGCCGACGGCGTCGGGCAGTTTCGGCTCCGCCTTCGCGCAGGCCGCCGACGCGGCGGGCTGGGCGGCGCCGGGCATGCGCACGACGGTCTATTCGGACCTGCTGGTCCACCAGCTGTCGGACGCCTCGGACGCGTCGATCGGCGCCGGCAGCGGCCGGAGCGATCGCGGTGGTCGCGGTGGTCGCGGTGGTCGCAGTGGTCACGGCAACGACGACCATTTCTTCACCCGGATCGGTCAGCAAGGGCAGGACGTCCGTCAGGCGGCGGGCGTCACCTGGCAGTTCTGGGTCGAGAACGGCGAGGTGCACCGCCAGGACAAGTACGCCGACGGCGGCCCGGGACGGCCGATCGAGACGGAGAACCCCCGCGACCTCGTCGGCGACACCGCCGGCGGTGCGGCGCGCGGGCCCCTGCTGACGGACGCCCAGCACGCCGAGCAGGCCCGCCGCGTGCGGCTGGTGCTGGAGGTGCTCGGACAGCTGAAACAGGAGATCGCCATACCCCCGCTGCAGACGACGGCCATGTCCGATGCGGTCCTGTCGCTGCTCATGACGCGCCTGGGAACGCGGGAGGACGACCTGGGGCAGAGGACCGTGCTGCGGGACATTGCCGACAATCTCTCGCGCGGTCTCGTGGGCGAGGCCACCCCCTTGCGCCGGGCGTATGCCGACCTCGACCTGCTGGCGCGGGGCCGGGCCGCCGTCGCGGTGTCCCCCAACTGGCTGGGACGCACGGGCGACTGGCAGCTCGCGCGGGCGGTCGTGAAATTCCGGCTCGATGGCGTGCCGGCCCAGGTCAGCGGGACGAACCACCTGTTCCTCGAGGCCCTCTCCGCGGCGCGCGACAGCCTGTTCGTGTCCGGGGACCTGCAACCCGCCGCCTACGCCAGGACCGCCGGACGGATCACGCTCGTCATCGGCGCGGTGGGCGTGGCGGCATCGGA
>CBIHMU010000021.1:0-75158 GCA_966211105.1 uncultured Burkholderiales bacterium
CCCCTCTCCCGCATTGCGGGAGAGGGGCCATCAAAGAGCCGCTCAGACCTGAATCGCCACAGCCGCCGAGACACCCCTCGGCGGCTTTCCTTTTGGGGCGTCACGAGCGCCCCGCGACATGACGGAGACAGACGCTTGACCACCTCCTCCACCATCGCCGCCCAGCCGGGCGACGCGGCCGGCGCCCAGGCCGCGCCCAAGATGCCGCCGCAGATCCCCTACATCATCGCCAACGAGGGCTGCGAGCGTTTCAGCTTCTACGGGATGCGCAACATCCTGACGGTGTTCCTGATGACCAGCCTGCTGCTGGCCATCCCGGAGCCGCTGCGCAAGGACGAGGCCAAGGAGGTGTTCCACACCTTCGTCATCGGCGTCTATTTCTTCCCGCTGCTGGGCGGCTGGCTGTCGGACCGCTTCTTCGGCAAGTACAACACCATCTTCTGGCTGAGCCTGGTGTACTGCGCCGGCCACGCCTGCCTCGCGATCTTCGAGGACAACCTGCGCGGCTTCTACTTCGGCCTGTTCCTGATCGCGCTGGGTTCGGGCGGCATCAAGCCGCTGGTCAGCTCCTTCATCGGCGACCAGTTCGACAAGAGCAACCGCACGCTGGCGCAGAAGGTCTTCGACGCCTTCTACTGGATCATCAACTTCGGCTCGTTCTTCGCGTCGCTGCTGATGCCGATCTTCCTGGACAGGTTCGGCGCGAGCGTCGCGTTCGGCATCCCGGGCGCGCTGATGTTGCTCGCGACGGTGATCTTCTGGAGCGGCCGCCGCAAGTACACGCACGTGCCGGCCGGCGTGTCGCACCGCGACCCCCACGGCTTCCTGAAGGTCGTGCGCACGGCGCTGCTGTCGCAGGCGCCCGGCCAGGGCCGCGGCGGGCTGTTCGTCACGGGGATGGGTGTGGTGCTGGCGGTCGGCGCGCTGCTGCTGACGCCCAACCTGGGCTTCGTGATCGCCTTCTGCTCGGCGCTGGTGCTGGTGATGGGCTTTGGCGGCGTCGGCGCCTGGATGCAGCTGGAGCGGGCCCGCGCGGTGCACCCGGATGAAGCCGTCGAAGGCGTGCGCACGGTGCTGCGCCTGCTGGTGCTCTTTGCGCTGGTCACGCCCTTCTGGTCCCTGTTCGACCAGAAGGCCTCCACCTGGGTGCTGCAGGCCGACCAGATGGCCAAGCCGGAGTGGTTCAAGTCCTCGATGATGCAGGCGCTGAATCCGGCGCTGGTCATGATCCTGATCCCCTTCAACAACCTGGTGCTGTACCCGCTGCTGTCGAAGATGGGCCTGAAGGTCACGGCGCTGCGCCGCATGGGCGCGGGCATCGCGTTCGCGGGCCTCGCCTGGATCGTGGTCGGCGGCCTGCAGCTGTGGATCGACGGCGGCCACGCGGTGGACATCACCTGGCAGGTGCTGCCCTACGCGCTGCTGACGCTGGGCGAAGTGCTGGTGTCGGCGACCGGCCTGGAGTTCGCCTACAGTCAGGCGCCGCTGGCGATGAAGGGCGTGATCACGAGCTTCTGGAACCTGTCGGTGACGATCGGCAACCTGTGGGTGCTGCTGGCCAATTCCAGCGTCAAGGGCGCGGCGGTGACGGCCTACATCCAGTCCACGGGCACCAGCGTCACGGCCTTCCAGATGTTCTTCTTTGCCGGCTTCGCGCTGCTGGCGGCGCTGCTCTTCGCGCTGTATGCGCGCGGGTACCGGATGCAGGACAACTACCGGGGCTGACGGCCCCGTCCATCAGAATCGGTCAGATTCATACAGATCCAGGGAGACACGGACATGGCTCGAATCCTTTCACTCGTCGCCGCGCTGGCGGTGCAGGCCGCGGTGGCGGTGCCCGCCGCGATGGCGCAGGACAGCGTCAAGCTCAACATGGTGCCGCTGCCGTCGTCGCGACAGCAGATCGACATTGGCATGGACATGAAGATGAACATGTCCATGGACCTGCCGCCGAACGCGACCGAGCAGCAGCGCGCGCAGATGGCGCAGATGAAGGCCTCGATGCCGATCGTCATGAAGATGGCCATGCGCCAGGAGCTGGCGACGACGGCCAAGGCGGCGGACGGCGCCTACACGCTCAGCGCCGAGGTCACCACGCTCAAGAGCGAGATGCGCGACGGCACCGGGCAGTCGCGGCCGCTGCCGCAGCAGGGGCCGATGCGCTTCAGCGCGCAGCTGAAGGACGACCAGTTCGGGAAGATCGACCTGCAGCTGGCCAACACCGCGCAGGCGCAGGCCTTGAGCAAGGAGATGCAGGAGCAGATCTTCAACCAGAGCTTCGACTGGATGCGCAAGTTCAACGGCAAGACGCTGAAGGTCGGCGAGACCCTCGAGATGCCGATCGAGATGAACCTGCCGATGGCCGGCGCGAAGGCGGGCAAGCTGCTGGGCAAGTACACGCTGACGTCGGTGAACAAGGGCGTCGCGTCCTTCGACGTGGACGTGCGGATGGACATGAGCTTCGCGGTGCCGACGCCGGCGAAGGCAGCGTCCGGCGCCTCGGCGCCGGAAGCGGCCGCGTCGGCGGCAGGTCCGGTGGAAGGGGCGATGACCGGCTCGGGCCGCGGCAAGATGGACCTGCGGCTCGCGGATCGCCTGATGGTGCGCAGCACGATGGCGATGACGATGGGCGTGGACATGGCCGGCCCGCAGGGCAACAAGATGCGCATGGACATGGAGATGTCCATGACCGGCGCCGGCAAGGCGCTGCCGCCCGCGGCGAAGAAGCCGGCCACGCCCGCGAAGCCCGCTGCAAAGGGTTGAACGCACGGCTGAATGCCAGGCTGATCACCGCCCTCCGCCGCTGATCTGACGATTCGACGGCACCATGAAGAAGACCGCCCAAGGGCGGTCTTCTTCTTTCTTCTTCGGCAGTTCATTGGAGCAGCCTGAACAAGCCGGTCATCGCCCCAAGTATTCCGAAACCACCGCAGATCGTGACGACCGTCCAACGCAGGTGCACGCTGAACTTGTCCTCCATCACGGCGAGGATCTCGATCTTGGCGTTGTTGAGGTCGACCTTGGTGGCCACCTTGTCCCAAACGTTCTCGAACTTCCCCTCCACCTCGGTCCGCAGCAGCGACAGATCGGCCTTGGTGGCCAGTGGCTGTTGAGCCTGCTGCACTCCCGCAGACACCTCCCTCCGAATCGCTTCCGCCGCAGACCGCGCCGCGTTCTCAGACACCCCGGCGCCAGTCAGCGCCAAGAAAACATCGAATTCCATTCGTACCTCGCTTTCACAAAAAGTCAGGACCGAGGTGGAAATCTACGCGTCGAGGCAAGCCCTGGCACTAGCTGGTTCTAGTGTTCCTTGTCGTGATTCGGGACGAACAGGTGGTCGTGATCCTCAACAGTTGGAAGCCTGATCACGCCTTCGCGCGCCGCCGCACTTCGCGCATGCCGCGCATCGTCGGAATGACCTCGCGCATGACTTGCTGGAACGCGCGCAGACGCGCGGGTTGAAGCCGTCGAGACGGATAGACGAGCGAGATCGGCAGCGGCGTCGCGCACCATTCGGGCAGCACGCGCACGAGGCGACCTTCGGCCATGTCGTCGAAGACCGCCCATTGCGACACCAGCGCGAGGCCCAAGCCCCGACGCGCCGATTCGATCAGGGCGAAGAGGCTGTCCGTGCCCAGGCGCGGACGGAACGCAATGTGCATCCGTTCCTCGCCGTCCGCGGCGCGCAGGTCGACGCCGTCGCGATAGAACGCCAGCAGCGCCAGCCACGGCTGCGCGCCGAGCAGCTCGGCGATCTCTTCCGGCGGCCGCTTGCCCAGGCCCTTGGGCAGCTTCTTCGCGAGCTGCGGCGTCGCGACCAGCACGCGGGGGATCTCGGCCAGCTGCGTGGCGATCAGGTTGGGCTGGCTGATCTCGCCGACCAGCAGCGAGCAATCGACGTTCTCCCGGCTGAAGTCCGGCAACTGGTCCTGCAGCATCCACTCGACTGACACGCGCGGATGCTTGGTGAGGAAGGCCGCCAGCGGCTCGATCAGCTGGCTCTGCCCGAAGGCATGCGGCACGCGCAGTCGCAGCGTGCCGGACAACTCCTCGCCGCCTTCGAGCTCTTCTGCCAGCGACTGCCAGCCGTCGATCAGGTCCTGCGCCTGCGCGGCGCAGCGCTCGCCCTCCTCCGTCAGGCGCAGTCCGCGCGTGGAGCGCTCCACCAGCCGCGCGCCCAGCAGCGATTCCAGCATCTGCACGCGCCGGCTGACGGTCGGCTGCGTGGTCGCGAGCTGCAGCGCGGCGGCGGAGAAGCTGCCGGCCTCCGCCACGCGGAGAAAGGTCTGCAGCAGCGCGAGGCGGTCCTGGCCGCCGTCCCGGTTGGCGTCGTTCATGGCTCGCTTTATACGCCCTGCCATACGCCGCGCGTATGGGCGCTGTGCGAGCCGGACCCGTTCCCCGCAGGGCCCTGGATACGAAGAATGCGGGTCATTCGGTCTTCATCGACCCTCCGCCGCTTCTTCTTCACGCCATCTTGAATCATCCTTCGGGAGTTGCCATGTCCAGCCTTCCCATGCCTTCAAACACCGCCGCCGTATCACGCGACCCCGCCACCCCGTCCGCACCGTTGATCGTGCTGCTGGCGGCGTCGGCAGGCCTTGGCGCAGCGTCGCTGTACTACAGCCAGCCGATCCTGGCGCCGCTCGCCGAGGACCTGCACGCCTCGACCGCAGGCATCGGCGCGGTGCCGATGCTCACCCAGCTCGGCTACGCCGCCGGCATCCTGCTGCTGACGCCGCTGGGCGACCGCTTCGATCGCCGCAAGGTCATCCTGACCAAGTTCGTGCTGCTGATCGCCACGCTGCTGCTGTGTGCGTTCGCGCCGGGCTTCGCCCCCTTCCTCCTGGCCAGTGCCGTGCTGGGCCTGACGGCCACGCTGGCGCAGGACGTCGTGCCGATGGCCGCGACCCTCAGCCCCGTCGAGCATCGCGGTCGCATCGTCGGCCAGGTGATGACGGGACTGCTGCTCGGCATCCTGCTGTCGCGCGTCATGAGCGGCGTGATCGCGCAGGCGTTCGGCTGGCGCTGGGTCTACGGCCTGGCGGCGACGGCGCTGACGATCACGGGGCTGGCCAGCTGGCGCTGGCTGCCCTCCTCGCCGCCGGCGATGCGCACGACGTATGGCGCGCTGCTGCGCTCGCTGGGCGGTCTGTGGAAGACGCTGCCGACGCTGCGTCGCGCCGCGATCGCTCAGGCGCTGCTGGCGGTGGCCTTCAGCGCATTCTGGTCGACGCTGGCGGTGATGCTGCACGAGCGCTTCGGACTCGGCAGCGCGGTGTCCGGCGCGTTCGGCCTGGCCGGCGCTGCCGGCGCCTTGGCCGCGCCACTGGCAGGCCGTTTCGCCGACAAGCGCGGCCCCGGCGTGGTGACGAAGCTCGGATCGCTGCTGGTGGCGCTGTCCTTCGCGGTGATGTCCGTGACGGCCTGGCTGGACCGCGGCGCGGCGATCGTCGTGCTGGTGGTGCTCGCGATCGTCTTCGACTTCGGCGTGCAGGCCGCGTTGGTCGCGCACCAGACGATCGTCTACAGCCTCGATCCGGCCGCGCGCAGCCGCCTCAACGCGCTGCTGTTCACGGGGATGTTCATCGGCATGGCCACCGGCGCGGCGCTGGGCAGCGTGCTGCTGACCCACTGGGGCTGGGTCGGCGTGACCGGGCTGGCGACGGTGGCGAGCGCTGGCGCATTGCTGGTGCGGCTCACTGCCGACGAATGACGGCATGAGCCAAGGCGCGGGCGACAGGACAGCTCAGTCGCCGCGCCCCAGGAAGGCGCGGATCGCCGTGATCCGGCCTTCCGCGTCGAAGTCCAGCACATCGACGACGAACAGCTCGAGGTGCCCATCGACAAGGATGCGCAATTCGCCGGCCACCGAGTTCGCGTTCTCCAACACTCGAAGCACCTCGATGTGGATCGAGCCGGCCGACTCGAAGTTCTTGCGCGTCGCCGCGATCGCGGCATCGCGCCCCTTCACCGAGAGATTCCAATCGCGCATCGTGATGCCCTCCGAGAACATCGCGGCAATGCCGTCGAGGTCCTTGGCGGCGTAGCGGTGGAGGTAGTCGAGGAACGAGGCTTGGCGGCTCATGCTGTGAAGCTCAATGTCGGCAGGGTCGCGCAGTATCGCGACCTCCCCCTCAGTCCCGATGACGTTTGAAAAGGCCCGGGTAGTCAAGCACAAGCAGATCCTCGTCCACCGGCAAGTCTGCGATAAAGCCTGAGCCGTCGAGTGATTCGAACCGATAGAGCCGGTCGTCGAGCCGCGTATAGGCCTGCGCCCGCGCGCGCACGGTCAGCGTGGTGCCGTCGACCCAGGCCATGCGGAACTCGCGCCGCTCGCCGATGGCCAGTGGCACGCGTCGTATCGGAAAGCTGTTGGTGAAGGGCGAGGGCCAGATGTCGATGTCCACGCATCCGTCGAGATCGGCGAGAGCCCGCCCCTCGCCGTCCTGCCAACGGCCGTCGCCATCGGTCTTCAGCTGTATCGCGCAAAGCGGGACGCTGTCGCCATCGATGAGCGATAACGCCGCTTCGCGCAATCGCCAACGCTCATCCCAGTCGAGCCGATAGGCGAGTCGGAACGGTCCGCCTTCTTCGTCGATGGCGATCACGATGCCGTCCGCATGACCATCAGAAAGCCGCAGATGCTCGATGCCCACGCCGGTTTGCGCGGCATTCCACAGGGGGATCCAGCAGAGGGTGCGAGGTAGATGCATGACGGACTCCTTGTTTGCGAAGGGGCAATCGACATGCGACCGGTCAGCAATCAGACGTCCGGCGCCGGCGCCTCATGGCACACCACGCACAGCTTGTTCCCGTCCGGATCGCGGAAGTAGGCGCCGTAATAGTGCTCGTGATAGTTGGGCCGCAGACCAGGCGGGCCTTCGCAAGTGCCGCCGTGCGCGAGGGCCGCGGCATGCGCTGCGTCGACCATCGCGCGCGTGTCGGCCATGAACGCCGTCATGTGCCCGTTGCCGGCGGCGGGCGCCAGTGCGTCGAAGGGCCGGCCGATGAGGAACAGGGGACGCGGTCCGGGCACCGACTGCCATCCCGCCCACGGTCGGCTGTCATCGCGGAAGCGCTGCGGCAGGTTCAGCACCGCCATCAGCGGCGCGTAGAAACCGATGGCGCGCTCGAAGTCGGCGACGCCGACGAACACGTGCGAGAACATGATCGCGCCGCGCTCACTGCGTCCGACCGCGCCAGCCGATCAGGCTGACGCCCAGCGCGACGAAGCACGCGCCGAAGGTCCGGTTCATCAGCTTCACCCGCGTCGGCGAGGCCAGCCCGCGGCGCAGCGCCCGCGCGAGCAGCACGTAGAACGCATGCGCCAGCACGGCGCAGCTGGAGAAGGTCACCGTCAGCACAACGAAGTCGCGGAGCGCCGACTCCGGGTGGTTCATGAACTGCGGGAACAGCGCGGTGAAGAAGAGGATCGCCTTCGGATTGGTCAGCGCGACCATGATGCCGCGCAGGAACAGCGCGCGGCGCGACAGGCCGGCGACCTCCGCCGCGGCGGCGTCGCCGTTGGCCATCGACATCCGCGCGCCCTGGCGCCATTGCTTGACGCCCAGCCAGACCAGGTAGCAGGCGCCCATCAGCTTCACCACCAGGAAGGCCTGGGCCGAGGTGCTCAGCAGCACGCCCAGGCCCGCCGTCGTGGCGGCGGACACGGCCAGCAGGCCGATCGCGTTGCCCAGCGAGCCGACCATCGCCCGCCGCGGCCCGACGCTGAGCGAATTCGAGATCGCCATCAGCACCGCCGGCCCCGGCGTGAACGTGACGAACAGCGCCACACTGACAAAGCCCAACCAGCTGGTCACATCCACACCGATCTCCCAAGCGCACGACACAGAGGATGCCGATGTTAGCGGCGCGGGCTTCGGGGCTAGGATCGTCCGATCGATCACCCCTGCCCGGGAGTCCCCATGCGATCCGTGTTCCACCTGGCCTATCACGTGCGAGACCTGGACGATGCCCGCGCCTTCTACGGCGGCGTGCTCGGCTGCGAGGAAGGCCGCAGCACCGACACCTGGGTCGACTTCGACTTCTTCGGCCACCAGATCTCGCTGCATCTCGGCGAGCCGTTCAAGACCGGCAATACCGGGAAGGTCGGCGACCACCTGGTGCCCATGCCGCACCTCGGCGTGATCCTGGCGATGCCGGACTGGCGCGCGCTCGCCGACCGGCTGGAGACGCGCGGCGTCGAGTTCGTGCTCAAGCCCAGCATCCGCTTCGCCGGACAGCCGGGCGAGCAGGCCACGATGTTCTTCCTCGACCCGTCGGGCAATCCGATCGAGGTCAAGGGCTTCGCGTCCACGGACGGGATCTTCGCGACTTGATGCGCCCGCGATGAACGAGGCGGTCGCCATCGGGCCCCTGGTGCTGCCCTGGGCCTTCCTCCACCTGTGCGTGGCGGTCGCAGCGTCGATGGCGGTGTCCGCCTTCCTCAAGCGCAGGCGCCAGCAGGATGCCGGACCGCTGTTGTGGCGCAGCCTGTGGGTCGCCGTCGCGTTCGCGCGGCTGGGCTTCCTCTACGAGTACAAGGAGCTCTACGCGGAGCACCCGCTGAGCATCCTCAACCTGCGCGACGGTGGCTGGTCCCCCGAGGTCGGCATCATCGCGATGTGGATGTATGCGACCTTCAAACTGCGGAGCCTGCCGGCGATGCGGCTCGCGGCGTCCGTGCCGCTGGCGGTGGGCACCGCGATGGTGATTGCGGGGCAGATCCAGCTCGTCATGCGCCCAGCGACCGAACCGATGCCGGCCCTGCGCTTCGAGCAGTTGAACGGTGAACCCATCGATCTCGCCGCACTGCGCGGGAAGCCCGTGGTGATCAACCTCTGGGCGACCTGGTGTGGACCGTGCGTCCGCGAGATGCCGATGCTTGCGCAGGCGCAGCGCGACCGGCCGGACGTGCGCTTCGTCTTCGTCAACCAGGGCGAGGACGCCGCCCACGTGGCGAAGTGGTTGGGCCAACAGCGTCTGGACATGAGCAACGTCGCCATCGACGAGCGGCGCGAGGCGAGCGCGGTGTTCAAACAGGCGGGCTATCCCACCACGCTGCTCTTCGATGCCTCGGGGAAACTCGTCGGCAAGCGCACCGGCGAGCTGTCGAAGCCGGCCTTGGAAGCGATGTTGTCGCGGCTACGCTGAAGTCAGCGGTCTCACGAACAACCAATCGGATCCATCGATCTCGAAGACCCGAGAGAGGTCGGCATCGGCATCGGCGAATTCGAGCCGCACGAGCAATGCGATAGAGCGAGCATTCGCTGCGTCCACCGAGGCCAGCAAGCGCGGGACGTCGTGAGCGCGACGGAGGTAGTCGACCATAGCCGTCACCGCGCGCGTCGCGTGCCCCTGCCCTCGTCCTTCGGCCGTCAGGACATACGCGATCCAGCAGATTTCGGGTGACTCGACCGTCGCCTGGACGTAGCCGATCAAGCGCCCGTCGTCGCGCCGGATCATCCAGTTGAACCACTGCTCGTCGACTTCCGGGGACTCCCCCTTCGCACGACGCTCATAAGCGCTGCGCAGCCATTCGAGCGTGGGTGGCTCGTCCTCATCGAGGAACGCGTAGATCGACGGATCGGCGAGCACCGCATGCATCTCTCCGGCATGCTCGACGGCAACGGGTTCGAGGCGCAGCGGTGGCGCGTCCAGTGGTGGAAAGGCAGGCATGACACGAGTGTCTCCGAATCGTGGACCGCCTAACATGGCGAATCGCTCCTCGCCGTTCATCCATGTTGCTGCGCCCGATCTCCCTCGCCGACACCGTCGCCATCGACCTCGTCGCCGAGCGCATGCGTGCGACCTTGATCGAAGTCGAAGGCGAGGACGCCGGTGGCGCGATGTATTCGATGGACTGGCTGCGCGACCGCGTGCGGTGGCATCTGGACGGCCGCGCCGCCGAGGTCGTCGTCGCCGAGGACGCGAACGGCAACATCGTCGGCCACACGATCTATCGGGTCGAATCCAATGCCAAGACCGATACGCCGTCCGACGCGTCCGCCACCGCGCCCTTCGGCTTGATCTCGACGACCTACGTCTTGCCTGAGGCTCGCCGGCTTGGCGTCGCGCAACGGCTGCTCACGCATGCGGAAGCCTGGTTCCGCGAGCGCCGCGTGCCGCTCTCGTGCACGTGGACCTCCGAGACGAACACGCCGTTGATCGCGCTGTATGCCCGCAACGGCTACGTCGAAGCCGAACGCGGTCCCAATGAGCTGACGCAGACGATGATGGTCAGGCTCGCCAGAGCCCTGTCACCGCGGCGCTGACGCCCAAGCACATCCTGGCACAGGCGGCGCGCGGCGGCGGGCACGCACCTTGCCGCCCTGTCGGCATGAGCACCACCGCCCCCACCCGCACCGTCCACCTCTACCTCTTCGAGGGCTTCGCCGACTGGGAGGCCGCGTACGCGGTCGCGGGCATCAACACGCCCGAATTCCAGAAGACGCCCGGCGACTGGCAGGTGAAGACCGTCGCCGCCGCCGGCGCGAACCTGACGCGATCGATGGGCGGGCTGTCGGTGATGCCCGACCTCCGCCTGTCGACGCTGTTCCCCGACGACAGCGAACTGCTGATCCTCCCCGGCGGCGCCGGCTGGGACAAGGGCGAGCACCTGGAAGCGGCGAAGAAGGCCAAGGAGTTCCTGGACGCCGGCAAGCGCGTCGCCGCGATCTGCGGCGCGACGGCGGGCCTCGCGCGGCTCGGCGTGCTGGACGATCGGCAGCACACCAGCAACGCGCTGTCCTATCTGAAAGGCGTCGACGAGTACGCCGGCAGCGACCGCTATGTCGACGAGCCCGTGGTGATGGACCGCGGGCTGCTCACCGCGGGCGGCATGTCCGCGCTGGACTTCGCCCGCGCGATCTTCGAGACGCTCGGGATCTACGAACCCGCGACCCTCGAAGCCTGGTACCAGCTCAACAAGACCGGCAAGTCGGCCTACTTCGCGAAGATGGCGCAGGGCGCGGGCGGACGCTGACGGCCCATACGGTCGGGCGCTCGGGCGCCTGAACGTCGTTCAGTCGTAGCCGTAGCGTTCGGCCAATCGAGGGAACATGCCGGGAAGCTCGCGCTCTTCCCACTCTGGGCCTGCCGGCGCTCCGAGTTCGACGGCCTCGAAGTCCCGATAGATCTCGCCGCCACCCAGCTTCTCGTACGCATAGACCGCGGCGTAGCCGAAGAGTTCGAGTTCGAGGTTGGGATCGTCATGATCCGGCTCGTTGGCCAGCGAGTCGGGGTCGGCCAGCGCCGACTCGAAGCGCTCGCGTCCTTCGGAGATCAGCCAGTCGCGGAAGTAGTGGAAGCCGTCATCCGAGCAGCCGCCCATCATCACGTACGCGGCGCCCCAGAGGCTCCATCGGTTGGCCTTCACGAGCTGGGCTTCGTAGCAGCGCTGGAAGCCCTGGACCTCTTCCAGCGGTCGTTGCATGAGCAATGCCTCCAGCGCGGCCGGCCGCTCGTTGCTGTCGTCGCCGCCGGTCTGCTTCGCCGCCTCCACCAGTTCCCAGAACACCTGTTCGTCCATCGCTGTCGCTCCCGATTCTTGGACCTCGGTCCGCGGTCTCGATCCTTCTGATCGAGTCGTCGCCGGAGGGGTCGGATGCCAGTCTAGCGGCCGTTGCTGACCGCCGCGGCGGTCGACAACAGTCGGCACCCGTCGGCACCCGTCGGCACTGCGGCGGGTCAAGGCTGCGTCTTGAACGCCTCAAGCTGCTTGATACGCACCTGCGCGTGATCGCGCATGCAGCCGAGGTATTGCAGGTTGCGGATCGAGCCTTCGGACCACAGGTCGAGCACGGCCTTGCAATCGGCTTCGCGGAACTTGACCCACAGCCGCTGCGCGGCGACGAGGCTGTCCTTCGGCTTTGCCGGCTTGGCGCCGCCGACCTTGGCCGGCGTCTCCGCCAGCACGCGGCGATAGGCGTCGTTGAGCTGCTTCTCGACCTGCTGCTGTTCCTGCGCGGCGCAGTCGTTCATGTCGACGGTGCTCACGGCATTCGCGCAGTCCAGTGCGTGCGCGGACGTGGCGGCGGACATCACCAGCGCCGCTAAGCCCAGTCGTCCCACGATCGTGCGGACGAGGTGGAAACCATTGCTCTTCATGGATGCTCCTTGTGATCGGAAGGACATACGATTCGAAAGGCAGCTTGGATGCGCTCGGGATCCGCGGCGATGGCCACATGGACAACGATCAATTCGTCCAACGCTTCGGTGGGATGACTGGCGCATCGAATCGCGAAGTCGAACACCTCGCTCAGCGTTTCACCGTCGTGCCATGTGGTCATGACCAGAGAACTTTCCGGTACATCGGCGCCGTCTGACCTTGCGATGCTGGCCCAGTCGATCGCATCGTCCCAACTGCTCGCAGCCACGCCCCATGCCATCGCGTAAAGGCAACCCCCACCCACGAGCCAGTCACTGATTCGATTCTGTTGAGCTGCGGTCACGGGGAGGTCCGCCACGATGACCGCGCGGAAGGGAGCACGTGGCGCAAGCGTCGGGGGCGCCTCGTCAGGATCGACGTGGTGGTAGATCGGCAATCGAGCATCAATCGGACCTTCGCGCATGTGAATCGCCGTTTCGCGCTGTTTCATTTCTGCTGAGTTTGCGATGACCTTCGACGTCGGCACATCGCTTCGCTCCGCGTCCAATGGTGACATGTCCCTGTTCAAGTCCGCCGTCGCACTGCTCCTGGCCTACGCTGACTTCCAGGCTTGCGCCGCGCCCGCGCCCTTCAGTTGCCCCGCCGAATGGGCCTCCACCAAGCAGGAGGCCGCAGAAGTGCCTGAGGGGCTCACGGCCTCGCGCGAAGTGCCTCAAGCGAAGCACGACCTCGGCGGTTTCCGCATCAACCAAGGTCCCATCGAGGAGCATCAAGGCGCGATCTACGACGACGTGAGAACGCAGCGGGACGCCAAGGGTGGCGTGACCGAAACGCTGATCTGGAATGTCGCCGCGCTGGATCGCCCGCTCGCGATCTGCAGCGACACAGGCACGCGGCTCGTTCTCACGCGTCCGCTGACTGGCGATGCCCAGTGCACGGCCATCATGCGCAAGGAACCCGGCGCCATGATGACCATCCGTTCGGTCAACTGCCGCTGAGCGGCACGTCGACAGTCTTCACGGCAGGCGCGCCAGCGCCTCCAGATACCGCGGCGCCAGCATCAGCTCATCCCAGGTCAGCGGCGCCGACTGCGGCACCAGCGCCGCGCGACGCGCTTCGCTGTCGATCGCCGGCGTCCAGGTACCCTTCGCTTGCGCGTCGGCAAGACCGTCGAGGAGCTCGTCGATCGCGCGGCCGCCCTGCTCCAGGCTCTGGTTGCACAGCAGCACCAGGTCGCAGCCCGCCCCCAGGGCCGCGAGCGCCGCCTCGGTGTAGCCCACCGGACGGCCCTCGATCACACGCGCCGCGGCCATGCCGAGGTCGTCGCTGAACACCGCGCCGGCGAAGCCCAGGCGGTCGCGCAGGATGTCCTGCAGCCAGCGCTGACTGAAGCCCGCCGGCCGGCTGTCCACCTTGCGGTAGACCACGTGCGCCGGCATCACCGCCGACAGGCTCAGGCTCAGCCATTCGAACGGCCGCACGTCCTCGGCCAGGATCGCCTTCAGCGAGCGCGTGTCCACCGGCACGCCCACATGCGAATCGACGCTCACTGCGCCGTGTCCGGGGAAGTGCTTGCCGCAGCTCGCCATGCCCGCCAGGGCCAGGCCTTGCATCAGGCTCTGCGCCAGCAGGCTCACCACGCGCGGATCGCTGTGGAAACTGCGCGATCCGATCACGGGACTGATCGACTGACGCCCCTCGTCCTGGTGGTCCAGGTCGAGCACCGGCGTGAAGCTCATGTCGACGCCGCAGGCCCGCAGTTCCAGCGCCAGCACCAGGCCGGTCGCCGTCGCGGCCTGGATCGCCCGCATCGCGTCGTCCATCCACAGCTCGCCGAGCGCGCGCATCGCCGGCAGCGCGGTGAAACCGTCCGTGCGGAAGCGCTGCACACGGCCGCCTTCCTGGTCCACCGCGATCAGCAGGTCGGGGCGGATGGACTTCGCCTCGGCGCACAGCGAGGTCAGCTGCGCGCGGTGCTCGAAATGGCGCGCGAACAGGATCATCCCGCCCGTCAGCGGATGCGCCAGCCGGCGGCGGTCGTCCGCCGTCAGCGTCGTCCCGGCGATGTCCAGGATCACGGGCGAATGCAGATGCTCGGTCATTGACTGTCTCTCTCGTTGGTCGCGCGCCTTCGCACGGTCAGGCACATTCAGGCGCGTTCAGATGTCGTTGGATTCATTCCCGGGTCTCTACGACGACGAACGCCGTCGCATAGTCGGTCTCGTCGCTCACGCTGACATGCGCGCTCAGGCCCTTGGCCTCGAACCACTCGGCCAGCGCACCGTTCAGCTGGATCCCCGGCTTGCCGCTGCGCGCCTTGACGATCTCGCAGGCGCGCCAGGTCATGGGCATCCGCATGCCCATGCCGATCGCCTTCGAGAACGCCTCCTTGGCCGAGAACCGCGTCGCCAGGTACGCGATGCCCCGCGCCTCGACCTTGGCGTACCGCTCGCGGAACACCTCGATCTCGTGCGGGCCCAGCACCTTCTCGGCAAAGCGCACGCCGCGCCGTTGGAAGGTCTCCCGGATGCGCCGGATGTCGCAGACGTCCGTGCCGATGCCGTAAATCATCGCGACCCTTTCATGCGCAGCGCGTGCGCGCTTGGTGCCCGCCGTGTGGACGTTGCGTGCAGAAGTGCAATCAGACGTAGGCGCGCTGGATGCAGCGCTGGTAGTCGCGCACCGCCTCGGTGTAGCCGAGCTCCAGCGCGTCCGCGATCAACGCATGGCCGATCGACACCTCCGACACCCCGGGCACCTCGCGCAGGAATCGCGTCAGGTTGTCGCGGTTCAGGTCGTGGCCGGCGTTGATGCCCAGGCCCTGGGCCAGCGCGGCGCGCGCCGTGGCGGCGAAGGCCGCGGCCACCTCGGCCTCGCGCGGCGTGCCGAAGGCGCTCGCCCAGGTCTCGGTGTAGAGCTCGATGCGGTCCGCGCCCACGGCGGCCACGTGCGCCATCGCCGCCGGCAGCGGATCCATGAACAGGCTCACCCGCACCCCCAGCGACTTGCACTCGGCGATCATCGGACGCAGGCGTTCGGCATCGGCCGGCAGGTTCCAGCCGTGGTCGGAGGTGAACTGGTCCTCGCTGTCCGGCACGAAGGTCGCCTGATGCGGCCGCGTCTCCCGGATGAAGTCCATCAGGTTCTGCGTCGGGTTGCCCTCGATGTTGTACTCGGCCTGCGGCCAGGCCTTCATCAGGGCGGCGAGCTCGCGCACGTCGTCGGCGCGGATGTGGCGCGCGTCGGGCCGCGGATGCACCGTGATGCCCTGCGCGCCGGCCTCCAGGCACAGCTGCGCCGCGCGCGTCACGCTGGGGATGCCCAGGTGCCGGGTGTTGCGCAGCAGCGCGACCTTGTTGACGTTGACCGAGAGCGCGCATCGCGCGTCGTGACGGCCGGATTCGGGAGCGATCAGCGGATTCATGTGAGCAGCTTCTGGACGTCGAGCAGCACTTGCCGCGTCCGCAATGGACGATGCCCCAGATGATAGTGAAGCAAGGCGCGCGACAAGGGCTTCAACGCCGGCCCCGCGAGTTCGCAGGCCTGTTGCAGCGCCGCCTGGCTCCCATGCAGCAGCGCCGCCTGGAGCTGGATGAAGGCCTGACCCGTCAGCTGCGGTGCATCGTGGGTGGGCACGATCACGCCGGATTCGGGCGCGAGCATGTAGGGCCGCTCCGGATCGAGCGGCGCCTGCGTCGTCGACAGCACGCTCAGGTCGGGCAGCAGGCCGCAGATCGCCAGCATCTTCAGCTCGAAGGCGCGCAGCGCCGCCTGCGCGTCGTCCACCGACCGCAGTTGCGGCAGCAAGGCCGCGTAGGCGTCGAACAGCTCCGGTTGCGCGTCCTGGCGCGGCAGGAACTTCAGCAGCAGCTCGTTGACGTAGTAGCCGCTGAACAGCGCGGCACCGCTGGGCAGCGTCTGCCCGCCGACCCATTCCGCGCCGCGCAGCGACTGCACCTCGGCCGCGCCGTCCTCGTTCATCTTCGACGGCCTGGACAGCGTCACCTGCAGACGCAGGAAGGGCAGCAGCACCGATCGCAGCTGGGAATACGGCCGCTTCGCGCCCTTCGCGACCACCGCCAGCCGGCCGTGCTCCCGGCTGAACAGGTCCAGCACGAGGCTGGTCTCGCTCCAGTCGTAGTGATGCAAAACAAAAGCCGCCTGCGTCGCGGGCGGCTTCGGGGCGCGTGTGGCCATGACTGATGTCTGCCGATGTCTGCCGATGTCCGGGGATGTCCTCAGCGACCGCGCCGGCGGATCACTCGTAGCCGTAGCTTCTGAGATGCTCTTCGGAATCGGCCCAGCCGGACCGCACCTTCACCCAGAGCTCCAGGAACACGCGCGCGTCCCACAGCTTCTCGAGTTCCTGGCGGGTCTCGGAACCGATGCGCTTCAGGCGCTCGCCGCCCTGGCCGATGATCATGCCCTTCTGGGCGTCGCGCTCGACCACGATGGTCGCGGCGATGCGGCGCAGGTTGCCCTCCTCTTCCCAGCGGTCGATGATCACCGTGGCTTCGTAGGGCAGTTCGTCGCCGGTCAGGCGGAAGAGCTTCTCGCGGATCATCTCCGCGGCCATGAACTTCTCGCTGCGGTCGGTCAGCGCGTCTTCCTCGTAGAACCATTCCTGGCTCGGGAGGTAGGGCTTCAGGATCTGGAACAGGCGCTGCACGTCCGAGTCCTTCTTCGCCGACAGCGGCACGAACTCGGTGAAGTTGCGGCGCTCCTGCATGCTCTTGAGCCAGGGCATCATCTCGGCGCGGCGCGTCACCGCGTCCAGCTTGTTGGCGATCAGCACGACCGGCTTGTTCTGCGGCAGCAGCGACAGCACCTTCGCATCGTCCAGGCCGAAGCGGCCCGCCTCGACGACGAAGAGCACCAGGTCCACGTCCGCCAGCACGCCCTGGACCGTGCGGTTCAGGTTGCGGTTCAAGGCGCTGCTGTGCTTGGTCTGGAAGCCGGGGGTGTCGACGAAGACGAACTGCGCCTCGTCGACGGTGCGCACGCCGGTGATCCGGTGACGCGTGGTCTGCGCCTTCTTCGACGTGATCGAGACCTTCTGGCCGACCAGCGCGTTCAGCAGCGTCGACTTGCCGACGTTGGGCCGACCGACGATCGCGATCAGGCCGCAGCGCAGGTCGCCCTCGTACGGCATCGCGCCGATGCCGCCTTGCACCTCGGGCAGCCCCTCGCCGGCGTCGTCCTCGTCGAGGGCGTCGTCCGCATCGACCTCATCGCCCTCGTCGAGTTCGTCGTGGGCGCTCGCGTCGGCGTCGTGGTCCAGCGGCGCTTCAGCGTCGTGCGGCGTGGCGGGGTCGTGCGGGGCGTTCAGATCGGGATCCTCGGAAACAGGGGCATCAGAAAGGGAAACAGGCGGGGACGCCGGCTTCGGCGTCCTCGGGGGGGTCGGTGCATTCATCGCGGGCTCCGCGTCAGTCGCGCAGGCCGGTACCCGGTCGATCGCCGGCCAGGAGCTCTTCCAGCACCTGCCGGGCCGCCTCCTGCTCGGCGATCCGGCGCGAACGGCCCTCGCCGCGGCGCGACAGCGTCAGCGCGGGCACTTCGCATTCGACGGTGAAAGTCTGCGCGTGGGCCTGGCCCCGCGTCTCGGCGATGCGGTAGGTCGGCACCGGCAGCTTGCGCGCCTGCAGCCATTCCTGCAGCGCGGTCTTCGAATCCTTGGCCCACTGCTCGATGCCGCTCGCGGCGATGGTCTCGCCCAGCAGCCCGCGCACGATCTCGCGCGCGGCCTCGTAGCCGCCGTCCAGGAACGCGGCGCCGATCACGGCCTCCAGCGCGTCCGCCAGGATCGACGGCCGCTGGCCGCCGCCGCCGCGGGCTTCGCCTTCGCTCATCCGCAGCGCCTCGGGCATCTGCAGCGTCAGGGCGAGCCGGTGCAGGCTGTCCTCGCGCACCAGGTGCGCGCGGATGCGCGTCAGGTCGCCCTCGTCCGAACCGGCGAAGCGGTCGAACAGCAGCGCCGACACCGTCAGGTTGAGCACCGCGTCGCCGAGGAATTCCAGGCGTTCGTTGTGCTGCTGGCCGAAGCTGCGATGCGTCAGCGCGCGCTGCAGCAGACCCGGCTGCGTGAAGCGGTAGCCTAGGCGTTGCTGGAGGGCGTCGAGCGCTTGCGGGGTCATGGCCGGAGGTCGATGGGTGTCGATGGGTCGGGAAGTTGCGGTCAGGGTCCCGTGGTCAGGAGGTCAGCGGGACTCGCCTTTGTACTTGATCACCAGGAACACCGGCCCGAACAAGGGCACTTCCTTGTCGTAGGCGAAGCTGATCTTCACCTTGTCGTCGACCTTGGTGATGACCAGGTCCTTGGGCTCGATGCTGACGATCGAATACTCGATCTGCTTGGTGCGCTCGAACGAATCGCGCGCCGCCGGCACGGTGGGCGGGCTGTCCTTGGCGATCTTGTCGATCGCCCGCTGGATGGTGTAGTACTCCATCACCGTCGGCACCACGCGCAGCAGGATCACCGACCCGCCGCCGATGATCACCGCCCAGAACAGCAGTCCCAGCAGGCTGATGCCCCGTTGAATCTTCCGTGCCCTCATCACGTCTTGCTCCGGTGGTTGTCGTTGGCGAACAGAGTAGTCGATCGTCGACCGGCCGTGGTCGGACCGGTGTGTCAGTCGGTAGGAATCCGGCTTTACTGGATGCTGCCGATGCGCTTCAGGCTGCCGAAGTTCATCCACACCACGAAGGCCTTGCCCACGATGTTCTCATCCGGCACGAAGCCCCAGAACCGCGAGTCCTGCGAGTTGTCCCGGTTGTCGCCCATCATGAAGTAATGGCCGGCCGGCACCTTGCAGGTCACGCCTTCCAGCGTGTACTTGCAGTTCTCGTTGTACGGGAAGTCATACATCTTGCCGATGCGGCCCTGCGGCTGCGCGTCCACCAGGATCTGGTGCTCGACCGGTCCCAGCTTCTCGGTGTAGCGCGAACGGAAGCGCATCGAGTTCGGATCCTCGTCGAAGAACTCGCCCTGCGCGACCGTCTCGACCTGCTTGCCGTTCACGTACAGCTTCTGGTTCAGGTAGGCGATCTCGTCGCCCGGCAGGCCGACGGCCCGCTTGATGTAGTCGATGCTGGGGTTCTGCGGATAGCGGAACACGACCACGTCGCCGCGCTGCACGTCGTTGTTGCTGATGATCTTCTTGTTGATCACCGGCAGGCGCACGCCGTAATGGAACTTGTTGACCAGGATCAGGTCGCCGATCAGCAGCGTCGGCACCATCGAGCCGGACGGGATCTTGAACGGCTCGAACATGAACGAGCGCAGCAGGAAGACGATCAGGATCACCGGGAACAGGCCGGCGGTCCAGTCCAGCCACCAGGGCTGGCGCAGGATCTCCTCGCGGGCGCCTTCGACGTCGCCGTCGACGCGCTGGATGCCCTGCGCGGCCAGCGACGCGCGGCGCTGTTCGTCGTTCTTCGCCAGTTGCGCCGCCGCGCGTTCGCGCGAGGGCTGGAAGTGGAAGCGCTCGGCCAGCCAGTACGCCAGCGTCACCGTCGTCAGGATCAGCAGCAGCAGCGAGAAGTTGCCGTTCCAGTAGCCCTGGTACCAGCCGCCCAGGTAGGCGATCAGGGTCACGTACAGCAACCCGGTCAGTGCGCTCATGGCTTTCATGCGGAGACTTATTCTTCGACTTGGAGGATGGCCAGGAAGGCTTCTTGCGGCACCTCCACCGAACCGATTTGCTTCATGCGCTTCTTGCCGGCCTTCTGCTTCTCCAGCAGCTTGCGCTTGCGGCTGATGTCACCGCCGTAGCATTTTGCCAGCACGTTCTTGCGCAGCGCCTTGATGTTCTCGCGCGAGATGATGTTGGCGCCGATGGCCGCCTGGATGGCTACGTCGTACATCTGGCGCGGGATGATCTCGCGCATCTTGGCCGCCACCTGGCGACCGCGGAACTGCGACTGCGCGCGGTGCACGATCAGCGACAGCGCGTCGATGCGGTCGCCGTTGATCAGCATGTCGACCTTGACGACGTCGGACGCGCGGTATTCCTTGAACTCGTAGTCCATCGACGCGTAACCGCGCGAGACCGACTTCAGCTTGTCGAAGAAGTCCAGCACGATCTCCGCCAGCGGGATCTCGTAGGTCAGCATGACCTGGCGGCCGTGGTAGGCCATGTTGAGCTGCACGCCGCGCTTCTGGTTGGCCAGCGTCATGACCGCGCCGACGTACTCCTGCGGCATGTAGAGGTGGACCGTCACGATCGGCTCGCGGATCTCCGCGATCTTGCTCTGCTCCGGCATCTTCGAGGGGTTCTCCACCTCGATGACCTCGCCGTCCCCCAGCTGGACCTCGTAGACCACGCTGGGCGCGGTCGTGATCAGGTCCTGGTCGAACTCGCGCTCCAGGCGTTCCTGGACGATCTCCATGTGCAGCAGGCCGAGGAAGCCGCAGCGGAAGCCGAAGCCCAGCGCCTGCGAGACTTCCGGCTCGAAACGCAGCGACGCGTCGTTCAGCTTGAGCTTCTCCAGCGCGTCGCGCAGCTGGTCGTACTCGCTGGCTTCGGTCGGATACAGGCCGGCGAAGACCTGGGGCTGGATCTCCTTGAAGCCGGGCAGCGCCTCGGTGGCCGGACCCAGGTTGTTCGGGAGCTTCTTTTCCAGCGTGATGGTGTCGCCCACCTTCGCCGCGGACAGTTCCTTGATGCCGGCGATGATGAAACCGACCTCGCCCGCGTTGAGCTGGTCGCGCTTCTCCGACTTGGGCGTGAACACGCCCAGGTGCTCGGCCGGGTAGATGGCGTTGGTCGCCATCATGCGGATGCGTTCGTTCTTCTTCAGCGTGCCGTCCACCACGCGGACCAGCATCACCACGCCGACGTAGTTGTCGAACCAGGAGTCGATGATCATCGCGCGCAGCGGCGCCTCGACCGTGCCCTGGGGCGGCGGCATGCGGGTGATGACCGCCTCGAGGATCTCGTCGATGCCCATGCCGGTCTTGGCCGAGCACGGGATCGCGTCGGTGGCGTCGATGCCGATGACTTCCTCGATCTCCGCCTTCGCGCCGTCGGGATTGGCCGACGGGAGGTCCATCTTGTTGAGCACCGGCACGACTTCGACGCCGAGTTCCAGCGCGGTGTAGCAGTTGGCCACCGTCTGCGCCTCGACGCCCTGGCTCGCATCGACGACCAGCAGCGCGCCTTCGCAGGCGGACAGCGAACGGCTCACCTCGTACGAGAAGTCGACGTGTCCGGGCGTGTCGATCAGGTTCAGGTTGTAGACCTGGCCATCAGCCGCCTTGTACTGCAGCGCGGCGGTCTGCGCCTTGATCGTGATGCCGCGCTCGCGCTCGATGTCCATCGAGTCCAGCACCTGCGCTTCCATCTCCCGATCCGACAGTCCGCCGCAGCGCTGGATGATCCGGTCGGCCAACGTGCTCTTGCCGTGGTCGATGTGGGCAATGATGGAGAAATTGCGGATGTGGTTCATGGACTCGGACGGAGACCGCGCGGTACGTCCGCCACACCTCAGCGACGCTCGAGCGGCGCACGCTGATGCATGCTGAAACATGCGGGGGACGGTCGGTCGAGGCGGTGATGCAGGGCCCTTCGCGGGACCTGAACGGGACATAAAAAAAAGGCACGTCTAAACGGTGACGCGCCTTCCAACAAAACGTATGGCAACTGCTTGTTGGGCTTTCATTGTAGCCAAAAGCCCCGCCCTGGAAACCGCATGGATGCGAGCTTCTCGCGCGTTGCCCTTCGCCAACAGCGATTTTGTACACAGGTTATCCACAAAACGCGGGGACATCCTGTGGATCGCTGAGCCCATCAAAATGATGCCTTCCGATTCACCGTCGGAACAGCGACAAAGCTGCCCGAACGCGGCTTGATTGTAGCGGAGCGGGGCACCAATGCCCCACCACTGCCCCGCCTTGGTCACATCCGTTAGCAAGCACCAACCGACGTCAAGTTGTGCACCGGATCACTGATCGCCGGCCAGATTTTCCGCATTGCGGAAAGCCCCATGCCGGCGCTAGGTTGACCCGGACCGCTTCAACCCTTGCCGGGCTTCAGGACCACGTAAGTCGCGACCTCGCCCCGGCGCACCAGCATCTGAAGCGACTTGCCCTTCTCGAGCTTGGCCAGCGCCGCCTGGAACTGCTTGACCGTCTTCACCTCGGCGTTGTTGACGGAGAGGATCACGTCGCCGGTCTTCAAGCCGGCGCGCGAGGCCGGACCGTCGACGGTGTCGATGCGCAGGCCGCCGTCGACCTTGAGTTCCTTGCGCTGCGCCTCGGTCAGTTCGCTGACCGTCAGGCCCCAGGCCGACGCGCCGGTGGCGGCCGGTGCCTCGGCTTCCGGCGTCGCCGCCGCGCGGTCGTCCGGCAACGCGTCGAGCGTCGCGCTCAGGTCCTTGTAGGCGCCCCGGCGGAACACCTGCAGCGGCACCTTGGTGCCGGGCTTGGTGGCCGCGGCGAGCCGGCGCAGATCGACGGCCTTCTCCACCGCCTTGCCGTCGAACTTCGTGATCACGTCGCCCAGCTGGAGGCCGGCCTTCTCTCCGGGACCGGCCGGCGTGATGCGGCTGATCAGTGCGCCCTGCGGCTTGCCCAGGCCGATGGCCTCGGCGACTTCCTTGCTCACGTCGTCCGGATAGACGCCCAGCATGCCGCGCGTCACGCGACCGCCGGCGCGCAGCTGGTCGGCCACGCGCATCGCCTCGTCGATCGGGATCGCGAACGAGATGCCCATGAAGCCGCCCGACTGGCTGTAGATCTGCGAATTGATGCCCACGACCTCGCCGCGCAGGTTCAGCAGCGGACCGCCGGAGTTGCCCGGGTTGATCGCCACGTCGGTCTGGATCAGCGGCAGCAGGTCGCCGGTGTCGCGCGCCTTGGCGCTGACGATGCCGGCCGTCACGGTGTTGTCGAAACCGAAGGGTGAACCGATGGCCATGACCCATTCACCGACCTTGAGCCTGCCCACGTCGCCCATGCGCAGCATCGGCAGGTTGTTGGCCTCGATCTTGAGCACCGCCACGTCGGTGCGGCGGTCCAGGCCGATCACCTTGGCCTTGAACTCGCGCTTGTCGGTCAGCGTGACCGTCACCTCGTCGGCATCGTCCACGACGTGCGCGTTGGTCATCACGAAGCCGTCCGCGCCGATCACGAAGCCCGAGCCCAGTCCGCGACGCTGCGGCGCGTCCTCGTCGTCATCGTCGTCCGGAGTGGGCGCGGGCGCGGGGGCCGCTCCCGGCGGCGCGCGGCGCTGCGGCGGCACGGGGATGCCGAAGCGGCGCAGCAGTTCGCGCATCTGCTCGTCGATCTGCGCGTTGGCGACCTTGACCTTCTCCGACGTCCGGATGTTGACGACAGCCGGTCCCGCCTGTTCGACCAGGGCGCTGAAGTCAGGCAGCGCACGCGCAAGATCGGGCGCGGCCACCGGCACCGAAGCGGCGACGGGGGCGGCGGCCGTGGCCGGCTTGGTCGCGGTCTGGGCGGCCGCGCCCAGCGAGGCGCCCATCAAGGTGGCACCGGCGAGCGCCAGGGCCAGACGTCGGAGGGAGCAGATGCGATCGGAATTGAGCATGAACACTCGCAGGTGGCGATGCAAAAACGGAAGGCCCACATCATGCCCGGAATTCAGAAACGACATGGTGTCAGCCTGCAGCGAGAAAGAGGTGGAGCCTGAGCGACGGCCACTGCGCTTCGTGCGCACGTCGCGACAGCGCGATCCAGCGCTCCGGCGGCATGCGACCGCGGACACCTTCAGCATCGGTCGCGGCGTTCAGCCGCAGCAGCATCCACTGTTCGAGGTCGATGACGACGTCCGGCGTGATGGCAAGCGGCTCTCCCGCGCGCTGCCACCACCATTGCGTGCCGTCCCACCGGAGCAAGGCCAGCCCCCGCGCGCGGACCGGCAGCGCCGCCCCCGCCAGGGCCGCGAGCGGCAGGCCCAGCCAAGGTCCGACGCCGTCGGCGATACCCGCCTGGAGCAGCACGGCAACGAGGGCCGCCGCCATGCCGCCGGACAGCATCGCGCGCTGCACGCGCACCCACCAGGGATCGTCCGTCAATGAAAAACGCCGGGCGACGGCCCGGCGTGAGGTCGAACGATCCGGCGTCATGGGTCGCCGTCCGTCTTGCGCTGGATCAGTTCAGACCTTCAGCGCATCAGGCCCGCTTGAAGATCAGCGTGCCGTTCGTGCCGCCGAAGCCGAAGTTGTTCTTCGCGGCGTACTCGATGGGCATCTTCCGCGCCTCGTTGGCGCAGTAGTCCAGGTCGCACTCGGGATCCTGGTTGAAGATGTTGATCGTCGGCGGCGCCACCTGATCGTGCAGCGCCATGACGGTGAAGACGGACTCGATGCCGCCCGCGCCGCCCAGCAGGTGGCCGGTCATCGACTTGGTCGACGACACCACCAGGCCGCTCCTCGCGTGCGCGCCGAAGGCCTTCTTGATCGCGTTGGTCTCGTTCGCATCGCCCAGGGGCGTGGATGTGCCGTGCGCGTTCATGTACTGGATCTGGTCCGCGTTCAGTCCGGCGTTGCGCAGCGCGTTGCGCATCGAGCGCGTCGGGCCGTCCACGTCGGGCGCGGTCATGTGATACGCGTCGGCACTCATGCCGAAGCCGACCAGCTCCGCATAGATCTTGGCGCCGCGCTTCTTCGCGTGTTCGTACTCTTCGAGCACCAGCACGCCGGCGCCCTCGCCCAGCACGAAACCGTCGCGATCCTTGTCCCAGGGACGGGACGCGGTCTTGGGGTCGTCGTTGCGGGTGGACAGCGCACGGGCCGCGGCGAAACCGCCGACGCCCAGCGGGGACACCGTCGATTCCGAACCGCCGGCGACCATGACGTCGGCGTCGCCCGCCTCGATCATGCGACCGGCCGTGCCGATGCTGTGCAGACCCGTCGTGCACGCCGTGACGATCGCCAGGTTCGGGCCCTTGAACCCGCACTTGATCGAGACGTGGCCCGAGATCATGTTGATGATCGAGGCCGGCACGAAGAACGGACTGACGCGGCGCGGGCCGCGGCTGGTCAGTTCCGCGTGGGTCTCCTCGATCATCGGCAGGCCGCCGATGCCGGAGCCGACGAGCACGCCGATGCGTTCCGCCAGGTCCGGGTCGAGCGCGTCGCCGGTGGGCAGCCCCGCGTCGCGGATCGCCTGCAGCGACGCCGCCAGCCCGTAATGGATGAAGGTATCCATGTGGCGGGCTTCCTTCGCGGGGATGTAGTCATCCACCTTGAAGTCCTTGACCTCTCCCGCGAAATGGCAGGCGAGGACCGAGGCATCGAAACGGGTGATGGTGTCGATGCCGGACTTGCCAGCCACGATGTTGGCCCAGCCTTCCTCGACCGTGTTGCCCACGGGCGAGATCAGGCCGAGACCGGTGACGACGACGCGACGACGGCTCATGCTGCTTGCTTACGCCTTCTGGTGCTTGACCGCGTAATCGATGGCCAGTTGCACGGTGGTGATCTTCTCGGCCTCTTCGTCCGGGATCTCGATGCCGAACTCGTCTTCCAGGGCCATCACCAGTTCCACGGTGTCCAGAGAATCAGCGCCCAGATCGGCGACGAAGGCCTTTTCATTGGTCACATCGGCTTCGGGCACGCCGAGCTGCTCGGCGATGATTTTCTTGACACGTGCTTCGATATCGCTCATGACTCCTCCAGGAGGGGGTGGTTTGCTAGAACAACCCGGGATTCTAAGGCCTTAGAGTGGCGCCCCTAGTCGGACCTCCCGAGACACGCCTTCCACGATGGATACGGCGCGCGCTCGCACTCTATCAGCCCTACACCGGCCGGGTGAATCCGGTGGGTGGGCCGCCCACGCCGCATGCGCGGGACGGGGTCCACCTCAATTCATGTACATGCCGCCGTTGACGTGCAGCTCCACGCCCGTGATGTAGCCGGCCTCCGGGGAAGCCAGGAACGCCACGGCATGGGCGATCTCGGCCGGATCGCCCAGGCGGCCGGCCGGGATCTGGGCCAGCAGCGCGGTCTTCTGCGCCTCCGGCAGCACCTCGGTCATGTCGGTGGCGATGAAGCCGGGGGCGACGCAGTTGACGGTGACCGAGCGGCTGCCGAGCTCCCGGGCCAGGGCACGCGTCATGCCCGCGACGCCGGCCTTGGCGGCGGCATAGTTGGCCTGGCCGGCATTGCCCGACGCGCCGACGACCGAGGTGATGTTGATGATGCGGCCGTAGCGCTGCTTCATCATCGGACGCATCACGGCGCGGCTGGCGCGGAACACGGCCTTCAGGTTGGTGTCCAGGACGGCGTCCCAGTCCTCGTCCTTCATCCGCATGGACAGCATGTCCTTGGTGATGCCGGCGTTGTTGACCAGCACCTGGATACCGCCGTCCTGGCTGACGATCGCATCGATCAGCGCATTGACGGCCGCGCCGTCGTTGACGTTGAGGACCGCGCCGCGGCCGCCGTGCGGCGCGAGTGCGTCGGTGATGGCCTGCGCGCCGGACTCGCTGGTCGCGGTGCCGATCACGACGAAGCCCTTCTGGGCCAGCGTCAGCGCGATCGCGCGGCCGATGCCGCGGCTGGCGCCGGTCACCAGCGCCACGTGCTTGTTATCGGAGGTGTTGTCGGACATGAGAAACCTCGGGAGGAATTCGGAAGGAAGGGACCGCAGTGCGCGCCGCGGCTCAGGCCAGCAGCGCCTTGGCCTCGGCCAGCGAGGCCGGGTCCAGCACCGTGGCGCTGACCAGCTCGGCATCGATGCGCTTGGCCATGCCGGCCAGCACCTTGCCGGGGCCGCACTCGATGACGGTGGTCAGGCCGCGCGCCTTGAGCGCCTGGACGACCTCGACCCAGCGCACCGGACCGAATGCCTGGCGGAACAGCGCGTCGCGCAGCGCCTGGGCGTCGTCGGTCACGGCGACGTCGATGTTGTTGATCACCGGGAAGGCGGCCGGCTGGAAGGACACGGCGGCGAGCTGCTCACGCAGGCGCTCGGCAGCCGGCTTCATCAGGCTGGAATGGAACGGCGCCGAGACGGGCAAGGGCAGCGCGCGTTTCGCGCCGGCGGCCTTGAGCGCCTCGTTGGCTTTCTCGACGCCGGTCTTCGAGCCCGCGATCACCGTCTGCTTCGGGTCGTTGAAGTTGACGGCCTCGACCACCTCGCCCGACTCCGCGGCGACCTTCTGGCAGACCTCGCGGACGACGGTCGCGTCCAGGCCCAGGATGGCCGACATGGCGCCGGTGCCGACCGGCACGGCTTCCTGCATCGCCTGGGCGCGGAAGCGCACCAGCGGCAGCGCGTCGGCCAGGCTCAATGCGCCCGCGGCGACCAGGGCCGTGTATTCGCCCAGCGAGTGGCCGGCGGCGGCCGCCGGGACCCGGCCGGTCTCGGCGATCCAGGCGCGGTAGTTGGCGATGCCGGCAGTCAGCATCACCGGCTGGGTGTTGGTCGTCAGGTCCAGTTGTTCCTTCGGACCGTTCTTGATCAGCGCGCCGATGTCCTCGCCCAGCGCGGCCGAGGCTTCGGCCAAGGTGCGGACGACTTCGGGGTGATCGCCCCAGGCGTCCAGCATGCCGACGGACTGCGAGCCCTGACCGGGGAAGACGATTGCGAAGTTCTTGCTCATGGTTGGCGTCCGAGACTGTCGATGAGGAAAGAGAAGCGCGCGTGACGGCGACGCGGCACCGGGACTGCCGCTGCTGTACGCGCGGGTCCGGCGGCCAGGCTCTGGCACCGGACGGCGTCGGCCATCAGAAGTCCAGCAGCACCGCGCCCCAGGTGAAGCCGCCGCCGACGCCTTCCAGCATCACCGTGTCGCCGCGCTTGATCTTGCCGGCGCGCACCGCGACATCGAAGGCCAGCGGGATCGACGCGGCGGAGGTGTTGCCGTGCTCGTCGACCGTGGCGATCAGCTTGTCCAGCGGCATCTTCAGCTTCTTGGCCGTGCCCTGCATGATGCGGATGTTGGCCTGGTGCGGGATCAGCCAGTCGATGTCGGCATCGGTGCGTCCGGCCTTGTCGAGGACCGAGCGCGCCACCTTCTCCAGCACGCCCACGGCCAGCTTGAACACCGCCTGGCCGTCCATCTTCAGCAGCGGATGGCCCAGGACTTCGCCACCGGACACGGTGCCCGGCGTGCACAGGATGTCGACATGGCGGCCGTCGGCATGCAGTTCGCTGGCGAGGATGCCGGGCTCGTCGCTGGCACCGACCACCACGGCGCCGGCGCCGTCGCCGAACAGCACGCAGGTCGTGCGGTCCTTGAAGTCGAGGATGCGCGAGAACACCTCGGCGCCGACCACCAGCGCCTTGGTCGCGGCGCCGGTCTTGATCATCGAATCGGCCACCGTCAGCGCGTACACGAAGCCTGAGCACACGGCCTGCACGTCGAAGGCGGCGCAGCCGTGGATGCCAAGCTTCTGTTGCAGCAGGCAGGCGGTCGAGGGGAACACCATGTCCGGCGTGGACGTGGCGACGATGATCAGGTCGATCTCGTCGGCGCGCACGCCGGCGGATTCGAGCGCGGCCAGCGAGGCCGGCAGGGCCAGGTCGCTGGACGTGATCTGCGGGTCGGCAAAGTGACGGGCATGGATGCCGGTGCGCTCGACGATCCAGTCATGCGAGGTCTCGATCCCGTCGCGGGCCAGGCGTTCGGCCAGATCCGAGTTGGTGACGCGATTCGGGGGCAGGTAGCTGCCCGTACCGAGGATGCGGGCGTGGCGCGTGGAAGCAGTGGTCATGCAGCGTGGGCGGCGGCGGCCGCCGTGTCTCCTGCATCGCCGCCCTCCTCATTGGCAGACGCGGGGAGCGCCTGCAGCGTTGCGACGATGCGATCGTGAACCCGGTCTAGCAGCCGGTTGCGGGCCGCATCATACGCCCGGTTCAAGGCCTGCTCGAAAGCGAAGGCATCGGCCGAACCGTGGCTCTTGAACACGAGACCGCGCAGGCCCAGCAGCGCCGCGCCGTTGAAGCGGCGATGGTCCACGCGGTCCTTGAAACGCTGCAGCACCGGCATCGCCAGCAGCGCGATGACCTTGGTCCACCAGCTGCGGGTGAACTCCGCCCGGATGAAGCTGGAGATCATGCTGGCCAGCCCCTCGGCCGTCTTCAGCGCCACGTTGCCGACGAAGCCGTCGCACACGACGATATCCGTCGTGCCCTTGAAGATGTCGTTGCCTTCCACATTGCCGTGGAAGTTCAGTTGGTCGTGCGAGGCGGCCTCGCGCAACAGTTCGCCGGCACGCTTGATCGTCTCGTTGCCCTTGATCATTTCCTCGCCGATGTTCAGCAGGCCGACGGTCGGGTTCTCCTTGCCGTCCACCGCCGACACCAGCGCGCTGCCCATGACGGCGAACTGCAGCAGGTGTTCCGGGCCGCAATCGACGTTGGCGCCGAGGTCCAGCACCGTCGTGAAGCCGCCGATCTGATTGGGCATCACCGTGGCGATGGCTGGACGGTCGATGCCGTCCAGCGTCTTCAGCAGGTACTTGGCGACCGCCATCAGCGCACCCGTGTTGCCCGCGGAGACGCAGGCATGCGCCTGGGCGGGCGAGCCGTCCTTGCCCGGCTTCAGCTGCGACAGCGCCACCCGCATCGACGAGTCCTTCTTGCGCCGCAGCGCGACTTCGATGGGGTCGTCCATGTTGACCACCTCGCTGGCCGCGACGATGCGCGTGCGCGGCCAGGATTGCGCCGCCCGGAGCGCATCAGGCAGACCGACCAGCACGAGTTCCGCCTGCGGATGCGTGGCGAGGAAGGCCTGGCAGGCCGGGAGGGTGACGGCAGGGCCGTGATCGCCGCCCATGCAGTCCACCGACAGGCGGAGCGGCTCGGCGGCGGGCGATGAGCGGGTGGCGGGAATGGCGGTCATCGAAACCTGGGAAGAACACCGGTCGAAGGTGCGACTGTAGCGACCCCGCAAGAAGCGTGCGCGACAAGGGGAGGCTTCCAGTGGAAGGGGGTGCCCCGCCGGAGGAAGGATCGGGAAAGGATCAAAAACGCGAAAGCCCGGCAACGCGTGATGCGGAACCGGGCTCTTTCATCTTGTGAGACCAGGCGGGGGCTCCTGCGAACCCTCCGGACCGGCTGATCGAATCGATCAGGCGGCGTCGCCCTTGGTCTTCAGCACCTTGCGGCCACGATAGAAGCCGTTGGGGCTGATGTGGTGACGCAGATGCACTTCGCCGGTGGTCGGCTCGATCGCGGTGCCCGGGGTGACCAGGGCGTTGTGCGAGCGGTGCATGCCGCGCTTCGACGGGGACTTCTTGTTTTGCTGAACGGCCATGATTGATTCTCCTAAAGGCTTCGGCTGGCTTCGGTGATTCGAGGTTGCTCGGGGTCTCGAGAGAACTCGAGCTGTGCCGCGGATCCGACGAGGATGCTCCGCTACCGACGCCTCGGTCCCGGCGCACGTCCACATCGCTGAAATTGCTGACGTGGCCGCACTTAGATCCGGGAAAGCCGGAAACTATAGCACAGCACCGAACCGGTGTCACGCCTTGCCGCCGGAGCCTTTCTTCAACGCCGCAAGCGCCGCGAACGGATTGGGGCGCTCCTCGGCCGGCTGCTCGTCGTCCTCGACGTTCGCGTGCGGCAGCGGCTCCGGGCAGACCTCGTGGCGCGGCACGACGGGCAGGGTCAGCAGCAGCTCGTCCTCGATCAGCTCGCGCAAGTCCAGGTGACGGGGCAGCGCCAGGACGTCGTCGTCGGAGTCCATGTCCATCTCCGCCGCCATGTCCTCATCCTTGACGAAGCGGAACCAGCGCGACACCGTCAGGTCCTCGCGGACCGGCTGGAGGCAGCGTTGGCAGGTCACCGCGACCTGCGCCTCGGCGGCCAGCTGAAGCCACGCCTGCGGCTCGCCGCCCTTGGGCGTGCGCAACTCGCCCTGGGTGGACCAGGACACGGGGGGCCATCTGGCCGGATCGGACTCGGGCGCGGCCGCTTCGGCCAGGCGCGTCAGGCTGGTCGCGGGCCATTCGCCCTCCAGCGTGCCGCCCTCCCGGGCAAAGACTCCGACATCGAGCTTCAATGGATCGAACGAACGCGGTTTCATGGGTCGCAAGTGTACGAGCCGCCTCCGCCCCGATGGACAATCCCGGCCCATGACCGCTGCCTCATCGTCCGTCCGTCCGCTCGTCCTGGGTTCCACCTCCCGCTACCGGCGCGAGTTGCTGGAGCGCCTGCGGCTGCCGTTCGAGACGGCGGCGCCCGACGTCGACGAGACGCCGCTGCCGGACGAGACGCCGGAGGCGCTGGCCCGTCGGCTGGCGCTGGCCAAGGCCCGCGCCGTCGCGGCGCGTTTCCCGCAGGCGCTGGTGATCGGCTCGGATCAGGTCGCGGACCTGGACGGCCAGCCGATCGGCAAGCCGGGCACGCACGAGCGCGCCGTCGACCAGTTGCGCGCGATGCGCGGTCGCACCGTCGTGTTCCAGACGGCGCTGGCGGTAGTCTGTGCCGCGACTGGTTTCGTCGCCGAGGATCTGGCCGCGGTGCGCGTCCGCTTCCGCGACCTGAGCGACGCCGAGATCGAGCACTACCTCCGCGCCGAACAACCCTACGATTGCGCCGGCAGCGCCAAGGCCGAAGGCCTGGGCATCGCATTGCTGGACGCGATCGAGTCGGACGACCCGACGGCGCTCATCGGCCTGCCGCTGATCCGGACCGCCGCGCTGCTTCGGCAAGGTGGCATGGACGTGCTGGGCCTGCTTGCCTGAAGCCGGTCCCCGCCCTTCCCGCTTCCGCCCCAGCCCCAGTCCCAGCTTTTTCCGAGAACAACAATGACCCGCGGCCGCCTCTTCCTCGTTCCCAATACCCTCGACTTCGGCATGAACGGCCAGGAGGTCGACCTGCGCGAGGTGCTCCCGGATGCGGTGCTCGCGCGCGCCGCGTCGATCACGCACTGGGCCGCGGAAAACGCCAAGACGACCCGCGCCTTCCTGAAGCGCGTCGGCGCGATCCATCCGCTGGCGGTGCCGCTGCAGGAGCAGCACATCGAGGAGCTCCCGCGCCCGCAAAAGGGCCGCGGCCCTGCAGCGGGTGCTGTGACGACCTCCTCCAGCGAGGAGAAGCTCTGGCTGGCGCTGCTGGAGCCGGCGATGGCCGGTCACGACATCGGGCTGATCTCCGAGGCCGGCATGCCGGCGGTTGCCGATCCGGGCGCGAAGCTGGTTGCCGCGGCGCATGCCGCGAAAGTGCAGGTCGTGCCCTTGACGGGGCCGAGCTCGCTGCTGATGGCCCTCGCCGCCAGCGGACTGAACGGTCAGAGCTTCGCCTTCGTCGGCTATCTGCCGCTGGATGCGGCCGAGCGCACCGCGCGCATCAAGGCGCTCGACAACTTCTCGGCCCGCGAGCAGCAGACGCAGCTGATGATCGAGACCCCGTACCGCAACGGCGCACTGCTGCAGGCGCTGCTGGCGGCACTCAAGCCGGGTTCGCTGCTGTCGGTCAGTTGCGGGCTGAGCCTGAAGGAGGCGTGGACGCACACGGCCACGGTCGAGCAATGGCGTCAGGCGCCGAAGACGCTGCCGGACAAGGTGCCGGCCGTGTTCGCGATCCTCGGCGTGCGCTGATCAGCCTGGGCTGACCACAAGGTCGATCAGGACTCGCTGTCGGCCGTGACCTGCGGCCGCTTGGCGCCGAACAGCGCTGCGACCTTCCTCTTCGGCTTGATATTGGCCGACAGGCCGCCGCGCGGTGTGTTGGCCGGACCGTTTTCCCAGGCCGGCACGTCACCGCCCTGGGCGGCCTCATACGGCTTGTCGAACAGCGGGTCGTAGGTCTGACGCGGCGCGCGCGCCGGCGCATGCGAGCCGTACCCTTCCTCACGACGGTCCTCGCGCTCGCGGCGGAAGTCGCGACGCTCTCCACCGCCCTCGGCTTGCGGTGCGCGCTCGGTGCGCTCACCACGCGGGGCGCGCTCACTGCGTTCGCCGCGATCGCCATCAAAGCGGCGGCGCTCGCCTTCGAACTCGATCGGCTCCAGGTCGAGCTTGCGCTTGATGAGCTTCTCGATGTCGCCCACCAGGCGGGCATCGCCCTTGGTCACCAGCGTGAAGGCCAGACCCGAAGCACCGGCGCGGCCGGTACGGCCGATGCGGTGCACGTAGTCCTCGGCATTGAACGGGACGTCGAAGTTGAAGACGGCCGGCAGGTCGGCGATGTCCAGGCCGCGCGCGGCCACGTCGGTCGCGACCAGCAGGTCCACCTCGCCGCGCTTGAATGCCTCCAGCGATTTCAGGCGCTCGTCCTGCGACTTGTCACCGTGCAGGGCGGCCGTCCGCAGCCCATCACGCTCGAAGGAGCGGGCCAGACGCGCCGCGCCCAGCTTGGAGTTCACGAACACGATCGCCTGGCGGATCTCGCGCTGGCGCAGCAGCTGCTTGACCGCGGCGCGCTTGTCGTCGTCGTCGACGCTGAAGAAGCGCTGCTCCACGGTCGAGGCCGTCGCGTTCGGGCGGGCGACCTCCACCAGCTCCGGCTCCTGCAGGTAGCTCTGCGCCAGCCGCTTGATCTCGGGCGAGAAGGTCGCCGAGAACAGCAGCGTCTGCCGCGTCTTGGGCAGGTAGCTCAGGATGCGTTGCAGGTCGGGCAGGAAGCCGATGTCCAGCATGCGGTCCGCCTCGTCGAGCACGACGTACTCGACGTGGTTCAGCACGGCGTTCTTGGCTTCGATGTGGTCGAGCAGGCGGCCGGGGGTGGCGATCAGCACCTCGACGCCGGCCTTCAGCTGCAGCGTCTGGGGCTTCATGTCGATGCCGCCGAACACGCAGGCCACGCGCAGGTTGGTGTGCTTGGCGTAGGCCTTGACGTTGTTGGCGACCTGGTCGGCGAGTTCGCGGGTCGGGGCCAGCACCAGCGCGCGCACCGGGTGGCGGGCCGGGGACATCGAGGCGTTCTCGTGCTTGAGCATGCGCTGCAGCAGCGGGATCGAGAACGCGGCGGTCTTGCCGGTGCCGGTCTGGGCGGCGCCCATCACATCGCGGCCGGCGAGCACGATCGGGATCGCCTTGGCCTGGATGGGCGTCATCGTCGCGTAGCCCTGATCGGACACGGCGCGCAGCAGCTTGGGGTCCAGCGGCAGCGTGTCGAAAAGCGGGCTTGGCGTCGGGGTGGTTTCTGTCATATGCGGCGGATTATCCTCCAAGGGCCGGAAAGCCCCGGGAAACCCCCGGTCCGCTCACGCGGACCGTTGCAGGTTCACTGCGCCGAGCGGTCGGTGAGCTTGCGCTGGTCGCCGCGGAAGACCATCCACTTCGGCGTCCGGAATCGCACGATGCGCCAGTACAGCGCCACGTAGGCGACGCCGAACAGCACCATGCACGCGGCGATCATCGGCGTCGAATCCCAGAACAGCAGCGCCGGCGCCAGCGAGGAGAGGCAGAGCGTCCACAAGTACGGCGCCGTCATCGAATTGCGGCGCGTCATCAGGCGGGCGTCGCGTGCGCCAATCGCCCAGCGCATCAGGCGGCGATAGATCAGCGAATGCAGATGGATGCCGTCCGGATCGCCGGGATTGGTGTTGCGCAGGAAGCGGCGTCGGTAGATGGAGAAGACCGTCTCGAAGACCGGGTAGATGCACACCATCAGCGCGAACAGCGGCGAGACCTCCGAGTGGCGGTGGATCAGCAGGATGGCGATCTCCGCCAGATAGAAGCCCATGAAGTACGCGCCGCCGTCGCCCAGGAAGATCAGGCCGGCGGGGTAGTTCCAGACGAAGAAACCGAGGATGGCGCCGACGCCTGCGAGCGCCCACAGCGCGAGTTCGGTGTCGCCGACCTGGTAGGCCACGTAGGCGAGGGTCAGCAGCATCAGGCTGACGCACATCGAGGACAGGCCGTTGAAGCCGTCGATGATGTTGACCGAGTTGGCCACGCCGGCGACGACGAAAATGGTGATGAGCGCAGCGCCGACGGTGGTCCCGACGATGAAGTCGAGGCCGGGGATGTCGGTCCGGTTGATGCTGGCCTGGAGCAGCCAGCAGCCGAGCGCCGCCGAGATCATCGTGGCGATGAGGCGCTCGCGCGGGGAGACCTTCTTGGTGAAGTCCTCGATGAGGCCGGCGGCGAAGGCGGGCAGGCCGCAGAGCAGCAGCAGCAGACCGGTCTTGGCCTGGGGGTGCTTCAGCACGAAGGCCAGGGCGACCATGCCGACCAGGCCCACGAAGATGCCGACACCGCCGATGCGCGGCACGGGTCGGGCATGGAACTTCTGCGGGCCGGACAGGTCGTGGTCCGAGGACAGATGACCATGCACCGTCGACGAGTGCACGACGTAGAGCGTGATCGCCGCCGCCAGCGCGAACGGGATGAGCAAATACAACATGGGCGGCAGTGTAACGACGGGCTTCAAACCCAAGGCGGTTTTGACGCAACAGTGCTGCCATAGAATGCGCCGCTGGTCGCTCAGACACCCTGCTCATCAGGCCTGTCGCGGGCGACCACGTTCATCTGAGACGAGATCACGCATGGAACTTCGCGCCCAACGCGCCCTTTCGCCGATGTCGACGACTCGCGCGCGCCACTCCTTCCGCAAGCCCGCGCTCGCGCTGCTGACGGCCTGCCTGATGGCGACCTCGGCGCTTGCGCAGGTGAACAACGGCAACAGCCAGACTTCCTCGGACATGGGCAACGAGGTGTCCGGTCCGGTCCGACTGAACCCGAGCAACCGCAACACGCAGGACACTGCCAGCGCGCAGACGCAGGCGCAGGCGCAGGCGCAGGCGCAGATGTCTGTTCGAGCGTCCAAGTACGTGCCGGGCGAGTTCGAGATCTACGTCAACAAGCTGCTGGGCATCGATCTGTCCGACCCGTCGACGCTGGAACAACTGCGCCGTGCGGAAGCCAGCCAAGCCGAGACTGGGACCGTATCGCAGACGCAGACCGGCGCCATCGGCAAAACCTCGACGGTCTCCACGGACAACATCGTGCGCCGGCTCGGCGCAGACCTCATGCTGGACGCGCGGATGGGCGGCGATGTCGACGGCCCGCGTCAGGCACCGGCGGACTACCTGATCGGCATCGGCGACGAGATCCAGGTCACTGCGTGGGGCTCGGTCGATGCCGACCTGCGCCTGACGGTGGACCGCGCCGGTCGGGTGACCATCCCGCGCGTCGGACCGGTGTTGGTCGCCGGTGTGCGCTACGGCGATCTCAACGAGGTCGTCCGCGCCCGCATCTCGCAGGTCTTCAAGAACTTCCAGGTCAGCACCTCGCTGGGGAAGCTGCGCACGATCCGTATTTACGTGACGGGTTTCACCGCCAGGCCCGGCGCCTATACGGTGAGCAGCTTGGCCACGATCGTCAACGGGCTGATCCGCGCCGGTGGTCCGTCGGCCGCAGGCAGCTTCCGCCAGATCGAACTGCGCCGCAACGGCCAGGTCGTCGCCAGCTTCGACGCCTACGACCTGCTGCTCAAGGGCGACAAGGCCAGCGACCGCGCGCTTCAGGCCGAAGATGTGATCCACATCGGCCCGATCGGTCCGCAGGTGGCGGTGCTCGGCAGCGTGAACAAGCAGTCCATCGTCGAACTCAAGCCGGGTGAAACGGTGGACGATGTGCTGGCGATGGCCGGCGGCTTCAGCGCTGTGGCCGACCGCTCGCGCGTGTCGATCGAGCAGTTGAGCGATCGCAACGATCGCCGCGTGCGCGAGTTGCAATTGCCGGCGCAGCAAAAAACTGTGGCCAGCAATGGTGACGTGATCCGAGCGTTCAGCAGCGTCAACGCGGCGCTGCCGTTGGGTAAGCAGTTCAAGCGCGTGACGGTGGAGGGCGAAGTCTCCCGACCCGGCGAGTACGTGCTGCCGCCGACGAGCACCTTGCAGGACGCGATCGCGGCCGCCGGCGGCCTGACGACTCAGGCCTACGTGTACGGCACCGATTTCTCGCGCGAGAGCGTGCGCCAGTCGCAGCAGGAGAACTACGACCGCGCGCTGCGAGACCTGGAGACCGAGTTCACCAAGTACAGCAGCACACAGCGGGCTTCAACGGCTGATGAAGCTGCGGGCAATGCACAGCGCGCCGCTGGCACCGAACGCCTGGTCGCCCGACTACGGGCCGTGCGCCCGACCGGACGCGTCGTGCTGCAGCTCGAACCTGATGCGCGGTTGCTGCCCACGCTGACCGTTGAAGACGGCGACCGGCTACTGGTGCCGGCCCGACCTTCCACGGTGGGCGTGTTCGGCAGCGTGTTCAACGCGGGCAGCTTCCTGCTGCAGAACAGTGCGACGGTCGACGACGTGATGAAGCTCGCCGGCGGTCCCACCCGCGGCGCCGATGCGCGCGGGGCCTTCGTGATCCGAGCGAACGGCACGGTCGTGAGCGCGCGCCAGCAAAGTAGCGGCTGGCTGGGCGGTACTAGCCTTGCAAGCCTTCCCGCACTCCCGGGCGATACGGTCTTCGTGCCCGAAGAGATGAATAAGTCGACCTTCATCCAGGACGCGAAAGACTGGACGCAGATCCTGGCCAACTTCGGCCTGGGCGCGGCCGCGCTGAAGACGATCAAGAACTGATCACCATGCAGTCCACTCCCTCCTCACCCTTACTTACTCACCCCGACAACTCCCGGGACAAAGACAATTTCGAGGAAGATGGCGCCTCCCTCGGCGAAATGTGGGCGGCACTGAGCCCACACTTCAAGAAGGTGCTCGCGGCAGCACTGGTCGCGGGCATCTGCGGCTACGGCATCAGCATGCTGCTGCCGCCGACGTACACCGCCAAATCGACGATCGTCAGTCCCCAGCAGCAGAGTTCAGCCGCCTCGGCCCTGGCCTCGCTCGGAGCGCTCGCAGGTGTGGGCGGCAGCAGCGCGGTCCGCAGCCCTGCGGATCAGTACATCTCGATCATGCAAAGCGCCACGGTGAGCAACCGGATCGTCGAGCGTTTCAAACTGGTCGAGTTATATGACGTCAAGTTCGTCGAGGATGCCCGCAAGCGTCTCGCGGACAATGTGCGGATCGTTGCCGGCAAGAAGGACAGCCTGATCTTCCTTGAGATCGATGATCGCGACCCCGCGCGGGCTGCCGAAATGGCGAATGCTTACGTGACGGAGCTGCGCCAAGTCACGAACAATCTTGCACTCACGGAAGCGCAGCAGCGGCGCGTATTCTTCGAACAGCAGCTTCTCAAGACCAAGGAGAGCCTGAAGTCGGCGCAGGTCGTGGTCCAGGGCACGGGCTTCACCGCAGGCGCCCTCAAGAGCGAACCCAAGGCTGCCGCAGAAGCCTATGCCAGGGCTAAGGCCGCCATGGCCGCCACTGAAGTAAAGCTCGAGGCCTTGCGCCGGACCCTCACCGACAGCGCGCCCGAGGTGCAACAGCAACAAGCAGTGCTGACGAGTCTGAAGGGGCAACTCGCGGCATACGAGCGCCCCCTGGAATCGGACAGCAATCAGGACTACATCTCAGCCTATCGCGAGTTCAAATATCAGGAAGCCCTGTTCGAGATATACGCGAAGCAGTTCGAACTCGCGCGGATGGACGAGGCGCGCGAGGGCGCATATATCCAAGTGCTCGACCCGGCGGTCAAGCCTGAACGCCGCAGCAAACCGAAACGGTCGTTCATCGCTGCAGGCACCTTCCTGGCGGTCGGATTCATGCTGAGCGCGTTCTACATTGTCACCGGCTTGCGCCGCCGTTCCGCTTGACGAAAGCGCCCTTGCAGGCACTGCGGGGCACCGGATCTTCATGCTAGAGTCCCACCCATTCAACGATTGAACAGATGAACGCTCGATGGGGGAAAGTCAGTCTTCGGACAAGGATTTCGATTACCAACTCTTGAGCGAGATCGAGCAGGAGAGTGTCAGTAATCAGAGGGATTTGGCCCAACGCATGGGCATCAGCGTCGGCAAGATCAATTACTGCCTGCGAGCGGTCATCGATCGCGGATGGGTGAAGGCCAACAATTTCCGCCGCTCCGACAACAAGCTTGCCTACGTCTACATCCTGACGCCGAGCGGCGTACAGGCCAAGATGCGACTCGCGCGCGCCTTCCTGGCCCGCAAGGAGTTGGAGTTCGAGCAGTTGCAGCAGGAAATCCACGCCCTGCGTCGGCAGATCAAGCAGGCCTTGGACAAGTCGGTCGACGGTTGACCTGCCCAAAACCCTTCCATCGATGTCCAACCAAAAATCCTACGATCAGATCCTGAAGTCATCGTCCATCATGGGTGGCGCGGCCGGGTTCGTTATGCTGCTCGGGCTGATCCGGACCAAGTTCGCTGCGCTGCTGATCGGCACGACGGGCGTCGGCCTGCTGGCGAGCCTCTCATCCATCCAGGCCACGCTGTCGACACTGTCCGGCCTGGGCCTAAGCAGCAGTGCCGTGCGCGAGATGGCCGCAGCGGTCGGCAAAGACGACCAGCCAGCCGTCAGTCGAGCCGTGTCGACGCTGCAGCACCTGAGCTGGTTCACCGGCCTCGCGGGCATGGTCCTACTGGTGGCCGCGAGCCCGCTCGTCAGTTGGATCACCTTCGGCACCAACCAGTACACGCTGGACATCGCTGCGCTGGGCCTGATCGTGCTGGCAGGCAACCTGTCGGCGGCGCAACTCGCTGTGCTGCAGGGCCTGCGCCGGATCGGCGACATGGCCCGCGCCAACGTCTACGGCACCGCCGTGGCGACAGTGCTGTCAGTGGTGTTCTATTCGTGGTTGGCGCTGCGCGGGATCGTCCCTGCGCTCATCGCGGCCGCCTTCGTCCAGTTGGCCTTCGCCCACCACTTCGTCCGTCGGATCGGAGTGCCGCCGGCACGGCAGTCCTGGCGCGACACCTGGCGCCAAGGCCGCTCGATGTTGACGTTAGGCGCTTCGCTGATGTGGAGCAGCCTGCTGGTCAGCGCCGTCGGCTACATCACGATCTACTTGATCAACCGGTTCGAGAATGTCCAGGCGGTCGGCATCTACAGCGCGGCGTTCGTGCTCTCCGGCGCATTCGTGAGCTTCGTGCTGAACGCGATGGGCGCCGACTATTTCCCGCGCTTGACCGGCATGGTGGACGACCCCGCCGCAATGACCCGGCTGGTGAACGAACAGACCGAGATCGGCGTACTCCTAGCGACGCCCGGCCTGTTGGCCTGCATGGTCTTCTCGCCGTGGCTCGTGCACCTGCTGTATTCAAGCGAATTCATGCCAGCCGCCCACCTGCTGCAGTGGTTCCTGCTCGGCTGCCTGGGCCGCGTGATCTCGTGGCCGATGGCATTCATCATCTTGGCGATGGGCAAGGGCCGCTGGTTCTTCCTGACTGAAACCGCCTCCAACGCGCTCCACGCGATCCTGATCGCGGCCGGCCTTTTCCTGTTCGGCATCGAAGGTGTCGCAGTCGCATTCTTCCTGCTGTACGTCGCCTACACGGTCGCCGTGTACCTCGTCGGCCAACGGTTGATCGGCTTCCACTGGAACGCCGCGACCTCTCGGCTCTCGCTCACGTCGATTGTCCTTTTGTCGCTCGGTTTCATCGTGTCCCGCACCCTACCGTCGATGACGGCCGCCGCAATCGGCGTCGTCGTCGTGCCGGCGTGCGTCATCCACTGCGTGCGAAGTCTGGTCCGCCGAACCGGCGCCGACAGTCCGGTGGCCCTCAAGATCCTGCGGATCCCGGGCGGGCGATTGATCGCCGGACTCTAGCGACCGCCCATTTCCAACTCACCCGACCACACATCAGCCCGAGTGTCCCTCCGCGCTAGGTTCCAAAACCCGCGGGGCCGCTCACGAAGCATTCATTTCCCGCGCAGCGAAGAAAACGAAAGAATCAACCTCATGGCAAAGATCCTCATTGCTGGCGCCGGTGGCGCGCCGTCCGAAGGTGTCATTCAGTCCCTGCTGAAAACGGGCGAGGACACGGTGATCGGCATGGGCTCCGAACCGTCCGATCTAGCCCTCTCCTCGGCGCAGCGCAAGTTCTACGTGCCGTACGCGAACTCGCCCGAATACAAGGCCGCGCTTCTGAAGATCCTCGCTGACGAAAAACCGGACCTGATCCATTTCCAAAACGACTTGGAGATCTATCACGCCTCGCTGCTGCGCGACGAAATCCAGGCCACTGGCACGAGGCTGTTCATGCCTGCGCATGCGGTGATCGACACCTGCGTGCATAAGCACAAGTCCTACGAGGCCTTCGTCAAGGCCGGCGTGCCCGTGCCGCGTAACCTGCCGATCAATAACGAGGCGGACCTGCGCGCAGCGTTCGCCGAGCTCGGCGACGACACGGGCCGGATCTGGCTCCGCGCGTCGTCAATCGGCGGCGGCGGCAAGGGCTCGATCCCGACGGCAGACTTCCATCTCGCCAAGTCATGGATCGATCACTACAAGGGCTGGGGCGACTTCATCGCCGCCGAGATGCTCACCCCGGACACCATCACGTGGCTGTCAATCTGGCACGAAGGAGAACTCGTCGTCGCCCAAGCGCGCGAGCGTCGCGGCTGGACGCACGGCAACCGCAGCATCTCCGGCGTGACCGGCGTGACCAAGGTCGGCGTGACCAGCGACAACCCGCAGGCGACGGAAGTCGCCATTGCAGCGTGCATGGCAGTCTCCGACCGGCCGCATGGCATCTTCGGCGTCGACATGGCATATGACCGCCAACGCGTGCCCAACCCCACCGAGATCAACATTTCCCGGTTCTTCACGACCGTACGCTTCTTCACAGAGGCTGGCCTGAACATGCCGGCGATCTTCAAGGACCTGGGCCTATACGGCAAAAAACCGGTGCTGGAGAAGAAGATCAATCCGCTTCCCGAAGGCCTGCTGTGGCTGCGCGGCATGGACGTGGAACCTCGCCTGACGACAGCCGAGGCCATGAAGCGCGAGATCGTCTTCCCATGAAAGTCCTGCTGACGGGCAGTTCCGGCTTTATCGGCGGACACCTGCTAAAGGCGGCCCGCGCGCGATGGGGCGATGCGGACGTGACCGTCCTCAGCTCACGCCCCGCCGAGACGGGCCGCGGCCTGGTGTACGGCCCCGACTTCAGCCTGGACGACGCAAGCCGGGCCGCCGCCGCCGACACCGAACTGCTGATCCACGCCGGGGCGTTCACGCCGAAGAGCGGCGCGGCCGCCAATGACATCGCCGCGTGCAACGGCAACATCGCCTTCACTGGCATGCTGCTGGGCGTGCCGATGCCGGCGCTGCGCAAGGTGGTGTTCCTGAGCACGCTCGACGTGTATGCGTCGACCTCCGGCCCACTGTCCGAAACGAGCGCGGTGCAGCCGGCCTCGTTGTACGGCTGGTCTAAGCTGTACGGTGAGCAGCTGGTCGAGCACGCCGCCGCGCAGCGCGGCGTGTCGGCCCAGGTGCTGCGAATTGGACACGTGTATGGCCCCGGCGAGGAAGGCTACGCGAAGTTCCTACCCAATGCGATCCGCAACATCGTGAGCGGCAAGCCGGTGGAACTGTGGGGCGAAGGCCGAGAGCTGCGCAGCCTCATCTACATCGACGACGTTGTGCAGGCAATCCTCGCCGCAGCCGAGCTATTGGTCTCGCCGGGCGTAATCAACGTCGTCGGCGACCGGGCCTTGTCCGTGCGGGCACTGCTAGAACGCGCCATCGCGCTATCCGGACGCGATATCCCCCTGAGGCAGCGGGCCTTCGAGGGCAAGACGCGCGACTTCGTGTTCGACACCCGCAAGCTCAAGCAGCACTTGCTGCCCGAGGAAACCGACCTCGACCAAGGCCTGCGAGCCGAACTCGCGCACATGGAAAGGATCGTCGCGGCATGAATCTCGTGTTCGATCTCGATGGCACGCTGATCGATTCGCGGCCGCGCTTGTACACGCTGTACCGGCAACTGGTCCCGACGACCGCGCTGGACTTCGACCGCTATTGGAATTTCAAGCGCGCCAAGGTGCCCCACAACGTGCTGCTGCGCCAGCAGGAGGGCTTCAGCGACGAGCAGGTGGCCCTCTTCGAAGCCGAATGGATGGCACGAATCGAAACGCCGGACATGCTGGCGCTCGACATCAATTTCCCGGATATGCCACAGACGCTCGAGCGTCTCGCGCGTCAGGCCACCTTGCACGTCTGCACCGCACGACAATGGCGCGAACCCGTGCTGGATCAGCTGAAGCGGCTGGGCTTGGCGCAGTATTTCAACACCGTGCTGGTGACGCTCCAGAGCCGTTCCAAGGACGCGCTGATCCACGCGCACGTGCCCGATCGCGGCCCCGTCGACTGGATGATCGGCGACACCGGCAAGGACATCGAGGTTGGTCGGCTGCTGGGCATGCGAACCTGTGCCGTGCTGAGCGGTTTCCTCAGCCTCGACAGCCTGCGGCCGTATCGGCCCGACCTGATCCTGAACTCCGCGACCGACTTCTATCTGGACAAGCAGGACACATTGGCATGACCACCAAGAATTGCGAGATCTTCAGCCTCCCGCAGATCCGGGATCCCCGGGGGGACCTCACGTTCGTCGAGGGCGGCAACCACCTGCCCTTCGACATCAAGCGCGTCTACTACCTCTACAACGTGCCAGTCGATTCCGAGCGCGGCGGCCACGCGCACAAGGAACTCCAGCAGGTGGTCTTCGCGCTCTCCGGCAGTTTCCGGATGAAGGTCGACGACGGCCACACGAAGACCGAATACTGGTTGCGCGACCCCTGCAAGGGCCTGTACCTGAACCGCCTGGTGTGGCGCGAGATGGACTGCTTCAGCCAGGGCGCCGTGTGCATGGTCCTCGCCTCGCATCGGTACGACGAAGCGGACTATTACCGCGATTACGACGATTTCCTCAAGGCAGTGAAGGAGCAGGGACAGTGATTCATTTCCTAAATTTGGGCGCACCTTACAAAGAACTCAAATCCGAGATCGACGCTGCGGTGCAGCGCGTGCTGGACAGCGGATGGTTCATTCTTGGCGCGGAGGTCGACGCCTTCGAAAGCGAATGGGCCGCCTACTGCGGCAGCGCTCACGCCGTCGGTCTGGCCAATGGCCTAGACGCGCTGGTTCTCGCATTGCGCGCTCTGGAGGTCGGCCCCGGCGACGAAGTCATCGTTCCGTCGAATACGTACATCGCCACTTGGTTGGCCGTATCCGCCGTGGGCGCGACGCCCGTCCCTGTGGAGCCGATTCCCGAGACGTTCAACATTGATCCCGCGCGGATCGGAGCGGCCATCACGGCCAGGACCAAGGTCATCCTCCCGGTCCACTTGTATGGACAGCCGGTCGATCTCGATCCAATCCTGGCCCTGGCCCGCCAACACGGCTTGCGCGTCGTAGAGGACGCGGCTCAGGCGCATGGCGCGAAGTACAAGGGCAAACGCGTCGGTGCGCATTCAGACGTCGTCTGCTGGAGCTTCTATCCGGGCAAGAACCTGGGCGCCATGGGTGATGGCGGCGCCATCACCACGGACAACGCCGAACTGGCGGATCGCATCCGCGTGCTGCGCAACTACGGCAGCCGCGTGAAGTACGTGAACGAGGTGCAGGGCGTCAACTCGCGTCTGGATCCGATCCAGGCGGCAATCCTGCGCGCCAAGTTGCCTTATCTGGACGCCTGGACGGAACGTCGCCGCACGATCGCTGAACTCTACGCGAAGGAGCTTCAAGGCACAGGCCTGTTGCTGCCCGCCGTACCTGAATGGGCAGAACCGGTCTGGCATTTGTACGTGGTGCGCTCCAGTGAGCGCGATTCGCTGCAGCGTCGTCTGACGGACGCGGGCATCGGCACGCTGATCCACTACCCCATTCCTCCCCACGCGCAGCAAGCCTACGCTGAGGCCGCGCATGCGGCGGACGCCTTCCCGCTGGCTTCGCAGCTGGCTACAGAAGTCTTGAGCATTCCGATGGGACCTCACCTCCATCCCGAAGAGGCGCTCCAGGTCGCGCGCGCGATCGCCGGATCCTGACCTCCTTCGTCGTGGTTTCAGCACAGTCTCCAATGCATTTGATCCAGACATGGTGAAGGACCTTCCTCTCGTTTCCGTCGTCGCGATCTCCTTCAATCAAGCCGAGTTCGTGCTTGAGACACTGGATTCGATCCTCAAACAGGATTATGGGCACATCGAACTCATCGTTTGCGACGACTTCTCGAAGGACGGTACACCCGCGCTGATCGAGCAATGGCTGACCGAGCACGCTGCCCGGTTCCATCGGACCCTCCTGATCGCCAGCCCAGTCAATCAAGGCGTCTGCAAGAACCTGGCACTGGGGATGGCTGAAGCCACCGGCGAGTGGATCAAGCCGATCGCCTGTGACGACCTTCTTTGCCAGGACGCGATTAGCAAGTTCGTGGCGCATGCGAGAGAGGCCGATTGCGAGCTTCTCTTCTCACAGATGACGCTGTTCCACGGCCATGGCGCTTCCGCGCGGCTCTTCGGCAACTACTTGGACGACGCGCGGAGCGCACAGGTCCGAGGGTTGCCTGCCGCCCTGCTGCAGAGCATCAGAAATGACAACTTCCTGCCGGCGCCGAGCGCGTTCTATTCGCATGCGCTACTGCAGCGCGTGGGCGGCATCGATACCAGCTTCAAACACATGGACGACTGGCCCCTGTGGCTGCGAATGCTGCCCCAGGTCTCCGCCGTGGGGTGGCTGGACAAGCCGCTGGTGCTCTATCGCATCAGCGACAAATCGATCAGCCAGAAGCGCGCGGCCAAGCCGATCGGAGCGCTGCTCTATGCGGACCAGCAGCACCTCCATGAGACGCTTCAGAAGCCCTTCCTCGGCGGATTGGACCGCTGGCACCTCGGTCTGCAAGCTTGGCGCAAACACTGGGTCTTCAATCACTTGGGCAACAGCTGGACTGCATATCGACTGCTGATGCCGCTGCAGTTTCTCAGCCCTCGAACCTGGGGCAGCGTCTTCGCTCGGGTGTCGCGCCTGCTGGGTCAGGTGTGGGACAACGCACTGCCGCTCGCGCGGGGACTCTACTACTTCGGCCCGACGGGCCTGCGACGTCGCGTACGCGTCTTCGGTCGCATCGAGTTGAGAATCCCCCGTTCACGCGTCGTTCTGGGGCGCCGCGTGGTCATCCACGCGGGCGTCGCGCTGACCGGCAACAAGGGCGGTACCGACACCATCACGATCGGCCACCAGTCGACGCTGGAAAAGAACAGCTATCTCAACGCGCACGGCGGAAGTATTGTCGTCGGAGAGCAAGTTCACGTGGGTGTCGGCTGCGTTATGCAAGGCCGAGGCGGCCTCAAGGTGGGCAAACACACCATGTTTGGCCCCTATGCGCAGGTATACACCTCGAACCATCGAACCAGCGCACCGTCCTTGCCTCGACACCTGCTTGGCGAGCGCCCGAGAGCAGTGTCGATCGGCGATAACTGCTGGATAGGTGCGAACTGCATCGTGCTGCCCGGCGCCCGAATCGACGACGAGTCGATCGTGCCGGCAGGCGAGATCGTGCGTCGCATTGCTATGCCCTCAATGTCCGCCCCCCCGAGCGAATCCCGCCCATGAACGCAGCATCCCACGATCGGCCGCGCCTGACCGTCGGTGTGGCGGGTGCGTGCTACTACCTGCCGATCGAGCGTTTCCTCGCGACCACCGATCGCTTCGTGGAGAAGGTCACCGGCGATTGCGTGGCGGAGCGCCGTTTCATCGCAATGAAGGACACCGTGTCTGCAGCCCACCACGCTAATGCGACGCGTTGGCTCTCCGGACATGGCCCCTTCCTGGACATCTCGGCCTACGCCATGGCCTGCGCAGATTTGCCGGACACGTTGCCGCTGTACCTTGTCTTCAACGACACGCTGTTCACGCGGCACGCGTGGCGCCTCGCCTCGCGCCGACTCGCCCGGGTGCGGGAGAGCCTAGCGGCCTTCGGGAAACCCGCGGCCGCAGCGGAGGTTCATCCCAGCACCGACCTGCTGCTACTGGATGCTCACAACCCCACTCGCCGCCATCTGTCGACGTTCTGCCTAATGCTGAACAACAGCGGCTTCCGGCTCCTTCGGCGACTGTTGACGACGCTGCCCGAATCGGACGATCACGCAACCGTCCAGGCGTGGATCGATGCTCGCATGAACGAGTACCCTGCATTGGCCCCGCTGCTGCATGTGCACCTCACCGGCCCCCGCTCGCCGTGGTCCTGGAAACAAGATGCCGCCGATCTATTGCAGCGCAAGGCGGTGACGGTGATCTTCGAATACCTGTTCACCGTCGAGCTGCTTTCCCGCGGCGTGGGCATGCCGATCAATAACGGTTTCGGATACCGACTCGCCGCACGACTGGGACGTCATGGTTGATTCCAACGCCAATGGCTTGGGCAAGAGGATGAATATCCTCGCCTTGGGGCCGCAGAATGTCTTCCCGCCTGTGGATGGCGGCAAGGAAAGCATCTATGGCGCCTTGGCGGAACTGGCCCGGCGAGCGCACGTCACGTTCGCTTACCCGGCCTCCATCAACCCAGCCGGCGAGGGATATGCGGACATCCAGGTGTCCGCCGTTCCGGTTCCGCATGAACCGCAGGACAGCCCCTCCACGATCCTGTTCGCGACGCTGGCTGGCAAGCCCTACAAGTTCGAGAAGTACAGCAGCGCCACGGCCGCGCGCGCACTGGATTCCGCCGTCCCAGCGTTGCCGTTCTCGGCGATCGTGTGCCATCACGCTCACACCTACGGACTGGCCCGGCGCTTTGCCCGACTACGCGGATTGAAGGTGCCGATCATTGTGCGCGAGCACAACATCGAGTACGCATTGGTCGACAGCTATCGCGATTCCCTCACCGGCGTGAAGCGGACCGCGGCATCGTTCTTCGCCGGCCTCACCCGACGCGAGGAACTGCGCATCTGGCGTGAGGCGGATGCGGTCGTGTTCCTGAGCGACCAGGATCTGCGCATCGCGCAGGCCGCGGTGGAACAGGCAGGCACAGGCGCTAAGCGTCTGGTGTTGGCGCGCGAGGGGGTCCCACTGCCGCCGCGGCGTCCGACGACTTTTCCTGGAGAACACGCGCCTCTGCTCGTGCTATTGAATCCGAGGGCAACCCAGAGCGTGCTTAATCTGCGCGATTTCGTGCATCGTTTCTGGCTGCCGCTCCGAGATCGGCATCGGATCGACGCGGAAGTCCTGCACATCACTGGCGTCACCGATGAACAACTCGCCGGGCTCATTGATCTGGACCTCAATAAGATGCGCGACTGTGGCATTCGAGGCTTGGGATTTCTGCCTTCCCTGGCAAGCACGCTGAAAGGCGCCCTTGCACTCGTCTCCCCGACATTCGTCGGGGGCGGCATTCGCAAAAAGGTCCTGGAGGCGATGGCCAACCAGTTGCCCGTGCTGGCGACGGAAGTCGACATCATCTGCTGCGATTACTTCCAGCGGGGCGTGAACATACTACCAATGGATACCGCCGACGAGTTCGCAGACGCGGTGGCGAGGCTCCGCGGCGATGCATCACGCTGGTGTGAACTCTCCGACAATGCGCGAGATTCTGTCGAGGAGTTCGCCAGCTGGGAACGGTATGGCGACGCGATGTTCCAGGTCATTCAAGACCTGACCCAGCATCCGCGCACTTGATATCGAGGCCATGACACCCAGCGCCATCTCCCTACTGTTCTCCATCGGCCTAGCCATCCTGCCGCTGGGGGCGGTGTACTGGCCGGAATCGCTCGGCACGCTGGCGGCCTCGCCAGGCTTGCTCTTCCTACTTGCTGCGGTGCTGCTCGCACCGTTCTCGCGGCCGCGGCGCATGCCGGTCTTCCATCAGCTCAAGCTCAAACGGCTGATGTTTGTCCCCGTCGCCGGCTCGATAGTCTCGCTGGCTGTCTTCGGCTTCAATCCGATGTTCGCGGCCAAGTTCTTCAGCGTCGGGCTGCTGTCGCTGCTGTGGCTGTCGCCACTGCTGCTGGCCGACTATCTGAGCATCCGCCACCTGCGGACCGCTGCGCTCGTCGGCATCGCGATCTGCGCTCTGGCGTACGTGTTCTCCGATCTGCTCAATGCTCTGCCCTCCGGGATCCGTGACATGCTGTTCGGAACGGCCTATCAAGAAGCGAAGGAAGCACGACCGCGCGGCTTCTCGGAGGAGCCGTCCCAATTCTCAGCGACGTTCTCGCGTTTGCTGATTGTCTGGTATCTGATCGAGGAATCCCGACGCCGCTATAACGCCACGCGCCTAATCGCTTTCCTCTGCGGGCTGGCCGTGCTGCTGGTTGCGCTCGGATCCAAAGGCGCGGTGGTCGGCATCGCCATCGCGATGCTCTCTTTCACCATGGGGCGCCGCCAGCTGCCTTACCTCGTGCTGGCAGTCCCCGCCGCCTGGTGGCTGGCCAATACGCAACTGGATGCGCTGACGGTCGACATCGAGCAGTTCTCGTCCACAGCCACGCGCGCGACTCTGCTGGTGACTGGCATCGTCTCCACGCTGGCAAATCCCCTCGGATGGGGCTACTACGGGTTCTACGGTGCCATTCATTCGATCGGCGGCTGGTCCCTGGACTGGATCGGCGAACGATTTCCAGTGCTGCTCGTCTTCGAGGCGCGCGACATCATCGAAGAGTTGAACAACGTCTCCACCAAGTCGACCACGCTCGACTTCATGGTGACCTTCGGCTGGATGTTCTTCTGGCTGATGGTACGGATCGTCCAATCGATCCGCTTCCATGATCCGCGCGTTCGCGCTTGTGCCGTCTACGTCTTCATCTCGTCCTTCTCCACCAGCGGCCACCTGTCCATCCTGGGCTTCCTGGCTTTCGCAGTCATGCTGCGGCTCTACCCTCAAGCCGTCGGGACGCCCGCCTTCGCGGTGATGCGTCCCGTTCCGGCGACCACGTGATCCGGTTGTGTCCCATGTCTTCCATCCCGTCTCCCGCTCGGCCCGCAGGTCGCAGCCTGCAACTGACCAAGTTCTATCCACCCATCAACGGCGGCATCGAGACTGCCGTCCGCGACATCGCCGATGGTCTGACCGCGCATCACTGGCAGGTCGAGATCCTCTGCGCCAACGTCCGGCGGCAGACTGTAGTGGAGCCGGGGCAGATTCCCGTGGCACGCGTGGCGTCCTGGGGGCAGGTCGCGTCGACCTCGATGACGCCGTCGCTGATCCCTTGGCTGTGGCGCCGCCAGCGGGAGCAGCAAGTAGTGCATGTACATCTGCCCAACCCCATGGCCAATCTGGCGCTGTGGCTGACGCGCCCAAGGGCCAAGGTCGTGGTGCATTGGCACAGCGACATCGTCAAGCAGAAGAACCTACTCAAGCTCTACGCCCCGCTGCAGGACTGGCTACTGCGCCGCGCAGACGCGATCATTGCGACCTCCCCGCCTTACGCGGAGTCCTCGCCCTGGCTGCAGGCGCATCGCGAGAAGGTGCATTTCGTGCCTCTGTGCGTGCGTGACGTGGACACCCAGAGCGACTCCATCCAGCGTCGGGCAGCCGCGGCGGCACTGCGCGCCAAGTATCCCGGCAAGCGCATCGTGTTTGCGCTCGGACGGATGACGTACTACAAGGGCTTCGACTTGCTGATCGACGCCGCCGCGACGCTGGGCGACAACGTCGTCGTGCTCATCGGCGGCGGCGGCGAGTTGCTGGACACCTTGCGGGCCAAAGTTGCCCACTCCGGGTTGTCCGACCGCGTCCATTTGCTAGGCCGCATCGCCGATGCCGACCTGCCGTCGTATTACGAAGCTTGCGACCTCTTTTGCCTGCCGTCGTTGATGCGCTCCGAGGCTTTCGGCCTTGTGATGCTGGAGGCCATGTCACTGGCGCGCCCGGTGGTGGCCACGAACATCGTGGGTTCGGGCGTGCCGTGGGTCAACGTTCACGGCGACACCGGTCTAAACGCCGAACCGGGAGATGTCTCGTCGCTGGCCACGGCCATCCGGCAAGTGCTGGATGATCCCGCGTTGGGTCAGCGTCTCGGCGAAGGTGGACGCCGCCGCTATGAAGCCCAGTTCACGATCGACAAGATGACCGAGGCGCTGACGCGGGTCTACGCGGCCATCGGCGTGTGCCCCGCGTCGAGCTGAGGCTCCATATCACGCCACCAGCCCGGATGCCGCCGCGTCAGGGCCGGACCGCGAACTCACCTCGGCGTCAGGACGAACATCGGCACCCGGTGCTCTGCGAAGGCTTCCCGATTGGCCGACTCGCCGAACGGGGGCATGTGATCGCCGACGATCACAACGAACGGCGTCGCCTCGGACGCTGCAAGGGCCGACTCCAACCGCGCCATCAGATCGCCCAACTTGCCCACCAATTGACAGGCTTGCTCCGGCGTCGACGACGCCACGCAGGCGGCGCGCAGGTCCGCCGGGACCGGCACCGCGACGCGCAGCTCCAGCGGCAAATGGGTGTCCAAGGTAAGAGCGTATACGAAGCGCCGGGGCGCCTGGGCCTGCCGGACCGCCTGCTCGATCACCGCGCTGTCGCACACGCCCGGGAAAGCTCGATTGCAGTTCATCGGGGTCGCCGCGTCTGAGGTAGGCCACAACCAGGGCTTCAGGCCGATCCTAGGCCACCAGTCCGCGCGATCGAACATGCGCAGCCCGAACCCGTGGATTCCGGTGCTGCTCACGTCTTGGCGGGCCAGCAAGCGAGGAATGCACTCGGCGGCCTGGCGTTCATCCAACCGGGAGTAATGCCCCTTAAGCCCGCACAAGGTGCGCAGTTCGCCGGACGTCGTGGAACCGACGAATTCCTCACTCGAGGACTCGATCAACCATCGCGCTTCCAGTCGCGCCGTCGCAAGACGTCGATGCAGCCAAGCTTGCAGCTTCTCGTCACGAGGCAGACCCATCGACTCCACGAGCACCAGCATTGACGTGCGACCGGGATGCGACGTCTGCCAGCCCCTCAAAACCTTGAACGTCACAGGATCACTCATGGCCACCGGCGGTCCGACTGCCAGCAGGCCGCGGCGCTCCGACCGCCAGACATTCCATCCGGGACTGCCTGCGAAGTTCATGCTGACGACACGGCTGTCCTTGTCCAGCCCAAAGATGTGGAAAGACCCGTTGGCGATGTCACAGCCGGCGGCCAGCAGCGCCAATCCGAACAACGGCCAGGCGAGTCGTGTGTTGCGCCGGGTCAACCACAGCGTCAGCCACATGCAGGCCGCGAATCCGAGCGCCAGTCCCAGCACGGAAGGCGACAGGAAGGTTCGCAGGTCCAGCATGTCAACGAACCGCACGGCATCAACGAAGTCCAGCGCCGACATGAAGTGGTAGTTCTTCGCCGCAGCGCGGATGAAATCGGCTGCCCAGGCAACCAGCAAGGCCAGCCCGCCAGCGAGCGTCGACACGCAGGCCAGCGCCGCAGCGACCAACAGATCCAAGTTAAACAGCGGTCGTTCTTCGGCGCGCGGCGCGTGGAAGATCCACGCGCCAAGCCAAGATGGAGCATGCAGCACCGCGACGACGCAGAGGAAGCGGACGAGGACCGAAGGCCACGAAGGCGGGCAATACGCGCCGCCCATCCTCGCGGGACGCTTGAACCTGCCGATGATCATGACGGATCCTTTTGCGACCAGGTTCCGCAGTTCAAGGTGGACAGCACGTACGCACCATCTGCGCCGCGTCGTGCGATCTCCCAGGCAGCACAATCGCGCACCGGATGAACCAGCGTCACCGCGTCCTCTGGACGGTGCGACAGAGCGGGGAGACGGTCAATCGGCAAGGCCAACGCACGCCCCCCGATCCGCGCCATGTGGGCAGCAACGTGGTCGATGCGACGGTGGGAGAGATACGCGGTCACGATCGGGCCCGGCAGATCCGCCTCGGACTGCCACCGCCTGAACAGCGCTACGTCTTCAGGCCGGTACAGTTGGAAGATGATCCGGCGCGCGACGTCGGAACCCTTGACCCGGTCCACCACGCGCCGCCCGGCCGTCTCGAAGGTGGTTTTGATATCTAGGACGAGCCACGCGTCCGAGGGCAGGGCTTCAAGCAAGGTGTCGAAAGTGCAACCGTCGTTCCATTGACTGACCTGCGGGCCCGGATCGTGCTGACAACGTAGCTCGCCGGCCTCCTCCACCAGATCAACCTCCAGTAGAAGGAAACCCGCCGCGTGGGCGCGGGCGGCAGCGGCCAGCGTATTGGCGGTAGGGGCTCCGGATTCCCCAAGCGCATGCGCGATGCGCAGTGCCGGATCGGCGGCCCTTAGCCAGATGTAATTCTGTCCCGAGCGCAGCGTAGGCGCGGCGGCCCAGTCCTCGTCCGAATGCACGCGCGTCAGCGAATCCATCAAATGCTCGCCCAGCAGGTTGGCATCGACGCGATGCAACCACTGACGTCCCCCGGTAGTCCCTGCCAGACCGAGCAGTACCACCAGCATCGCTGCCGTTCCCCAGGCCAACGCTGCGGCGGTGCGCCTCACTTGCACTTTCATCAGGTCCCTTCCTTTCAGAATTCGTTTCCCAAGGTAGGAACGCCGTTCATTCACCGTCATTTGGTCGCGCGGCGCCAGGACTTTGGCGGTGTTGCAGCGAGTCGTACTCGGTCACCCAGCGTCGCAGGCCATCCACCACGGCGTCCCGAGCGACCTGTTCCTGCTCTGTCGATGCGGCGATCCAACCGATTAGTCCGCCTCCGCCAGCGATCGTGCCCAGCTTCGCGATCCTCACCCGTGCGATCCGCGTTGGCAGCGTCCGGTCCGAATCCGCGATCAGCTCTTCATACAGCTTCTCCCCGGGCCGCAGGCCGGTGAAGCGGATGCCGATCTCCTGCTCCGAGCGCCCCGCCATCCGGATCATGGTCTTCGCCAGATCCACGATCTTCACCGGGTCCCCCATGTCCAGCACCAGCACCTGGCCGCTTTCCCCGATCGCACCAGCCTGCAGCACCAGCCGCGCCGCCTCGGGGATGGTCATGAAGTAGCGAATGATGTCCGGGTGCGTGACGGTGACCGGCCCGCCCTTCGCGATCTGCTCCTTGAACTTCGGGATCACGCTGCCGCTACTGCCGAGAACGTTGCCGAACCGCACCGCCATGAACTTCGTCGAATGCCCTTGCCCGGCCATGTGGCTGATGACGAGTTCCGCCGCGCGCTTCGTCGCCCCCATCACGTTCGTCGGATTCACCGCCTTGTCCGTCGAGATCATCACGAACCGCTCCGCGCCTGATTCAGCAGCCGCCACGCATGCGTGATACGTCCCCAACGTGTTGTTCCTCAACGCCGCCCACGCGTTCTCCTCCTCCATCAACGGCACATGCTTGTAAGCCGCTGCATGGAAGACGATCTGCGGCCGGTACTTCCCAAACGTGAACCGCAGGTGCTCCAGGTCCTTCACATCCCCGATCAACCGCACCAGCGGGATGTGCGGGAACTTCTCGCTCAGTTCCTGCTCGATCGAATACAGCGCGAACTCGCTCAGCTCATACAGCACGATCTTCGACGGCCCATACCGCGCCACCTGCCGGCACAGCTCCGACCCGATCGATCCGCCCGCGCCGGTGATCAGCACCACCTTCCCGCCGATGCACTCGCTGATGCCGCCTTCATCGAGCTCCACCGGCTCGCGCCCCAGCAGGTCCTCCGGCTCGATGTCGCGAACCTGGTTCACCGCCCGTCCCGCCAGCAGTTCCTGGCTGCTCGGCACCGTCAGCACCGCCAACCCCGTCTTGCCCGCCAGGTCCAGCGCGCGGCGCCGTTCCACCGTCGTCGCCGCCGGCATCGCCACGATCACATGCGTGATGCCGTGCATGTCCGCCAGCCGCGTCGCGTCCTCCAGCGTGCCGATCACCGGCACCCCGGCCACCCGCGCGCCGCGCTTCTCCGGCGCGTCGTCCAGGTAGCCGACAACCACCCAGCCCTGCTGATGCTGGATCCCCGCCACCAGCAGGCGCCCCGCGTCCCCCGCGCCCATCACCAGCGCGCGCCGCTGCTCCAGCGCGCTCCCGCTGATGCGGCTGCGCATGTGCTCGTAGAGCATGCGATAGCCCATGCGCATCGTCGCCAGCGCCATCAGCGTGAACACCGGATGCAGCGCCAGCACCGCGCGCGGCACCTTCGTGAGCTGCGCCATCAGCACGCCCACCGCCGCGATCAGGCCCGCGAGGATGCACACCGCCGCCAGCCGCTTCACCTCGCCGAAACCGCTGAAGCGCCACATCCCCTTGGGCACGCGGAACAGCTTCAGGAACAGCGCGTACAGCGCGACGATGCCCAGCATCACCCAGTGGTCGTAGTCGGGCCGGGCCTCGAACCAGCGCTCGAATCCCAGCCGGAACAGATACGTCGCCTGCCACGCGAGCGCCACCGCCGCCATGTCCAGCGCGAGCGCCGCCGCCTCGCGGTACGGGCGGATGCGCGTCAGGAATGCGTCCAGGGACAACCAGTTCATCGTGTGCTCTTGTTCTCTTGTTCTCGGTGCTCTCAGGCCTTGATCGCGCCCAGCGTCGCCAGGATCAGCCGGATGTCCCCACCCAGGCTGGCATTGCGCACATAGTCCGCCGCCAGCCGCAGCTTCATCGGCATGACGACCTCGACGTACTCGCGCTCGGGATCCTCCGCCTGCGCCAGCAGCTCGCTCTCATTGCGGAAACTCAGCGACGCCGGATCCGTGATGCCCGGCCGCACCGACAGCACCAGCGCGCGCAGCTCCTCCGGGTACAGCGCCACGTAGCGCGGCACCTCGGGACGCGGCCCCACCAGGCTCATCGCGCCGCGCAGCACATCCCACAGCTGCGGCAGCTCGTCGACCTTGCTCGCCCGCAGCCAGCGGCCGCTGCGCGTGATGCGCGCGTCGTCGCCGATGGTGATCTGCGGGCCGAGCTTCGGCGCATCGACCCGCATCGTCCGGAACTTGTGGATGCGGAAGGTCCGCCCGAAGCGCCCCACCCGCTCCTGCCGGAACATCACCGGCCCGCGCGAATCCAGCTTGACCCACGCCGCCACGGCCAGCAGCAGCGGGCTCAGCAGCAGCAGGCCCACGCCGGCGCAGAGGATGTCGAAGAGTCGCTTGGCCATCGGCCGTCCGCTCAGAAGCCCAGGCTGCGGCGCACCGCCGCGATCACGCGCTCGACCTGCTCGTCGGTCATCGCCGTGTAGAGCGGGATCGTCACCGTGCGCTCATACGCCTTCTGCGACTCCGGGAACATCTCCGGCGTCAGGCCGTAGCGCTCCTGCCAGTACGGATGCTGGTGCAGCGGCACGTAGTGCACGCTGCAGCCGATGCCCTGCTCGAACATGCGCTCGATGAAGAGGTCGCGCGACACGCCGGCCGCCACGGCCGCATCGGACAGGCGCAGCACGTACAGGTGCCAGCTGTGGACGTCCTCGTTGGGCGCCTTCGGCGGCAGGATCAGCGGCAGGTCGGCGAGCGCCTCGAAGTAGCGCGCCGCGATCTGCTCGCGCCGCTTCTGGAAGGCCGGCAGCCGCTTGAGCTGGTGCAGCCCCAGCGCCGCGGCGATGTCGGTCAGGTTGTACTTGAAGCCGGGCGCGACGATCTCGTAGTACCAGCTCGGCACCTTCGCGGTGAAGCGGTCGAACGCATCGCGGTTGATGCCGTGCAGCCGCATCACGCGCGCACGCTTGGCCAGCTCCGGATCGCGCGTGACCAGCATGCCGCCCTCGCCCGTCGTCATCGTCTTGTTGGCGTAGAAGCTGAACACGGTGGCGTTGCTGCCCATCGTGCCGATCAGCTCCTTCTCCAGCGTCGTGGGCAGCGCGTGCGCGGCGTCCTCGACCACCTTCAGGCCGTGCTTGCGCGCGATGTCCAGCAGCGTCAGCATGTCGACCGCCAGGCCGGCATAGTGCACCGGGATGATCGCCTTCGTGCGCGGCGTGATCGCGGCCTCGATCTGGTCGATCGCGATGTTCATCGTCGCCGGGTCGATGTCGACCAGCTTCACGTCCGCGCCCAGGTAACGCACCACCTCCGCCGTCGCGGTGAAGGTGTGCGTCGTCGTGATGACCTCGTCGCCGGGGCCGATGCCCAGGGCCTCCAGCGCCAGGTGCAGGCCGGCGGTCGCGGAATTGACCGCGATGCATTCGATCTGCGGCTCGGCCAGGAATTCGGCGAAGGCCTGCTCGAAGCGCTTGGCCTTCGGGCCGGTCGTGATCCAGCCGCTCTTGAGCGTGTCGACGACCTCGGCGATCTCCTCGTCGCCCAGCTCGGGCAGCGCGAAGGGAAGGAAGGGCAGCTTGGCGTCGGCCTGGCGCTCGGACTTCGGATCGGTGGTGCTCATGATGTCTTGGTGATCAGCGCCAGCACGTGGCTGCGCAGGAAGGGGATCGTGTTGAGGACGCGGTAGGCGCCAGGGTGGACGCGACAGGCGGCCCGCGCGATCGGCGGGGCCAGCGTGACGCGGCGCACCGCCAGGCGGCCCTCGGGGAACAGCGCGCGCACGCGTCTGAGCGGCACGCCCCGGACGTCGGGATTGCGGGGATTGTCGACGATGAAGTCGTACCAGAGCACCGCGCCGCCCGGCTTCACCCAACGCCACATCGCGTCGGCGAGCCGGCGCTGCAGGCCGTCATCCAGGATGGAGGAGAACACCGTCGACTGCAGCACCAGGTCCTGGCTGCCGGGCTCGACCTCCGCCTGCGAGGCGTCGCCCGCGAGCAGCCGCACCTGCCGCGGCAGCGCGGCGCGCGCGGCGTCGAGCCGCTCAGGCAGCAGCTCGATGCCGGTCAGGTGCTGCGGCAGCAGGCCCAGCCGCAGCATGTCCATCAGGTTGCCGCCCGCACCGCAGCCGACCTCGGCCATCCGCCAATCGCTCAACGGCACCGCGGGATCCGCCAGCGCCGCGCGATGCGACGCCAGCAGGCGCAGCATCGCAGCCTGACGCTCGTGCAGCATCTGCCAGACCTCGGGGCGCAGCAGGCTGTAGCGCTCCAGCCCGGCCAGCCGCTGGTCGCGGCGGGCGTATCGCTGGGCGATGGCCTGGAGTTCTCGGTCCTGGGTCATGTCGTCGGCGGCGGTGGGCCGTGGTGAGGACTGCGTTGATCGGGACTGCGGGGGGGACTGCGGGGGACTGCGGGGCGAATGCGCGGGGACTTGCGGGGGAACTCGCGGAAAACCGGTTCAGGACACCGCGTCGATGAAGCGCTGCGCCAGGACAGGATAGGTGTGATTCGCCAGCACGAACTCGCGGCCGCGGCGGCCCATGGCGGCGCGCTCGTCGGCCGGGACGGCGGCAAGCTGGAGCAGGCCCTCCGCCACCGCCTTCGCATCCTGCGGCGGCACGGTGAGTCCGGCGCCGGCCTCGGCCACCGGGTCGTTGCCGGCCTCCACCGAATGCAGCACCGGCCGCTGGGCCATCATGTAGTCCATCAGCTTGTTGGGCGCGATGCCGAAGCGATAGATCGGCGTGCGCTGCCAGCCGATGTAGGCGATGTCGAAGCCCTTGAGCAACGACGGGATCTGCGCCTTCGGGATCGCGGGAAACAGGGCGACGTTCGTCAGGCCCTCGTCGCGCACGCGCGCTTCGAGCTTGTCCCGCAGATGCCCGCCGCCGACGAGCACGAAGCTCAGCGCGCGGTCCTTCAGCCGCTTGGCCGCGTCGAGCAGCACGTCCAGCGCGTTGGGCTCGCCCATCGAGCCGGCGTAGCCGACGACGGTGCGCCCCGCCGCCCGCTCGGCGTCGAGGTGGGCCTGGATCGCGGGCTCGAGCGGCTCGCCGTGCTCGGACCATTCGTCCAGCGTGATGCCGTTGGGCACGATGTGCAGCTTGTTCAGGTCGAGGCCGTGCGCGGCCATGTGCTGGTGCACCTTCGGCAGCATGGACACGACGATGTCGGCATCGCGGTAGGCGTCGTTCTCGGCCTTCTGGCAGAGCATCGCGAAGGGGTGCCACCTGGACATGCCCGACAGCTCGATCGGCGACAGCGGCCACAGGTCGTGCACTTCGTACACGAGCTTGGCCTGCGCCATCTTCGCGACGCGGCGCGCGACCCAGATGTCCATCGGATAGGTGCTGGACGCGATGACGACGTCCGGCGCGAACTCGCGCGCCAGGATGTCGGCGTCCTTCCAGACCTGGCGGCAGAAGGACCAGATGTTCTTGACCCGGCCGGTGCCGTTGCCCTCGTACGCCGGCGTGTCGTAGAAGAGGTAGTTCACGCCGCTCATCGCCGCCATGCCGGGCTCGGGCTGGGTGGTGCGCACATGCGAGTAGGACGCGCCCAGGATCAGCGCCTGGTGCCCGGTCCGGACCCATTCGCGGGCCAGGTAGAACGGGCGGAATTCCATGCCGTGCTTCGGCGAGCCGGCGTAGTGGTTGATCAGCAGCAGCTTCATGGGGCAGGCAAAGGCTCAGACGCGCTGGAGGCGCTCGATGAATGTCGCGACGGCAGGGCCGAACATCGCGTGTTCCGCGACCCAGGCGCGATTGGCGGCGCCGAGGCGGTCGGCGTCGACCGCATGGCCCGCCACGTCGGTCTGCCCGACCATCAGCTGAAGCCGGTCGGCCAGCGTGGTCAGGTCGTCGCCGTCCTTGAGGATCAGGCCGTGGCGGCCCAGCAGTTTCGCGTTCGGGTGCATCGCCGCATCGATGCTGGCGATGCCGCCGGTGCCCAGCACCTCGTCATTGGCGGGCAGGTCCGACAGGATGGGCAGGCACTCGTGCGCCATCGCCTCCAGCACCGACACCGACACCGAATCGCTCTGCGGCAGGCTCAGGAACCAGCGCGCCGGCGCATAACGCCGACCTTGCGAGGTCGCATCGACGCGACCGATGAATTCGACGCGGTCCGCGAGCCCGAGCGACGCGACCTGCGCTTCCATCGCGCCACGCAGCGAGCCGTCGTTGCCGACCACCAGACGCGCCTCGGGCTGCTTCGCCGCGATGGCGGCGAAGACCTCGATCACGCGATGCGGCCGGTAGATGGGCTCCAGCCCGCGGTTGGTGAAGAACAGCCAGGGCTGCTTGCGCACGTTCTGCTTGGGCAGCTGCTCCAGGCCGAAGGGGAAGGTCATCACCTCGCCCGCGCCGAGTTCGCGCATGCGGGCGCTCATGTGCTCGGAGTCGGAGGTCGTGATCGCGCAGGCCTTCAGCACCTGCGTCGTCAGCCATCGGTAGGCCCAGCCCTGGTCGGGCGTGACGAGGATGTCGCTGCCCCAGGCGGAGCCGGCGATCTTCGCGCGCAGCTTCCAGCCGCGGCGCGCGGCCCAGGCCAGCGTGCCGTGCGAGGTCAGGTAGTGCGCATGCAGCCAGTCGGCGTCCACCCGCTTGAGCCAGGCGCCCAGCGCCGGCAGCTGGCGGAGCACCGCGATGTTGCCGCCGCCGTGCGCCGGGTCGGTGTTCAGCGCGAGCCGGCGATCCTCGGGGATCAGGAACTGGAACTCCGGCGCGAAGCCGCGCGTGGACGCGGCCCACAGTTCGAGCTCGCGCTGCTGCGACAGCGCGCGCGCCCATTTCAGGAGGTGGGGACTCTCGCCGTCCCCGATCAGGACCAGTCTCATGCAGGCACTCCGAGCAAAGCGGGTCGCGGCGCCGAGCCGCGCACCAGCCACGCCAGATAGATCGCGAAATAGATCGGCAGCAGCACCGCGATGGCGCCCAGCGCCGTCGTCAGCGCGCCGCCGGCACTCAGGACCAGCGCGACCGGCAGCACGTACAGCGCATTGCCGACCAGGCTGAAGACCAGCGCGCCGCGCTGGCGCCCGGTGACCATGGGGGTGACCGTCAGCGGCGCCGCGATGAAGTGCGCCGCGACGTAGGGCGCGAGCCAGCGGCCGTACTCGCCGGCCCGGGCCCAGTCGTCGCCGAGCAGCCAGCCGAACAGCGCCGGACCGACGGCGATCAGCACCGCCATGCAGGGCAGCGCCACCATCGCCAGCAGCTTGATGCCGCGCAGCAGGCGCGGACGCAGGTCGACGCCGCGCTGCCAGTCGCGGGCGAGCTCGCCCAGCAGCGCCTCGGACAGCGCGCCGCCGACCAGCGTCGCCGGCGCCTTCACGAGGCGCACCATCAGCGCGTAGTAACCCGCCGTCGCGGCGTCGGCCCAGGCGGCGATCATCGCGAGCACCAGCGTCTCCTGCGCCGCGTTGACGAAGGCGTGCGGGCTGTTGAGCAGCGGGAACTGCTTGTAGCGCCAGGCCAGCCGGCGCAGATGGCGCCAGTGCCAGGTCTTGCCGGCCTGATCCAGCCGGGTCGCCCGTCGCCAGCGGGCGCCGCGCTGCAGCAGCCACAGCGGCGCGAGCAATGCGGCCAGACTCTGCGACAGCACCAGCGCCGCGACGCCCGCGAAGCCGCCGATCGCCGCAACGGCCTGCGCCGCCGCCATCACGCCCTGCTGCAGCACGCGCGCCTGCGCGATCACGTCGATGCGGCCCTGCCGGTTGTTCCAGAGGCTCAGCGCCTGCTGCATGCCGGCCAGCGCGACCACCGGCGCAAGCATCAGCAGCCACGGATCCAGCTGGTCGAGCGAGACCCAGCGTCCGCCCAGCTTCGCGTGATGCGCCATGAGCAGGTGCCAGGCGGTGGCGCCGGCCGCGGTGAGCAGGCCCACGCCGAGCGCGATCCACAGCGCCAGCTGCAGCACCAGCGCGGCCTCGCCGTCGCGGCGCGGCAGGACGACGGCGAACTCGTAGCGCGCGTTGGCGATGGTCGCGAGGTTCGCGGCCAGCGCGACGAACAGCGCCCAGTGCCCGAGCGCCTCCGCGCCGTACCAGCGCGTCAGCAGCGGCGCGATCAGCATCGGGATCGCCTGCGTCAGCATCGACGCGCCGGCGAGCTGCGCGAAGCGGCGGCGGACGGTCATGGGGCCCTGCCCCCGTGGCGTTCCGCGATCGCGCGCACGGCGGCGCGCTGCGACGGCCTCAGCCGCCCGTGGCGCCCCAGCGGCAGATTGAGCACGGTGCGGGCGGCGCGCTCGCCGTTCGGGCAATCGCCCTCGGTGTAGCCGAAGCGCCGGCTGCCGCGCGGATGGACGACGTCGTCGAACCAGGTGCCGCCGACGAGGCCCACCTCCTCAAGCGCCGCGATCGCGGCGTCGCGCGTCACCGCGTCGGGCAGCAGCAGCGGGTAACGCAGCAGCACGGCGCCGGGCGCGCGGACCGGCCACTCCCAGCCGGGCAGGTTCGTCAACAGCGCGTCGTAGTCCTGCGCCTGCGCGCGGCGCAGCGCGTGGAGCTCGTCGAAGCGACTCGCCTGCATCAGCCCGATCGCCGCGCTCAGTGGGTGCAGGCCGGCGCGGTAGTCGGGCTCGGTTTCGCCGGCGACCTCGCTGTCGGGCGTCTTCGCGACCACGCCCAGCATCCGCGACGGCGTCCGCAACAGCGCGGTGAGCGCCTGCAGCGCGGGGCGCGGGAGGCTCATCGTCAGGCGATGCCAGCACAGCGTGAGCAGCTGCTTCACGACCGTCGAGGCCGTCGGCGCGTGCAGGGCCGGCGCGCTCGCCGACGCGTGCGTCGAGGCCTCTGTCGAAACATCCGCCGAGCTGTCCCTCGAGAAGTGCGCCGCGAAACGCTCGCGCGAGGCCGGGTCGTGGATCACGAGCGCGCCGCCGATGCCGGTGGTCAGCGGCTTCGAATACTCGAAGCTGAAGAAGGCCGCGTGCCCCAGCGTGCCAACCATGCGGCCGATCGCGTCGGTGCTGCCCCAGGCGTGGGCCGCGTCCTCGATGAAGACGACCGTCGGATGCTTCGCCCGCAGCGCGTCCAGGCCCTCGGTGACGAGGCCGAAGTTGTGCGGCACCACGACGACACGCGTCGCCGGTCCGATCTCGTTCGAGATCGCGTCGGGCGTCGGATTGAAGTCGTCCCGCGCGATGTCGACGTAGCGCACCGCGAGTCCCAGGTGCATGAACACGTTGGGCACGACGACGCAGGTATAGCCCGGCAGCAGCACTTCCGAGCCGGGCGGCAGCTCCAGCGACGCGGTGAACGCATGCAGCGCCGCGCGACCGGTGCCGAACAGGCGGACTTCGCCGGCCTGCGCCGGATCCAGGCCGAGGCTGCGGGCGAAGGCGGCGCGGAAGTCCTCGGCGCTGGCGTCCCCGCGGCGGAGCCAGTGCCAGAGCGCGCCAGGCAGGTCGCGCCAGCGCAGCGCGCCGGCGACGTGACCCTTCACGGGCCGGTCGACGGCGGACGGGCCCCGTCGATCCGGTGGAGCGGCCGCGCCGGCACGCCGCCGTAGACCCAGCCGCTGGGCAGGTGGCCGCGCACGACCGCGTGCGCGGCGACGACCACGCCGTCGTCGATGACGCTGCCCGGCAGCACCGTCACGCGGGCGCCGATGAACACGTTGCTGCCGATGCGGATCTCGCCGCGCCGGTAGTGGTCGCGGAACAGGCCGGTCGCCGTCACCGCGTTGGACTCGCAGAACAGCATCAGGCCGGGGCCGATGGCGACGTCGTCGCCGATGGACAGGCGCTGGTCGCTGACCAGCAGGTAGCCGCCCGGCGCGATGTGGCTGCGCGCGCCGATGGTGAAGCGCCCGTCGCCGGTGGCGAGGATCTGCACGTCGCGGTACAGGATGGTTCCCGCGCCGATCGCGCACCCGCCGGCGCAGCGCACGCGCGCGCCGGGGTGGATCTGCGCCCGCGTGCCGACGGACAGCCCCAGCCACGCCGCGACCCGCGCGCGCATCCGGGCGCGTACGGCATCCAGCGTGTAGCCGATCAGCATCGGGCGGTCAGGTCAGCGCGATCCGCAGCGCGGCGACGACCTGGTCCTGCTGCGCCTCGCTCAGGTCGGCGCTCATCGGCAGGCTCATCACGCGCCGCGCGGCGTTCTCGGCGTTGGGCAGCGGCGTCGCGACGCGGCAGCGCTGCTCGTACGCGGGCTGGCGGTGCAGCGGCTTCGGGTAATGGACCGCCGTCGGAATGCCGGCCTGCTTCAGCGCTGCCGCGACCTCATCGCGCCGGTCGAGCTGCACGGTGAACTGGGCCCAGACGCAGTCGCGGTCCTCGCGCACCGCCAGCCGCTGCACCGGCAGTCCGGCGATCAGGCGCTGGTAGCGCTCGCCGATCGCCAGGCGCTGCGCGATCTCCCAGTCGAAGCGCTCCAGCTTGCCCAGCACCACGGCGCACTGCAGCGTGTCCATCCGGCCGCCGACGCCCACCCGCGTGTGCGTGTAGCGCTGGCTCTGGCCATGGACGCGGATCTCGCGCGCGGCCTGCGCCAGCGCGTCGTCGTCGGTGAACAGCGCGCCGCCGTCGCCGTAGCAGCCCAGCGGCTTGCTCGGGAAGAAGCTGGTCGCGCCCCAGGTCGACAGGCCGCAGCTCTTCTTGCCCTTGTACGAGGCGCCGAAGCTCTGCGCGGCGTCCTCGATGACGGGAATGCTCCCGTGCTTCGCGGCGATCGCGTTGATCGCGTCCATGTCGCAGACCTGGCCGTAGAGGCTCACCGGCATGATCGCCCTCGTGCGCGGCGTGATGGCGGACTCGATCAGGGACGCGTCGAGGTTGCAGCTGTCGGGCTCGATGTCGACCAGCACCGGCACGCCGCCCAGCAGCACGATGGTCTCGACCGTGGCGGCGAAGGTGAACGGCGTCGTGATGACTTCGTCGCCGGGCTGCAGGTCCAGCGCCATCAGCGCGATCAGCAGCGCCTCGGTGCCGCTGGCGACGGTGATGCAGTGCTTCGTGCCCACGTACGCAGCCAGGGCGGCCTCGAGCTCCTTGACCTCGGGCCCCATGATGTACTGGCCGTGGTCGAGCACGCGCTGGATGCGGGCGTCGATCGTCGCCTTCAGCGCGGCGTACTGGGCCTGCAGGTCGATGAAGGGAAGGCTCATGGCTGGGAATCCTGGGTCGCCGCGGTGGCGGGGGTCGAAGCGGGACCTGAGGCGCTGACGAGCGTCAGGGCCTGGCCGTCGAGTTCGTAGAGATCGCCGCTCGCGGGGCAGCTCGCGCGGCCCTGCCCGTCGACGGGCAGGTCGAGCTTCTCGCCGTGGCGGCTCATCCAGCCGATCTGGCGCGCGGGCACGCCCACCATCAGCGCATACGGCTTCACGTCGCCCTTGACGACGGCGCCGGCGCCGACGAAGGCGTACTCGCCGATGGTCGCGCCGCAGACGACGGTGCAGTTCGCGCCCAGCGTCGCGCCGCGCTTCACCAGCGTGCGGCGGTACTCGCTCTTGCGCGGCACCGCCGAGCGCGGGTTGTAGACGTTGGTGAAGACCATGGACGGGCCGCAGAAGACGTCGTCCTCCAGCGTCACCGCGTCGTAGACCGACACGTTGTTCTGGATCTTCACGTTGCGGCCGATCGTCACGTCGTTGCCGACGTACACGCCCTGCCCCAGCGAGCAGCCGTCGCCCACGCGCGCGCCGGCGCAGACGTGGCTGAAGTGCCAGACCTTGGTGCCGTCGCCGAGCTGCGCGCCGTCGTCGACGACGGCCGAGGCGTGGTGCCAGAAGCTCATGTCAGAACACCAGCGGCAGGCCGACGCGCTGGCCGTCGCGCGCGCTGCGGTAGCAGGCGACCAGCAGCTCCAGCGAGCGCAGGCCCTCGTAGCCATCGACCTGCGCCTGCGCCTCGCCACGCAGCGTCTGGATGACGTTGTCGTAGTAGGCGGCGTGGCCGAAGCCGTAGACGCTGGTCGTCTCGTAGCTGGCGTTCTTCACCAGTTCGTCGTCCGGATGCGGCGTGTCGAAAGCCCAGTGCTCGATCTTGTTGACGGCGGTGCCGCCGATCTTGACCGTGCCCTTCTCGCCCAGGATGGTGATCGAGCCTTCCAGGTTCTGCGGGTAGGTCAGCATCGTCACGTTGATGCTGGCCAGGCCGCCGTGGCGCAGGCGCAGCGCCAGCACGCCGGTGTCCTCGGCCTCGATGTCGCGGGCCAGCGTGGCGGTATAGGCGTGGACGTTGTCCACCGGGCCCACCAGCCAGTCCAGCAGGTCCACGTAATGGCTGGCCTGGTTCATGAAGGCGCCGCCGTCCATGTCCCAGCGGCCGCGCCAGCGGGCGGCGTCGTAATAGCTCTGCGGGCGGGTCCAGAACACGTTGACCGTGCTCATGAAGATGCGGCCGAAGCGCCCTTCGTCCAGCGCCTTCTTGACCAGCTGCACGGTCGCGTTCAGGCGGTTCTGCTTGACCACGAAGAGCTTCACGCCCGCGTCGCGGCAGGCGCGGACCATGGCCTGGCCTTCCTCGAACTTGGTCGCCATCGGCTTCTCGCTCAGCACGTGGCGGCCGGCCTGGGCGCAGGCGATGGCCTGCTGCGCATGCAGCCCGCTGGGCGTGGACAGCACGATCAGGTCGGCGTCGGAGCCCGCCAGCAGCGCGTCCAGCGAGGCGAAGCCGCGGTCCGCGGGCAGGCCGGTCTGGGCCAGCGCGGCCTGGACGGCCTCGGGGCGGGTATCGCAGACGGCGACCAGCTCCGCGCGGCCCTGGTGCCGGGTCAGCGCGTCGACGTGGTTCTTCGAAATTCGGCCGCAACCGACCAGGGCGACGCGGACCGGGCGGTCCAGGATGGGGAACTGAGGCATGGGGGGCGATTTTAAGAGCCTAAAATCGCCCCCTGCCTTTTTTGCAGCCCACGATGAGCCAGCCCCAAGACCCCCAGACCGGCAACGACACGCCGGCGCCCGCCCAAGACGAGAACAAGCTGATCGCCGAACGCCGCGAGAAACTCGCCGCTGTCCGCGAAAAAGCCAAGGCCAAGGGGGTCGCGGCCTTCCCCAACGACTTCAAACCGCAGCACCGCGCGCAGCCGCTGCAGGCCCAGTACGGCGAGCTCCCCAATGAGGAACTCGAGCCCCAGGCCGTGACGGTGACGGTGGCCGGCCGCATGATGCTCAAGCGCATCATGGGCAAGGCCAGCTTCGCCACGCTGCAGGACGCCACCGGCGCGATCCAGCTCTTCCTGTCCAAGGACGCGCTGGGCGACGAGGTCTACGCCGACTTCAAGCATTTCGACCTGGGCGACATCCTCGGCGCGGAGGGCACGCTCTTCCGCACCCGCACCGGCGAGCTGTCGGTCAAGGTCACGACCCTGCGCCTGCTGACCAAGTCGCTGCGTCCGCTGCCGGACAAGTTCCACGGCATGGCCGACCAGGAGCAGAAGTACCGCCAGCGCTACGCCGACCTGATCTCCGACGGCAAGGCGCGCGACCGTTTCGTGGCGCGGTCCAAGGCCGTGTCCTCGATCCGCTCGTACATGGTGGAGAACGGCTTCCTGGAAGTCGAGACGCCGATGCTGCACCCCATCCCGGGTGGCGCGAACGCCAAGCCCTTCATCACGCACCACAACGCGCTGGACCAGGAGATGTACCTGCGCATCGCGCCGGAGCTCTACCTGAAGCGCCTGGTGGTGGGCGGTTTCGAGCGCGTCTTCGAGATCAACCGCAACTTCCGCAACGAGGGGATCAGCGTCCGGCACAACCCCGAGTTCACGATGATGGAGTTCTACGCGGCCTACTGGACCCACCAGGAGGTCATGAGCTTCACCGAGGAAGTGATCCGCCACGCCGCGCGCGCCGCCACGGGCAGCGCCCAGGTCACCTACGCCGGCAAGCCGGTCGATCTGGAGAAGCCGTTCACGCGCCTGTCCGTGCGCCAGTCGCTGATCGTGCACGCGGGCGTGACCGAAGCCGAAGCCGACGACGCCGAGGTGCTGCGCGCCAAGCTGAAGGAACTCGGCGAGGAAGCGCCGAAGCACTGGGGCCTCTCGGCGCTGCAGTTCGGCCTGTTCGAGGCGGCGGTCGAGGAGAAGCTCTGGGAGCCGACCTTCATCGTCGACTACCCGGTGGAGGTCTCGCCGCTGGCGCGTGCGTCGGATGCGGACCCGACGATCACGGAGCGTTTCGAGCTCTTCATCACTGGCCGCGAGTACGCGAACGGCTTCTCCGAGCTGAACGATGCCGAGGATCAGGCGGCGCGTTTCCAGTCGCAGGTCGCCAACAAGGATGCGGGAGATGAGGAGGCGATGTTCTTCGACGCCGACTTCATCCGTGCCCTGGAGTACGGCATGCCGCCGACGGGTGGCTGCGGCATCGGCATCGACCGCCTGATGATGCTGATCACCGACAGCCCCTCGATCCGCGACGTGATCCTCTTCCCCGCGCTGCGCCGCGAGGGTTGATCGAAACGCACACCACCTGACCCCATTCAACGTGCAGTCAACGACTGCGGGTGGGGCCGGAATGCTGCTGGGGGTTCCCGGAGGGATGCCCCCTGCTGCGTGGAGTGCCCGCGCTTGGCCTTACGCAAGCACAGCCTCGCGCAAGCACAGCCTCTCGCAAGCACAGCCTCACGAACGAAAAAGGACACCCGAGGGTGTCCTTTTTTTCTGGCTTGGCCCCCCCAGGCCGGCCGGTGCGTCCGGCAGTGTCGAGGGGGAAGCGTCGTCTTACTTGGCCGAGTTGCCTTCGGTCGTCGCGCCCTTCTTGGCGGCGGTCTTGACCGCAGCCTTCTTGGCGGCGATCTGGGCCGAGGTCGGCGCGTTGATGCCGTTCTCCAGCGAGCCGACGCCGGCTTGCTCGGCGCTCAGCGAGCCGATTTCGCCGGATTCGCGGGCGGCTTGCAGCTCGGCGATGACTTCAGCGCGGGTCTTCTGGGCCGGTTCGGCGGCGAAGGTGGCGCCGGCGGTCAGGAAGGCGGCGGCAATCAGGGTGGTCTTGATCAGGGTGTTCATGGCGGGCTCCTAGCGGTTCGTTGCACCGGACTCCGCACTCCGCGTTGTCCATGAGTTGAACTTTAGGCGCCACGGCCTAGGGGAAACACTAGGCAAACTGGAAAGATCCGTTCACGGATTGTCAACAATCCCCCAACCGGTAACTCAGCGTACACCGATCGGGGTCAAGGATTGTTTCAATCGGGGCCGGGAATGGGGTGGACTGCGGCGGCCGCTGGCCCTCACCCCCACCCTCTCCCCCGGTGCGGGAGAGGGGGCCACCCCAGTGCTCCTGCAGCGAATGGTTCAGCTGTGCTTGAACGCCGGCGCCCGCTTCGCCAGGAAGGCGTCCATGCCCTCGCGCTGATCGTCCGTGCCGAAGAGGGCGTGGAAGTAGCGACGCTCGATCGCGACACCGTCGGTCAGCGGGCCCTGGTACGCCAGGTTGACCAGCTCCTTGATCAGCATCGTCGACGGACCGCTGAAGCCGTTGATCGTCTCCGCCGCGGCCAGCGCCTCGGTCATCAGCTGATCCGCCGGCACCACCCGCGACACCAGCCCGGCGCGCTCCGCCTCGGCCGCGTCCATCATGCGGGCCGTCAGCAGCATGTCCATCGCCTTGCTCTTGCTGACCGCGCGCGGCAGGCGCTGCGTGCCGCCCGCGCCGGGGATGATGCCCAGCTTGATCTCCGGCTGGCCGAAGCGCGCCGTTTCCGCCGCGATGATGAAGTCGCACATCATCGCCAGCTCGCAGCCGCCGCCCAGGGCAAAACCTGCCACCGCGCCGATCACCGGCTTGCGCACCTGCAGGATGGTTTCCCAGTTCTTCGAGATCAGGCCGCTCTTGAACGCCGACAGGAAGGTGTGCGGCGCCATCGTCGGAATGTCCGCGCCCGCGGCGAAGGCGCGCTCGCTGCCCGTCAGCACGATGCAGCCGATGCCGTCGTCCGCGTCGAAGGCCAGCAGCGCGCGGCCCAGTTCATCCATCAGCGGATCGCTCAACGCGTTCAGCTGCTTGGGGCGGTTCAGGCGGATCACGCCGGTCTTGCGCTCGCCGCTGCCGGCGACCTCCACCAGGATGTTCTCGAACGTCACGCCGGACAGGGCTGGAATCATGGGATGTCTCCTTGAACTGAATGGCGGCAACTATAGAGGCGCCGGTGGACGGCGATGAGCGCGCCCCGTGACGATCAGGGGCTCGCGGCGGACGCCGACGGAACCGGCTGCGCCGGCGCCAGCGCCTGCTTCGGCGGCGCCTTCAGCACGAGGTCGATGTGGGTGCGCGCATCCTTCGCGCGGTTCTGCCAGATCCGCACCCGCACCGGCAGGTACTGCAGCGACGGCGCCAGCCAGAACTCCGCCTGCATGTCGCCGCGGGTGTCCTCCATGTCCATGTCCGAATCCACGTGCCACGCCGGGATCGTCCCCAACGGCGTCGCGACGTCCTCCATCCCGCGCACCCTGTAGCGCCACAGGTGCACGTTGCGCGGCAGCGCCAGCGGCTGCTGGATCAGCAGGTCGCCCTGCGCGGACTGCCGGCCGGTCAGGAAGAGCCAGGTGAACTGCACGAACTGGCTGGCCGCGTCCTGCGTGCCGTCGGGCACGGGCTCGCGCCGGCCGTTGGCCAGGCGCACGCCGCCCAGGTCGAAGAGCAGCGTCGACTGACGGTTCCCGCCCGCGAGGCCGCCGGTCACTTCGTCGAAGCGTTTGGGCGCCAGGCCCAGCGGCGTGATCTCGCCGTCGCTGCTCAGCCGGCGCGACATCAGCGGCGCGATCTTCGGGCCGATCCAGGCTTCGAGGTGGACCTGGTAATGCGCGCCCTCCCGCAGCCACTGGACCCGCGCGTCGCCGTAGATGGCCCCGCGGAAATCGCCGGTCAGCTGGTAGTCGAGCTCGGTCGACAGCGGCCATTCGATGCCCGGCATCCATTCGCCCACCGCGTCGGAGACGGCCAGCGCCGGCGGCATCGCCAGCGCCTGCAGCTCGGGCGGCGGTTCGCTGGCGGCGGGATCGGGCGGCAGCGGCGCCGGCCCTTCGCCGAGCGCCGGCATCGATTCGATGCGCCGTGGCGGCGTGCCTGCGGGTCCGTCCTTGCGCGGCGTGGCGGGGGGCGGCGGTGGCGCGGCCGTCAGTTCCCGGACGAAGGCGGCCTGCAGCCGCTCCGGTTCGGGCGTCTCGGGCATCCACTGGTCGTGGAGTTCACGGGCACCGCTGAGGAGCCACAGATGCGCGACGACGACCGCCACCGTGAGGCCGGCCAGCGCCAGATGGTGTCGACGAAGACGAGCCGCCGCGTCGCGCCAGCGGCGCGGATCGGCCAGACGCGCCGCGCCGACCGCCAACGCGGACAGTCCGCGGCCGATCGCCCGTCCGGCGTCCTGGATCTGCCGGATTTCAAGGGCGAGCCGGCGTCTCAGCCACCCAGCCATGCGCGCCGCAGGCTTTGCGCACGCGCGGGCGCCTTCTCGAGCAGACCCAGGCAGACCGGCCGCGCCGCGCTGTCCTGCGTCGGCAGCGTCAGGGCCAGTGTCAGCATCCGCTGGTCGCGCGTCACCAGCAGGTCGAGCCGCTGCGGATCGATGTGGTTCAAGGTCAGCGGCAGGTCCTCGAGCCGGCGCACCCGCCAGCCGTTGCAGGCGACGATCTCATCGCCCGCGCTCAACCCGGCCGCCAGGCCGGCGCTGTCGAGCAGCACGTTCTTGACGGTCACGATGCCGTCGGTCTCCGACACCCGGAGTCCCAGGCGCTGCGCCAGCGTCGGCTTGTCCAGGCACCAGCGCACGCCGACACGCTCCAGCAGCTGCGGCAGCGGCAGGTCCTCGGTGCCGTGCACCCAGGTCGACAGCGTCTGCGCGATCGCCTCGCCGCCGAGGTCGACGAGCTTCTGCAGGATCTTCGCCTCGCTGACCGGCCCGCCGCCGGTGTCCTTCCACAGGCCGCGCATCAGGTCGTCGAGCGACGTCGGCTTCTCGCTCTTCTCCGCGCCGCGCAGCGACAGGTCCAGCGCCAGCGCCACCATCGATCCCTTGGCGTAATAGCTGACCACCGCGTTGGGCGTGTTCTCGTCCTGGCGGTAGTACTTGGTCCAGGCCTCGAGGCTGGAGCGCGCCACGCTCTGGTGCTTGCGCCCCGGCGCGCCCAGCACCTGCGTGAGGGTGTTGCCGATCAGCTTCAGGTAGCGGCCTTCGTCGATCAGGCCGGCGCGGACCAGGAAGAGGTCGTCGTAGTACGAGGTGAAGCCCTCGAAGAACCACAGCAGCTCGGTGTAGTTCTCCTGCTCGTAGTCGTAGCGCTCGAACACGTCCGGCCGCAGCCGCTTGACGTTCCAGGTGTGGAAGTACTCGTGGCTGATCAGGCCCAGCAGCTTCACATAGCCGTCGCCGGTCTCGGACTGGCCCAGCCGCGGCAGGTCGCGCCGCGCCGCGATCAGCGCGGTGCTGGCCCGGTGCTCGAGCCCGCCGTAGCCGTCGTCGGTGCAGTTCAGCAGGAACACGTAACGCGACATCGGCGGCTTGCCCTTGCCGCAATGCCAGAAGGCGATCTGCGTTTCGCAGATCTTCTGCGCGTCGCGCAGCAGCCGCTCGCCGTCGAAGATCGGCAAGGCGCCGGACACGACGAACTCGTGCGGCACGCCGCCGGCGACGAATTCGCCGCGCCAGAACGGGCCCAGCTCGAAGGGGTGGTCGGCGAGCTCGTCGTAATCGGCCGCCTCGAACTGCAGCGGCGCGTCCTCGACCGGCGCCATCGCCGTGGCGACGTCCCAGCCCTCGGGCAGGCCGGCGAGCTCGACGCGGTGCGGCAGATCGTCCTTGCCGTGGGCGCGCAGGCACAGGCCGGTCGCGTTGAAGAAGCCGCGCTGCGCGTCCAGGAAGGCGGCGCGCACGGAGGTGTCGAAGGCGTAGACCGGGTAGCTGATGATCAGCGCGCCGCGCCCGGCGCAGTCGAATTCCCAGCGGTTCTTCGCCGTCTGCGTGACCAGCACCTCGCGTTGGCCCTGGCGGGCCGTCACGGCGCCGAGGTGGCGGGAGAACTCCCGCACCAGGTAGCTGCCCGGGATCCAGACCGGCAGGCTCACGGTCTGGCGCGGCTCGGGCGCGGGCACGGTCAGCGTGACCTCGAAGCGATGCGCGTGGAGGTCGGCGACGGCGATGCGGTAATGGATCGTGGGGCGAGCGGTCATGAGGAACAGCCTACCAAGGCTGGCCGGCGCGTGGGGCGCGCGGGACGCGTTTTTGGGCGGTTCCCGTTCAGGAGACCCGGCCCAGGGTTCGTCCGGATCGACGTCCGTGCGCGTTCTGCGGCGGGTTCTGCGGCGGACTCTGCGGCGGGTGCTATTGCCGGCTCAAGGCCCCTGTTCAGGTGCCCTGGGCGGCGATGAAGCAGCTGAGCGCCGCCACGGCGCTCAGCCGGAAGCGCAGCGTCAGCCAGGCCGAGGCGCCGAGCGAGGGATACAGCTTGCGGTCGGCCACGTAGCAGGCGATCAGCAGGAAGCCCTCGATCACCAGGCCGGCGTACGGCGGCATCGTCGAGGCGATCCACGCCAGCAGCGCCGGCACGATGCCCCAGATGAAGGGTGCGGGCGACGGGACGGTCTGGCGCATGCCCAGTCCCCAGTGGATCGCCCCCAGGAAGCTGATCACGATGGCCGCGTAGCGCGACAGGCCGTCGGTGACATAGGGGTGCGCGTCTTCCCGCACCAGCCAGACCAGCACCGCGCCGAGCACGAACGGGATCAGCCCGGCATAACCCAGCCGCAACGCGATCGGGTTGACGGAGGCCGAGGCGGCGTGCACCGGGGCGGCGTGATGGGGGGGACGGTCGGTCATCGGGGTCAGTCGTCGGGATCAATCGTCGGGATCAATCAGGATCAATCGGGATCAATCGGGATCAGGACTTCTTCTGGGCCTTGTCGGCGTCCTGGATCGCCTGGAAGCGCTGTTCGAGCTGCTGCGGGCTGAGCGCGCCCGGGGCCCGGGTGCCGTTCTCGAACAGGATGGCCGGCGTGCCGTTGACGCGGATCTTCTGGCTGAGGGCCAGGTTGCGCTGGATGGCCGAGCTGTCGCATTTGGCGTCGGCCGGGCCGGCCATGGCGCCGTCGATCATCCAGTTGCGCCAGGCGACGGTGTTGTCCTTGGCGCACCACATGGTGCGCGACTTCTCCGGCGAGTCGCCGCCCAGGATGGGGATCACGAAGGTGTAGACGGTGATGTTGTCGACCTCCTGCAGCGACTTCTCGAAGCGCTTGCAGTAGCCGCAGTTCGGGTCGGCGAAGACGGCGATGCGACGCTTGCCGTCACCCTTCTTCCAGACGATCGCGTCCTTGAGCGGCAGCGAGGCGAAGTCGATCGCGGTGATCTTCTCGATGCGCTCCTGGGTGACGTTCTTGCGGTTCTTCAGGTCGAGGATCTCGCCCTCGACCAGGTACTGGCCGGCGGCGTCGGTGTAGCGGATCTCGCTGCCGATGCGGACCTCCCACAGGCCGGCGATCGGGCTGGGACGCACCTCGTCGATCTTGATCTCCTTGGGCATCACCGCGGCGAGGTTCTTGCGGATGGTGTCCTCGTTGGCCTGGGCCGTGCAGCCGTACAGGCCGAGCGCGGCCAGCGAGGCGACCAGGGCCAGGGTCTTGCGGGAGGAGGTCTTGGACAGCGTGGAGATCATGGGGACTTTCGAGAACTTGCAGGGTGAACGGACAGGACCGTTCAGTGGCCGAGCGCGCGGGCCGTGAGCCATTTCTTGAGCGGGCCGGCGCGATCGACCAGGCGCAGGCCCTCGTTGCGGAGCCGGGCGAGGACCGGCGCCTGGCTGGCGAAGCCGCGCAGCAGGCCGTCCGTCAATTCGCCCATCGCCCAGGTCGGGGCGATGCGGGCGCGGGCGTAGCGGCGCAGCAGCTTCTCGTCGCCGAGGCTGCGCCAGGATTCGCGTCGCACGATGACGTCGACCAGCGCCTCCACGTCGGCCAGGCCGAGGTTCAGGCCCTGCCCCGCCAGCGGATGGACCAGGTGCGCGGCATCGCCGAGCAGCACCCAGCCGGGACCGCACAGCGCGTCGGCGCGGCACAGCTGCAGCGGCCAGGCCTGGCGCTCGCCGGCGAGCTTCAGGGTGCCGGCGGCGCCGCCGGTGGCTTCGAGCAGCGCGGATTCGAATTCGGCCGGGCCGGCGGCCATCAGGCGGCGCGCCTCGTCCTTGGGCAGCGACCAGACCAGGCCGTAGCCGTGGCCGGGCTCGGGACGGTCGAAGGGCAGCAGCGCGAGCACGTCCGGCGAGCGGAACCACTGCCAGGCCTGGCCCTGGTGCGGCTTGCTCGCGATCAGCCGCGTGGCGACGCCCAGGTGGCCGTAGTCGTGGCGGTCGTAGTGCACGCCGAATTCCTGGGCGGCGCCGGTGTCGCGGCCTTCGCACAGGGCCTGCAGCGTGGCGGGGACCGGCTCGGTCACGCGCTGCACGTGCGGGGCGAAGCGCAGCGCGGCGTCGAGCTGCGTCTCGAGCGCGGCGGCGTCGACGATGTGGGCCAGTTCACCGGCGCCCTGCTGCCAGGCGCTGAAATGCAGCTCCGCGCCGGCGCGGTCGCCGTGGATGCGCATGTCGTGCACGGGGGTGCGGGCGTCCTCGGCCAGGCCTTCCCACACGCGCAGCCGGGTGAGCAGCGCGACCGAGGCCGCGTTGAGCGCATAGGCGCGCACGTCTTCGCGCCAGAACTCCGGCGAATCCACGTCTTCTTCGAG
>CBIHMU010000022.1:0-74639 GCA_966211105.1 uncultured Burkholderiales bacterium
GGGGGATTCCCCGCTCGGGCGGGGGACTACCGCGCGGGCAGGGGCAGCACCCGGCCCTGCGCCTGCTTCGGCGCGGGGATATGCAGGATGGCCGACAGCGTCGGCGCGAAGTCGACGATCTCGACGCGCTGCTCGATCCGGCCCTGGCCGACCCATGCCGGTCCCCAGGTCAGCAGCGGCACGTGGGTGTCGTCCTCATAGGGGCTGCCGTGGGTGGTGCCCGTCACGCGGGACCCGAACATCCAGCCCGCCTTCGGCACCACCTGCAAGGGCGCGGCGATGCCCGGATACCAGGAGCGGCGGAACTGCTCGAGGTAGGGCGTCGTGGTGTCCGTCCCCGCCAGCTGCGCGCGGGTGAAGGCGGCCTGGACGCCGTCGATCTGCTCGACCGATGCCTTCGCGACGGCATAGACGTCGTCGGGATTCAGCCCGGCGACCTTGATCGCCACCTCGTCGAAGATCACGCCCGAGCCCGACATGTTCAGGGCCCAGCGGAAATCGCCGAACCGCTTCGACAAGCCGGCGTTGATGATGCCGACGACCTGGGCCGGATTGATGCGTCCGGCGTCCCGGCCCTGCGACTTCGCCCATTCGGGCGTGTCGGTGAAGCCGTGGTCGGCGGTCAGCACGGCGATGTAATTGCCGCGGCCGACCTTGGCATCGAGGTACTTGAACCAGTCCTGCAGGTAGGCGTCCAGATGCAGGAAATGGTCGTGCGACAGCCGCGATTCGGGGCCGAAGGCGTGGTTGATGTAGTCGTGGCTGGACAGGCTGACGGAAAGGATGTCGGTCTGGTCGTCGGCGCCCAGCTGTTCGCCTTCGACGGCCGCCTTCGCGAAAGCCAGCGTCAGTTCGTCACCGAACGGGGAGGGCAGGATGTTCCCGTAGAAGCGCGGTCCCGGACCGTCCATGCCGGCGCCCAGCACCGCCGGCAGCCGGTTGCCGTTGCCGCTGTTGGCCTGCCAGGGCTGGCCGTCCGGCACGCTGCGGGCGTAGGCGGCCTCCGGCAGCATCGGGGACCAGGTCTTGCCGAAGAGCTTGTCGGCCGGTTTGGCCGCGTTGAACGCGTCGACCCAGGCGGGGTGCTTGTCCATGTAGTAGGTGGACGACGCGAATTCCCCGCTGCCGCCCATGAACATGTAGGCCGTGCCCTTGTGGCCGGCCGGCAGGATCGCGCCGCGGTCCTTGCCGGAGATGCCGATCACCTTGGATTCCGGCTGCAGCGTGCGCAGCACGTCGCCGACGGTCTCGACCTTGTAGTTGTTGGGGCTGGTGCCGGCCAGCGGTTCGGTCTTGTTGCCGATGTACTGGTAGCGCGGATCGGCGGTGTTGTATTGCGGGGCGGCGGTCATCGGGTCCCGCCACTCGTTGCCGATGATGCCGCTGCGTTGCGGATAGGCGCCGCTCAGCATGATCGAGTGGCCGGCCGCCGTGACCGTGTAGCCGTGGCCGTAGTACGCGTTGGCGAACCAGGCGCCACGGTCGAGGAAGCGCTTGAAGCCGTCCGGCTGGAGTTGGTCGCGGTAGCCGAGCACCTGCCGGATCGGCAGTCCGTCGACGACCATGAAGACGACCAGCTTCGGCGGTTTCTTCGCCTGGAAGGCGGACGCGGCGGGGCCAGGTGTTGCCGGCGCGGCGCCGGTGGCCGACGTGGAGGAGGAGGGGGCGTTGGCGCAGGCGGCCAGCGCGGCCAGGACGGGCACCAGCAACCAGGTGCGACGGGTCAGGGTCATGGCGGGTGAGGCTCCGGACGAAGCCGCTGAAACAAATATGACAGCGGAGTATCCACCCGGCCCGCCCGGACGGAAAAAAGGCCGGTCACCACGCGATGACCGGCCTATTTCACTTTCTGATTGGAATCGCTTGCGCGCTCCCCTCCTGTTATGGGAGCGGATTCTGCGGGCCGCTGGCAACGGGCATGCCCGGGTTTGCCCGAGTTGGGGCGTCAGAGGTGAGAACTCCTCCTCAAGAGGGAGGGGTTTCGGCGAGGAATGATGCGTCGGCGCGACGCTTCCTCAAGAGATCCGGCGGTGAAGTCAATGACTCATCCATGCAGAAGTGCTTCGTCCAGCACTTCCACCCAGTGGCGGACCGGGACGTCCGTGCCGCTTTGCAGGTGCTGGATGCAGCCGATGTTGGCCGAGACGATCGCTTCAGCCGCCAGCGGCGCCAGGGCGGCGAGCTTGCGCTCCCGCAGTTGCTTGGACAACACCGGTTGCAGCACCGAATACGTGCCGGCGGAGCCGCAGCACAGGTGACTCTCGCTGGGCGCGAGCGAGATCTCGAAACCGAGCTCGCGCATCAGGCCCTCGACGCCGCCGCGCAGCTGCTGGCCGTGCTGGAGCGTGCAGGGCGGGTGGTAGGCGAGCGTGGGTCGATGCGTCCCGGCGCCGGGCTGGCCGAGCCGCGAGCGCAAGGGCTGGACCAGCGCCGGCAGGTACTCGCTGAGGTCGCGGGTCAGCGTGGCGATGCGCGTGGCCTTCTCCGCGTAGTCCGGGTCGTGCGCGAGCAGCCGGCCGTAATCCTTGACCTGCACGCCGCAGCCGGAGGCGTTCATGACGATGGCCTCGACCTGCTCGCCGTGACCGTCCACCATGGGCCACCAGGCGTCGATGTTGCGCCGGGCGTCGTCGAGACCGCCGTGGTGGTCGTTCATGTGGGTGCGGATCGCGCCGCAGCAGCCGGCCTCGTCGGCGACCAGCGTCTGCACGCCGGCGGCGTCGAGCACGCGGGCGGTGGCCGCGTTGATGTTGGGCATCATCGCCGGCTGCACGCAGCCGAGCAGCATCAGCACCTTGCGCGGATGGGTGCGCTGCGGCCACTGGCGCGCGCGCGCGTCGGGCTTGGGCGGCACCTTGTCCTGCAGCGCGCCGGGCACCAGCGGGCGCAGCGCCTGGCCGAGCCGCAGCGCCGGCTTGAACAGCGGCGAGGTCAGGCCTTCCTTCAGCAGCCAGCGCTTGACGCGCTCCTCGCGCGGGCGCTCGACTTTCGCGTCGACGATCTGCCGGCCGATCTCCACAAGCTGACCGTACTGGACGCCGGACGGGCAGGTGGTCTCGCAGTTGCGGCAGGTCAGGCAGCGGTCCAGGTGCAACTGCGTCGCCGCGGTCGGCGGCTCGCCTTCGAGCACCTGCTTGATCAGGTAGATGCGGCCGCGCGGGCCGTCGAGCTCGTCGCCGAGCAGCTGGTAGGTCGGACAGGTCGCGGTGCAGAAGCCGCAGTGCACGCAGCGCCGCAGGATGGCCTCGGCGGTCTCGCCTTCCGGGGTGCCTTGGAATTCGGGAGCCAGGTGGGTTTGCATCGGTCGGCTTGCTGTCGGCTTGCTGCGCGTCGGGGGAAGGCGTCTCGCTGCGGGAGTCCGGATGAGAGATCCGGATCAGAGATCAGAGGTCAGGATAGAGCCGCCCGGGATTGAAGATCCCCGCCGGATCGAACTGCCGCTTCAGTTCCTTGTGGATGCGCGTGAGCTGAGGGCCGAGCGGCGAGAACGCGCCATCGGACTTGTCGTTGGCGTAGAACATCGTCGCGTGGCCGCCGGCCGCGGCCACCACCTCGCGCACCTGCGCGGGCGCCATCGGCGTCACCACCCAGCGCTGCGCGCCGCCCCATTCCACGAGCTGCTCGCCGTGCAGCGCCATCGGCGGCGTGGTCGACGGCACGGCGATGCGCCACAGCGTCGCGCCGCCGTGCACCGCGCGGCGCGCGCCCAGGAAGAACTCGTCGCACTGGTCGCGCAGGCCCTGCCAGAACGGCGCGGCCATCGCCTCCGGGATCGCGGAGCCGCCCAGCTTGTGGGCGGCCGCGCGGACCGCCGCCTCCGCACCGGACAGCCGGAGCACCAGCGCGCCGTCCCACCAGGCGCTCGCCGAGATCGGCAGCGGCTGGCCGCCCCAGCGGTTCATCCGCAGCAACGCCTTGTCCTGCGAGGCTTCGAAGCGCAGCGTCACCGTCGCGACCGGCCGCGGCAGGACCTTCAGCGTGACCTGCGCGATCAGGCCGAGCACGCCCAGCGAGCCCGCCATCAGCCGCGACACGTCGTAGCCCGCGACGTTCTTCATCACCGTGCCGCCGAAATGCAGCAGCTCGCCCTTCGCGTCGAGCATCGTCAGCCCGAGCACGTGATCGCGCACCGCGCCGGCCGTCGCGCGCGCCGGGCCGGACAGCCCGCTCGCGACCATCCCGCCGATCGTGCCCGTGCCGCCCGAGGCCGCGCCGACGAACCGCGGCGGCTCGAAGGCCAGGTGCTGGCCGTGCTGCGCCAGCAGCGCCTCCACCTCCGCCACCGGCGTGCCGGCGGCGGCGGTCACGTAGAGCTCGCTCGGTTCATAGGCCATGACGCCGTTGAGGGACAGCGTCGACATCGGCTCGGCGTCGCCCAGCGGGCCGCCGTAGAAGTCCTTGCTGCCGTGGCCGGTGAAGCGCACCGGCCGGCCTTCGAGAAAGCGCGCCGCCATCGCCTCCAGCGTGGCCATCAGTTGCGTCGCGGGGACGAAGCCGGCGGTCGGGCCCGTGCCCGCCGCCGCGACATCTGCTGCTTGCACCGCCATCAGAATCGCTCCAGTTCTGGAAATGAGAGTGCGCCGCGCTTGACATGCATGCGGCCGTATTCGGCGCAGCGCTGCAGCGTCGGGATCACCTTGCCGGGGTTCAGCAGCCCCTGCGGATCGAAGGCCCGTTTCAGGGCCAGCATGTGTTCACGCTCCTGCGGCGAGAACTGCACGCACATGCTGTTGAGTTTCTCGACGCCGACGCCGTGTTCCCCGGTCACCGTGCCGCCCATCGCGACGCTGGTCTCGAGGATGTCGGCGCCGAAGCGCTCGCAGCGGTGCAGCTGATCGGGATCGTTGGCGTCGAACAGGATCAGCGGATGCAGGTTGCCGTCGCCGGCATGGAAGACGTTGGCGCAGCGCAGTCCGTACTTGCGCTCCATCGCCTGGATCGCCAGCAGGATGTCGGCCAGCCGCTTGCGCGGGATCGTCGAGTCCATGCACATGTAGTCCGGGCTGATGCGCCCCGAGGCCGGGAACGCGTTCTTGCGCCCGCTCCAGAAGCGCAGGCGCTGCGCCTCGTCCTCGCTGACCTCGAGCCGCGTCGCGCCGTTCGCGCGCAGCACCTCGTTCATGCGGGCGATCTCTTCCTCGACCTCCTCCGGCGTGCCGTCGCTCTCGCACAGCAGGATCGCCTCGGCGTCGAGGTCGTAGCCGGCGTGGACGAAGTCCTCGACCGCCGCGGTCATCGGCTTGTCCATCATCTCCAGGCCGGCGGGGATGATGCCGGCCGCGATGATCGCGGCCACGGCGTCGCCGGCGCGGCGCAGGTCGTCGAAGCTGGCCATGATGCAGCGCGCCAGCTGCGGCTTGGGCGTCAGCTTGACCACCACCTCGGTCACCACCGCCAGCATGCCCTCGCTGCCGATCACGACGCTGAGCAGGTCCAGCCCGGCGGCGTCCAGCGCCTCGGAGCCGAATTCGACCGGCTCGCCCTCGACCGTGAAGCCGCGCACCTTGAGCACGTTGTGCAGGGTCAGGCCGTACTTCAGGCAGTGCACGCCGCCCGAGTTCTCGGCGACGTTGCCGCCGATCGTGCAGGCGATCTGGCTGCTCGGGTCCGGCGCGTAGTACAGGCCGTGCGCGGCCGCCGCCTCGGAGATCGCCAGGTTGCGCACGCCGCATTGCACGCGGGCGGTGCGCGCCAGCGGATCGATCGCCACGATGCGGTTGAACTTGGCCAGCGCCAGGGTCAGGCCCTCGGCATGGGGCATCGCGCCGCCGGACAGACCGGTGCCCGCGCCGCGCGCCACCACCGGCACGCCCAGCGCATGACAGGCCTTCAGCACGCCGGCGACCTGCGCCTCGGTCTCGGGCAGCGCCACGGCCAGCGGGCGCTCGCGGTAGGCGGTCAGGCCGTCGCATTCATAGGGGCGCGTCTGCTCGTCCTGCCAGAGCAGCGCGTGCGCGGGCAGCTCGGCCCGCAGGGCCTGGACCAGCTGCGCGCGACGCCCGGCGCGGAAGCCGGCCAGCGCGGCGGCCTGGTCGCCGGGCGGCTCGTGGGTGGATGGGAGGACGGCGGTCATGGCGTCGAACTGTAGCCCTGTGCGCTGACCCCGGACTGAATCCTCGGCGCGGGACCGTCAGCGGGCGCCGGGCAGGGGCCACCACAAGGCCTTGCGGTCCAGCGGCGTCTGCGGCGGCAGCAGCGGGTTGCGCAGCCGCAGCACGCGGCGCTGGTCGATCCGGTGGCGTTGCAGCAGATCGCCGAAGATCTGCCGCGACAGCCGCTCGAAGGTGCCGTCTGCCACCAGCGCGTTCATGCCGCGGGTGAGGTCCGCCGCCAGCCGCGGACGACCCGGGCGGACGAACATGTAGAGCGCCGCCGGATAGTGCAACAGCAGGTGGGGGTCGATGACGAGCTTCTGCTCGGGGAAGCTGGCGAGCTCCGCATCGATCTCGAAGATCGAGCGCGGGAAGTAGTCGAAGCGACCCGTCGACAGCATCTGGAACAGGCCCTGGTAATGCGTACTGACCTGCACCGGCAGGCCGTTGGCGCGCAGCACGGCAGTGTCGGGCCAGTCGTGCATCTGCCCGGCCGTCAGTCGGCTCAGGTCCTTCAGGTCGCGCACATCGCGCAGGCGGTCGCGGTCCGCGGCGCGCGTCAGGCACAGGCGCCAGCCGATCAGACCGCGGTCCAGCGGCACGCGGATCGGCAGCAGGCTCTTCTCGCGCTGCGGGTCCGTCATCGTCCAGAACACGTCGATGCCGGGATCGTCGCTGGCCATCTCCAGCAGCGCGCGGCTCTGCACCATCTCGGACTGCGTCTGGATCAGCGCGTAGCGGACGCCGCTGCGCTGCAAGGCGGCGTGCAGCAGGCTGATGAAGTAGTCGACCTGCCGGTCCTGCTGAGGCAGGTGGCGCGGATAGACGACGGTGGTCGGTTCCGACGGCTCTGTCGGCGCCGCGGCGAGCCGGGCGCCGGCAGCCGGGCGCGCCGCCGTCGCGGCGTCCGGCAGCAGGGACAGGGCAGGCAGGGCGGTGGAGACGGCCGAGGCCGCGGCGGCCTGGAGCAGGTCGCGGCGGCCGCGCATCAGGCGTCCAGGAACACCGTCAGCACGCCGGTGTAGCCGTGCAGCCGCGCGTGGGCGATCTCCCCGTTGGCGAAGAATCCGGCCAGCGGCACGTCGCCGAGCGCGTGCTGCACCCATTGCAGTTCCGCCGACGGCGCGCCGAAGTGCGGGCCGCCGCGACCGGTGCAGCTGAAGTACAGCGCGCCGGCCATGCGGGCGCCGCGCTCCTCGGCCTCGGCCCGGATCTCGGTGCAGATGCGGACGAGGTCGCGCCGGGCGGCGTCGGGGTGGCGCTCGCAGAAGCTCAGCAGTTCGCCTTCGCGCATCTGCTCGGCGACGGCGATGCCGCGCCGCCCCGGATCGAGGCCGACCAGGTGCCGGACGCGCACCTCCGCGCCGTATTCGCGCCGGGCGCCGGGTTCGTCGCTGAGACCGACCAGCGTGCGGCGGAACAAGGGCATGGCCTGCCGCAGCGAGCCGGATTCCCCGGTGTACGCCGGCAGCTTGAGGTCCTCGAGCAGCGCGTCGAGCGCGGGCTGTCCGTCGAGTTCGACGACCAGCGGCCCGTCGCAGCCGGTGACGCGGCGCTCGCGGCCCAGCGGCTGGCAGCCCTGGCTGACGCGCGAGATCCAGCGCACGTCCGGCCCGAGCGCCAGGCCGGACAGGCCGCCTGCGAAGAGGCCGTCGGCGATCTGCACCGCGTCGTCGCCGCCGCTGACCAGGCCGCCGAAGAGGTAGCCGCTGCTGCAGCGCTGCGCCAGTTCACCGATCAGCTCCTGCAGGTCGGGCGTGCCGCCGTCGGCATGCAGCAGCAGGCTGCGGGATTCGCGGTCCGGCGTCAGCGGCCGAAGCCCCGAGAAGATCCGCCACTGGTCGGCGGGCAGGTCGCAGAGCATGACGACCAGCGCCGGTTCGTCGAAGTACTCGACGCCGCTGGCGCTCACCGCCAGCGCCGAGGCGCCGACCCAGCCGCAGCCCGGCCAGCGCTCGCGCACTTCGTCCAGCAGCGCCTGCGCGTGCGGCACGTAGGGATGCGTGAGGTAGAGGAATCCCAGCGTCGGCGTCATGCCGGCGCGTTGCCCTTCCAGCTGCGCGCCGGCCAGCGCCAGCGCCATGTGGGGGTCGGGATGGGTGGCGTGCGCCTGGAGAAAGCGAGGCATGAACGGCCCTCGGGAGACGGGGGGACTCAGGGCGCCTTGCGCTTGGCGGCGGCCTTGCGCGCCGGCGCGGCCTTCTTGGCGGCCGGCCGGGTCGCGGATCGGGCGGGCGCCTTGGGGGCGGGCGTCGCCGCGGGCGGGTCGGCTGCGGTCGCGGCCGCGCTCTGTGCCGTCTTCATCGCGTTGGACGCGACCTGGGTGAACTGCTGCGTGAGCGCGTTCCACCATTGCATCGGGTCGGCGCCGGCCGGCTTGGGACCGGGCGGTTCGGCGGCTCCGGCGTCCTCGCGGGGCGTCGGCGGGACCTCCGCTGCCGGCGGCGTCGGCGGCATCGACGGCATCGGGGGCATTGGCGGCGTCTTGAGCGCGTCCTTCAGGTCCGCCATCGGCACGTTCATCGCGTGCAGGGTCGACAGCGTCATCCGCTGCACTTCCAGCGCCTGGATGGTCGCGGTGAGCATGCGGGCGTTGTTCTCGAGCCAGAACTGCACGGTGCGCAGTTCGCCGATGCGCTTGTCCAGCTCGTCGGGATCCAGCGTCGGCGCGACCCACTGGTTGAAGCCGGGGATCGCGGCGCCGGCATTCTTCATCAGCCCTTGCAGGAAGTCGAAGCCCGGAACGAATTTGCTGAAGTCGGTGTCCGCCATGGTGTCTCCTCGCGAGCCGTCCTCGCCGGGCGTCCCGGCGTGCGCAGGGGGCCCGGGGGCGGCCATGGGCCCGATCCTACGTCCTGGCGGCGGTCGTCCGACGTCGGGACGGGCGCTGGCCGCCTCAGGTCGGAATGTGGTTCAGGTCGGCCCAGCCCGTCCACAGGATCTGGATGCCGATGCACAGCAGCACGAAAGCCATCAGCCGCATCATCACCAGGGTGCCGACCTCGCCCATCTTCATCAGCAGCCGGCCGCCGTTGCGGTAGACCAGGTAGACCACGGCGGCGGTGACGGCCGCGCCGATGGCGGCCACGCCGGCGCCCATCAGGTAGGGCACCGGCGAGCGCGGGATCTGCGCGCCCAGCGCGATCGCCGCGGCGATGCTGCCCGGACCGGTGGTCAGCGGGAAGGTGATCGGGAAGAAGCTGCGGCGGACGATCTCGGTCTCGCTGATGTCGCCGGGCGAGGCGTGCACCACGGCCGTCTGGACGTCGTCGGTTTCGTTGCGGGTCAGCATGACCCAGGCGCTGTAGGCCACCAGCAGGCCGCCGCCGACGCGCACGACCGGCAGCGAGATGCCGAACAGGTCCAGCACGTAGGTGCCCACCAGCAGCGACACCATGATCACGACCCAGCCGTTGATCGCGACCTGGCGGGCCAGCCGCTTGAGGACCTTGTCGTCGCCGCCGGCCGCGCCGATGACGATCGGGGCCACGCCCACCGGGTTGATGATGGGCAGCAGCGTCAGCGGCACCAGGAACAGCGATTGGAGGAAGGACGGCAGGGGGTCCAAGATGGGGACTCCAGGGAAGGACATCGGAGAACGGCCGGGGAGACCGGTCGTTGAAGACGGCCAGCCGGCAGGGTCAGTGGAAAGGCCGGCGCGGCTGGCGGCGGCCAGTGTGCCGCAACTCGGTCACTGCGATCCGGATCGCGGCATCAGGGTTACCTCGAAGCCCTGGTCCCGGAGCAGCAGGGTCAGCGCCCGCGGCCCGGTCATGTGCATCGCGCCGACGGCCACCAGCAGCGATTGACCGCGCTGGTGCAGCTCGGAGATCCGCTGGGCGAGCGCCGGATTGCGACCGTCGTTGATCCGCTGCAGCGCGGCGCGGTCGGCGGCATCGGACACGCAGTCGCACCAGTCGGCGTACCGGTTCAGCCGGGCCAGGTCGCCGCGGTCGTAGACCGTCACCATCGTGTCCAGCGTGCGCAGCAGCGACTTCGGGCGTTCGAGCTGCTGCAGGTTGGACCGCAGCTCGTGCCGCGCCGCGTCGGCGTCGGCGGGCAGCAGCGCCTCGAGCTGGCCCTGCAGCGTCTCCAGCGCCAGCACCGGCAGGCCGCGATCGCGCGCCCACTGGCTCAGCAGCATCTCCTGGCCGTAGCGCACGTCCAGCCCCAGCGACCGGGCGCGCAGCAGCATGTAGGTGCTGGTCTGCAGCAGCGGATGCATCGCGGCCAGCGCCTGCGGCGCCAGGCAGACGGCCGCGGCCTGCGCGTCGAGCCGCCGCTGCATCGCGGCGTCCAGCGGCAGCTCGGGCATGGCCGGCATCTTCCAGGCGTCGCGGTCCAGCGGGTCGAGCTCCAGCGCCACGGCGTCCACCTCGTCCAGCGCCTTGCGCAGCCGCGGTCCGGGCGCGGCCCAGCCCGGCTTGCCGACGTGCAGGCTGGCGTAAAGGTAGGAGGTCCGGCCATCGCGCTGGATCGTCCACATCAGGCCGCGATCCCTGGCCTGGGCGGCGAGGCGATCGGCCGGGAGCGGCGCGGGCTCGGGCGGGCAGGACGTCCTGGACGGCGCTGCCAGCGCGGTGCCGCCCGTCAGTGCCATCCACAGGGCGAGCGAGCCGGCGGCGAGCGCGCGCGATGCGCGCCTCAGGAGAGTCGACAGGGACGGATTCGGCATAGGCGGCACGATGCCATAGAACCGGCCTGGCCTCAGGCCGCCGGAACACCCGCCGAAGAGGGGGTCAGGTCTCGCGGGCGCGGAAGCCCATCGGGCGGCGCTGGCGGACTTCCGGTGTCACGCGGTGCTCGGCTTCGAGCAGCGTCAGGAGTTCGTCGAGGTGGAAGAAAAGCGCGGAAGGATCACCCCTGAACGGGGCGCGCCCGCACGATCTTGGCGCAGGGACGGGTGGCGGACGAGCGGGGGACGAGCCCCCGCGGATCAATGCATGATCACCGGCTGCTGGCCCAGGTTCGCGTACTGCTCGATGAAGGCGTCGAGGTCGTCGACGTCAGGACCCTGTTCGATGAGCGCCTCCACGCCCTCCTGGAAGGTCTGGGCCAGGGCGCCCTCGATGAAGATTTCCTTGCGGGTGAACTTGTCGACGATCTCGAAACCGTCACGCTGCAACGAGGGCAGGTTCGTGTGGTCCACCTGGGCGGCGTGCGCAGCATCGCCAGCGGACGGGGCGACCGGAACATCGAACTGGACGACGATGTAGCTCGGTGAGTCGTAGAGCATGTGCATGAAGGACTCCTTGGTTGGAGGAGTTATGGCCTGTTGCGACAGATTCAAGACCTGTCGCTCCCAACCCAGGCCATGACCCATGGTGGCAGAACTTGTGGAACACGCTGCACCGTGTCTCAAGCATTTGTGGTGCCAACCGCACAGGGTTTCACGGATACACGAACCGTAACGCGCACACACGGGATCGAGCCCGATCGGACAGGTGCGCGGCTGACCGGCTCACTCCAGCAAGCGGAGCGCCCACTGTTCGTCGTCGTCCAGGCTGAAGCGCAGGTCCGCGGCCAGGAATCCCCGCTGCCCGTCGAGCCAGACCGACCACTGCAGCGCCGGGCGGCCGGCCCCTTGCGCGAGGTCGCGCCGCAGCAGCCACCGCGCGCCCTCGCGCGCGACCACCTGGAAATCCCAGTCGTTGACGCCCGCCGGGCCGGCCACCGGCACGCGCAGGCGCAATCCGACATGGGGCGCCGGTTCCGCGGCCATCATGGCGGCCAGCTGCAGCCACCAGGACAGGCGATCCTGCGTGCCCGCCGACAGCGGAAAGGCGCGCCCACCGACAAGGAGAACCGGCCGCGCGGCGTCCCGGTCGAAGATCTGCAGCTCGCGCTCGCGGCCCTGGCGCCAGACGCGGTGCCGTTCCGGCTGCAAGCCTTGCGGACCGATGCGGCCTTCGCTGTGCCAGACCGGCAGTTCGCGCCCGCCGGCGCGGCGTTCCAGCGTGATGTCGTAGCGGCCGTCGCCGATGTGGAAGCGCAGCGCCGCCTCGCCCGGTTGGCCATCGATGACGAAGGCGTAGGCGAGGGCCCCGTCGCCGTGCAGCGGCAAGGCCAGCAGCGCGGGCACCGGGCGGGTCTCGGGAGCGGGCGCGGGACGCGAGGACGGGTGGCGTGCGACAGGGGGCGCGACGGATGGTGCAGCGGTGGGTGCGGCGGGCGGCACGACGGGTGGCGTGATGGGTGGCGCGACGCGTGGTTCGACCGACGGAGACACCCGCTCGGGCGTCTTCGGGAGCGGGGCCTCGATGAGGCGTGTGGTCACCACCGGCGTGTCGATCGCTTGCGGCAAGGTCCGCGGCCACAGCGCGCCGATCGCGCCCGCATGCAGCGCCAGGGCGCCCGCGAGCGCCGCCGCGAACGCGATCCGATCCTGAGGTGAAAATGCGGCCACCGATCGTCCGACGACTGACTGTCCGTTCACAACAATGAAACTCGCCACCTACCGCGACGGATCCCGCGACGGCCAACTCGTGGTCGTGTCGCGAGACCTGAGCCAGGCATGCTATGCCAACGGCATCGCGACGCGCCTGCAACAAGTGCTCGACGACTGGAATTTCATGGCGCCGCAGTTGGAGGTGTTGTCGCAGTCGCTGAACCACGGCCGCGCGCGGCATGCGTTCGCGTTCGACCCCAAGCAGTGTCTGGCGCCGCTGCCGCGACTGTCCGGCTGGATCGCCGGCGAGGCCTACCCGGAGCAGGGTCAGGCCTTGCGCGAGCGCGGCCTCGCATGGCCAGAGCGCCTCAGCGCGCCGCTGCTGCGCGCCAGCGGCGCCGAGGCGTTGCTGGGTCCCACCGAGCTGCTCGACCTGCGCACGCCCGGCCTGGAGCCCGAGCCGCAACTCGCCGCGCTCATCGGCGACCTGGCGCAGGGCGCGGTGCCGTCGCAGGCGCTGGAGGCGATCCGGCTGCTGATGCTGGTCGGCGACTGGGTGCTGCGGCCGGTGCAGCAGGAGGAACTTGCCAACGGCTGGCCCGCGCTGCACAGCCGCCCGGCGCTGCAGTTCGCGCCGGTCGCCGTCACGCCGGACGAACTGCCCGGCGCCTGGTACCTCGGTCGCGCGGCCTTGCAGCTCCAGGTCATGCGCAACGGACGCAAGCAGGTGGTCGTCGACGCGAAGACCGGCATGAAGTGGTCGCTCGGTGACCTGATCGCCGAGGCGGCGCTCAACCGGCCGCTGCGCGCCGGCACGCTGATCGGCGCGGGATCGCCGGTGCTGGGCAAGCCGGTGACGCTGGAGCCGGGCGACAGCCTGCGCATCGAGTTCAAGCTCGGCGACGGTCCCGGCCCGTTCGGCGCCATCGACATGGACCTCGCGGAGTCGGAAGATGCCGGGCGAGAGGAAGCCGCCGACACCGTCGGATCCGCTGAGACCGCCGAATCCGCCGAATCCGCCGAGTCCGCCGAGTCCTCTGAGACCGCTGAGACCGCTGAGACCGCTACCCCCGATGTCCAAGAAGGAGACGCCGATGAACCTGTTTCGCCGTGACCTGATCGCGCTGCTGGGCGCGGGGTGTGCCTCGCCGTGGGCGATGGCGCTGAGCTTGAGCGAGGGGGATGCCGCCTCCGGTGTGCGCGCGGCGCTTGAGCGCGGTGCCCAGGCGGCGCTCGCCAACCTGGGTCGCACCGATGGCTTCCTGGGCAACCCCCAGGTGAAGATCGAGCTGCCCGGCGCGCTCAAGGACGCCGCGCGGCTGCTGCGCACGACCGGCCAGGGCCGGCGCATCGACGAGCTGATCACCTCGATGAACCGCGCCGCTGAGCAGGCCATGCCCGAGGCGCGCCAGTTGCTCGTCAGCACGGTGCGCAACATCAGCGTCGAGGACGCGGTGAAGATCGTGCGCGGCGGCGACAACGCGGTGACGCAGTTCTTCGAGGAGAAGACCCGTTCGCCGCTGACGACGAAATTCCTGCCCATCGTGACCAAGGCGACCGAGCGCCAGTCGCTGAGCGAGAAGTACAACGCGGTGGCCGGCAAGGCCTCGGGCTTCGGTCTCATCCGCAAGGAGGACGCCAACCTGCAGGGCTATGTCACCGACAAGGCGCTGGACGGGCTGTACTTCATGATCGGCCAGGAGGAGAAGAAGATCCGCCAGGACCCGGTCGGCACGGGAAGCGCCATCCTGAAGAAGGTCTTCGGCGGTTGAGAACGGTGGACCGGGACCGGCTTTCTACAATCGGGGTCATGAACGCCCCGACCTCCGCCCGTCCCGCCGTCGCCTACACCCGCGGCGCCGCCTTGCCCGCCATCCTGGCGCAACGCATTGCCGTCCTCGACGGCGCGATGGGCACGATGATCCAGCGCTACAAGCTGACGGAAGCCGACTTCCGCGGCGAGCGCTTCGCCGATCACCCCAAGGACCTCAAGGGCAACAACGACCTGCTGGTGCTGACCAAGCCCGAGGTCATCAGCGAGATCCACCGCCAGTACCTCGACGCCGGCGCCGACATCATCGAGACCAACACCTTCGGCACGACCACCGTCGCGCAGGAGGACTACGGCCTCGAGGCCCATGCCTACGAGATGAACGTCGCCGCGGCGCGGCTGGCCCGCGCGGCCTGCGACGCGTTCAGCACGCCGGACAAGCCGCGCTTCGCGGCCGGCGCGCTCGGCCCGACGCCGCGCACGGCCTCGATCAGTCCCGACGTCAACGACCCCGGCGCCCGCAACGTCGACTTCGACACGCTGCGCGCGGCCTACTACGACCAGGCCAAGGCCCTGCTGGAAGGCGGCGTCGACCTGTTCCTGATAGAAACCATCTTCGACACGCTGAACGCCAAGGCCGCGATCTTCGCGGTCGACGAACTGATGGACGACACCGGCGAACGCCTGCCGGTGATCATCTCGGGCACGGTGACCGACGCGTCGGGCCGCATCCTGTCCGGACAGACGGTGACGGCGTTCTGGCACTCGGTGCGGCATGCGCAGCCGATCGCGATCGGCCTGAACTGCGCGCTCGGCGCGGCGCTGATGCGCCCCTACATCGAGGAACTCTCGAAGGCGGCCGGCGACACGCCGATCTCCTGCTATCCCAACGCCGGTCTGCCCAACCCGATGAGCGACACCGGCTTCGACGAGACGCCGGACGTCACCGGCCGCCTGGTCGGGGAGTTCGCCGCCGCGGGCTTCCTGAACATCGCGGGCGGCTGCTGCGGCACGACGCCGGACCACATCCGCGCGATCGCGCAGAAGGTCTCCGCGTATCAGCCGCGCCGCTGGGGCAGCAAGCTGTTCAGCGGACTGGTCGCCGAAGAGGCCTGACGCACCGCATCACGGCACTGATCGAATTCCCTCTCCCGCTTGCGGGAGAGGGCAGGGATGAGGGCCAGCGGCCTGGGCCGGCCACGACGCCCGACGGACGTCAGGTCCCGTAGAGCTTCAACATCGCGTCCATGTTGATCCGCAGGCGGATCTCATGCGGCGCGAGGCTGGCCGTGATGGCCTGCGCCTGCAGGCGCGTGTCGCGCAGCACCGGCGCGGTCAGCGGCGTGCCGCTGCGCCCGAGCAGCGCGGCGACCATCGGCGCGTTGGCGCTGTGCCCGCGCTTGAGCACCATGCCTTCCTCGCCGTTGGCCAGCCGGACCAGCGAGCCCGGCGGATAGAGCCCGATCGCCTTGATCAGCGCGGCCCCGGCCTCGTCGGGTTGCTGGAGCTCGTCGAGGTAGACCGCCCGCGCCGCCTGCGCCGCGGACAGCGGCCGGCGGCTGCGCCGCGGGCTCAGGCGCGCGCCATAGACGTCGGCGCGGCGCAGCAGCCGCGCCATCAGCTCACCGTCGGATCGCCCCGCCAAGGGCCCCGGCCCGGCATCGTGATGCAGGCGCACGGCGGTCAGCCAGTCCTCGTCGTCGACGCCGACGGCCCGCAGCGTCTCCGCCGCGCGGTCGCCGTGGCCGGCGAGCTGGTCGCGTTGCGCTTCGCCGAGGGCCTCAGGCCGCATCGCGTGCTGGTCCTGCTGCGCGCCGCTGTCCAGGTTCATCGTCAGCGCCGCCAGGCCGAGCGTGCGGCGCCGGCCTTCGCCCCAGCCAATCTGGCGCGTGGTCATCTCGACCAGCGCCAGCGACAGCAGCGCATGCCGCGCGCTGTACTGCAGCGGCTCCTGGCCGGCGTCGTGCACCAGCATCGCCAGCGAGGCGTCCGGCTGCTGCGTCAGCCGCGCCAGCACCTTGTCGAGCAGCTCCGTCAGCCGCATCAGGAAGTCCGGCCGCCGCGGGTCGCGCAGCACCTGCTGCGCGTGCCACTGCAGGTCGGCCCAGATGGCGGTGTGCGCCGGCGCCGTCTGCTGCGGCATCGGCATCGGACGGGTGGGCTTGTACTCGGCGGTCGCGTTGGCCAGCGCGGACATCGACGCGCCCTGGAGCATCATCGTGTCGAGCTTGTGGGCGAGGGCGCGCTGGTACTCGCGCGTCTCGTGCGCCTGCACCCAGGGCCCGCGGGCCAGCAGGTCGCGCACCTGCGGCGTGTCGGGCAGCGGATGCCCGGAGGCGAACAGCAGGTGTCCTCCCGCGTCGCGCAGGGAGAACGTCAGCACCTGTCCCACGCGCAGGCTGTTTGGCGGAAGCTGGACCAGATCCACGGGGCCTTCCCATCGACGTGTCGTCGTCTTGTCGTTGTTGTGTCGTTGCGCCGCGCAGGATACGGGCGCAGCCGGCGGGGCAAGGCAATACGGCACGAACAAAGCGGGGCCGGATCGGTAGAATGCACGCTGTTCCCGCTCCCGGCAAGGCCGCACCCGCGCGCCTGCGGCGGCGGTGGTTTCCGAGGAGCGTTGCGACAGGTCCCGTCACCCGGGTGCCCGCCAGGCTCGGAACGGCGGTGTCGGACTCCCGGACACCGCCTCACAACGGCGCTCACCGACCCGCGTTCCGCGGGGTTGCGGTGAGTTGCGCGGCCCCGTCTTTCGTCTCAGCTCACGTCCAGCTCGGAAAAAGCGCCGCTGCCATGTCCGCCCCGAATCCCGCCTCCGCCGCCCCTGACCTTGCCGCCCCGGGCGCGACGCCCGTCGCCGTGCCGCCGATGAAGCTCTCCGGCCTGGAGCCGGTGAACATCGGCGCCGGCACGCTGTTCGTGAACATCGGCGAGCGCACCAACGTCACCGGCTCCAAGGCCTTCGCGCGGCTGATCCTGAACGGCGAATTCGAAGCCGCGCTGAGCGTCGCCCGCCAGCAGGTCGAGAACGGCGCGCAGGTCATCGACATCAACATGGACGAGGCCATGCTCGACAGCAAGGCCGCGATGGTGCGCTTCCTCAACCTGATCGCCTCCGAGCCCGAGATCGCGCGCGTGCCGATCATGATCGACTCGTCCAAGTGGGAGGTGATCGAGGCCGGCCTCAAGTGCATCCAGGGCAAGGGCATCGTCAACTCGATCTCGCTGAAGGAAGGCGAGGCGGAGTTCCGCCGCCAGGCCAAGCTGATCCGCCGCTACGGCGCGGCCGCGGTGGTGATGGCCTTCGACGAGACCGGCCAGGCCGACACCTATCAGCGCAAGATCGAGATCTGCACCCGCGCGTACCGGATGCTGGTCGACGAGATCGGCTTCCCGCCCGAGGACATCATCTTCGACCCCAACATCTTCGCGATCGCCACCGGCATCGAGGAGCACAACAACTACGCCGTCGACTTCATCGAGGCGACGCGCTGGATCAAGCGCAACCTCCCCGGCGCGAAGGTCAGCGGCGGCGTGTCCAACGTGTCCTTCAGCTTCCGCGGCAACGAGCCGGTGCGCGAGGCCATCCACACGGTCTTCCTGTACCACGCGATCCAGGCCGGCATGGACATGGGCATCGTCAACGCGGGCATGGTCGGCGTCTACGACGAGATCCCCGCCGACCTGCGCGAGCGCGTCGAGGACGTGGTGCTGAACCGCCGCGAGGATTCGACCGAGCGGCTGCTCGAGGTCGCCGAGACGGTCAAGGGCGCCGCCAAGGACGACAGCGCCAAGCTGGCCTGGCGCGCCGGGGACGTCGGCGCGCGGCTGTCGCATGCGCTGATCCACGGCATCACCGACTTCATCGTCGAGGACACCGAGGAAGCCTGGCAGGGCATCCGCGCCGCGGGCGGCCGGCCGCTGCACGTGATCGAGGGCCCGCTGATGGCCGGCATGAACGTGGTGGGCGACCTGTTCGGCGCCGGCAAGATGTTCCTGCCGCAGGTGGTCAAGAGCGCGCGCGTGATGAAGTCCGCCGTCGCCCACCTGGTGCCCTACATCGAGGAAGAGAAGCGCCTGATGGCCGAGGCCGGCGAGGACGTGCGCTCCAAGGGCAAGATCGTCATCGCGACGGTGAAGGGCGACGTGCACGACATCGGCAAGAACATCGTGACCGTGGTCCTGCAGTGCAACAACTTCGAGGTCGTCAACATGGGCGTGATGGTCCCGTGCCAGGACATCCTCGCGAAGGCCAAGGTGGAGGGCGCGGACATCATCGGGCTGTCGGGCCTGATCACGCCCAGCCTGGAGGAGATGCAGTACGTCGCCGCCGAGATGCAGCGCGACGACTACTTCCGCATGAAGAAGATCCCGCTGCTGATCGGCGGCGCGACGACCAGCCGCGTGCACACGGCCGTCAAGATCTCGCCGCATTACGAAGGTCCGGTGGTCTACGTGCCGGACGCGTCGCGCTCGGTGGGCGTGTGCTCGGAACTGCTGTCCGACGAGCGCGCCACGCGCTTCATCGACGAGCTGAAATCCGACTACGAGAAGGTCCGCGAGCTGCACGCCAACAAGAAGCAGACGCCCCTGGTGACGCTGGCACAGGCGCGCGCGAACAAGCATCGCGCCGACTTCACGCGCTACACGCCGGCGGTGCCGCGTTTCATCGGCCGGCGCCAGTTCCGCAACTACGACCTGGCTGAGCTCGCGCAGTGCATCGACTGGGGTCCGTTCTTCCAGACCTGGGACCTGGCGGGGCCGTTCCCGGCCATCCTCAAGGACGAGGTCGTCGGCGCCGAGGCGCAGCGCGTGTTCAGCGACGGCAAGCGCATGCTGCAGCGGCTGATCGAGGGCCGCTGGCTGACCGCCAGCGGCGTGATGGGCCTGTACCCCGCCGCGCAGGTCAACGACGACGACATCGAGATCTACAGCGACGAGTCGCGCACCGAGGTGCTGATGACCTGGCGCGGCCTGCGCATGCAGACCGAGCGGCCGGTGGTGGACGGCGTGCGCCGGCCCAACCGCGCGCTGGCCGATTTCATCGCGGCCAAGGGCACGGTGCCGGACTACATCGGGATGTTCGCGGTCACCGCCGGCCTCGGCGTCGACAAGAAGGAGCAGCAGTTCATCGACGACCTGGACGACTACTCCGCGATCATGCTGAAGGCGCTGGCGGACCGCCTGGCCGAGGCCTTCGCCGAACGGCTGCACCAGCGCGTGCGGCTGGACCTCTGGGGGTATGCGGCGGACGAGACGCTCAGCAACGAGGAACTCATCCAGGAGGCCTACCGCGGCATCCGCCCCGCACCCGGCTACCCGGCGTGTCCGGATCACCTGGTCAAGCGGGACATGTTCCGGGTGCTCCAGGCCGAGGACATCGGCATGGCGCTCACCGAGGGCATGGCGATGACGCCGGCGGCCAGCGTGAGCGGCTTCTATCTGGCGCATCCCGAGGCGGCGTACTTCAACGTCGGACGCATCGGGGACGACCAGGTGGCGGACTGGGCGGCGCGGATGGCGATCGATCATCAGGAGGCCCAGCGGGCGCTGGCGCCGCTGCTCGGCTGAGCCGGCGACGCGCCGCTGCAACGGAAATGGCAGGACGCGGCCTTGTCCTACAGGCGGCGTTTCACCCGTTTACAAACGGGACAGTTTTCGGCCCCCGCGACTTGTAACAGCGTGGCATTCTTCGCTCGTCCCCCGAGCTAGGGGAAAACCATAAGAGGTGAATCATGGCGTTGAATACCAATCAGAAGATCGCGGCTGGGGCTGTGGCGGCGACCGTGCTGGTCGTGGCGGCTTTCTTTGCGGGGCGGCAGGCTGCGCCGTCCGGGCCGGTTTCGCCGGTCGCCGCGACCGAGCAGGGCAACATCGTCGACCGCAACGGCGCCAACGCCGCGGACGAATCGCGTGCGGCGCGCCGGTCCGGCGATGACGCCGTGCAGCAGCGCAACGGCAACGGCAACGACTCGCGCCGCGTCGCGCAGCAGCAGCCGTCGCGCGACGGCGGCGCCACCGGTTATGCGGACAACGCCGGCACGGGCGGCACGGCCCCGGCCGAATCCCGCATCTGCGCGTCCTGCGCGACGGTGCTGTCGGTCCACACCGAGGCCCGCGAAGGTCAGGGCACCGGCATCGGCGTCGTCGGCGGCGCGGTGGTCGGCGGCCTGCTGGGCAGCGCGGTCGGCGGCGGCACGGGCAAGAAGATCGCCACCGTGGGCGGTGCGGTCGCGGGTGGCTACGCCGGCAACGAGATCGAGAAGCGCCAGCGCAGCACCACCGTGTGGGTGGTCAAGATGCGCAACGCTGACCAGAGCAATCGCACGATGACCTTCAGCCATGACCCGGGCGTGCAGACCGGCGACGTGGTGCGTGCCAGCGAAGGTCGGCTGATCCGCCAGTAAGGGCTGCGCGGTTTCGCGCGAGTTCAACGACAACGCCGGCCATGCCGGCGTTGTCGTTTCTGGGCGAGCAAGTCCCGCGAGTGCAGATCTACGAGTGCAGATCCACGAGTGCTGTCCTGCGAGTGCAGTCCTGTGAGATGCGGGGTCAGTCGTTGCGCCCGGGCAGCGCCCGGCGCCACTGGATCGCTTCCGAGACGTGCAGGGCGGTGATGGTGTCGGCGTCGGCGAGGTCCGCGACCGTGCGCGCGATGCGCAGCACCCGATGAAAGCTGCGTGCCGACCAGGCGAGCCGTGCCGCCGCGCGATGCAGCATCGCCTCGCCTTCCGGCGACATGCCCAGATGGCCGTCCAATTGCCCGGCGGCCAGCATCGCATTCGAGCATCCCTGGCGCCTGACGGCGCGGTCGCGCGCTGCGGCGACGCGGGCGGCGACCGTCGCGCTGGTCTCGCCGTCGGCGGCGGCCGACAGGATGGCCGGGGACAACACGGGCACCTCCACGGTCAGGTCGATGCGATCGAGCAGCGGGCCCGACAAGCGGTTCTGATAACGCGTGACCTGGTCCGGCGAACATCGGCAGGCCTTGGTCGGATTGCCGAGGTGCCCGCAGGGACAGGGGTTCATGGCCGCGACGAGCTGGAAGCGTGCGGGGAACTCCGCCTGGTGCGCCGAGCGCGAGATGTGCACGCGACCGGTCTCCAGCGGTTCACGCAGGGCCTCGAGCGACATGCGCTGGAACTCCGGCAGCTCGTCCAGGAACAGCACGCCATGCTGGGCGAGCGTGATCTCGCCGGGGCGAGGCGGCGAACCGCTGTGACAAATTTCCATTGCTGCGACTGAGTTACACGCCTGACAATCACTTAGCGCGGTTCTCCTCGAAATTGCTGCGACGCAAATGAGCAAATTAGCTGCGACTGCCCAGAAGACTTCTTCAAATAAGTGCGACTCCACCGACCTGCCCCGGTCGGTTCGCAAGATTCCGCGGTCATACCGCAACGTCACGGGCCATGTTTTCTTCCGCGACGGGGAGCCAGGCGTCCCTTTTGAGTCGCCGCTGGAGAAGGATTACCTTCTTTTGCAGCGCTTCAGCCTCGCCGTAGCGCACGTGGTTTCACAGCCGTGCGCGGTAGCGTTTGTTGGGCCAAGCGGGCGTAAGTACACCTACACGCCGGACTTCCTGGTGACGTACCGGCACACGCCAGGCAGCTTGAAGCAGCAGCGGAAGCCCCTGCTGGTCGAAGTGAAGCCCACGGCGGACTGGAAGGCGAACTGGCGAGAGTGGAGTGCGAAGTGGAAGGCTGCTCGACGCTACGCGATCGAGATGGGCTGGCGCTTCACGATCATGGATGACCGACGCATCCGCACCCTAGCACTCGACAACATCAAGTTTCTGCGTCGCTACGAAGACCTGGAGTTCGAAGAGGCGCTCAACCTCTGCATCCTCGAAGACCTTGAGGAACTCGGCCTCATCGAGTTCGAGTACCTGCTCAACAAGTACTTCACCCCGGCCCATCGTGCAGAAGGTGTCGCGCAACTTTGGAGTCTGGTCGCGAACCGAAGGATCGAATGCGATGTCTGCTGGCCGTTGAACCTCAACACCGAACTGTGGATCCCGACCAATGAGTGAAGCCATCGAGAGCGAAGCGGGCTCGACCAGCGCCGTGACGAAGAATCTGGCAACGTTTTCCACCGGTCCGGGAGCCTTGGTCAAGCACGCGAGCGGGATCTTCCGTGTCGTCGAGGTTCTGGGGCTTGAGTCAGTGTTTGCGCGCAACGTCGACACCGGGCGCCCTGACGTTCTGCGCCTCTTCGAGCTCGAACCTCTGGGCAATGAGATCCCTCCCATGTCGATGGAAGACATTGCGGCGGTGAACGATGAGGACTGGCAGGTGGCCCGCGCCCGATTTGAAATCATCCGCCCGCTCATTGAGGCGGGTCATCTCACCCGCAGCGTGGTGTCCGAGCACGCCGCCCGCGTCGGCAAGGACACGTCGACGTTGTATCGCTGGTTGAGCAAGTACCGAAACTTCGATGCTGTCTCCTCGCTGCTCGAGGGAAAACGAGGTTGGAAGAAAGGGAACTGGCGCCTGGATGCGCACGCCGAGCGGGCTCTGCGAGCTGTGATCGATGAGTACTACATGACCGCGGAGGCACCATCCCTCACGAAGACGCACCGCCTACTTGCAATCAAATGTCGTGAGTACAAAGTTGAGGCACCGAGCCCAACCGCGCTGAAAGCGCGCATCGACGCCATCCCTCTTGAAGAGCGGATGAAGAAGCGCGGGAAGAAGGAGGCTGCGAAGCAGCGCTTTCAGGCAACTCCTGGCACCGCACCCGACGTGGACTTCCCGCTTTCGCGCGTTGAGATCGACCATACGCGTGTGGACGTCATCTTGGTGGATGACGTGTACCGCAAGCCCATCGGCCGGCCTTGGATCACCTTGGCCATGGACGGGTTCAGCCGGATGGTGCTGGGCTTTTATCTCTCCTTCGACGCTCCCTCCAGGACGTCGAGCGCCATGTGCATGGCGCATGCAATCCTGCCGAAGGAGGAAGGGCTGCTGAAGCTCGGCATCGATGCTGTTTGGCCGGCCTGGGGGCGCCCTAAGCTGATTGTCTCGGACAACGGCCCAGAGTTCCGATCGAGTGACTTCATCCGGGCCTGCACGGAGCTGGGAATTGATCTGCATTGGCGGCCCGCTTGCACGCCGAGATTCGGCGGCCGCATCGAGAGGCTCCAAGGGACGCTGATGCGAGAGATTCACGACATACCGGGTACCACGTTCTCCAACGTTGAACAGCGCGGCGAGTACGACTCAGAAGGTCGGGCGATCATGAACTTGTCCGAGTTCGAGCGGCAGTTGGTGAAGGTGATCTGCAACGAGTACCACCGTCGTCCTCATTCCGCGATCGGCATGACTCCCCTGCGCAAGTGGGAGCAAGGTCTGCTTGGCGGACCCACCGCGCGTGGGACAGGTCTGCCGAGCAGGACCCAGGACAAGCACGCGTTGATGCTGCACTTCATGCCGTCGTTTGAGCGCACCATTCAAAAGGATGGTGTGACGCTTGATAACCTCCGCTACTTTGATCATTGCCTTCGACCCTGGATTGGTCAGGAGGATACGGAAACCAAGGCGAGCCCGAAGCTGCGGTTCCGCCGAGACCCGCGGGACCTTTCGGCGCTCTGGTTCTTCGACCCGGACGTCAAGCAGTACTTCCGCGTCCCCTGGGTCTATACAGAAGACAGCATCAGCATCTGGGAACACCGGCGGGCTCAGAAAGAGCTGAAGGACCAGGGGTTCGATCCGGGTGACGTCGATGCGGTCTTTGAGTCCATCAAGTCTCGACGGGAAGACATCGCTGAATCGGCAGCAAAGACCAAGCGGGCACGTCGAGAACAGCAACGCAACTCGGAGCACCGCAAGGTTGCAAAGTCGGCAGGGTCACCCGCACCGTCCGCCTCGCCCCCGGCCGGGAAAGGCTTCGTGTCTTCGTCACCACCGACCGCTCGGCAGAGCGGCGAAGTGGGCTTTTCCGGGATGACTGACGCGCCTATCGCTCCAACCCTGGACATCGGTTGACCATGAGTAGTCCAACTTCTTCCGGACCCTACGACCACGTCAACGAGAAGTTTCGCCATGTGATGCAGCTGACGGATGCCCAACGTCTCGCATTCATCGAAGAGGACCGCTGGGTAGGCTACGGACGAGCGAAGGAGGTGTTGGACGTCTTCACGGGTGTTCTCAATGCACCGTCGCGCATACGGCCAAAAAACTATCTGCTCATTGGCGAGCCCAACAACGGGAAGACCACGCTGATGTATCGCTTCGCCCAGCAATGCGGAGAGCCGTTCATTGATGAGGAGCGGGAGGCGGTCAAGCCGGTAATCATCGCGCAGGCGCCTCCCACTCCAGATGAGAAGGGCCTGTACGCAACCATCCTTGACCAATTCTGGACGGCATATCGAGCCACGTCTCCAGCGATCACTCTGCGCAATCAGGTGGTCCAGCAGTTGCGCGACTGCAAGGTCAGGATGATCTTCATCGACGAGTTCCACAGCTTGCTAGGCGGGACGAGGAAGAAGCAGGGTGAAGTGATGAACGCGATCAAGTACCTGAGCAACGTCTGTGGGGTCCCCATCATCGGGATCGGAACTGCGAATGCGGTCCAAGTCCTGTACACGGACCCGCAGCACACCAGCCGATTTGAGGTCTTGCCGCTGCCGCTTTGGGACGCCGACGAGAAGTTCCAGACGCTGCTCGCTGGGTTCGAAAGCGTGTTGCCGCTGCGCAAGGCGTCGCACCTGTCGACGGTCAGGCTGGCAAGCCTCCTCCACACGAACTCTGGCGGAGTTCTTGGCGATCTGCAGTTCCTTCTTCAGGAGCTCGCCAAGAATGCGATCAAGACAGGCATCGAGCAGATCACTGAGGATGCCATCCGCGCCAGAGGCATGTACCGCACCGCGAAGCTGCGAGGCAAGGCTGCCTGAAGGCGATTGCGTGATCCGCCTTGCTCCAATCCAGGTAGACGAGACGCTTTCAAGTTGGCTTCTGCGCTCCGCAGTCGCAGCGCGCTGCGAACCGCTCACCTTGACCGGCGTGATCTGGCCAGGCTGGCGGGCATGGACAGTGGATCTGGATCGCGGGCTCAGTGATGCCCGCTTAGATGCGTTGCATCGAGCCTGCGGTGTAGACGCGGAGCGAATTCGCGCCTGCGAGATGCGCGATTTGCTTCGGCCCTTGGGTGCTTCGCTTAGCCACGCGGAGCCAGTATGGCCTTGGCTGGCAGCAAGGGGAATGCGCAATCGTAGGAACGCGGGCGGCCAGCCGTTTTGCCCCGAATGCCTCGCGTCGGATGTCCGACCCTATCTCCGTAGAGCATGGCGTGCGGCATGGAATGTGGGCTGTTTGAACCACGGTTGCGAACTCCTTGAGCACTGCTGCAAGTGCCTGGCCGTGCATCAACCATTTCGCGACACTCCTCGTCCCGTGAGCCTCACGAGCTGCTGGAACTGTCAGTTCGATCACCGCAGTGCCATCGCGAGTCGCTTGGACCCGTGGGCCGCTGAGATGCAGGCACGGGCGGACACCGTGCTGAAGTGCGGCACAGGTGCCCTCGGATCGCTCGAAGTCGCGACGCCTGCATGGTTCGGGGTTCTGCAGCACTGCGTTCGGCTCAAGCAGCCTAAGGAACTGATGGTGAACGGCAACCCTCCGGTACCGATTGGGCCGGGACTTCGCTTCGAACTGCTATCCGTGCGTGAGCGCCATCTGCGTCTTGGCCGGGTGGCAAGTCAGCTGGCGCAGATGACGTCGCAAGATGTGTCCTGCTTACTGGCAGGCCCCCAGCATCCTCGATCAGGTGAGAAACGTAGGAGCCCGACGTTCAGACCGAACTCGGGTGCGCGGCCGGCGGGGTTGGTCCGCCAGGAATGGGCGCGCCTTCTGCGCCGCATGCATCGAGCATACCTATGACCGAAAAGAGCATCATCTGCGGAGGCTGCGATCACGCGATTGATCGCGCCCACAAGGTCTACCGTGAGATTCCATACTGCAACACCTGCTACTCGCGGCTGTTCAAGCGACGGTTGTGCGGTGGCTGCGGCATGTTCAGTCGGCTCTTTGTGCGCGAACCCGACGCTGTGTGCACGGCGTGCATCAAGAAGCAGCCGTGTGTGCGGTGCCGTCGTTTCGGGCAGCCGCTAGGAAAGCTCACGGCGAACGGCCCTGCGTGCTCGAGTTGTCGGACCTATTTCGTTGACGAGGAGCCGTGTGAACGCTGCAACCGTCCATCAGCGCGGTTGTCTCGCCGCCACGGCAATCCTGAAGCTCCGCGACTTTGTCCGGGATGCAACAGCGACCACCACACCTGCAGCAGCTGCCGGCGATCGCGGTCATGCACTGCCACCGCGGACGGAAGATGGATCTGCAAGAAGTGCGCGGAGAACCCCTCGGCACCTTGCGGAGCCTGCGGGAGCGCGGTCGCTGCAGGGGCGAATGGCCGGTGTGAGTGCTGCTACTGGACGCAGAAATGCTCGATCGACGCGGACCAGCTTTCGCATATGGTCCCGCGTGCCAGCATCCAAAAGCGCTTCAAGGAATTTGCGGCTTGGGCGGCCACAACAACGGACCCCAAACGCACGGCGCTGTCACTGCCGCGCCATGTAGCCTTCTTCGTCAAGCTAGCTGCTCTCCCGGAGCGCAACGATGGTGGCTGGCGCTCCGATGATCTGCTGGGCCATTTTGGAACGCAAGGTTTGCGCACGCACCTGCTAGCGGCCAGGTGGTTGTCGGAAGTGCTCGGAGTCGAGATCGGTGCCAAGAAGAAGATACAAGCGTCCGAAGCCAGGCGCTTCGAAGAGCAACTCTCTGAGCTACCAGAGCAGCCGTTGCCTCGCCAAGCGTTGATGGCATTTCATCAGTTCTTGAGCAAGCGAGTTGCACAGGGAGATATCTCGGTGCGGACCGCGCGGCTGTCGTTTAGACCCGCCCTCGATCTGGCATCTTTGGCAGGGGACCAGCTCCCGGCGCAGGATGACGTCACACACTACCTCATGAAGGCGCCTGGTCAACGCGCCGCGCTCTTCGCCTTCGCGACATTCCTTCGTGAGACGCTCGGCGTCAACCTTGCGGTGCCGAAATCCAGCGCTCGCACGATCTTCCACAGGCGCCGTCGACAACTTGAGGTGCAGATCCGGCAGATGCTGTTCGAAGAGGACCGCTCTACCGATTTTGATCAGCGCTGGCGGCCGGTGGCGCTCATGTACTTCCATTGGATTTCTCTTAAGCAAGCTCAGCGCCTGCTGGCGGAGGGAAAGCTTTCCACCGCATACGGTGGCGTGGAGCTTGAGCATGGCGCGGAACGGTACTGGATCCCTGATCCGTCTCCTATGTATCGCGGTTCAAGGTGACCATCAACTGAGGCGCACGCTCGAGTGGCCAGGCCGCACCTACCGTGCGCGCTCGTGACGAACTTGGCGTTTGGGTGAGGGGCACGCTGCACTGCTCTTGGACGAGGCGACGGTGAGGCAATACTTTGCCCCAGAGCTTTCTCAAAACCCGCAACCGTGCCTGATCTCATCGACCGAGAAGAAGTAATACGCAGTCCCGAATTGGCGGCCCTGGGGCGCCGCAAGCGGAGCGAGGGGAACGAGGAAGACGAAGCCTGCGTCGTTTGGTGGCCCCTGGGCATCATGCAGAACCCCCGGAAGGACGTGGCGCTGCCGCATATCGAGGTGCTCTTTCGCGACCTCAGACCGGACAACACGTTCGGCGAGTTCTTCTCCAGGACCATGGCGATCACGTCGCTGCCCCTGCTGTCGATCGGCTCGATCTGGTCCAACAAGCGTTCGACGAGTCAAATCCGTTACCAGCGCAGGTTGTTCACGGTGGACTTCTCGGACGGGAAGTACGACTTTGTTTCCATGGCCGGCTCGGGTGGAAATCTCCCTTTCCCGCCCGAGAAATACCTTCTCCGAAAGCACGGCAGAGACCGCAGCGAGATGGTCCGGCTCACGACGGCGAAAGGGCTAACGCTCCTGATTCCCGCTGCTGTTTTCCTCGCTCGCTGCTACGGCAGATCGGGTCGACTCACGAGGCTGTTGACCCAACATTCACTCAAAAACTGTCTTCCCATGATGTGCTCGACGATCCTTGGGTCGTCGTCTTCGAGATGGCAACTGCGGCTCCATCCGGGCATGTATCAGGACGATGCCCTGCTCCTGGGGCATCTGCTCTTCGAAGAGCAGACGCGCGAGCGGGTCAACGAACTTTTTCAGCAGCTTCAAGCCGTGGTCCGACCACGAAAGCCTGCCACTGCGACAACAGGTAGCGCGGACGGGCGGTGGTCCGAACATGAGAGCGAAGACTGGTTCCGTGAAGTTGCATTCCCGAAGATTCATCCCTGGTGGCACGGGACGGCACAACTCGAGGTCGAGGGATTGCAGGTCGATGAACAGACGTTCCTTGGCCTTCGAATCACCGGGATGTCGCAGCCGTCGGGCCCGCCGATCGAGGTCGTTCGCGACCAAGCATTGACCGAGGAAGACGACGGTGTCGACGAACGCCGCGAGAACGGAGAGATCGGGCCCGGCGGCTACTACCGACGCCAATTTGACGCCGACGACAAGGCGGAGGCGTCCCTTGTCGATCTGGAAGCACCCACAACCTCTTCCAGCTCAGTGCTGATGCGGGACCCAAAGATGCAGATCCTGGGCGTGGCTCGCGAAATTGTGAGCCGAAGTCAGGAGGGGGGCGAGCGCAAGCCCCGCGGGACGCTCATCCCCCAAGAGGAACCTGCAGATCAAGCGTCAGCCGCAGAACGCGGGGGATCTCAAGCTGGCGGTGTGAGCTATGCGTCGCACCACTCGGCCATTGAGCTGAAGTCGTACGGGACGCTGCGCGACCTCTGGGAGGGGCTGAGGTTCTTGGCCACGGAACATCCGCAGCAGGTGATGACCTTGAGTTGGTTCACGCGCGAGGACGACTTCGTGGATGTGAATCCACGTTGGGACAGCAGGCCTCCGCGACTTCAGCCTCTTCGCATACCTGGCTTGAGCGACCATGAGGCCTTGCCGGGGGGCGATAGCTGGGGTTACGTCGATGTTGATGGCCGGACTCCGCGGGGTGTTCTGATCGCGCGTGTGCAAACTCCCGACCGGACCATCTTCATCCTTGATGTCGAACGACGGAGCAAGGCAACTCCGGAGGGTGGGTTGGAAGAGTTGGAGAACGACAAGTACAGCGGGTTGGCGATAGCCCTGAAGCGCCCCAACGACATTGATGCTTGGCTCCCCCGTCTCCTTGAGGCCATCCGGGAACACCGGGGCGTAATGGAGCGAGTGCTCCCCTATTGCCCCGGGGACCCGAAGGTCGACTTCCGTCATAGCAAGGCGCAGGGCGAAAGGGTGTCCGGTCATGCAGCGGCGCTCAACGCCCTGAGAAAGGCCGGCCTTGAACTGGGCAAGCTGCAGTTGAAGCGGGACACGAAGGGGCCAATATCTGGTCCTCGGCGCCATGGCACGGGTTGATGCGAGGAGCACGCCTTCAACAGTGTTACGTTGCCCAGAGCCGGATTAGCTGTTAGAACGCCAAGGCCGTCCCTCAACTCTGACGGACTGGATCCCTGGCCTGCGGACGGTTTAGGAATGCCCTTGCCAGCCTGAATTCCGACCTGCCGCGTCGGAGGCGAAGCGCGGCTCCTGACTCATGAACCTTCGACCCATCCTGCTTTGCGGCGATCCTCACGGGCAGTTCACCCACATCCTTGAGGCGACGACGAAGATCGATCCCGCTGCGGTCATCCTTCTCGGCGACATGGAGCCTGACGCTCCCCTGGAGACGGTCTTGGCTCCGGTGGCCGACCGCGTATGGTGGATCCCGGGGAACCATGACTCGGATCGGATCGTCGACATCGAGCGCACTTGGCAGAGCGGGCTGGCGGATAGGAACCTGCATGGCCGGGTTGTGAAGCTCGAGGATGGGCGAAGGATCGCCGGCCTCGGGCACGTATTCCGCGGCAGTGTTTGGATGCCCAAGGGGGCCGGCGGTTCCGCTGGCGCACCGCCAAGCTTCAGCAGCATGCGCCAACATGCGCGTTCAACGCCTCGTCAGGATCGCTACGGTGAGGGGCCTCACTTCAAGCATTGGGGCACCATCTACCCCGAAGACTTCGAGCGGCTCAAGCGGCAGCGGGCAGACATTCTCGTGACCCATGAGGCGAGCGGATATCACCCGTACGGGTTCCCCGTCCTGGACGACCTGGCGCGCGCCCTAGGGGTGAGTCTGCTTGCGCACGGACACCTTCACGATGCGCGTTGGCGGTTTGAGGATCAATCGCAGGCGTGGCGATCTCAGGGCTTCAAGTCCGTAGGGGTAGGGTTGCGTGGCATCACGGCCATCAACGGGGACGGCGAGCTGGAGGTGGTGGTGCCTGGCGAGCTCGACGGGCCAAGCGCAGCTCGCATGAGTCGGGCACCCGCGGCCGCACAGTTTGTTGAAGGAGCGAAGCCATGACCCTTGCCGTTCCAGACGACTTCCCTCACCCTCCCTTCGGCGGATCGCTGTCCGGCATGCAACTCAAGTTCAGCCTCACGCGAGGACCCGATGGCCGATTTCACGAGCCTGGCTCCCTGCCGGAGGAGCGGGCTGAGGACTTCCTGCGCTGTTGCGAAGTGGTGGACTGGGCCGTGGGTTTCCTTCGAGAGAAGGCGCTCAAGCCTAAGTACGCAGCTCTGACGACGGAGCAGATGCTGGAAAAATTCAGGGTCAACTTGGCCAACGATTTCGAAATGCCCGAGAGCTACCGCTCGTGGATCTTGGCTCGCCTGACGGATCGCTTGGGTCAACGGTAGCGCTTGGCCGCCAACGCGGCGGTGCAAGTAGGTTCGATGCGAAAGAGGTGCGTCATGAAGCGCGTGAAGGTAGCACCGGGAAAATTCGTCGTGGTCCGCTCGGAACTGGTCGAAAAGGCGGCTCGCATACGGATGCCCACGAAAGCAGAATTTGACGCCGGCATCGAGCTGGAGCCAAGAAACGTCCGTGTGCTGCTTGGCCCCAAAGGCGCTCGTAAGCGCTAGTCAGATCGTGAGCGATAGAAGCAGTGGCCCGGCAACCGTGGCGAGGTCAACATGAAGCCGACAGACGACGCCCGTTGGATCACAACTACCGAGGTCGCCAAGCGATTGGGTCTATCGCGGTCGTTCCTGGAGAGAATTCTTGCCGAATACCCGGGCGACGTCCGGTGGTCCACCGAAGGTACGTCGCCGCGCGTCCTTGCCGACGAGTTCGAAGCATGGTTCAAGCCCATTTGGGTTGCTTCGGATCCGGGCGACCTTGACCAGATCCGCGCCGAAGCGATCCTGGAAGACGTGCCGTCGCCCGAGAGGTCAAGTCCGGAGGAGCGAGAGGCCTCTCGCGCACGCGCGATGGAGCTGGCAAGGAAGCTGAGCGCACGATGAAGAGATGCGAAAGGCTATCAGCCCTTCGGTTTGTCAGCCCTAGATGATCTGGCGCGGCTGATGGGCGTCCGGAGCTTTGCGCCTCCAACCCTAGCAACAGGACCACCAGCGCTGCATCCCTGGTCTTTCTCCGCCGGCGGCAAGTCCTTGATTTTGGAGTGTCTGCTGTGAGAACTTTTGACACCACTTTGACGTGGGCGTTCACTGACAGCCTGTTCGCAAGACTGCCTCGTCTAATTGTCCATATAAATCAATGGGTTATCCTCTAGTTTGCTGGCTTCCAACCGCGAGTGGTGCGATCCCGCGTTGGTTCGACGTCACAGGAGATTGCGGCGTCTCACAGCTTCCCGCGGTGACAGACAGCCAAAGATGGGACGCTGGGTCGGAGTAACTCCGATCTACGAACACCAACGAAGACGCGGGACGCGCGTTTGCCCATCAAAGCTACACCGGCCGTCTGTCGGGGCTTGTGTTGGGAGGAACCTGGACGTATATACGTGCTCTCCGCGAGTGATGCCTTCCGCTCATCCCTACGAGGAGAGCATCAAAATTGCAGGGGCATCGTGGCGTATATACAATCTTGCCATGCTCGTCATTTCTGAGAAGATCCGACAGAAGATCGGGGACCCCTCTCACGGCTCGGTCACGGACCGGGAAGTGCGAGAGTGCTTTCTCAATCGATGCGGGCGAGTCGTCTGCGACGACCGGGAAGAGCATCGGACCGATCCGGCCACGGTTTGGTTCGTGGCGGAGACCCACGTGGGAAGGCTGCTGAAGATCGTGTATGTCGAAGACGAAGAGAACATCTATCTGAAGACTGCGTACCCAGCCACGAAGACGATACAAGACATTTTTGACCTTCACGGAAACTAGGAGCGCACATGCCCATCAACCAAGATCTGCTCGATCGCGTGGAAGCGACTGCGGATGACTGGGGGCCCACCGGACACCTCGGCAACGACCCGACCCACGCAAAAAAGGCCGACGAGTCAAAGAACGTCGACGAAGCGCTCGGCCTTCACCCGATTTCGATCCGCTTCACCAAAGAGATGGTTCGAGACTTGAAGGCGATCGCCCAACTGAATGGGATGGGCTATCAGCCGTTGATCCGCGAAATCTGCAAGAGATTTGTGGATGCTGAGAAGCGAGCGATCGTTCGTGACCAAGCCTTGCGACGTCAGCAGGAGTTGGAGCGTGATCGCGCGCTTGAGCGCGAAGCTGAAGAGGCCGCCGCTGCCGTAGAGCAGGCGGAAGCTGCTGCTTTGCAGCACGAAGAGAGCAACGCACGTCTCGCAGCGTAAGACGTCTTCCGCTCGCGCCCCAAGGCCCGCATCTGCGGGCCTTTTTCTTTGCGACCAGGAAGTAAATTCCCCTCTCTCCCACTCCGTCTCCATCTCGCCGACACGTCCAGACCGGCGCTGGCGATTCGTTGGTCGGACCGGTCATAGCTGCTTCGCGACAAGGTGCCGATGTCTCTCCAGACCTAAAGCGTCGGCCCCCCCCTCACTGGCCTCGGTGCAAAAAGTCCAAGCCGCGTCAGCATGAAGCGTCCAGACATCTGCGCAAAGGTCCGGGCAGCTCCGCGTGTGCACTCTCTCGATGACGGAGGCTCGTGCCTGGGGCCCGCAGCCTCGTCGGGGACGAAGAGGTCTATGAGATAACTGCGATCTACGGTTTCGCAGATAGAGGTGACCATGCGGCTCATGAGGTGGCGTTCCAGCGCGCACGAGATCCCACTGATTTCTGATGCCGGAAGGGAGAGGCTTGCTCGCCTTCACCATCGGCACCGGGCAGAAGTGTCGCTCGATCGAGAGCAGATTCAGGCTGCGTTGGCTAGCATGTTGCAGCCTGTCATTCACGCCGCCGTCGCTGAGTTGGTTGCCGCATGCACACCGGAGCAAAGCGACGCTGTCCTCACTTACCTCTCGGAGATATTGGACCAACGAACGGCCACGGCGGCCAAGTCCGTTGTACGGCCGCCCGTCTTCGGAAATGGCGCCAACGGTCCACTGGAGCCACAGGCTCGAACGCTTCGCCAAGTCTTCGCAAAATTGGCGGCCCTCGAAGCGCTTCGGATGTTGCTCGAAACCGGCAACGCGTCCCCGTGGAAGAACGCGAAGAGCATCAGCTTCGCGAATCTCGCGTCCTTGGACATTGGACTTGAAGCCAAGGTTCGTTGTCCTGCTTGCGGCGAGGACGGAAGCTATCGCCTCAAGACGCTAGACGTCGCCAACCCAGCCTTGCTATTCCGCGGCATGTTCAGTTGCCAACGTTGCCGACACAGCTTGGACACAACGGACGCGAGAGTCTCGTCGAAGTCGTGCGACTGTCGTTTCTGCGCTGCTTTGAACAATCGCCTCGCCTCCGACCTGCGCCAGCTTGTCGCTGACGAATCACCCAGAGCTATGTCAACCTACGAGAGGGAGTTGGAGCGCCTGAAGATGCACCAAGAGCCGACACCGGACCAGGACCGTATGCGCCGGGACTGGGTGCTCCACAAGAACGACCCCAACAAGGCCCTACGAGCCTTGATCGAGCTCAAACCGAAAGACGGGGACGATTTTCTCAACTGCTTGAACATGTACCTGAGCAAGCACAATGGGAAGAAAAACGAAATCCTCGGTTTGGCCGAGCGCTACAGGCTGATCTATCGGGTAACTGAAGAGTGGCTGCCCGAGTGCCACTCCTTCCAACAGCTGATGACAGCGGCGTCGTGGCCCATCTGGAGCTCCGAGACCCAGCGCTGGTTGCACGACGAGCAAGCGACGGAGGCCTTGGATAAAGCGGCAGTTTGGCTGTCCAGCGCAGCGCTAGATACTCCTGGCGTTCGCCACCTAGAAGTCTCCGAGCAGGCCATCACGCTCGTCGTAGACGGCGCCAGCGTGCAGCTTTATGCCGAAGGCTCGGGATGGATGTGTGAGGCGCTTCACCGCAGCACTCGCGGGCGGCTCGTGCTCAATCCTTACTTTCTGCAAGGCGAATCCTCCCTCCCACCGGAGGCAACGTCGACGCGATTGTTCAGGTCAAACACCGAGTGCAACGCCTTCCATCGGATTCGCGCCGAGTTGCCAAGCTCCATTGTGGTTCCCAACTATCCGATGCGCAGTCTGGTCGACGTGCGAGCGCTCAAGCCGCACTTCAGCGCTGAGGATTGGATGTACTTACAGAACTGTGAACTTGACATAGTCGTATGCAACGAAGCCGGCTACGTGACCTATGTGGAGGAGGTGCAGCGCGGTGATCACCACAATACGCCGGAGTGGTCACGCAAGGATGCCTTGAAGCGTCAAGCACTCCGGTTGGCGGGCATCCCGCTTCGCGAGAGCTTCTGAGTTCAAGAAGCCTAGCGGTGGCAACTACGTCCAGTCGCGATGCGGAATTCGCCAAGACCGGCGGTGGTCCGCACTTCGGCAGCAGCTATGGTCGATCCAATGGAGCAGAGAAGGCCCACAGGTTGCTGGCGAGGTAGGTCACGCTTGCCGTAAGCAGCAGCACCACCGCGAGTGCAGCGCCGTACCGAAGTTCGGTCCATCGCAGCAGCAATGCGAACATGACCTGGTTGAGGACGAAGCCGGCGAGTGACACCACCAGAAACCTTGGGGCCGCGCTTCTCGTGGCAGCTCGCCTTGAACCAAACGTCCAACGTTGGTGGCCGATGAACGACACGCCCACGGCCGTCGGCCACGCCACCAGATTTGCCCTCAAAGGCTCCCAACCGAAAGTCGAGACGGTGGCGGCGACGACAACCCAGTGAACGATGGTGGCAGCGACGCCAACCAGAAAGAAGCGTAGCGGGCGAACGCTGGCTGCAGCTGCGGGCGCGTGATCAATGGCGAGATCGGTTGACCCACCAGGATCTTGCGCAGGTTCCGCGCGCGGCGACCCTGCGTCAGGCCTCCGCATCTGCCATCACACCGTCGGCAAGCGACAGTGCATCGCAAAGCAGCATCTGAAGATGCTCCTCGCTTTCGAAGCTCTCCGCGTAGACCTTGTATACGTCCTCGGTACCTGAGGGACGCATCGCGACCCAGCCGCGTCGCGACGTCAGCTTGATGCCGCCGATCGGTTGATCATTGCCTGGCGCTCTCGTTTGCACCTGCGTGATCTCATCGCCGGCGAGCACGCGCTGCTGAAAGTCTTCGGCTTTCGCGTTGGCCAACCGAGTTCGCTGACCCCGTGTAGCCGGCGCATCGATGCGATCTGACCAGGTCGAACCGAGAGTTGCGCTCAACGTGCGGTAGTACAGCCCGGGATCCGCCCCGGCACGGGCGGTGATCTCCGCGGCGAGCAGCCCCGCCACGATCCCATCCTTCTCAGTGGTCCACACCGACCCGTCACGCCGCAAGAACGAGGCCCCAGCGCTTTCTTCACATGCCACTGCCAGCTCGCAATCATGGAGCCCCTGGGCGAACCATTTGAAGCCCACCGGAGTCTCCAGGACGCGGCGATCCATGGCCTGTGCGATCCGGTCGATCATGGACGTGGTCACCACGGTCTTCCCCACTGCGGTCGTCATGGGCCACTGAGGTCTGTGCATCAGCAGATAGTCCGTTGCGACGCTGAGGAAGTGGTTGGGTGGCAGCAAGCCGCTGCTCGGACATACGACGCCGTGCCGGTCATGATCCGTGTCGCAAGCAAACGCGACGTCGAACAAGGAACACTGACGCGTGAGAGCCTGCATGGCAAACGCGGAAGACGGGTCCATGCGGATCTGGCCGTCCCAGTCCAGCGGCATGAACGAAAACGTGGGGTCGATGTTGGCGTTGACGACGGTCAGCGGGAGACCATACCTGTCGGCAATGGCTTCCCAGTACATGAGGCCGGCGCCGCCCATCGGGTCGACGCCGATGCGGATGCCCGACTCTCGAATCGCTTGAAGGTCGATGACGTGGCTCAGCGCCACCACGTAGCGCTGCAGAAAGTCGTAAGGGCGCGCGGCACCGGAGGCCAATGGCCTGGCAACTTCAACGCGTCTCACCCGCTTGCAATGCTCCGCGAGATGCTGGTTGGCCAACTCCTCGATCACCGACGCGGCGTGGCTGTCGGCTGGCCCGCCATGCGGAAGGTTGTACTTGAACCCGCCGTCCCTCGGTGGGTTGTGGGAAGGAGTCACGATGATGCCGTCGGCGAGGGGACCAGGCGCGTGCATCCGGTTGAAGTCGAGGATCGCGAGGGAAACAGCAGGCGTTGGCGTGAACTGCCCCGACGGCGCCACGCGGACATCAACGCCATTGGCCGCGAGAACCTCCAGGGCACTCGTACGCGCGGGCAGGGACAACGCATGGGTATCGATGCCAAGGAAGAGCGGTCCCGTCGTGCCTGCGCTCTTTCGATAGTCACAGATGGCCTGCGTGATCGCCCAGATGTGCCGCTCATTGAAGGATCCATCCAAGGACGAGCCGCGGTGCCCTGATGTGCCGAAGCGCACGCGCTGCTGAGGGTCCTCGGAGTTGGGAATCAGCGAAAAATAGGCTCCCCGCAGGGCGCTCACATCGATGAGGTCCTCCTCGCGCGCCGGTTGGCCGGCCCGAGGGGAAATGCGTGTCGTCATCAGAGTTCCTTGGTCCGGTCGTGAGGGGCTGAAGCCTTGAACGATCCGAAGTTGTCAGTCTTGTAATCCCGCGGTCAGTGTTTGGCGGGGCTGTCAGTCCCACAGTTCGACCCTTCTCGGCAATCGACGGGCACACGGGGGTGGAAATGAGGCGAGCCAAGCAGATCGATCGGCACAGGCCGCACTGGGGCATCGTCCTGGTGACGCTGGCGCTCTTCCTGTGGGGCTGCACGACCCCAGGGGTGCCGACCCATCTCGAAAATCAGGGTTGGCGTCTTGCGACGCTGTGGGCGGTTCGCCCCGCGGCAGAGTTCAAGGTGCCAGCTGCAACTCTGGATTGCCGCCGACCCGAAGACACGAAAGCTCCCTTCGCCCTGACCAGCTACCGCAGCAACCATCGAGGCTGGATCCTTCTGCTGCCGGCGGGAACGACCCGTCCGACATCAGACTCGCGCTTTGTCCTCGTCAAGCCAGGCTCCTGCGAAGCACCAATCGAACAGCTCGCTGACGGCGAAGCACCGCCATTGCAGGTCGAACGTCCAGACGAGCGAGGTTCAACCAGATGAAGCGGGAGACGAAGCTGGAGACGCGGCGGGAATGGGTGTGCCGCAATTTGGGCAGAACTTGCCTTCCGTGCCGAGCGGTTCGGCGCACTTCCCGCAAGCCGTGGGGCGCAGCGCGAAGCCGCACTGGGTGCAGAAGCGACCTGCAGCGTTGTTGCTCGCGCCGCAGCGCATGCAGGCGACATGCCGTTCGTTGGAGCGCGCCACTGGCGGCGGCGACGGTTCCGACCATCCCGAATTCCGACTGCCATGCGAGTCGTACCTCGGGTCGCCGAGACGGCGATGCCCGCCGTGGTGATCACTTCGTCCGTGACCACCGCTGTGGTGGCCGCTGAACAGGCGGCGAAGAATGGACATGGTCGCTCCGATACATCGTGGTTGGCGGGCTGGTGGCCGGGTGGCTGCCCAGTGCGTCGCCATGATGAGTTGCCGCTGCGGGCAAGCCGCTGACGGCGCGATTACGGTGTTGTCAGGAATGCCTAACGCTTGCCGCGTTGCCGATCGTTCTCACTATCAAACGGCTAGGAGCCACATATGACAGGTCAAGTGAATTGGGTCGAGATCGCCTCCCACGTGATGGACTTGGCGATCGCGTACGTGCTTGCGTTGCCCATCGGCTGGGACCGGGAGCGCAAGGAGCGCAGCGCTGGCATACGCACCTTCCCTCTCGTGGCCATCGCCAGTTGTGGCTTCGTGCTGGTCGCCATCCGGGTACTGGGCATCGACTCGATCGGTCAGGCCCGCATCCTGGAAGGTCTCATCACCGGCGTCGGCTTCATCGGAGGTGGGGCGATCCTGAAGCACTCTGCCGGCGCTTCGGGAACAGCCACTGCGGCAAGTCTTTGGGCGACCGGCGCGGTCGGCGGTGCGGTGGGCTACGGCCTGTATGACATCGCGGTGATCCTCAGCCTGGTGACCTACGCCACGCTTCGCTGGATGGCGCCGCTGAAAGAGGTCGCGCGCACCGACGATGAAGGGGTGTCCGCAGGTGCTCAACCTGCGTCTGCGGCCGACCGTGCCACTCTCCGAAGCTGACAGTTTTGTAATCAACACGCACGGTTTGCTGGAAGGTGCCGACTTCTAAAGTTCACTCCGCGATGAACGTTGTGTCGCCTCCGTCGGGGGTCACGTTCACGAACAAGGAGTACATAAAGTGAAGGTTTCCATGTCGATCCTCTCCGCCGTTGCCGCCGTGATGCTGACCGCTGGCGCCCAAGCTGCAACCCAGCCGGAGCTCCTGATGAACGGCCGCTCGCCCCACGGCCTGCCTGTCGCCGCCGTGAAGGCCGACAAGGTGGTCGACGTCAAGCAAGGCGGCTTCGTCAACGTTGACTGCGGCCAGATCGTCGAGTTTCGCGACGGCGCCAAGACGTTCACGTGGAAGTTCGACTCCGCGCAACATCGCGCCGTGAACCTGCCCGTCATCGCACCGGAAGGCTTCGCTAACGCGAACTTCACGGTCTACGTCAGCCGCAACGAGTCCGAAGGCAGCTGAGTTCCATCGGGCTGTGCCCGAATGCCCACTCGTGTCCCCTAAAGGCTAGACCGACGGTTCCACCGAACCGTCGGCCTCTACTAGACTGCCACCCATGCGTCGCTGGCTCTCCATCTTCTTGCTGGTGCTGATGCCCTTCCAGTTCACCTGGGGTGCAGCGGCGGCCTATTGCGAGCACGAGAGTTCAAGTGAAGCCAGCCACTTCGGTCATCACGTGCATTCGCACGCTGACGCCGGTCAACTGGCCCAGGGCAAGAAGCCTCTGCCTGGCGACAAGACCAAGCCCGGAAAGGTCGGCTTGGACAACGACTGCGGAACGTGCCATCTCAGTGCTGCCAAGCCGGTCTCGGGCAGCAGCGTGGCCCTCGCAGATCTCAGCGCGCAGGTCATGCGCGGACTGAGCGAACAAGTCTTCTCGACCCGCGCTCCGGACCATCCGGAACGCCCCAATTGGCGCATCGCCTGATTCGGCGATCGCAGCGGGTTCTTTCCTGTTCCTCCTCTAGCGGCTTGAGCCGCGCTGCCTTCGTCGAATCCTTCGAGTTGTTTCCACAACCCTGGAGTTTTCGATGCGCAGATTGCTTGTGCCGCTTGCTTGTGCGGCACTATTCCAAGTTCAAGCCTTCGCCCAAGCTGGCGAGTCCCGTCCCGCAACCCCTGAGGCCGCGGCCTCTGCCGCCGCTTCGGCGGCCGGTACGGTCTACCCTCAATCCGGACTGACGCTCGATGCGGCCGTGCAAACGGCGTTGCGTCAGAACCCGCTCTTGCGCTCGTTCGGGTACGAGCTCGAGTCCAACGACGGCGCGATTCGTCAGGCTGGCCTGATCCCGAATCCCACGCTCGGCCTGAGCACCGAGGACACCCGCAAGGCCACGCGTACGACGCAGGTGACGCTCAGCCAGACCATCGAGCTGGGAGGCAAGCGATCCGCTCGCGTCGAACTGGCTCAACGCACCCGCGATGTTGCAGCGCTGGAATTGGAGACGCAGCGTGCTGAAACGCGCGCCGGCGCCATCCAGGCCTTCTTCGACGTGTTGATCGCGCAGGAACGCGTGAAAGTCGCTGAGGAGTCTCTGCGCATCGCTACCAACGGCGCGGACGCCGTGGGTCGTCGCGTGACTGCGGGCAAGGTGTCGCCTACCGAGGAGACGCGTGCCCGTGTCGCGCAATCCACCGCTCGGATCGAGCAACGCCTGGCTCAGGCGGACCTCACCGCAGCGCTGAAGGCGCTGAGCGCGGTGATGGGGGTACCTCAGGGATCGATCTCCTTGGTTGACGGCAGCCCTGACGCGCTACCGGTTCTGCCTGGTGCTGAAACCCTTGGTGACCGCATCCAGAGCTCCCCGATCCTGCGTCGGGCCCAGATGGAGGTTCAGCGCGCGGAAGCCGCCTTCAATCTGGAACGAGCTCGCGGCGTCCCCGACGTGACGGTGGGGCTCGGCGCGCAACGCGCTCCCGACATCGGCCGCACCCAGCCGCTGATCAGCGTCTCGATTCCCATTCCGCTGTTCGACCGCAACCAGGGCGCTCAGTTCCAGGCGCTGCGCAAGCGCGACGCGGCGCAGGCGATGGCCCAAGCGGAAGAGCAGCGTCTGCGCTCCGAGGTGCTGCAGGCCGTTGACCAGCTCGACGCGCGCACCGACGAGATCGAGGCATTGCGTCGCGATGTGCTCCCCGGTGCCCAGACCGCCTACGAGGCTGCGCGCCGCGGCTTCGAGCTGGGCAAGTTCGGCTTCCTGGATGTGCTGGATGCGCAGCGCACCTTCTTGCAGGCGCGCGGGCAGTATTTCACCGCGCTCTCTCAAGCCCACCGCCTCTCCGCGGAGATCGATCGCCGGCTCGGTAGCGCCGACGCTCGTCCCTGAACAACGATCCATCAACGAGTTTCCAAATGACCTCCAAGAACGAACTCAAGGAACGCCTGCGCAGCGGCGCCGGTAAGAAGCAGGCGATCGCCATTGCCGTGGTGCTGGCGCTTGGCGCCGCGGCCGCCGTCGGGCTGATGACCACGGGCGGGAAGTCCGGCGGCGAAGAGTCGCACGCACACGAAGAAGCAAAGGGCCATGGCGACGGCGAACATCACGGGGAAGCCAAGGCCGGTAGCGAAAAGGGCCACGACGACGCCAAGGGGCATGGGGACGGCGAACACCACGAAGAAGCCAAGAAGGGCAGCCGCGGTGGAGAGCTCATCTCCAAGGGCAACGTGACCGTCGAGGCGCTGCTGTCCGAGGATCAAGGCACGCCGCGCTTGAAGATCTGGGTGTCACAGGCAGGCAAGGATGTCGCGCCAGCTCAGCTGCAGGTGACCGCACAGATCAAGCGCCCTGGCGGCGAGGAGCAGAAGCTGACGTTCGCGGCTCAGAAGGACGCGCTTGTCAGCGCCCAACCTGTTGAAGAGCCGCATGTCTTCGACGGCGTCATCCAAGTTGTGGTCGGCGGCCAGACCCAGTCGTTCTCGTTCTCCCCCAGCGAAGGGGTGATCGCGTTGTCCGCCGAGCAGCAGAAGTCTTCGGGCATCGTGGTCGAAGCCACCAAGGCCGCTTCGCTGGCGGCCAGCTACCAGCTGCCGGGCGAGGTCAAGTTCAACGAGGACACCACCGCGCACGTGGTCCCACGCGTGGCCGGCGTTGTCGAATCTGTGCCGGTGGCGCTGGGACAGACGGTTCGCAAGGGTCAGGTTCTGGCCATTGTGAACAGCACGTCGATATCTGACCAACGCGCCGACTTGCAAGGTGCACAGAAGCGCCTGCAACTGGCCAAGATCACGTACGAACGCGAGAAGAGCCTGTACGAAGCGAAGATCTCGCCTCAGCAGGATGTGCAGATTGCCGAGCAAGCCATGCGCGAGGCGGAGATCGCGGTGTCGAACGCCCGGCAGAAGCTCCAGGCCGTCGGCGCCACGCTGGATAGCGGTGCCCTCAACCGCTATGAACTGCGTGCTCCCTTCGACGGCACGATCGTCGAGAAGCACATCGCGCTGGGCGAGCAGTTGCGCGAGGACGCCAATGTCTTCACGGTCGCCGATCTGCGCACTGTGTGGGCCCAGATCAACGTGCCCGCCAAGGACCTGCCGCTGGTGCGCGTAGGCGACAACGTGGTCGTGCGCGCGGCGGCGTTCGAGCAGTCCGCGGTCGGCAAGGTCGCCTACGTCGGCTCGCTCATCGGCGAGTCCACCCGCACGGCCCAAGCCCGCGTGACGCTGGAGAACCCCAAGACCGCATGGCGGCCGGGCCTGTTCGTCAACGTCGAGATGAAGAGCGAAACCTTCGACGCGCCGGTGACCGTGACCTCCGAAGCCGTTCAGACGATGGAAGAGAAGCCCGTCGTGTTTGTGAAGACTGGTTCGGGCTTTGTCGCCCAGCCCGTCAAGGTGGGCCGCACGGACGGCAAGCGGGTCGAGATCGTCGAGGGCCTGAAGGCCGGTGTGCCCTACATCGCCGTCGGCAGCTTCGTTGCCAAGGCCGAAGCCGGCAAGTCCACGGCTTCCCACGCCCACTAAAGAGATGACGCAACATGTTTGAACGCATCATCCGCTTCGCCATCGAGCATCGATGGCTTGTCATGCTTGCCGTCTTCGGGATGGCCGCACTCGGGGTGTTCAGCTATCAGAAGCTGCCCATCGACGCCGTGCCGGACATCACCAACGTGCAGGTGCAAATCAACACCGGTGCACCCGGCTACTCGCCGCTGGAGACCGAGCAGCGCGTCACCTATCCGATCGAGACCGTGATGGCCGGCCTGCCTGGCCTGCAGCAGACCCGCTCGCTGTCGCGATACGGTCTGTCCCAAGTAACGGTCATCTTCAACGACGGCACGGACATCTACTTCGCCCGCCAGCTCGTCAATGAACGCATCCAATCCGCGCGGTCTCAGCTGCCCGAGGGCGTGACGCCCAACATCGGGCCGATCTCGACTGGGTTGGGTGAGATTTTCCTTTGGACTGTCGAAAGCGAGCCGGGCGCAAAGAAGCCCAACGGTGAGCTGTATACGCCGGCAGATCTGCGCGAGATCCAGGACTGGGTCATTAAGCCGCAGTTGAAGAACGTGACGGGCGTGACTGAGATCAACTCCATCGGCGGCTTCGCCAAGGAGTACCACGTCGCCCCCGATCCGTCCAAGCTGTCCTCGTACGGCCTGACGCTCAGCGACGTGGTGACTGCGCTCGATCGCAACAACGCGAACGTCGGCGCGGGCTACATCGAGCGCCGCGGTGAACAGTACCTGATCCGAGCCCCGGGCCAGGTGCGCTCGATGACCGACATCGGCAACATCGTCCTGCTCAACGCCGGCGGCGTCCCGGTGCGCGTGCGTGATGTCGCGACGGTGGAAATCGGCCGAGAGCTGCGGACCGGCGCTGCGACCGACAACGGCCGCGAGGTCGTGCTCGGTACCGTCTTCATGCTGATCGGTGAGAACAGCCGGACGGTCTCGCAAGCGGTTGCCAAGAAGATGGCCGAGATCAACGCGAACATGCCCAAGGGTGTCCACGCGGTCACGGTCTACGACCGAACCAAGCTGGTCGACAAGGCTATCGCCACCGTCAAGAAGAACTTGATCGAAGGCGCTGTGCTCGTCATCGCCATCCTGTTCTTGTTCCTGGGCAACATCCGTGCGGCCATCCTGACGGCCATGGTGATTCCGCTGTCGATGCTGTTCACCTTCACCGGCATGGTGAATCAGAAGGTCAGCGCCAACCTGATGAGTTTGGGGGCCCTGGACTTCGGCATCATCATCGACGGCGCGGTGGTGATCGTCGAGAACTGCGTGCGACGCCTGGCACATGCGCAGGAGCACAAGGGACGACTGCTGACGCGCTCGGAGCGATTCCACGAGGTGTTCCTCGCGTCCCAGGAAGCTCGTCGTCCGCTGCTGTTCGGACAACTGATCATCATGATCGTCTACCTGCCGATCTTTGCTCTGGCCGGTGTCGAAGGGAAGATGTTCCACCCGATGGCCTTCACGGTCGTGATCGCCCTGGTCGGCGCCATGATCCTGTCGATCACGTTCGTTCCCGCAGCTGTCGCGCTGTTCATCGGCAAGAAGGTTGCTGAGAAAGAAAACTGGCTGATGAGCTGGGCGCGTCGCGTGTATGAGCCGCTGCTCAAGTACGTGATGGGTGCCAAGGCAGTCGTGTTGACCTTCGCCGCAGTGATGATCGTGCTGACGGGCTTGATCGCCGCGCGGATGGGCAGCGAGTTCATCCCCAGCTTGAACGAGGGCGACTTCGCGATCCAGGCGCTGCGTATTCCGGGCACGAGCCTCACGCAGTCGTTGACGATGCAGCAGCAGCTGGAGTCGACGCTGAAGGCGAAGTTCCCTGAGATCGACCGCGTCTTCGCTCGAACCGGTACTGCGGAAATCGCGTCGGACCCGATGCCGCCGAACATTTCGGACGGCTACGTGATGCTCAAGCCGCAGGACGAGTGGCCTGACCCCAAGCGCACGCGTGACGACCTGTTGGCGGCCGTGCAGGCCGAGGCGGCCAAGCTGCCGGGACAGAACTATGAGTTCTCGCAACCGATCCAGCTGCGCTTCAACGAACTGATCTCGGGCGTGCGCTCCGACGTCGCGGTGAAGATCTTCGGCGACGACATGGAGGTCCTGAACGCGACCGCTCAGAAGATCCAGGGGCTGTTGCAAGGCATCCAGGGGTCCTCCGAAGTGAATGTGGAGCAGACCACCGGGCTTCCGATGTTGAGCGTGACCGTCGACCGGGAACGCACGGCGCGCTACGGACTCAACGTCCAGGATGTGCAAGACACGCTCGCGACCGCTGTCGGCGGACGCGACGCGGGGATCATGTTCGAAGGCGACCGCCGCTTCGGCATCCTGGTGCGACTGCCCGAAGTGCTTCGCGCCGACGTGGAGGCCATCAAGCGGCTGCCTATCCCGATGCCAGTTGGTGCTGACGGCGCACGCCGCTTCATCCCGCTCAGTGAGGTCGCTGACTTCACGACGGCGCCTGGTCCGAACCAGGTCAGCCGCGAGAACGGCAAGCGTCGCATCGTGGTGAGCTCGAACGTGCGTGGTCGCGACCTGGGCAGCTTCGTCGCTGAGGCCCAGCAGTTGATTGGCGCGCAGGTCCAGGTCCCGACCGGCTACTGGATGGTCTGGGGCGGCCAGTTCGAGAACCTGCAGTCGGCGACCCAGCGTCTTCAGATCGTGGTTCCGGTCTCATTGCTGCTGGTGTTCGTGCTGCTGTTTGCCATGTTCGGGAACATGAAGGATGGCTTCATCGTCTTCACCGGGATCCCGTTCGCCTTGACTGGCGGCATCGTGGCCTTGTGGTTGCGAGACATCCCGCTCTCGATCTCGGCAGCAGTCGGATTCATCGCGCTTTCTGGGGTGGCGGTGCTCAACGGGCTCGTGATGATCTCGTTCATCCGCAACCTGCGCGAGTCAGGCAAGGGACTGGACGAGGCGATCCACGAAGGCGCGCTGACACGTCTGCGTCCGGTGCTGATGACAGCGCTCGTGGCCTCGCTTGGCTTCGTTCCGATGGCGCTTGCCACCGGCACCGGCGCCGAGGTCCAACGTCCGCTCGCCACCGTGGTGATCGGCGGCATCTTGTCTTCGACGGCATTGACGCTGCTGGTTCTCCCCATCCTCTACCGCCTGGCACACCGGCGCGATGAGGAAGAGGAGCAACTGGAGAGCCAATCCCCGGCCGCCGAGCACGGAAGCGCCCATTGAGCGCCCTCTGAGCGCCAGCGGTCCCGCGCGAGGCTGAAATGCCGCGGCGCGGGGCCGCTGGGTATCGCTGTTGCCGAGGATGGGAATCAAACGAACAAGGAGATGACCCATGTCCAAGGACCACGACCACTCTGCCGCGGCAGGAGGCAATGAGCGCTCGCTCTGGATCGCCTTCACGCTGACCTTCGGCTTTCTGATCGCCGAGGTCATCGGTGGTATCGCGACGAAGAGCTTGGCGCTCATCTCGGACGCTGCCCACATGTTTACTGACGCGGCTGCCCTCGCAATCGCGCTGGCAGCCATACGCATCGCCAGACGGCCGGCAGACAAGAAGCGCAGCTTCGGCTATCACCGCTTCGAGATCCTGGCTGCGGCGTTCAACGCCCTGCTGCTCTTCGGGGTGGCGATCTACATCCTCTATGAGGCCTGGCAGCGGCTCAACTCGCCGGCCGAGGTTCAGTCGGTCGGAATGCTGGTGATCGCCTCGCTCGGTTTGATCGTCAACCTCGTGAGCATGCGCATGCTCATGGGCGGCAAGGATGCGAGTCTCAACGTCAAGGGCGCCTATCTGGAGGTCTGGAGCGACCTGCTGGGATCGGTCGGCGTCATCGTCGCGGCCATCGTCATTCGTTTCACCGGCTGGGCGTGGGTCGACAGTCTGGTCGCCGTGGGCATCGGTCTTTGGGTTCTGCCTCGGACGTGGGTGCTCCTGCGCGAGAGCCTGAACATCCTCCTTGAGGGCGTGCCCGAGGGGGTAGACGTGACGGCGATCGAGTCGGCGATGACCGCAACGTCCGGCGTCACGGGGATCCATGACCTGCACATCTGGGCGCTGTCCAGCGGCAAGACGAGTCTGAGCGCGCACGTCGTGCACGACGACTCGGTCTCCGTGGGTCCCCTGCTGACCCAACTCCGCCAGATGCTCAAGGAGCAGTACGAGATTGCTCACGTCACCTTGCAGATGGAGACCGAGGCCTGCAGCGACGCGCTCGATCAGAGCCATTGGGTCGAGCCGCGCACCGGGCTTGCGGAGAAGGCTCTGAAAGCCTCCAAGTAATTCAAGGAATGCGGATGCTTCGCTTGGGTCATCGGTATGAACCCGAGCGTCAGCGTTCGCGAGCGAAAGTCTCAGATGAGCACGGGCTCTCACGAAACCCTTCATGTGATGTTCAAGTACCTGGCCATCGTTGGCTGGGGAATCGCGCTCGTGTACCTGACCTACACCTCGATCCGGGACTACATGTCGCTGAAGGATCGTCGTGCTGCGAGAAGGGCCGAGCGGCTTGCGAAGCGGTCCAGGAAGAAGCGACGGTAGTTCGCTGACGCCCCTCATGCACTCAAAGCCGGAGAACCAGATGGCTGAACGAAAAGATTCTGAACAGGCCAAGTCCCAGTCGCTGGAGGCCAACTCGCCTAGCGCGTCGACTCCTCCGTCGCCGGATCACAGGCATGTGAAGGGCGAGAAGCATGACCACGGAAGCGAGGCCGCCGAAGACCATGGCGATCACGATCATGGCCATGAGGGCGGCATCTTCGGCAGCAACACGGAGCTGATCTTCTCGCTGCTGTGCGGTGCGCTGTTGTTGGCGGGGTGGCTGCTCGGCAAATATCAAGTGCTCTCGTCCACGCTGGAGACGAGCCTGTACGTGGCGGCCTACGTCTTCGGCGGCTTCTTCACGCTGCGCGAGGCGGTGGAGAATATTCGTAAGCGGCGCTTCGAGATCGACACGCTGATGCTCGTTGCCGCAGCCGGCGCGGCCGCGCTCGGCGAGTGGGCTGAAGGCGCCTTGCTGTTGTTCCTCTTCAGTCTGGGGCATTCGCTCGAGCATTACGCGATGGGCCGCGCACGACGTGCGATCGAGGCGTTGTCCAAGCTGGCGCCAGAAACCGCGCTTCGCAAGCGTGACGGCACCACGCAAGAGGTGCCAATCGCTGAACTGGAGCCCGGTGACATCGTGGTGATCAAGCCCAACGAGCGCATGCCGGCCGACGGCTTTGTGATCACGGGCAAGTCCAGCGTGAACCAGGCGCCTGTCACCGGGGAGAGTATTCCCGTGGACAAGCAGCCCGTGGAGGACGCGCAGCAGGCGCTTGCCGCTTTCGACCGCGTCGCGGCAACGAGTCGCGTGTTTGCGGGCACGATCAACGGCTCCGGATCACTGGAGGTGATGGTCGCCAAGCGATCCACCGAGTCCACCATGGCACGCGTCGTGAAGATGGTGACCGAGGCGCAGCAGCAGCAGTCCCCCACCCAGTCTTTCACGGCGAAGTTCGAACGCATCTTCGTGCCGACCGTGCTGGGCTTCGTCGGCGCGCTCTTGTTCGCAGGCTTCATCATCGACGAGCCCTTCAGTGCGACGTTCTACCGTGCCATGGCAGTGTTGGTGGCTGCTAGCCCATGCGCGCTTGCCATCTCGGTCCCGAGCGCCGTCCTGAGCGGCGTTGCTCGGGCGGCGCGTGGCGGGGTTCTCATCAAGGGCGGCGCGCCGCTGGAAAACTTGGGGGTCTTGACCGCGATCGCGTTCGACAAGACAGGCACGCTCACGGAAGGCAAACCCAAGCTTGTGGATGTTCAGGCTGCGCCTGGCGTGGAGCAGGATGAACTGCTGGCCGTGGCACTGGCCATCGAGAGCCACAGCGATCACCCGCTGGCAGCCGCCATCGTGTCTGGCGCGAAGCAACGGATGCAGGGAACTGCTCAGGCCCTGAGTGCCGAAGATGTTCACAGCGTCACCGGCAAGGGCGTCACGGGACGCATTGGCGCCGACGACGTGTGGATCGGCAAGGCCAAGCTCTTTGTGGAAGATGTGGGTGGTCTTCCGCCGGAGGTCTCCAGCATCGATCAGCAGCTGATCGAGAAGGGCCGCACGACCATGATCGTCAAGCGAGGCCAGCGCTTCCTGGGCGTCATTGGCGTCATGGACACGCCTCGCCCGGCCGCCGCGGACGTCATGAGCAAGCTTCAGAAGCTTGGCGTCAAGGACCTGATCATGATCTCGGGAGACAACCAGCGGGTGGCCGACGCGGTGGCGAAGTCCGTTGGCCTGAGCGAGGCCAAAGGCGAGCTGATGCCAGATGACAAGGTCGGCTTCATCAAGCAGCTCAGCGCCAACGAGGGCAAGGTGGCGATGGTGGGCGATGGCGTCAACGATGCTCCGGCCATGGCCAGTGCGACCGTCGGGATTGCCATGGGCGCGGCCGGGTCGGACGTGGCGCTGGAGACTGCTGACGTGGCGTTGATGGCGGACGATCTCTCCAAGCTGCCGTTCGTGGTCGGCCTGTCGCGCAGGGCGAGCGGCGTCATCCGGCAAAACCTGTGGGTATCCCTGGGCGTTGTGGCGGTCTTGATTCCGGCCACGCTCTTCGGCTTGAATATTGGCACCGCGGTCCTGTTCCACGAGGGGTCTACCCTCATCGTGGTCATCAACGCGCTTCGCTTGCTCGCCTACGGCGACCAGAAGGCGTCGGCCGCATGAGATCGACGAACAACAACGAGATCCGCTCATGAAACTACTGATCGTCGAGGACGAGGAAAAGGCCGCTGAGTACCTCCGCAAGGGGCTCACCGAGGAAGGCTATTCCGTGGAGGTCGCCCACAACGGCGTTGACGGGCTGCACATGGCCTCGGTCAACAGCTACGACTTGCTCATCCTTGACGGGCAGTTGCCGGGCATCGATGGGCTCGCCATGCTGAGCGCGATCCGTCAGAGCAGCGATGTGCCCATCCTGATGGTCACGGCCCGCTCGCGCGTCGAAGATCGCGTCAAGGGCCTGCAAAGCGGCGCTGACGACTACCTCACCAAGCCCTACGCATTCTCCGAACTCGTGGCCCGGGTTCAGGTTCTCCTGCGCCGGCGCACGGGAGGTCGACAGGTGACCGAGGAGTCCGTGTACCGCGTAGCTGATCTGGAGGTGGATCCCATCCGTCGCAAGGTCAGCCGCGCTGGTCAGCGGATTGATCTCACCACCAAGGAGTTCGGTCTCCTCGCGCTGCTGATGCGACGCAAAGGCGAGGTGCTCTCCAGGACAGAGATCGCTGAACAGGTCTGGGACATGAATTTCGACAGTGACACCAACGTGGTGGAGGTGGCCATACGCCGTCTGCGCGTGAAGATTGATCAGCCGTTTGATCGGGCCCTGATCCATACCGTGCGCGGGATGGGATACGTCATCGAAGACCGACCCGCATGAGCGTCGCCATGCATACGGGAAGCCTTCGGGCCCGTCTCCTTCGTCGACTCGCTCTGCAGTCCATGGCGGGGCTCGGCGTCGTGTGCGTGGCGGTGTACGTGGTGATCTTCCTGACGCTCGATCAACGTCAGAACCAGACCTTGAGCATGAAGCGCGAGGCCGTTGAACATCTGCTCAAGGAAGGGCGCGGCGCGCACGATCTGGACAGCGTCCGGCATCTGCTGAACGACTTTCTCGCTGGGCACGACGAGCTCACGCTCAGCGTGGCGGACAACTCGGGCCACATCTTTTTGCCGCCGCAGCGCGCTGCTAGCGCCGACGTCAAGGTCGAGCGATTTCCAGTGCCGCTGCCTCCCGATCTCGGCGGGGCGGGGACCGCCTCGCTTGCCTTCGACCAGAGTAAGGACAAGGAGCTGCTCCTGCGGCTCGCGTGGACGCTCGGTTTTGCGGCCGTTGGGGGCTCCTTGGTGCTGTCTGCAGCTGCGGCATTTGGGGTCAGGCGAGAGCTCGCGCCCCTTCGTGCGCTTGTCAGGCAGACCGCAGCTGTCCGCGCCGACCGTCTGGAGCTGCGACTCGACGGCCGTGACCAGGTGGAAGAGTTGCAGCCGCTCATCGCTCAAACGAACGACCTGCTCGATCGCCTCGCCATCGCCTACAGGCAGATGGAGTCGTTCAACGCTGATGTCGCACACGAGCTGAACAATCCGCTCTCGATCCTCATCAACAGCTGCGACTTCGCGCTCCGGCGTCCCCGCTCGCCCGACGAGCTCAAGGAGACGCTTCAGTCAAACCTCGAGGAGCTTCGTCGCATCGCCAGGATCGTGGCGGACATGCTCTTTCTTGCGAATGCCCAGCGGGGCGCTCAGGCCAGCCGCGACGAGGTCACGGAGTTGGCGGAACTCTGCGCCGAGGTGCTGGACTATCACGAGGGATCACTGCAGGAAGCGGGCGTTCGCGGCGTCGTGCGCGGGCGTGCCCGAGCCAGCGTGGACACTGGCTTGTTGCAGCGCGCGATCGCCAATCTGGTGGGTAACGCTCGCCGCTATGCGACCCGCGGGACGGAGGTGGTGGTCGAGATCGAGCCACGCGGCAAAGAGATTTATATCGGCGTGATCAACGAGGGTCCGGAGATCCCCGCGGAACACCTGCCAAGGCTCTTCGACCGTTTCTACCGCGTCGACCCTTCCCGCACCGGCGCCAGCAAGAACCATGGCCTTGGCCTCTCCATCGTCGCGGCAATTGCGCGCATGCATGGAGGCAAGGCGATTGCAACGTCCGAGCGCGGCGAGACACGCATTGGCTTCACGATCTCCTCTAGCGCGGTACCCACTTGATTCAACGAAATACTCTCGTCCTTGATGAGGTCAGCCTCCCACGGCGAGGCCAGAGCGCTGGCCTACTGGTTCGCGTGCCCCTGTCATGCCTGCCGAAGGTGCGTGCGCGGGAGACCGCGCGATGCTGAAGACTGAAGACGAGAGGAGTTCGATCGACACGGGACTGCGCATGTCTGAGCAGGCGGCCATTCGAGTCACCAGGGAGCTGCGGGACCTGGACAAGCTGATCCTCACGCTTCCTTCGATGTTGGTGCACAGCAAAGTCGCCACGTTGAAGCGGCAAGCGGAGGCGATGAAGAGGTTGAGCTCAGTGCTGATGCTGACGATTCTTCTGGATCGCCCATTTTCAGAGGTGCTTGATGCGTCCGACGAACTGGCCAGGTCTGTTCGCCCCTTTGTCCAGCTCGCCTCCAAATCGCGCTTGTCGTTGAGCGCTCAGCTCGCCACGAGGCTGCTCTCGGATCTCGGCAATCAGCTGCGCGCAGACATAGCCACGGCGCTATGCAGCGACGGCGCCAAGCTCATGCGAGACCCAGTCTAGTCGTTGCCTGCCGAAGGCATCTTCTCCTTCAAGAGGATGCTCAGGTTGGGGATCACGTTCTCATCGACGTGATCCAGCATGGCCTGCGTAGCATGGTCATCTACGCTTGGCAGATCGATGCCGACCTGTTGAGACCAGATTCGGATCAAGCCAAGGAAGATCATCGAGAGGGTTTGGCCATCATCCATGAAGCGCAGCAGGAACATCTTGAGGTTCTGCCTGCCTGCGTCCGTATGAAGGTCCAGGCCGCCCGGCACGTCGAACAAGCGGTGCGCAATGATGTTGCGACTCTCCAGAAAGCGCTCGAAGCGCTCGTCGAACGTCGGGTGCAGGTCCACCCGCTCTCGCAAGATCCGCAGTAGCTGGCCGAGGGTCGCCTTGCTGTGGCGTCGCAGAATTCCATCAAGCTGCTCTGGCGACACGAGCGGCTCGTCCCGGAGAACGAACGTCAGGCAGGTGCTCATCAGGCGTTCCACGCCCTGTCCCGCCACCACCGCCAAACCCAGCGTCTTCAGCACGTCGTCCTGTTCGGGCGTGTATCCCGATGCAATGTTGCTGCTCACCTTGGCACCTCCGTCGCTCCATTCTCCGCTGGATGTCCGCCTTGCTCATCTCGCAGCGTCTGGTCCCAAGGACGGAGAACGGCGGCGCACCGCGGGCGCGAGCTAACAAACTTGTCATCACTACGACAGGTCCGTTGAAAGCGACAGATTTCTAAAGTGCTGTTCATGGTGGATGCGGTAGGTGCTCTTGTTGAGCACGGCTCCACCGGAACAAGGAGATCTGTATGAACCGAACCGTTGCCATGATCGCTGTCGCTGCCAGCCTGTTCGCCGGCCTGAACGCGCCGGTCGCAGCACAGACGACCGAGCGTCTGATGAACGGAAATTCCATCTACGGCGTGCCGTTCGCAGGTCAGAAGACCGATTTCGTCGTCGACCTCGATTCGCGCAAGGCCATCAACATCGAATGCGGCCAGACCGTGCAGTTCCGCCAAGGCGGAAAGACCTTCGCCTGGAAGTTCGACGTCGTCGGGCACCGCGCGGTAGACCTGTCCAAGATCGCTCCGGCGGGATTCTCGAGCAAGCCGTTCAAGGTCTACGTCGACAAGAACGAAGGCGAACGAGCCTGAAACCCACGAAGCCGCACCAGCGGCTTCGCCTTTTTTGGGGGATGCCATGGATGGGATCAAAGACACGAGGTTCGGCGCCGCCACGGCGAAGCTGGCGCAGGATTCAGATGAGTGGCGGGCGCAGGCGCTGGTATTTCGCGGTAAGCGCCAAGCCATGCTGGCGAGCAACATCGCCAACGCTGACACGCCCAACTATAAGACGCGTGACATCTCGTTTGCAGACGTCCTGAGGGCCTCAAGCCAGGCCGAGGAACTGACCGACCAGGATGGCAAGGAAACTGGGGTGGCTCGGGAAGTGCCGCTCATACCCACGAGCACGCTAGCGTTTGCAGGCTACAGACAGCCGTTGCAAGACAGCATCGATGGCAACACCGTAGAGGTCGAGCGCGAGCAGGCTGAGTTCGCTCGCAACACGATTCTGTACACCCTGGCGATGGCGTCGCTGGATGATGAGGCCACGGAGTTCAAACAGGCAGCTGCGCTGCCAAACGCTGCGTCGCTTACGAGGCGTGGCTGATCACTGATCAGTTCGCGACTGACCTGTAGGTTCGTCACGGCCGGTTCAATCGCCTCGAGTCATCGCGGCGAGGGCGTCTAGCGCCGCACCTTCGGCAAGCTCCGGGCGGTCGTATTCCCCCTCAATCGGGACGCGAATAGGCGGCCCTAGTTCGGGCGGCGGGGTGAGCACCAGCACGGCCACGAAACGCCCGGACTCGTTGCAGTCGACTTCGAGGTTCGAAACCCAGTCCTCGTCCATCAGCCCTCCGCTCGGTGTTTGCTTCCGAAAGCCAAATGGTAGGCCAATAGAAAAGGGGATGCGCGATGCGCATCCCCTTCGCCTTTACCTTGCAGAAAGCCTAGCCTTAGAAGCTGTGGCGCACCCCCACTTCCGCGCCGGAGGAGTTCTGGCCGCCCAGCATGCCCGCCGGCGTCGTGTACAGCACGGAGCTGCGAGCGGCGCCCTTGTTGGTCACGCGAGCCACGGTGCCGTAGAGCGCCGTGCGCTTCGAGAAGTCGTAGACGTAGCCCAGCGCCAGGCGGGTGCTGTCGTCGCCATCGGCGAAGCCGGAACCAACCGCGCCGCCGGAGCGGTTGGCGTTGGTGTAGCCCACGCGGATCTGACCGACGGTCACGGGGATGGTCGCGCCCACCGAGATTTCGGTCGACTTGCGTTCGCCCCACTTCTTCACGTCAACCAGGGTGTGCAACACGCCCCACGGCGACTTGTAGTTGAACAGCAGGTTGTAGTTCTTGAACTTGGACAGGTTGGCGCCGACATCCGTCGTGCCGTAGGCACCGCCGACCAGGAAGCTCTTGTCTTCGTAGCCGATCCGGCCGCCGTAGTACTTGTTGCCCACGGTGCCTTCGCCTGCGGCGACATGGAACTGACCGTAGACGCCACCCAAGTTCTTCGGCAGGAAGTAGCTCACGCCGTTGTCCGTACGCTGGATCGTGGTTGCACCACTGCCCAGGTTCGCGCCGCTGCCATAAACAAAGATGCCGCGAGATCCAACACCCACGATGCCAAATTCATCGTTGAGCGTGTTGTTGTAGGTCGGGGTGGTGTCCCGGCCTAGGCGAACCTCACCGAAATCACCCATCAGGCTGATCGTCGAGCGGCGGTTCCAGTACTTGCTGGCGTTGGAGGTGCCGGTGTCCAGATCGATGCCCGACTCCAGGTGGAAGCCAGCCGACAGGCCGCCGCCCAGTTCTTCAACGCCACGAACGCCCAGCCGGCTGGTTGTGTTCCCACCGGACGTCACGCCCTTGACCGTACCCGCGTTGCCGTTCTTCACCTGGCGCACGGCAACGTCAGCGACGCCGAACAGCGTGACGGACGAGGTTTGCGCGAAGGCCGAGCCGGCAAGCGCGCTGCATGCCAATGCCAAGAGGACTGGCTTATTCATGAACTTCTCCTATTCGATGGTCGATGCATAGAGACGCGATTCGCCTCAAGCACGACGCAGGCTAGGGAGAAGAGCAAGGGAAATCCACGAGTTCTACCGATTGAGCGGGGGCGTACTCGCGCACGGTGGTCCAAACGGTCGTGAGACGTGTCGCTCAGGACACAGCCGAAGCAGCAGGAAATTTCTGATGCGAGGTCACATGTTCGACACGTCGCAGACTGACCGACGCCATCGACGTTGAAGCTGACGAACCGGTAATCAGGCCGTCAGTTGTTGGTCAATGCCTGGTCTCTAGTCTCTCGTCTGCTCGCGATGTACCGGCGACGCGAGTGTCCCGAAGATGCTCAGCAAAGGCGCCAGTACGAAGAAAGGCGCTCGATGAGAAGACAAGACATTCAACTGATTTCCAGGGCAAGGCGGGGAGACGCTGCGGCCTGCTTCGAGGCCGGGCGCTTGTACCTCGAAGGGATGAAGGGATTCCCGCGGCACGTGCCGCTCGGACTCGAGTACTTGAGTCAGGTCGAGACCCTCAGGGAGGACGAAGCTCAGCGGCTGATCGTTGAGGCGCTCGACCTGCATGAGATCGCCGTACACGGACGTGTCTCCACGCTTGAGCGGGCTGCTCGCTTTGGCAGCGGAGAAGCGCAGCTCCGGGTCGCGATCTGGAATCTGCTCACGCAGGTGGATCAAAGCGAGGCGGTAGGCTGGCTTCGGCTTGCCGAGAGGTCTGGTCAAGACGGCGCAAAGGAGGCGCTGACGCTACCCGCCTCCGCGGTTGACTCAGACGACGCCGCGGTGCTGCGCGTGAAGGCCCTGCTGGGCGTGCCAAAGATTGGGTGGCCGGAACTGATCGCGCTGGCGATGGAGCGGGCCCTCATGAGGAGAGAGCCACGCCTTCTGCTGCGAGCCCTCGCAGTGAGCCTGGTCCTTGGGCAGTTGTCCAACTCCACTCTGGCCGATCAGGTGTACGCCGCGATCAGCTTCGCCAAGTCGATCCCCGATGTGCGAATCACGGTCGATACCAAGGCCATCGAGGTATTGCTGGATGACTGCGTGGATCGAGGAAACTGCGCTGCGGCGTTGCTGCTGGGCCAAGCGCTGAGCGGCAACAACGTCGGATCGATTGGCTGGGACATGCTGGTGCAGGCGCCGAACAGACGCAAGGCTTCTGCACTGCTCATGCGGGCAGCCGATGCAGGTTACGGCGAAGCGTGGACCCGCCTCTATGAGCTGCATGCCAACAACCATAGCTCCGTGGCAAATCCTCCGATGGCGCGATTCTTCTTGGAGAAGGCTGCTGCGAGCGGGGACGTTTCCGCGCAGCGCCGGCTGGGCGCGACCATCCTGCGCGCCGCAGCATCGCTACGCGATGCGGAACAGGGGATGCACTGGTTGTACCTGGCCTCGCAGTCTCAAGACTTCCAAGCCCAGGCGCTGATCCGCACTTTCATCCTCCCTGTTCAAGGGTGCGAGGCGGACGCGGCGCGCGGCATCTTCGAAGTGGCCAAGACCAACGGCGCCTTGGCCGCGCGGTTGAGGGTGGCAAGGGACTTTGGGCTGACCAAGCTGGAGGCCATGACGGTGGACATCGTCGAAGGACTTCGGCCCTGGGGCTTGGTGGTGGGGAAGAACCCGTTCATCCAGCATGCGCGACTGTCTTCGCCGCGGGCTATCCCCGCGCTCTCCTCATCGACTCTGCAGACACTGAAGCGCAGCGCCGGCTGCCTGGCTGATTGCGGCGTTCAGGGCTCAGGACCCCGTGATGTGGAGCTACGGCATCGCGCGGCCCGATTGAAGCAAGCGTTGGACAACCACGGGCTGTCCGAGTCTCTCTACTTCGCGAAGGCGAGCTCTGACGCTCTGGATGCCATGCGCGGTGGACCTCGATGGGCGCGCCAAGTGAAGTTGCTGCTGGATGCTGCCATGGGGCACGAGGAAGAGGAGCTTGGCTGAGATGTTCAACGCTGCCTGGTCGCCGGCGCCCCTCCAACTTGTTCCTGCTGCGCCGATGCGTCAGATGGCTGGTGCAATTTCTGTGGTTGTGCCTGTCTTCAATGAAGCGGCCAGCCTGAGGACGTTCCACGAGCGACTGAGCTCCGCGCTGCTGTCTCTGGATCGCCGCGTGGAGATCTTGTACATCGACGACGGCAGTACCGACGGGACGCGTGACGCATTGAATGCGCTTCGTGCGCTAGACCCCCGCGTGGGTGTCGCCTCCTTCAGCCGAAATTTCGGCAAGGAGGCGGCGATGACCGCCGGGCTTCACCTGGCCCGCGGCGAAGCGGTGATCCTGATCGATGCCGACCTCCAAGATCCGCCTGCGTTGATCCCCGAGATGATTCGCACTTGGGAGGAAGGCGCCGACGTCGTCACCATGAGACGGAGATCGCGCGCAGGAGAAAGCTGGCTCAAGACGTTTTCGGCGTACGCCTTCTACCGCGTCTTCAACATGCTGTCGGACACCGCCATGCCGCCCGACGTGGGGGACTTTCGTCTGCTCAGCCGACGCGTCGTGGACGCCATCAATCGGCTCCCGGAGCGAAACCGCTTCATGAAGGGCTTGTTCGCATGGGTCGGATTCAAGGTCGTCACGATCGACTATGACCGGGACGCGCGAAACCAAGGCCACACCAAATGGGGGTTTCGAAAGCTCTGGCGCTTCGCGGTGGAGGGGATCGTCGGATTCTCGACGGTACCGTTGAAGATGGCCACCTACGTGGGCCTGACCTGCGCGGTAGCGTCCTTCGTCTACGCGGTGTACTTCCTTGCGAAGACGGCGCTGTTCGGCGAGCCGATACATGGGTTTCCGACTCTGATCATCAGCATCCTGATCCTCGGCGGCCTTCAGCTGATGGCCATCGGAATCCTCGGTGAATACGTGAGCCGCCTTTTCATCGAGTCCAAAGCCAGGCCGCTGTACCTGATCGAGGAGTTCCGTCCTGCGGTCTCATCCCCACCCCTGTGGGTCGCAGGAGCCAGGCCGTGGTGAGCCCCGCCTTGGATGTACTCGAAGCTGCCCACACCCCTCCCAGAGCGATATCGACCACGTTCTGGGTGGTCGTCTTGTTGGTGCTCTGCATCGGCCTTCGCCTGCTGACGCTGGGAAGCTACCCGCTCTCGGACAACACCGAGGCCCGGTACGCGGAGATAGCGCGAATCATGATGTCGGGCGGCGACTGGATCAATCTTCATCTGCCAGGGGATGTCGTCTTCTGGGGCAAGCCGCCGTTGTCGACCTGGTTCTCCGCACTCGGTCAACTGGCGCTCGGTGCCAACGAGTGGGGTGCTCGCCTGCCCATGCTGGTGCTCGCCATGATGGTCACGCTGATCGTCTGGAGATGGTTGCGCGACTCCAGTTCCCGCGAGGCCATTCTTGGCGTCGCCGTGTTGTGGGGAAGCGCGGTGTTCTTTGTCAGTGCCGGCGCGGTGATGACCGACATGGCTCTGACGGTCGCTGTAACGCTCAGCATCGGCGGCTTCTGGTGGGCCATTTCCGGGACCAACTTGACCAGGGTGCGTCTCGGCGCCTTGGGTTTCTTTGTTGGGCTTGCCTTGGGGCTGCTGGCGAAGGGTCCGGTGGCGCTTGTTTTGTCCTTGTTCCCAGTTGGGGTGCATGCCCTGAGTTGTCGCGGCGCCTTCAGAGACGTGAGGTCGCTGCCCTGGATGAAGGGTGGGCTCCTGGTCTTGGGCATTGCGGGACCTTGGTACGCGCTGGCGGAGCTTCGCAGTCCCGGATTCTTGGAATACTTCCTCGTCGGTGAGCACTGGAGCCGGTTCACTCAGCCGGGATGGACCGGCGACCTCTATGGCACCGCTCACGAGCAGGCCAGGGGAATCGTCTGGGCATACCTGGCGGTGGGATTCTTGCCGTGGAGCCTGCTCCTGCCCTGGCTGCTGATCGGCAGGCGCCGGGCCGCGAGGCGGGTCGCCGCCGACACGCGATCGGAGAGATCCCCGGACACGGCGCTACTCGTCGCATGGGCGCTGACCCCAGCGCTGCTGTTCTCGGCCTCGAGGAACATCCTCTGGACGTACGTGCTTCCGGCCGCGCCTGCGTTGGCGATCCTTGCCGGGCGCTGGCTTGCGCGAGATCCGAGGCAGCGCGTCGTTCACGGGCTCGTCGCGACCGGACTCGTCATCCTGACCGGCGCAGCCGCTGCGCTGCTTTCGAGCCAAGGGTCGATGGGCGCCATCCGATCGGCATCCGGCGTGCTGCTTCCGCTGCTGTCTGGCGGCCACAAGGCTTCGGAAGTGACGTTCCTCAATGCACTTCCGTACTCCGCCAGTTTCTACACGGGCGGCAAGGCGCACGACGTGGTCAAGGACGAAGAGCTTGACCTTTGGCTTCGCCGGGATCCGAAGCTCGGTCCGCTTCACGAGCACGAGTTCCTGGTGACCACCGAGAAGTCCTGGCGCTCCCTGTCCGAGGGCCGCCGCTCCCAGCTGCATGTGCTCTTCGATGCCGATGGTTATGTCCTGCTGGTCCGCGCAGGGCCGGCCGGATGAATCGCGGGACGCTGCCCAACGCGGCGCGCGCACGCGAAGCCGGCGTGACACCTCATCAACTCGCCGCGCCTTTTGGTCGCGGCCTCTGCGCCGCGGCCGTCACGGCGAAAACGTCGACGCGCGGCACATCAATTTTTGGAGATTGATCAATGTTCATAGCCATCGGGTGGGTGCTCGCCTTGGCTTGCATCTTCGGCGTGTTCATCGCGCACGGGGGGAATATCGGTGTCGTGCTCAAAGCCTTGCCTTTCGAGATGACCACCATCTTCGGTGCGGCGATCGGCGCCATGTTGGCGACCAATCCTCCCAAGGTCATGAAGGCGACGGTGAAGGGTCTCGCGGCCTGCTTCAAGGGAAGCAAGTACACCAAGGCGCGCTACATGGAGCTGCTGGCGCTCATGTACGACATCCTGCAGAAGGCCCGCAAGGAAGGCCTGATGTCCATCGAGAAGGACGTCGAGGATCCGCAAAGCTCGCCGCTGTTCCAGAAATACCCCACGGTGGGCAATGACCACCATGTCACGGAGTTCATCACCGACTATCTTCGGATGATGGTCTCGGGCAACCTGAACGCGCACGAGATCGAGTCCCTGATGGACGCTGAGATCGACACGCATCATCACGAGGCCTTTCTCGCCGTGATCGCGGTGCAGCGCCTGGCGGGCGGGCTGCCGGCCTTCGGCATCGTCGCCGCTGTGCTGGGCGTGGTGAACACCATGGGCTCGGTCGGTCAGCCGCCGGCGGTGCTGGGCGGGATGATCGGCTCGGCGCTGGTCGGTACTTTCCTCGGGATCTTGCTGGCCTACGCTTTCGCTGAGCCGCTGGCCGGCGCGCTCGAATCCAAGGTGGACGAGGCCGGCAAGGAACTTCAGTGCATCAAGACCACGCTCCTGGCTTCCATGCAGGGTTACGCGCCGCAAGTGGCCATCGAGTTCGGGCGCAAGGTGCTCTATTCGACCGAGCGTCCGTCGTTCGCGGAACTCGAAGGTCACGTGAAAGGCAAGCGGTGAATCCCCACAAGGGTCGGACGGGCCTCGATCGGCTCGTACATGCGTTTGGGTACTCGCTGCAGGGCCTTCGAGCTGCGTTTGCTGGCGAGTCCGCCTTCAGACAGGAGGTGGCGGCTGCGATCGTGCTGATGCCACTTGCGATCTGGCTGGGGAGCAACGGCGTTGAGCGGGCGCTGCTGATGTCGTCGATCTGGTTGGTGCTCATCGTGGAGCTGCTGAACTCGGCGCTTGAAGCCGCGATCGACCGGATCTCCTTCGACCACCATGAACTGTCCAAGCGGGCAAAAGACTTCGGCAGCGCCGCAGTCTTGCTCTCCCTGGTGCTGGCCGCCTCGGTCTGGGCCGCGGTGCTTGGGAGCCGCTGGCTATGAACAGAGACCTTCGTGATGCGATTCCCCAGCCATGTGCTGTCCTGCAAGTCCAGGTGCACTTGACGAAGTGCTGGTCGCCGCATCCAAGCGCCTCGCCAAACTCCGGAGCGTTCTGATGTCGCGTTGGCATTTCGATCTCTGCTTCACCCCGGAGCCGGGCGTCGCAAAGGTAGCCCTCACCGAGCAGGCCGACGTGTTGGAGATGCTCGTCGAAGGACTGGGCAGTAACATGTCCTTCGCCGGCTGGCGCATCTATGGGACCGATCTGGGTCACCGTGTCGAGGTTCGACTCTGGGGGAATGCGAGCTGGAGGTGATCGCCAGACTCGACGCAAGAGTCAAGGATTCAGATCGCTTCGTGCGCGACCTCTGTATTTGCGCTCAGGCTCTGCACTGTCGCCTGTTCAGCGTGGACCTGAGCGAGGACCTCGAGCCGGATCCCGATGTTGTCAAGGAAGCCCTGCGTCGATCGTCTGCGTGGCGCGTTGCCGCGGCAATGGGGCCGGTCGTGCATTGAGGTGTGGATCCCGCGCGGCCTGGGATATGAAAGCGCGGTTTGACCACGGAGAGCCGGTTGGACCTCCCACGTCGCCAGCGGTGGCGTTCTGGAGCCCGCCCACCCCTCGAGGAGCGAAGCCGCCCGCGACTTCGTCCTCGATCTTGAGCCAGCCAATCTAGGTCTTGGTCAGTCTCTTGGCTTTGCGCGTCTTGTAGTCAATGACGTGTTGGGTAGAGATCTGGATCTCCAACTCTTGGAAGACCTGTTGCTTCTCCGCCTCGGAGGTCTTGTACATGTGAATCCGAGTGAACACGATGTAGCGCAGGACGCTTTGTGCAAACGCCTGCTTAGATACGCGGCTGTTGAGGGCCTGCAGCTCGTCGAAGGGAATGCGGCCCGGCGTCTCCAACGAACTGCTCATGGCTACCAACTGGTTGGCGATGGTGTCGTTGCTGTCGACATACCGCTTGATAGCTGGCGCCATGCTCTTGGAACCCACGGCCGAACCAATGCGGCGAATGAACCAGAACGAGAAGCGTCCGATCACCTGAAAGATCCGAACCTTGACGGCGCGTTCCCGGTCGATCGTGTTTGTCGAGCTGAGTTCTTGGATCGCCGCGCCGAGTTCCGCAATGATGTGGTCGGGCACCTCGGAGAAGGCCTCCACGAACACGCGCAGTCCACGCAGGCCTCCCTTGAAGAGTGAGTCGATGAGCTTTTGCTTCGCGTCCGTGTCGATCGTTCCGAAATTGGCCTTCATTGCCATGCCCAACAGCTCGATGCCCTTGATCAAGCCGTTGACTTCGGCCAGGAGCTGTAGCGCCTGGCGTTGCTCATCGGATGCGATCCCCGACTCGAGTCCGCCGTTGGCGGCGTCATCAAAGGTCTGCTCGATATCGTGGTCCTCCACCTGCGCCTTCTCCCGTCCAACCTGGGTGTGCGCTTCGTTGAAGACAAGTACTGGCGCCTTGTCGACCATCTTGTCCAGTGCCTCAGTGTCCTGCTGGAACTGAAGCGGGGCCGTTTCTGCGAACCGAGAGTCAACTGCCTCCCGCAGCGCATCGAAAACGAACTGATCGTTGCTGTGGTGGGCCAGGAACAGCATGGCGTTGCCGTTCTCGCGCACATGCAGGTTCTGGCAGCAGCGCTTGATGAAGCCGAGCGTTTCTTCATTCTGCAAATTCTTGGCGAGGTAGCGGCCAAGGAAGAAGAAGTAGCTGTATGGGTAGCGGAACCCGACCTCGTCACCCAGCTCAATGAATAGATCGGCGTCGAGCAACATGCGCTTGCGATCTTCAAACTTGAGCTCCAGATCGAACTTGGTCTCAAAGGCGGCATGGAAGCTGCGAAGCTCCTTGTCGGACACCTTCTCCTTCTTGACGGAGTGAAGGAACCACGCGAACTGCGAGCAGTAGTTCAAGATCTCGTGCACATGCTCCTGTCGAACGCGCGGCTCCAGCGCCTGCAGGATCATGTACTCGTAGTAGTGACCCAGCGCGCTGTTCTCGAGTTCCCCAGCTCGCCCGACTTCGATGCTCTGCAGCAGGATCAGGACGTAGATGGGGAACGAAGGGACTAGGCCACGTCCTACCACCCTGGAGATGATCTTGTCCGCGTGTTGGGCCTCTTGTTCTGATCGCTTCGTCCGATCGTCCAGACCGAACCACTTGGACACCAACTGGAAGCGCAACCGGAATCCGAACTCGAGCAGCTGCATCTGCACAAAGCTGCGCAGCGAGCTGAAGTCCGCGGTCAACAACGCTTCCTTCAGGTCGAAGGCGGGGTCGACCGTCGCGATGATCTTCAAAAACTGCTTGTCGAAAAATTTGAGCACGTCGGACATATAGCGGTCCGGGAACTCACAACGATCCAAGTTGTCGAGCAAGAGGATGCGCTGCTCGGGCTTGGCTTGAAGCACTTTGCTCGCAGAGTCGGGAGCGTATTGATCGTTGATGGAGCGTTCGAGCAGGCGTTTGAGATCTCGGTCGGATGAGCTCTTCATCGACCGGCCGTTGATATAGACCGGGTAGAGCTCGCGCTCCAAGGCATCGGCGTACAGGCGTTTCAGCAGCGCGGTTTTGCCGCTGCTTTGTTCGCCCTTGACGAGCGTCGACGCCGTGGGTGATGCAAGCTCCTTGGAGAGTTCCTTGCTCGAAACGATAAGCGGGTTCTCTTCGCTGTCGTCTTGCTGCTCCAGCTCGGGGTACACGTACAGGTCAGCCAGGTCGACGTGCTCGCGCCCTTGATGGGAGACGTTGGACCCTAGGTCACTGATGAAGTCCTGCCACTCGGGGTTCAGGTTCACCACGTTGGCCTTGTTCGGCAGTGACAAGGTCAACGGTTGGCGCGTAGCGAGATACGCTGTGCCGTTCCACGCGAATTCGGTGGTCTCAATGTTGTTCGCCTCGAAGTCGATCAGCGAAGCGTTGAAGCCAGACACGTTCGAGTTGTGCCGATCCTGAAGGACGGCGCCCTCCACATATGCCGTCAGGCCCGTTTCGCTGTCCCGATTGGCACCTGCGTTGCTCTCGTGCTCGTGCCCTGTAAAGCAGATCTCTGCACACTCTCGAGTGAAGCGACGGAACTCGCGATACTGATGCGAGGAGATCCAGTGTGCTGGATGGTGCATCAGCAGGATCCGAAGTGCTCCGGTGGGATCCGCACACTGCTGATGAAGCTTGGTCGGGAACCCCAGGCTCCCGGGTGCGGTGCGAAGCTCGCAGCTCCAGGCATTGTTGACACAATGCACATGGAGCGACTTCCCGCCGACGTCGATCTCGAAGGTTCGCCAGATCGGGGAGTGCTTGATCGCGCTCCCAGTCTCGACCTTCTTGGCGAAGTCTTCGTAAGCGTCGAACACACTCACACATTCTTCGACGTCTGTCAGCTCGATATTCGATGCATGCCCGGACTTGAGCGTGTTCAGAACGAGCGTGCGAATCCGCGCTCGTGGTGATTCGAAGTCCGCGTCATGGTTGCCAGGTACGGTGATGACTTCTGGCGGCCGACCATGGCGACTTTCGATGTCGGCGGCGATGCTGTGGATGAAACCCGTCGCTAGGTCGTACTCAGTCGACTTTCCAGACTGGGCGATATCGCCCGTCACGATCAGTACCACGCGCGTGGCCAGCGGCAACAGAGGTTGCACCGCAGCCGCTATCTCGGCAGTGCGCTTGAGCACCGCATCGGTAGGCTCAAAGAAGTGGATGTCCGAGATCTGAATCAAAAGCACACGGGCCGCCGTGCCGGGGGCGGAATCGCCAGACATAGGTCTCCTCCAGACTTGTTTTCTTCATAGTTGCCGACCCGACGGGCGAGCCTTGCCCGTCTTCTGGTCGACCACAGCGCAGATACGCTGAGACCATGAAACTCGCAAGTCGATGTGGCTGCCTGACGCTGTGCAACGACCACGGGCGCGGCCTCAAACGTTCTCCCCTAAGGAGAAACGTATTCGGTCGGCCAATCCCGACATCTGTTTGGCCGCGGCACCTACATGAGGGGTGCGAGGGTGCGGAGGCAGGCTGGGCAACACCCGCTGGGTTGGTCTTCCGCACGGAACTCGTGAGGCAGCCAGCAGACGCTTCGGCAGTCTCTCAACGTTCATCTCATGTCGAGTCGTAGGGCCGCGCGTGGGGTGCCGCTAGCTCTTCGCTTGCGAGGCAAGCACAGAGCGCTGTTGGCTGAGCTCGTCGTGAGCAGGCAGCGCGCGGTCAGCAACGCCTCGCCGGACACGTCATGCGCTCACGTGACATCACGGCAGGTGACAGAACCATCAAACCCTGAGAGAATAACCAGTAGTCCATTAATCTAAGTAGAAAAACCACTGTGAATCAACAAGTTATGAAATCAGTGGACGAAATCGGTGCGATGCTAGACCAGCTAGTCCACGTCACGAAACTTGCGCTCACCGAGCGTGAGGACGATCTGCGTCTGTACGTCGCACGCATGATCAGAAAGCTGCGTTCCTCGCATCCAGACGCCGCCAGCCAGCTCGAAACTGTTCTCAAGACTAGACCTGCTGCGCCAGCGGCGACACCTTTTCGACGTGGCTCCGCGGCTGCGCCAGACGCATCGACAGGCGTGCCGGTGGACGAGGAGTCGCGGCTCTCACTGTTCAAGGTGTTCGCGCCTGAACAGACCGACATCGCACCCATCCACGGTGAAGAGATTCGCTCCAGTCTGGAGCAGCTTGTCAATGAGCGACGACTGAGCGCGCAACTGGCGCAGAAGGGGCTGCAACCTACCCGTTCCGCGGTCTTTGTCGGCCCGCCCGGCGTGGGCAAGACGATTACTGCGAGATGGCTAGCTCAGCAACTCAACGTGCCTCTGTTGATCCTGGATCTCACTGCGGTGATGAGCAGCTTGCTTGGCCGTAGCGGGACGAATCTGCGATCTGCGCTCGACTACGCCAAGCGCATCCCTTGCGTCTTGCTGCTGGATGAGATCGATGCGATCGCCAAGCGCCGAAGCGACGACGCCGATGTGGGAGAACTCAAACGGTTGGTGACCGTCATCTTGCAGGAGATTGACGAGTGGCCAAGCACCGGGCTGCTGTTGGCTGCGACAAACCATCCAGAACTGATCGACCCGGCCATGTGGCGTCGGTTTGAGTTGGTCGTGGAGTTTCCTGCCCCGTCACCCAAGGATGTGGAGCAAGCGGTTCAACGCTTCCTTGGCGCTGACGCGACTTACCTTAAGAAGTGGGTGACCACCCTGGCCCTGATGTACCGCGGCGATTCATACAGCGACATCGAGCGCGACTTGAATCGTCTTCGCCGCGCTTTGGCTCTGGGGACAGGGAAAGTTGAGGACGTCGTGCGCCACCTCGTTGCCAGCAAGGCCGGCACGATGGAGCACGCCGATCGAATTCTGTTGGCTGTCGACTTGGTCAAGGTCGGCAAGTTCTCGCAGCATGCTGCCTCAGACCTGACCGGTGTGAGCCGCGACACGATACGGAGTAGGACCGCAAATCCTTAAAGACGGGTAACACCAGGGAGGGTGAGTAGATGCCGAATTTTCTGATCGGACACGGAGAAGCGCTGACTCAGACCATCACGGGTCCATCGCGCAACATCGACAAGGCTGAGGTGTATTCGCTCGACCGGGCGCGCGAGCGGTTGAGCGAGAAGCTCGGCGCCCTGGCCGAGTCGGTGGCGGCGCTTCCTGCGCAGGCCTGCCCCGAAGACATCACGGTCGCCAGGTTCACGCTCAACCCTTCCTACATCGCGCGTTCCTACTTCCCCAAGCACATGTTCAGCGTGCTGGGCATGGTGTCGGTGGGGAGCCGTGCCGTCCGCCTGGTGCCCGAGGCCTGGAAGCGCAAGGTGGAGCCTCACGAAACCTCGACCACGGAGATCTTCGTCGCTGCCAAGCGCAACACGCTCACCCAATTGAACCAGTGGGCGCAGACGCTGCAGGCTGGAACGGAAGAGGCGTTGGACTTTGCGCACCTGGAAACCGTCGCGCCATTCCGATCGGCCGAGCGGTTGCGGGGGGTGATGGGGAATGCACGATCGGACAAGGTGAGGACCTACGAGGTAGGTCTGCACCTGATCCCGAACGACTCCACCCAGCTCATCGAACGATGCTTCGAGGCCTTCGCCTCTGAGCTCGGTGTCGAGATCGAGGATGACCTGACCTTCAACGCGAGCAACCTCTGGTTCGTGCCCGTGCGCGGCACGCAGGCCCAGATTCAGCAGCTCGCAGAGTTCTCTTTCGTCCGTGTGATCCGTCCGATGCCCGTGTTGCGCAGCATCCGGCGAGAGGCTCGGGCGGGATCCGCTCGTCTGCACTGCGAGCTTCCCAACGACGAGCCGCTGTCCGCCGAGCCCCGTGTCGCCATCCTCGACGGTGGGCTGCCGGACTCCCACCCCATCGGTCGATGGGTTCGCAACTACCGCCTGATGGATGAAAAGGCCAAGAGCACCTCCGATGGCATGGAGCATGGGCTCAACGTCAGCTCGTCGTTCCTGTTTGGCCCACTGCAGCCTTCCGGGATCGGACCCGCACCGTACTCGTACATCGATCACCTGCGGGTCGTCGACGATGTGAAACAGGATCCGCTGGAGCTGTATCGCTCGCTGAAGTTCGTGGAAGAAGTCCTGCTCTCCGGCGCCTATGAATTCATCAACCTGAGCTTGGGACCGGCGTTGCCCGTCGAGGATGACGAGGTGCACGCTTGGACGTCCGTGATCGACGACCTTCTGAGCGACGGGAAGACCTTCATGACCGTTGCGGTGGGCAACACCGGTGAAGACGAGGACGCGGCTGAGGCACGGATCCAGGTTCCGTCGGACTGCGTCAACGCTGTTGCTGTCGGTGCGGCGGATAGTCCTTCCGCAGGCTGGGCTCGCGCTCCTTACAGTGCAATCGGGCCGGGTCGCAGCCCCGGCGTGATCAAGCCGGATCTGCTCGCCTTCGGCGGCGGCGCGGAGCGATATTTCCACGTCCTCACGCGCGGATCGCGGCCAACCTTGGTGCCTGAGTTCGGCACCAGCTTCGCGGCGCCCTACCTGCTGCGCAACGCCGTCGGAGTGCGCGCCGTGCTGGGCAACGCGCTGTCGACGCTCGCTATCAAGGCGCTGCTGGTTCACGCCGCCGATCCGAGCGAGCACGACGTGGGCGAGGTCGGCTGGGGCAAAATTCCTGAAGACCTCATGGACATCATTTCCTGCCCGGATGGGGTTGCACGCGTCGTCTATCAAGGTGAGCTCAAGCCGGGCAAATACCTGCGCGCCGCGCTGCCGATCCCGGCGGGTGGTCTGAAGGGGCGCATCGAGCTGTCGGCGACCTTCTGCTACGCATCCCCGACGGATCCCCAGGACTCGGCCTCGTACACGCGTGCCGGTCTGGAGGTCGTTTTCCGGCCGAATCTGACGAACGTCAAGGAAGGCAAGCAGACGGCGGAAACCCACTCGTTCTTCGCCCGCGCGAAATACGCGACCGAGCATGAACTGCGCGCCGACCAAGGCAAGTGGGAAACCGTGATGCACAACAAGGTCGGCAAGTTGGGCAGCAGCCTCGACCAGCCGGTGTTCGACATCCATTACAACGCGCGGACGGCGGGCGGCACCGCAAAGCAGCCGCCGAAGATTCCCTACGCCCTCGTGCTGACGGTCAAGGCGCCGAAACATCCGGATCTCTACAACGACATCCTTCGCTCGTATGCCAGCCATCTCGTGCCCATCCGACCGAAGCTCGTGGTGCCGGTGAGGACGCGCAATGGCTAAGAAACCCTTCAGCCTGGCCAACGGAAGAAGTTGGTCGACGCGCCAGGAGGCCATCGCGCACTTCACGGAGATGCTGGGACGCTACAAGGTAGACGAGACGGTCCCACAAGGCACCGACCACGACGACCTGTTGGCCTTGCTCCAGCACTACGACCGGGATGTGCCGCAAGGTCAGGAGACGAAGATCGGCATCGGCGTGGAGCGCTTTGCCAAGGGGCAATGCCGCGGCGAGGGATTCACGCGGCCATGCTTCTTCGTGCACCGTGCCGATGGGAGTTCTGACGACTTCAGCTTCATCAAAGCCGTCAGGTCCTGATCATGATCGACGTCCAGACTCGCATCGATTTGAGGCGGGAGTCATTGGCCGAGCTCAAGGCAGAGTACGCCGAACTGTGGGACTCTTGGAAGGTCGTTGAATCCAAGGCCCAGCCGATCGCCGCCCTGGCTGGGGTCTTTCTTGCCGGTGCGTTCGCGTATGTGGGGCAGCTCAAAGGAGCGAGCACGGCGGAGCATGTGATCTTGCTCACGATCGTGGCGCTCCTGATCGCCGGCATCGTCTTCGCCTTGAGCGCCATCTGGATCACCGATGTTTCGTCCCCGTATCTGAGTTCAGAAGGCATCGACGAGATCGATGACCTGCTGGGTGCGAGTGCGGACTCGGCCGAGCTCCAGCTGCGGCGGGAGCGGATGATCCAAGCCGCGATCAAGCGCTGGACGGGTGCGTGCAACGAGACAAGGTCGACTCTCGTCAACAAGCGCCAGCTGCTCAACCACTGCCTGCTGACGCTGTGCAGCGCAGCGGGCTTTTGCGTGCCGCTGGTGCTTCTGATGATCTACGGCCGAACCGGCAACTGAAGAGAATTTCGGGGAGGACAAGATGCGCTGCTCAAACAAAACCTGCGCGCTGGACGCCATGGACGGTGCCAACTACTGCGAGCTCCACCTGAAGCTCAAAGGCGCGCCACGGCCAGGGGTCGATACCGCGCGCTCAGCCGCGGGTGGACGGATTCAAGAAGGCGCCGAGAAGGGCGGTACCTCCTCGGGAGCTGGCGCCCGCAGGCCGGCGTTCCGGCGGCCCACCGAAAACCCCACGCTGCTGGGTAAGGCGACGTCGATCAAGGTCGAGAGCGTTGCTGCCAAGCGGATCTCCGGCAAGGGAGAAGCTCACAGTTCGGCGAAACCGACGCGCTCGCCGACGAAGGATCGCAGCAAAGGTTGAAGGCGCGACACGCAACTTTTCAGTGTCCAGGCAGTCTGGAGGTTGGCCGGCGTTTCACCGGACATGATCGCTCCGTGCCGCTGAACTCAGGCAACGTGGCCCGAGACAGCTGATCATCGAGTCGCCTTCCCAGGCTGGCTGGTCGATCACGCAATCACCACTGCGGAAGCTCGAGAGCCGCGCTGACTCAACGGCGCGTGCCGCGGCAGCACACGAAAGGTTCAATCGCCAGCCTGCTGGAGGGCCGCCACCCCGAGCGCGTTGATCTGTGCTGCCAACTCGCCGAGGCGCGCCTGTGGGCCAATTCGGAAGCCAACAAAGTACCAGGCCACGCTACCGAGGATGAACCCACCGATGGCGCTCCAGAAGGCGGCGAAGATCCTGTTGTCCAGCCGCGTGGCGGGAGAGGCGAAAGCAAGCAGGGCCAGGACGAGGCAAGGAGCGAATGCCCAGATCAAGAAACTCTTCCCCTCGGCCACATCCAGTCGCCAACTGCGAAGTGACTGCCCCAGCACCATGATGTCGCAGGCCACCTCACCGGTCGTGTGATTCATCGCGCCAAACATCACGCCATCAACCTGCGCGGACGGAGCGCCGTACACGAGAGAGACGCGGTGGCCGGGTCGAACGGCGATGCCAAGGCCGGCGGAGCGCATGAAGCTCTCTTTGCCCTCGCTATCGAGCAACCAGAATCCGCCCTTTTTGCGTGGCGCGCCGGTAGAGCCGGAGGGGTCGAGCACGGTGCCCGACATGGTGGCAATGCGGATGCTCTGGCCATTGGCGAGCGCAGCTTCTTTGAAGTTCATGATCGCTTGACTGAATGCGTGGCGATTGTGACTTAAAAGCGGGTGACGTATAGGCGATGGGTGTGAAGACTTCCACACGTGTCCACACCTCGTCACCAGCCCAAGGAGATTGCCGTCAGCGCGCGTGAGCAGCTGGCGCTCAACCTCATCCGGTTGCGAGCACAAAAGGGGTGGTCACAAGAAGCGCTCGCACTGGAATGTGGGCTTCATCGCACCTTCGTCGCTCATGTGGAGCGACTGCGCAGGAATGCGTCGCTGGACAACATTGAGCGCATGGCGCAGGCCCTTGGGGTACCGATACGCGACCTCTTTGCGCCGGTGTTCCACGAGCAGCGGCAATGACGTAATCGCGTGATCGCGCGCTCAACGCGGCGACACGGGTGAGTGGCCTAGTTCAACGCCCGATCCACCTGCTGAGCCTGCCTGCCACGGCCGCACCGACGCAGGTGATCGTGGGCCCAGGCGCAAAGCAGAGTCCCAGAGCGAACACGGCAAAACCCACGGCCAGGGCTACATAACAGAAGCGCTCGCGTACGCGAGGCGACAGAAGCTTGAGCACCGCCACGACAAGCGACTCTCGCTCAGCGACATTTGAACGGGAGGGGCGGGACGTGTCCCCGCTGGCTTGCGTTTTCATATGACTCCGTGCTTCTCGGCGTTTGCGATACGTAAGACGTACCTCCCTCGCTCGAGGGCTGCCACTCAGAAATGCTACGGAGACGAATCTGCCATCCTTGGCACGAGTCCCCCGTCATGTGGGTCCCGTCCCTTGATTGAAGTTCGAGCTGGCGGCGGCATGCCGCCAGCCTTGGGTCTGGAAGGTCAGCGCGAGAACTCGCTGCCCTCGATGCCGTCGTAGAACCAGGGGCCCACCCTGAGGGTCAAAGACCGATGCTTGCGCATCAGCGTTGCGGCCAGCTTCGGCGAGGCGTGACGGGAGAAGTCGAACTCGTACCCGTAAGCCCCGTCACCGCTGTGGCCGGTCAGTTCAATCGGTTCGACGTCGACCAGTTCCTGCGCCTCTTCACGGGAAATCTTGAGCTCGGCGGCCAGTGCATCCGCGCGTGTCCACGCCAGGCGATCCCCACCCTTGAACTCGCGCCAGGCTTGTCGCAGTGCCTTCTTCACATGCGAGCCGTAGATGTCGAGGTGTTCTTCGAGCTCGCGACGGGTCGCCAAGCCGATGGGGAAGGCAGCGTCGCGAAGGATGTCGCTGGCTAAGTCACCGACCGGATCGTTGCGACGGCGCTGATGGTCCAGCCAACGATGGAACGGCGACCTCGCAGCCTCCCGCGCGTCGCGCGCGGCCGTCGCCAGGGCGGACAGGATATTGGGAGCCGCTTGAGGCCGAAAGTTGAGCCCGCGCTCGTCCCTGGTCAGCGCGTTCCAGCTTGCCAAGTCTCGAAGGAACCGCTCCCCGTCCTTCCCATCAGCGTGGTGGCTGACGGGTAGCAGGTGATCGTGCGGCCAGAAGACGTCGCAGCGCGCGCAGTAGCACTGCGATGGATCGGTTTCACGAATGTCCCCGTGCAGGTAGTACCGGATGCTGCGAGGTGACTCAGGCTGTGGAGTTCGAGCGCGAGAGGCAAGTACCTCCGCGCTGTTGCTGTGCTTGGCCAGTAATGACCAGTTAGCAAAGCCGTTTTTGACCGCGACGCGATCCAGCGCTTCGCTGTGGGGGATGGAGGCCTCGCGGCCGAGCTTCTTGGCTTCCTGGCGGAAGCGCACGAGTTGGGCGGGAGGGAAGGACATAGTCATGGCTTGACTCCGCGGTCGCGGCAGCTCAGATGCGCCCACACACCGAGCCGGCGGCGACCAGTGGATGGTCAAAGCCTGTCTCGTCATCTTGAAGATCACGCTGTCGATACGACTTCGCCTCGTGGGCGGGCTGGCCGGCGTGCGGGCCATGGACTGAGGATATCAGACTTTGCCTGCCACCCTGCTTGGCTGCCCGGCCGCGTGGGTCAGTAAAAACACTAGATGTAGGGTCTTGAACTCAAATTCTCCACTACCTATAGTGGTTGAACTGGATTTAATCCCAGCCTTCAGCCCGTTTCGTTAGGAGCCTTCATGAGCAAGAACACCAAGCAGACCTCCCCTCGGGTGGCCTCTCTCGCTGGCAAGACACTGCAGAGCGATTCCGCCAGTGCGCTGCAGCGTTCACTGGCGGGTTCCGCACTGCGCCAAGCCGGCTCAGCGGCGCAGACCGGAGCAAAAACGGAAGCGAAAGCTGGCGGTGCGCTCGACAATGCGCGGTCATCCACTACGACAAAGACGCTCGCTGCCACCGTCGTGGCGCAGTCGAACCGCAAGCGCTGATCGCGTGCGTCCTTAGCGACCGAAAACGAGGTTCGGCCACTGAGAAATCAACTTTCCAAATGGAAACTTGAGTTTCTCGACTGAAGCTGTAGCTTGTGCAGCCAGACATTTGGGGACACTCGCCCACGCTGGCCTAAAGGCCAGGCCAGCGGCACTATGGGTAACGATCCGCCAGCAGGGCGAGCGCAAGGGCGTTCAATCAAGGATCACAAATGCCAGGAAAGAAGCTGATCTGGTTCCAACCGAAGCCGCCGGCGTCCAACTCCACCTTGGGCAGGACGTTCGAGATCAGCCTTCATTCCGACGCTGTGGGCTACACCGCGGACGTTGTTGAGATTCTTGAGGGGGGAGCGCGTCGGCCGGTGACCGTGCAATTCGGTCCAAGAATAGAAATCGATGCGTCGTCGTTCTTCAGAATGCGGCTGCACTACCGGGGCACGTTCATCGCCGACATCATGCAGTGGATTGAGCGCGGCCCTGTGTCGGTGCCATTCCTCGAGGCACCGCTGCCGATGTTCCTGCGGGCAAATCTGACGGGCTGGCCTGACGGTCATCCTTTGCCCATCGACGATGATCTGTCGGATTGGGAATAAGGCGCAGGGGTCGCGTTCTCGAGGGACGCCGCGCAGTGCTCCACACGGGTAAGAGGTCGCTGATTCTTCTTTCAAACCAAGCCTCGGCAAGCGCGCGAATCCCTGGTCCAGCCTGACGTCCACGCCGGGTTAAATCCGCCGCGGGCCGAGGGGAACAGCACGCACGCCCTTCAACCGCAGTAGACATCGCGCCGAAGGCACTGGTTGGTCATGCAGGCGTCTTGTCGGCATGGCGTTTGGCTACTTGAGGGGCTACGCCCTTGAGCACCTTCCCGTCCTCAATCACTCCTGTCCACCATTGGTCATCTGGAGGTAACGCGGCGAGCTCGCTGGGCGTAAGGGCGACCACCGAAATCTCCAACTGCTGCGCTGCGCCAAGGTCAGCAAGATCGTCACGAACCCTTTCTGCAGCAGCCTGGTCGGAAACCAGCAGCGCGACATCCACATCGCTTTGTGCCGTGTCTTCGCCGCGGGCAACGCTGCCATAGACCCACGCGGCCATCAGATGCGGTCCGTGTTTGGCCAACATGGCTCGAATCCTGGCGAGTAGCGTGTCCCAGCGCTGCTGCTCCGACTGAAATAGCCCGCTGACGGCTTGGGCCAAGGGGCTGGCTTCATTCAAAAAGTACAGCTGGCTTCGACCGCTCCCGCGCACCGTCACCAGTTGCTGCTGAGAAAGCGTCTTCAACACCAACCGTGTTCCTTGCGGAGACAAGCCCGCGGTGCGAGCTAGATGCGGCGCTGAATGTCCTGCTGGATCCGTGGCCAAGACCCGGAGCACGCGCACGTTCCCAGCGGCTCCCAAGACACTGGTCAGCGGGAAACGGATGTGGCTCTGTGCTTTCGATGGAGCGGGCATACGAGAACGATAGAACTATGCGCTGGGAAACTCAACTTTCCATAACGCTAATCAAGTTTCTCTAGATGAGGGTGTGTTGCCCTTGTCGCTCAAGTTTGTGGTCGACGCGATCGCAAGAATTCAGCCAAAACGCCGCGCGTCTCGCGCGAGACCTTGACCTGCTCGGCATTTCGGAGACAGTAATTCCTAGAAGACGGCGGGTTGCAGGT
>CBIHMU010000023.1:0-71938 GCA_966211105.1 uncultured Burkholderiales bacterium
CCTCAGCCCCTCAGCCCCTCAGCCCGTCAGCCGGCCGCCGGTCAGCCCGTCGACACGGCGATGCGCCGCGGTTGCGCATGCGCCTGCTTCGGGATGCGCAGCGTCAGCACGCCGTCCTTCATGCCGGCTTCGATGCGTGCGACATCGAGTTCGCGGCTCAGCGTGAACGAGCGGCGGTAGCGCGGCACGTTGACCTCCGCCCACAGGCCGCGCATGCCGTCCGGGCTCGCCACGGCGACCTCGCCTTCGATGACCAGGGTCTCGCCGTCCAGCCGGACATCCAGCTTCTCGCGCGGCACGCCCGGCATGTCGGCCAGCAGCGTGATGCCGGCACCGTCCTCGAGGATCTCGACCGCCGGCTGCGCCGTGGCGCGTGCGCCCGGCGCGGCGCGGCGCGTCGACGACGCGTCGTTGGCGGCCACCGCGTCGCGCTCAGCCTCGGTGCGGGTCAGTGGGTTCTGTTGAGTCATGACAAGCTCCTTGCGATGGGTGATCCAGTCATTGCACGTTGATGCGTTGCGGGCGGGCCGCCTCGCGCAGACCGACGCTGACGCGCAGCACGCCATCGCGGTAGCTGGCCTCGACGCTGCCGGTGTCGGCGTCGTCCGGCAAGGTGACGGCGCGGTTGAACCGGCCATGCCAGCGCTCCGCGGCATAGACCTGCACCGTCTCGGCACTGCGGCGATCGGTCGGCCGGCGTTCGCCGGAGATCCTCAGCACGCCGCGCTCGACCGTCACGTCGATGGTCTGCGCATCCAGGCCGGGCGCGAAGGCGTAGACCTCGACGGACCGCTCGGCCCGCCCGACGTTGATCGGCGGGAAGCTGCCCGCGGCCGCGGCGCGGATGCCGTCCGGGAAGCCTTCCGAGGTCAGCGAGCGCGAGAGCGACTGTTGCAGCTGGGAGAGTTGCTCCAGCAGGCCTTGAGGACGATGGAATGTCGTATCGAACATGAGAGAACTCCTTTCCGTGGTCGATGAAGGATGCCGACGCGGCACCGCGTCGGTCTTTGAAATCCGCTTGCCCGGAAAGACCGCTCAGCGGTCTTGAGGCGAGGGTCCGGCGTCTGTCGGTCGGGTGGAGGGATCGCGCGCGAAGACGGGGCGCGACGGGCCTTTGAGGCGTCGCAGCGTCTCGCGTGCGAGCAGGTAGGCCTGGAGTTGCGACGGGCTCAGGAGCCGCGAACGTCGCGCGGAGCGCTTCGTGGAAGCCTCGGAGATGTCGGAGATGTCGGAGATGTCGGAGGTGTCGAGCTGCTTGGCCATGATCCAGTCCTCGTCCGAATCGATTGATGGCGGGTCGAGACGGATTTAGGAGCTCTGTCCGGGACGTTCAAGAGCCTCGAGAGTCAGTGAAAACCCTGATCTTTGCGCGATGCCTTCAGGCCGGTGCCCGACAGGCGCCGGGCGGTCTCGGTCAGCACGGGCGTCATGACGGCCCACCCGGCGGCCAGGATGAGCATCGCCTGCGTGGTGTTCTCGAAGCTGCCGGCGCCCAGGCGCACCGCCGCCAGGTAGGACAGCGGACCGCCGACGCCGCCCAGGACGGCCGCCAGCAGCGGTCGCCCGTGCAGCCACGCCAGCGGTCCCCGCAGCAAGGTCGCGAACAGCGCCCACAAGGCCAGGATCCACGCGGGGGCCAGCAGGCTGAACGCGCCCGGTCCCGGCGACGCGTAGCGCACCCAGCCGGCCCGCAGCATCAGCGTGTCCCAGACCAGCCCCATCAGGACGGCCAGCACGGTGAGGAGGACGTCCACGCCCCGCCGGTCGCTCAAGGCCCAGGTGACGAGCACGGCCGCGACCACGGCCAGGACGCCCAGTCCGGCGCGGCCATGGGCGGCGCCGAGCACGCACGCGAACCAGGCGGCCTGGAACAGGCAGAAGAGGGCGACGCCCTGGAGGAGCTGCTTCAACGCGGGGTGGTGGCGCATCTGGACTTTTCTAGTGTTGGTCGGCGAAGCGGGCGCGGAGCCGGCCCGCCTGTGCCTGGATGGCCAGCACCTCCTCGTCGGCGAGGCGGTCGAGGTGGCGGACCTGCGCGCCCAGCCGCGGATGGCGCGCGAAGCGCGCGCGGTGCTTCAGCAGGAAGTCCCAGTAGAGGGTGGTGTACGGGCAGGCCTGCGGGCCGACGCGGAGCTCGGGCCGGTACGGGCAGCGCGCGCAGTACTGGCCGCTGCTCATGCGTTCGATGTACTTGCCGCTGGCGACATAGGGCTTGCTGGTCATCGCGCCGCCATCGGCGTACTGGCTCATGCCCAGCGTGTTGGGCAACTCCACCCATTCCACCGCGTCCACGTAGACCGCCAGGTACCACTCATGCACCGCGGCGGGCCGCACGCCCAGCAGCAGCGAGAACAGCCCGGTGACCATCAGCCGCTGGATGTGATGGGCGTAACCCAGTTGCAGCGTCTGCCGCAGCGCGTCGGCCAGGCAGACCAGCTCCGTGTCGCCGGTCCAGAAGACACCCGGCAGCGGCGCGTCGGCCTCGAGCGCATTGGCCTGCGCCAGCGCCGGCATGCGGGTCCAGTAGAGGCCGCGCACGTACTCGCGCCAGCCCAGCACCTGTCGGATGAAGCCTTCCGCGCTGGCCAGCGGCACCTGGCCCGCGCGCCAGGCCTGCTCGGCCCGCGCCACCACCTCCCGCGGACCGATCAGTTTCAGGTTCATGGCCGCCGCCAGCTGCGCATGCCACAGCCAGGGCGTGTCCGGCCACAGCGCATCCTGCCAATGGCCGAACTCCGGCAGGCGCTCCGCGATGAATCGGTCCAGGGCCAGCAGGGCCTGCTCCCGCGTCACCGGCCAGTCGAAGTCGTCCAGCGCGCCCGGGTGGTCGGGGAAGGCCCGCGCCACGAGCGCGATCACCTCCCGCGTCACGGCGTCGGGCGCGAAGCCCACCCGCTCCGGCAGGAAGCCCGGTCCGCCGCGCGGGAAGGGCTGCTGGTTCTCCGCGTCGAAGTTCCAGCGGTCCCCCGCGGGTTCGTCCCCTTCCATCAGCACGCCGTGCCGCCGCCGCATCTCGCGGTAGAAGGTTTCCATCCGCAGCTGCCGCCGCTCGCCGGCGAAGGCCGAGAACTCCCGGACGGTGCAGAAGAAGTGGCGGTCGTCCCGCAGCTCGATCGTCCAGCCCGACTGCGCGGCCGCGGCCCGGAGCGCCTTCAGGACGCGCCAGTCCCCCGGCGCGGTCATCACCACGCGCAGCGGCTGCCAGCGCTGCAGCGCGCGCGACAACTCGGTGCCCAGGCTGCCCGTGTTGCTTTCGTCGTCCAGCGTCACGTAGTCGACGTCCCGACCCAGGCGGCGCAGGAGGTCGGCGTGATGGCGCATGGCCGCGAGGAACAGCGCGATGCGGATCCGGCTGGACCACACGTGCGTCGACTCTTCGCGCACTTCCGCCATCCACACCCGGTCGACGCGCGGGTCGAAGTCGTCGAAGGCGGAGGACTGCGCGTCGAGCTGGTCGCCGAGCACGACGACGAGGGACCGCAGGCCCTCTCCCATCGCGTTCATCCCGGCCTGGCCGGCGAGCCCGGGGCCGAGGCGGGAAGCGGATCGACCTGCGGCGTCCTGACAAAGGCCGCCGGGTCGAACCCGAGCGACTGTGCGCGGTCCAGCAGCGCCTTCAGGCGCGCCTCGGGCCACTGCGGCTGCCGCGCGAGGATCCAGGCGTACTTGCGGTCCGGCGATCCCACCAGCACCTCGGTGTAGTCGTCGTCCAGCGCGAGGATCCAGTAGTCGCCGTAGAAGGGCCAGAAGAAGGTCACGCGCAGCTTCGCATTGCCGCTGTCGGGGACCACCTTGGCGCGTCCCTGGATGTCGTCGACCTCGCCCTGGGCGGTCCGGCAGCGATTGACGACCCGCACCGTGTCCTGGTCGAGGCGGTACTGCGCCTGCGTGTCGGACACGCATTGCCGCTGGAAGCGGTTGGGCAGACGCGCGATCTCGTACCAGGTGCCGGCATAGCGGGCGAGGTCGACGGACTGCACCGTCGGCGGTGGTGCATCCGCCGCCCGCGCCGGGCCGGGCGGCAGCAGCCCCAGCGCCGGGAGCAGACAGGCGGCCGCGGCCAGCCGGCGCACACGGCGCGCGCCGATGGCGAGGGGGCCGGCGATCGGGGAGACCGGGGAGACCTGGGAGACCCGGCAGACCGGAGGAAAGGACGACGACATACGCGAGGGCAGTGGAGGCAGGCCGGCGGTGATCGCCGGTGACACCAGGAGGTGTCGATCGCCTCTACGTGTGCCGTGCCGTTTCGGATCACCGGGACGTGGCCGGGACCAGACCGGAGCCTCAGCGGAACCTCAGCGGGACCTCCGCGGGTCCTCCGCGGGACCTCCCGCGGAACCTCCCCGTGACTGCTCCGGTCCGTCGGTCTACTTGAACGACAGGTTCACGCTCGCGTAGAAGGTGCGCCCGCGCGGATCCGTGTAGGTCGGGTCGTAGGTCGACAGGAAGTAGTAGCTCTGGTTGGAGAAGGGCGGCGCCGTGTCGGCCAGGTTCTGGATGCCGGCGCGCACGCGCAGCATCTTGTTGAGCTTCCAGGCGCCCGACACGTCCCACAGCGAGTAGGCCTTGACGCGGCGCGGTGCCGTGTCGGGCAGGTAGCTGTCGTCCTGGTAGCTCGAGTAGAAGGTGTTGCCCAGCGTCAGGTTGACGTCGCCGAACTCCCAGTCCACCGAGGCGCGATGGCGCCAGCGCTGGATGACCTGGTCGTTGAGGAAGCGGCCGACGTTGCTGACATACGGCTCCAGCGGGCCGAACTGGCGCTTGTACTCCAGGATGTAGGTGCCGCTGAGGTTGAGGCCGAAGCGACCCCAGGCGCTCGGGCTACTGCGCAGGCTGGCCTCCAGGTCCAGACCGGAGGTCTTGAGCCGTCCCTGGTTCTCCTTGCGCAGCACGATGGTCGGCTCGTCGAATTCGTTGCGCTCGATGTACTGCGCGTAGCGATCGGGGTTCTCGAGGATGGTCTTCTCGTAGAGGTCGCTGATGACGTCGCGTTTCTTGATCAGCCAGTAGTCCAGGCTCACGCTCACGTCGCGTGCCGGCTCGACGACGATGCCGGCCGAGAACTGCTGCGAGCGCTCCGGCTTCAGGTTGGGGTTGGCTTCCTTGCGGGTGGCCCATTGGTCGAAGCTGTCGAGCACCTTGTCGTAGATGAAGGCCGGGCTGGAGCCGTAGCTCGTGGGCCGGTAGAGCTCGCTGAACGACGGCGCGCGGAAGCCGGTCCCGGCCGAGGCGCGCAGCAGCAGCTGACGGCTGGGCTGGTAGCGCACCCCGAGCTTGGGATTGGTGGTGCTGCCCACGCCCTGGTAGTGGTCGAAGCGCACGGCGGCCTGGACCTCAAAGTCCTTGAGCAGCGGCGCGCTGAGCTCGGTGTACGCCGACGCGATGTTGCGGCTGTTGCTCGTGGCCTTGAGCGTGCTGTCCGGCACGCCCGGGTCCAGCGAGCCGTCGCGGTCGCCGCCGATGTTGTTGGACACCAGCAGCGCGGACGGCGTGAACTTCTGGCCTTCGCGGCGCAGCTCCGCGCCCACCGCGATCCCGAGCGAGCCGCCCGCCAGCGCCATCAGCGAGCCGGTGAGCTTGGCGTCCACGCCCTGCGTCGTGCCGCTGGACCGGCGCGCCACGTCGTTGACGCGGATGGACTCGATCAGCGCCTTGCCCGCGGCCGACGACGGACCGAAGGGATTGATGTCGCCGGACTTCACGCCGGCATCGAGCTGGTCGAAGAGGAAGTAGCCGTTGACGTACTTGTCCTGCGACTTGTTCTTCGCGTAGCTCGCGGCGAGCGAGTAGTCCCAGTCGTTGCCGAAGGTGCCGGTGAGGCCGGCCACATAGCGCTCGGCGTCGCTGGTGACTTCGTTGGAGCGGTTGCCCAACTCGGTGGCGCGCATCCGCACCTCCACCGTGCCGCTGTAGTTGATCGGGCGCGGCAGGTTCCTGTTGAGCGCCGCCACGCTCACGCCGGTGAAGTTGGTCGGGTTGGGCGACAGCACGTAGGTCGTCTCGGCGCGGCTGCGCAGCACCTCCAGGAAGGCCTGGCTGCGGTCGGTGATCTTGAGCACGCCGCGGCCGAGGAAGCTGGTCTTGCTCGCGTCGGGATAGATCTCGGTGTCGGCCATGTAGTCGTAGCCGCAGGTCTGGGTGCCCGGCGTGAAGACGCTGGCGGGCGGTTGGCAGGCCGGCGCGAACAGGTTGACCGTGCGATCGGTGAAGGGCTGGCCGCCGATCGTGTAGCCCGCGGCGTTGATGGCCGCGAGCTGCGCCGCGCGCGTCGCCGCGCTGCCCGACAGGCGCAGGTTGGCCGGATACGGGCGGCTGGACATGTAGTAGGGCAGCAGCTCGGACAGCGGCCGCTCCTTGAGGAAGTCGCGCTGCGTGGAACGCAGGGCGTCGAGCTTCTGCACGTCCAGCACGCCGAAGACGTTGAAGCCCTGCTCGCCGAGGTCGCCGTAGCCGGCGGCCACCGAGGCCGCGCGCTTGCCCGCGCCGCCTTCCTGCGTGCCCGACGCATAGGCGTTGAGGTCCACGCCGCGGTAGTCCTTGCGGGTGATGAAGTTGATGACGCCGCCGATCGCATCGGTGCCGTAGATGGCGGAGGCGCCGTCCTTGAGGATCTCCACCCGCTCGATGGCGCCCGCGGGGATGTTGTTCAGGTCCACGCCGGCGCTGTCGCCGGGCGAGGCGAAGTTGGCCAGGCGCCGGCCGTTGAGCAGCACCAGCGTGCTGGACACGCCGATGCCGCGCAGGTTCGCGCCGTTGAAGCCGCGCTGGCCGCCGTTGTTGTCGCTGATGCTGGCGCCGTCGGTCAGGCCGGCGGCGTTGCCGCTGATGTTGCGCATCAGCTCGGCGGCGGTGGTGGCGCCGGTCTTGGCGATGTCCTCGCGCTTGATCGTCTGCACGGGCAGGGCCGTCTCGCCCGCCAGGCGCTTGATGCTGGAGCCGGTGATCTCCACGCGCTCCAGGGTCTGGCTGCCGGCGTCCTGCGCATGGGCGGCGGCGGTGGTGAGGAGCAGCAGCAGTGCGGCGGCGTGGGCGATGGCGTGCGGGCGCGGAACCTGTGTGGTGACCATGGGGGCCTCGAAGAGTTGGGGGAGCTCAGGTCGGCGCCAGGCCGTCCTTGCGATGCACTCTAGAAGTCGGTGTCCACCGGTCGACAGGGGGTTTTGGCGGGGCGGTCGCGCCGATGCAAGACCGCGTCGCTTCGCTGCAAGCCGTGCCACGCGGCCGCGCCCCGCATGCCCCAACCCCTTGCAGCATTGCGACACCGGCTTGCATGCAGGGCACCTCTGAGGTGCAACCCTGTCGCGATCCGTGCGACCGCCCCGCACCATGGCGGCATGCACATGTCCCGCAGTTCATCCCGGCAGGCCGTCGGCCGTGTCGACCCTTGCACCGGTGGCGCCGGTCCCGCCCGTTCCCACCGTCTCACCCGCCTCGGCCGGCGCATCGCCGTCGGCGCGTCGCTGGTCGTGTCGGCCTTCGGCGCGCAGGCGCAGACCGCGATCGTCATCGGCGGCGCGCTCAAGTTCGACAACGACGCCGTGTGGCAGCGCATCGTCGACGAGGCCGGCGGTCGCCAGGCCCGGTTCGTCGTCTTCGCCACCGCGGCGGCCAACCCGGAGCGATCGGCCGCGCAGATCGTCGACGCGCTGCGCCGGCGGGGCGCCGACGCGCAGGCCATTCCCGTCACGCCCCAGCTGGCGCCGGATGCGCTGCAATCGGCCCTGCGCGATCCGGCGCTGCTGGCGAAGGTGCGGGGCGCCCGCGGCGTCTTCTTCTCCGGCGGCGCGCAGGAGTTGATCGTCGACACCCTGCAGCCGCAGGGCCGCCGCACGCCGATGCTGGACGCCATCTGGGACGTGTACCGCCGCGGCGGCGTCATCGCCGGCACCAGCGCCGGCGCGGCCATCATGAGCGCGGTCATGTTCCGCGACGCGCAGGACGTGATGCAGGTGATGCAGGGGCAACTGCGCGACGGCGTCGAGATCGACCGGGGCCTGGGCTTCGTCGGCGAGGACCTCTTCATCGACCAGCACTTCCTCAAGCGCGGACGCATCGGGCGCATGCTGCCGCTGATGCTGGCCAAGGGCTACCGGTCGGGGCTGGGCGTCGAGGAGAACAGCGCCGCCGTCATCACCGCCCATCAGGCCGAGGTGATCGGCGCGCGCGGCGCGCTCTTCGTCGATCTGCGCGACGCGACAACGGACGCCCGCCTGCCCGCGTTCAACGTCGAGAACGCCCGCCTCAGCTACCTGGAACGTGGCGACCGCATCGATCTCAAGACGGGTGCGGTCACCGCCTCGGCGCAGAAGCGCGGCAGCAGCGTCCTGGATCCGGCGGCCTCCGACTTCAAGCCGTACTTCAAGACCGAGCCCTTCTATCCCGACATCCTCGGCGACAACACCATCGCGCAGGCGATGGCGCAGCTGCTGGACAGCCCGGCGAAAGAATTGCGAGGCCTGGCCGCCAGACTGAGCGCGAACGCGAACGCGAACGCAAACGCAAACGCAAACGCAAACCCAAGCGCAGGCATGGGCATGGGCATGGGCATGGGTACGGGTACGGGTACGAGCGTGGGCGCGAAGGCCGACGGCGGCGAGCCGCTCGGCTTCGAGTTCCGCCTGTACAAGGGGCCCGACACGGTGGGCTGGTTCACCGGCGCCTTCGGCGGCGAGGACTACACCGTCGTGAACGTGCATCTGGACGTGCGACCGGTGCGGGTCGCGTCGCCGCTGTATCGGGCGCTGCCCGTCACGACGGCGGGCCCCGCGCCCGCGGTCGGCGGCGCGACGAGGCCCTGAGCATGGAGGTCCGTCGACACGAACTGCCTTGCGCCTCGCAAGGCACGCACCGCGCACTCTGCAGCCTGCACTTCGGGCGGCGGCTGACGGGGCGCAAGGTCTACCTGCAGGCCTCGCTGCATGCGGACGAAGTGCCCGCGATGCTGGTGGCCCATCACCTGCGCACGCTGCTGGAGGAACTGGACGACGCGGGCGCGCTCCTCGGCGAGATCGTGCTCGTGCCCATGGCCAATCCGATCGGCCTGTCGCAATCGCTGCAAGGCGCGCATCACGGTCGGTTCGACATGGCCTCTGGCGTCAACTTCAATCGCCAGTTCCAGCCTCTGACCGAGCGCATTGCGGCGCGCGTCGAGGGGCTGCTGACTGCCGACGCCGCCACCAACGTCGGCCTCATCCGCGAATCCGCCCGGCAGGCGCTGGACGAGCAACCGGCGCAGACCGAAGCGGAATCGCTGAAGCTGCTGCTGCAGACCCTGGCCATCGACGCCGACATCGTGCTGGACCTGCACTGCGACCACCAGGCGGCGATGCATGTCTACGCGGGCTCGGCGCAGGCGGACACCGCCGGTCTGCTGGCCCGGCGCCTACGCGCCGAGGCGCTGCTGCTGTGCGCCTGCTCGGGCGACGATCCGTTCGACGAATCGCTGTCGCGCCACTGGTGGGAACTGGCGGCGCGCTTCGGCGCCGCGCATCCCATTCCGCCGGCTTGCTTCGCCGCCACGGTCGAGCTCCGCGGCGAGACCGACGTGGACGACGCGCTGGCGATCCAGGACGCCACTGCGCTGGTGGAGTTCCTGCAGGACACCGGCCACGTGCTGGGCCAGGCGCCTGCGATGCCCGCCTCGCGCTGCGGGGCGACCCCGCTGGAAGGCGTGCAGCCGCTGGTCGCGCCGGACAGCGGGATCCTGGTCTTCCACCGCGCCATCGGGGACCGCGTGAATGTCGGCGACTGCGTCGCCGACATCGTCGATCCCGCGTCCAGTGCGCGCGTGCCGGTGATCGCGGAAGTCGGCGGCACGCTGTTCGCGCGCCTCTCGCGGCGCTGGGTCACGCGCGGCATGCGCCTGGCCAAGATCGCCGGCCCCACGCCGTACCGCAGCGGCAAGCTGCTCTCGCTCTGAGCCTCCCATGACCTTGCGCAAGCTGCCCAACACCTTCGTCCTGATCTTCGCGCTGCTGGTCCTGATCGCGGTGGCCACGTGGTTCGTGCCCGGCGGCAAGTACGCGACGGTGCTCGTCGACGGCAAGCCGGTCATCGATCCGACGAGTTATCAGTCGGTCGCCAGCCAGCCGCAAGGCGTGGCCGCCGTGCTGATGGCGCCGATCAAGGGCTTCGTCGAGGCCGCCCTGATCATCGGCTTCGTCCTCATCGTCGGCGGCGCCTTCGCGGTGCTGCAGGCGACGCAGGCCATCGACGCGCTGATCAAGGCGGTGGCCCGGGCGCATCAGGACTCCGCCGTCGTGCGGGCGATGCTCATCCCCGGGTTCGTCACGATGTTCTCGCTGGGCGGCGCGACCTTCGGCATGGCGGAGGAGGCCATCCCCTTCGTGCTGATCTTCGTGCCGCTGGCGCTGGCGCTGCGCTACGACACCTTCATCGGCGTGGCGATCCCGTTCGTGGGCTCGCAGGTCGGGTTCGCGACGGCCTTCCTCAATCCGTTCAACGTCGGCGTCGCGCAAGGGCTGGCGGGCGTGCCGCTGTTCTCCGGGCTGGGCTACCGCTTCGTCTGCTGGGTCGTGTTCACCGGCGTGACCATCGCCTTCCTGATGCTGTACGCGCGCAGGATCCGCCAGCGGCCGGCAACGAGTCCCTGCTTCGCCGACGACGAGGAGAAGCGCGCCGGGCTGGACCTGCAGGCGATCGCGGCCTTCCCGGGCATCCAGCGGGCGCAGCGTCTGGTGCTGCTCACCTTCGCGGCCACGCTGGTGGCGATGATCGGCGGCGTGGTGCGCTTCGGCTGGTACATCGAGGAGATCGCCGCCGTGTTCCTGGCCATGGCCATCGTCGTGGGGCTCATCGTCCGCATGGGGCAGGACGAGTGGGTGCGCCACTTCCTTGCCGGCGCGAAGGACCTGGCGGGGACCGCGCTGGTCATCGCCCTGGCCAAGGGCACGGTGGTGCTCATGCGCGACGCGCAGATCATCGACGCGATGCTGCACGGCCTGGCGCCCTGGGTCGCCTCGGAGCATGCGGTCTTCGCGCTGCACAAGATGTTCGGCATCCAGACGGTCATCAACTTCTTCATCCACAGCGGCACCGGGCAGGCCGCGCTGACGATGCCGGTCATGGCGCCCCTGAGCGACCTGGTGCAGGTCAGCCGCCAGAGCGCGATCCTGGCGTTCCAGTTCGGCGAGCTCACCACGCCCATCATCCCGACCTCGGGCATCACCGTCGGGGTGCTGAGCCTGGCGCGCATCCCCTTCGGGCGATGGGTCCGATGGATGCTGCCCCTACAGCTGATCTTCGTCGTGCTCGCGCTGACGATGCTGGCGATTCCGAGCCTGGCGCCGCAGTGGGTGGGCTGGTGACGTCCCTGCGGCCGCGCAGCCGCCGCAAGGCCGGGGGGGCGCCGACGCTACAGTGGCGCCATGCCTCCCCGCGCCCATGAGTGACTCCCGCTACGCGCCGACCGCCGCCCTGGTGCTGCCCGGGTTCTCGGCGCTGGCGCTGGGCGCGGCGCTGTCGACCTTGCAGGCCGCGGCCGATCTGCTGGACCAGCCGTACCTGCTCGGCCCGCGCGTGCTGTCCTTGACGGGCGGTCTGGTGGCGGGCAGCGCCGGACTGCGGGCGGGCTCGGAGCCGCTGCGCACGCACCAGCCGTGGGGCCTGGTCGTGGTCGTGGGGCAGGACGCGCATGTCGACATCGGCTTCGATGGGGCCGACCTGGACGAGGGCGATACCCAGCGCCTCGTCCTCGCCTTGCGCGAGCTGGCGGGCACGGGCTGTGCGCTCTGCGCGAGCGGCAGCGCCATCAGCCTGATGGCGCAGTCCGGGCTGCTGGACGGACGTCGCGCGGCCTGCCCATGGAGCAGCGCCGACGCGCTGCAGGCCGAGTTCCCCGCCGTGTTGTGGACCACGCAGCTTTGGGCCAGCGCCGCGGGCGTCCCGTCAGCGGGGTCGTCAGCGGGGGCGTCAGCCGGGCCGTCAGCGGAACGGGCGGGCGGGATCCTCACCGCCACCAGTGGCGCCGCGCTCGTGGATGCCTTGGTGGCCTGGCTGGGCGCACGGCATGGCGAGCACCTGTTGCCGGACCTCGCGCCACTGCTCGGACTGGAGCGCGGCCGGGCCGCGGCGGAGCCGCAACCCAAGCCGGGCCGCCTGAGCCAGACGGCCAGCCCCAAGCTGCGCGACGCGCTCGCGCTGATGGAGGCCAACCTGGGCGAACCGTTGCCGACCGAAGACGTCGCACGCCTGTGCGGCGTGTCACGCCGCCAGCTCGAGCGGCTCTTCAAGCGCCACCTCGACACGCTGCCCTCCAAGCATTACCTGGAGCTCCGGCTGCAGCGCGCGCGGCGCCTGCTGCTGCAGAGCGGCCAGTCCATCCTGCAGGTGGGGCTGAGCTGCGGCTTCTCGTCGGGGCCGCATTTCTCGAACGCCTACAAGGCGCGCTTCGGTCGCACGCCGCGCGACGAACGCGCGCCGGGCGCCACGCTGGCCGCCACGTCCGCCACGTCCGCCACGTCCGCCACGTCCGACTTGGCCACCTCGGCCACCTCGGCCACCTTGGCCACCTTGGCCACCGACCTGCCGGCCGTCGACAGCCCTCCACCGACGGCCCCCGTTCCATCACCCGGTGAGAATCCTTCTTGCCCCCACGATCGAGGAGAGGGCGCTTGAACCCACACGATCTGCTGCTGCGTCCGGCCTCGTGCGCCGATCTGCCGGCGCTGGAGCGCATCGCCGCGTCCAGCGTCCACGGCATCGGCTCGCTGCCCCAGGACCCTGTCAAGCTGCGCCGTCGCCTCGAGCACGCCGAGCAGTCCTTCCAGTCCGAGGACGTCGCCAGTGGCGAGGAGTCCTACCTCTTCCTGCTGGAGCACCAGGGGCGCGTCATCGGCTGCAGCGGCATCGCCGCCAGCGCCGGTTTCCACGAGCGCTTCTACAGCTACCGCAACGAGTTCATGGTCCATGCGTCCCGCGGCCTGCGCGTGACGCGGCGCATGCACACGCTGCACCTGTGCCATGACCTCACCGGATCGACGCTGCTCACCTCGTTCTACATCGAGCCGGAGTTCGAGGCCACGGTCGCGCCGGAGCTGCTGTCGCGCGCGCGGCTGCTGTTCATCCGCCGCTTCGCCGATCGCTTCGCAGGGTCGCGCATCGCCGCGGAGATGCCCGGCGTGTCCGATGAACACGGGCATTCGCCGTTCTGGTCGGCGGTCGGCGAGCGCTTCTTCAAGATGAGCTATCCCGAGGCGGAGCGCGTGAGCGAAGGCCGCAGCAAGTCCCTCATCGCCGACCTCATGCCGCGCACGCCCGTCTACGTCGGGCTGCTGCCGACGGTGGCGCAGATGAGCATCGGCCAGCTGCACCCCGTGGGTGAGCTGCCGTTCCAGATCCTGTTCCGCGAGGGTTTCGAGACCGACACCTACGTCGACGTGTTCGACGCGGGACCGACGGTGGCCGCTCACCTGGACCAGCTGCAGACGGTGCGTTCCGCGCAGACCTTGACCGCGCAGACCTTGACCACGCAGACGCTGGACGGGCGCACGTCGGAGGGAGGGCATGGCGCCCCGTCCTCGGGCGAGTGGTACCTGATGGCCGCCGGCGACCGGCACGCCTTCCGCGCGACGCTGGGACGGTTGGACGGAGGGGGCGCGGACGCGAGCCCGTGCGCGGACGCGATGCGCCGCCTGGGACTGGCGGCCGGCGATCGGGTCGACGTCGCGCCGCTGCAGCTCGCCGACGCCGCGCAGGAGCATCGCCATGAGGATTGAACGCATCGATGCGCCGGGCGTGCTGGCGGCGTCATGGCGCGACACGATGTCGGGGTGGGTGAACCAGCTCGGCGAGCCGGTCCCGATGTCGCTGACGGCCGGGCAGTCGCTGTTCCTGCTGATGCACGACGACCGCGTCCAGGCCTGCGCCCGTCTGGTGCCCGCGCTCCCCCCGCTGTCCCCGCTCTCCCCGCTGTCCCCGCTGTCCGCGGAGGCCGGCGCGCCCGCTGACACGGCGGCGGCCAGCAAGGCGCTGCGGTTCCACTTCCGCGTGGGCAGGCTCGTCCATCTGAGCGAGGAACTGGACCTGTTCAATCCGCAGCAGATCCTGCTGCTGGGCAACGACCTGTGCGACGCCGCCGAGATCACCGATCTGGCGGTGGCCCCGCAGGCGCAGGAGGGCGCGCTCAAGCTCGCGCACCTGCTCACGCGCATCGTGCAGGGCCACGAGGGCCCGGAGCGCCTGTCCGTGGATCTGCAAGGCCATCGGGATGCCCGGGGGCTGTCGCCGTTCTGGCAAGGCCTCGGGGCCCGGTTCCTGCCCGAGCAGGGCGACCGTCCCGGCGTCGGTCCCCAATGGCGGAGGGACTTCGCGGACCTGCTGCCGGCGCTGCCGCTGTACGCCTCGCTGATGGACGACGCCTCGCGCGCGTGCATCGGCCAGACCGGACCCGCCGCGCGCGTCGCCCAGGAGGCGCTGCAGGCCGCCGGCTTCCAGCCCGGCGCGCACGTCAAGATCGACGACGCCGGACCGACCTGGCAGCGCTGAGCCCCGACGGCGCGAGCTGCGCAGTCGATCCGCGCTGGCGGCCTGCGCACGCAGGGGCCCGGTCCCTGGCCTCTGCGCGCACCGGCGGCGCTTCAGTAGATGTCGACCTTGGCCTTGTCCACCGTGTAGCGGCCGCTGCCGTAGTAGCCCTTGGTCGAGGCGTCCCGCGTGAAGCGCAGCTTGATCGCCGGGGATCCCGACGGGTAATTCGGTCCCGAGCTGTACGAGGGCACCGGCGCCGTGCCGATGTTGGTCGTCGGCGACTGGTCCACCAGCCGCGTCAGCGACTTGGAGGTCTGCAGCGCCGCGAAGACGTCGGTGGCGTCGAAGTAGCTCGCGTAGTACGGACTGCCGATGGCCGCCTTGCTGCTGGTCACGCTCTTGCTCGCATAGTTGTAGCGATCGCCGGCGGTGAGCAAACTGACGCGCAGGCCGTTGACCTTGTAGTAGGTGCCCGCCTGCACGCTGGCGGCGGCGGTGTCGATCACGATCAGCGAGCTGGCGCCGTAGACCGTCGCGGTCTGCGCGGCGGTGTCGACGAGCACGCCGGTGTTCTCGTCCACGCCGAATCCCTGCTGCACGCTCAGGTCGCGCAGCGCGGCGGCCAGGCGGCCGAGCCGCCCGGAGCGCGCATCGAAGTGGGTGTCGCTCAGGAGGCCCGATGGCAGGAAGCCGAGCGCCTTCATCGTGGCGCCGTTCTCCAGCGCCCGCAAGGCGGTCGCCCCGTCGCGCGTGTCCAGGAGGCTCTGCCACTGCGTCACCGGCTTGTCCTGCAGGTCGGCGCCGAAGTAGAGGTAGCCGTAGCTGATGCCCGACGCATGCATGGTGGCGTTGAGCGCATGGTTGCCCGCCGAATCGCCGGCGATGACGATGTTGCCGTTGCCGTTGCTCCACCGGGCGCGCAAGGCGGCGGCCAGGCCCGAGTCGGCGCCGGTGTCGGTCAGCAGGCTGCGGATGATCTTGGCCTGGTCCCCGCCGGCGAACCACACGGCGTCCGCCTGCTGGATCAGCGCGATGTTGGCCTGCCCCTGCGGCGTCGCGGCGCTGCTGTGCACGCCGTAGTTGTCGACGTGCGCGGTGATGAACTTCGGCGAGAAGCCGTGGGTCTGGAACAGGTTGTAGTAGCCGCGCTTGAGCGGCGAGGATCCGGACGCCGGGATGTCGTTCTGGAACGCGTCCAGCCCGGTCGCGTAGCTGTCCTTGGCTGCGGTGATCACGGCGATGCGGGGACAGGCCGTGGTGGTCCAGTCGGTGCCGCAGTTGGCGGTGCTGTTGATGTTGGGCGTGAAGCCGGGATCGCGGCCCGTGGCCTTGCGCAGGCCGTTGACGAAGAGATCGGTGTTGGCGTCGTCGTAGGCGCCGCCGGACAGCAGCAGCTTGCCGGCCTGCGCCGGCGTGGACAGGACGGCGAGGATGCCCAGGACCAAGGCGATCCGATCGGCCTTGCCGGAGAGATGTCGCATGAGTTGCTCTTTCGCTCGGGGCGACGCGAGGGGGTCGCGCCTCACACCCCGCGGCAACGGTAGTCAGCGACCGTCCTCGTCGCCAGAGCCTCGCTTGCACGATTGCGACGCGGGCTTGCGTCGCCGTGCCGCACCCGGGAATGTCCTATCCGCAGTCGCCCCGACCCCGCCGCGGCGAGGACGCCATCGCTCCGCCGGGCATCCGTCAGGGCCTCGCTGACGCACGGCAGGAGGGCGACGGCCAGGGGGCGACGGCTAGGCCTGGGCGTCCGCCGTCCGCCGCAAGGGGACGAGGATGTGGAAGGCGGCGCCGCCGCCGCGGCGGTTCTCCGCGCGCACGCTGCCTTCCAGCACGGTCATGATGCGGCGGCTGATGGCCAGTCCCAGGCCGGTGCCCCCCGAGCCGTCCTTCGTCGTGCTGGACTGGACGAAGGCCTCGAAGATGCGCTCCAGTTCCGTGGGCGGGATGCCGGGACCGCGGTCGAGCACCGCGACCTGCGCATCCCCCTCGGCCGTCGCGGCCGTGTGGACGTCGATGACGCCGCCCTCCGGCGAGAACCGGATGGCATTGGCCAGGACGTTGCGGATCACCTGCTGGAAGCGCAGCGGGTCCACCCGGGCCACCAGCGGCGAGGCCGCCTGGCCGAGCTCGACCCTCAGCCGGCGGTCGGCCAGCAAGGGCTCCAGTTCCCGCACCACGCTCGCGACCAGCGGTCGCAGGTCGCAGCGTTCCAGATCGAAGGTGCCGACCGCGCTCTCGAGCTTGGAGACGTCCAGCAGGTCGTTGACCAGGGCGAGCATGCGCTGGCCGGACGCGTGGATGTCGCTGAACATCGACGCCAGCCGGGGGGCCGTCTCGGCGCCGCGGGTCTTGCCCAGCTCGGAGTAGCCGATGATGGACTGCAGCGGCGTCCGCAACTCGTGGCTGATGTTGGCGATGAACTCCGACTTCACCCGGGACGCTTCTTCGGCGGCTTCCTTGGCCTCCAGGATCGCCCGTTCGGCCCGGCGGAACTCCGACACGTCGGTCAGCGTGAACAGCACGCCGGTGACCTGGCGCCGGTCCCCCGGCACGACCACCTTGGACACGACGACATCGCGGCAATCGCCGTCCCGGTCGCGCAGCTGCGTCTCGTAGCGCAGCAGGCTGCGTCCGCGCAGCGTCTCGAAGGGGACCCAGTCCGAGCTCGGCGGCTCGACGTCGGCCTCGGGCATGGGCGGTCCGACCGGATGGCCGATCACGTCCGCGCGCGCCTGGCCGGTGAACTGCTCCCAGGCCCGGTTCACCGTGACATAGCAGCCGTCCCGGTCCACCAGCGACGTCGGCTGCGGGCTGAGTTCCAGCAGCAGGGCGACCAGGTCCAGCTGGTGCTGCAGGCGCGATTCCGCGGCCAGGCGGGCGGTGACGTCCACGGCGGAACCGGCGTAGCCGGTCACCGTGTCGCCGGACAGCAGCGGCACGATCGCGAGCGCAAAGCGTCGCGCCTCGCCGTGCGCCGTCTGGAAGGTGGCCTCCACGGTGCGCATGCCGCCGCGGGCGTCCGCCGAGAACAGCGCCTGCACGCGAGGCCGGTCGGCGTCGACCGCGAGTTCGGCGACGGTGCGCCCCAGGGCCTGTCCGGAGGTGTCGCCGGTGACCAGGGCCCAGCGCGCGTTGACGAAGCTCAACCGGCCCTCGGCATCGGTGCGGAAGATGAGTTCCTGCACGCTGCGCAGCACGACGGCCATCTCCCGCTCGCTGGCGGCCAGCCGCTGGTGGGCTTCGTCGAGCACCCGCCGCGCGCGGGCACGGGCGCGCAAGGCCCGCAGCGTGGCCGTCGTGGCGCCCAGCACGAGGAGTTCGAGGATGATCAGGGCGCCGGCGTCCCACGCCAGGCTTTCCCGCCAGGGGGCGAGCGCCGACTGCTCGGACTCTTCCACCGCGACGACCAGGGGACGGGTGCGCGACACGCGATACGCCAGCAGTTGCGCGCCGGCCCGGAATCCGGGGCCGTGCCAGTCCCCATGATCCTGGCCGGGCAGGGCGGTGCGGAACAGGCGATGGTCGCGTTGCCAGGTGCCGGGCACCATGGGCATGCCGGTCGTGGCGGCCAGCAGCTGGCCTTCGTAGCTGAACAGCGCGGCGCTCTGGCCGCCTTCCTCGATCGTGGCCTGCTGGTAGTTGGCGATGGCGTCCGGGTTGACCAGGGCGACGAGGTGCACGGGGCGCTGGCCCACCGCCAGCGTCAGCACCAGCGGCAGGAAGGACAGGCCGTCGGCGCGGGGGCGCAGGGACGCTTCCGCCAGGCCCCGGCCCGACTGCAGGCGCATGAGCGCGATCTTGTCCTCGGCCGGCAGCGGGCCCCAGTCCTGCAGCGCCACCTGCAGGCCGACGTCGCGCGGGGAGGAGCTCGCGATCACGCGGCCCTGGCCGTCCAGCACCGCGGCGGTGCGCAGCGAGGTCTGGACCGCGACCATCTGCTGCAGCACCGGCCGCAGCCGGTCGACGTCCAGCGTGGCCTGGGATCGCAGCACGTCACCGCCGGTGGTCAGGCCCAGGGCCGCCGAATCGATGGTCCGGGTGGCGTGGTCCTCGAGGACCCGCGCCAGCAGCCGCGTCCGGTCGGCGGCGGCGGCGATGGCGTCCGAGCGCGTCTGCCAGGCGATGAGCGAGACGCCGAGCAGCGCGGCCAGACCCAGCAGCGCGCCGGCCAGACGGGTCGAGCGAACCAGGCGGGTCGACTGCGTCAGCGTCAGCGGCATGCTCAGCGCACCACGATCTCGCCGAGACCGTGCCGACGCGCGGCCGCCTCGAGCCGGCCGTCGCGCCGGATCGCCGCGACGAACGCGTTCACGCGGGCCAGCCAGGCCGCGTCGCCGGGGCGCACCGCATAGGCGTAAGGCAGCACATGGAACGGCGACGGCGGGGCGACGAGCCGCATCCAGTCGGCGTTGTCCAGCAGGCGCCGGCTGTAGGGATAGTCGGTCATGAACACATCGACGCGGCCGGCCTCCAGTTCGGCCTCACGCGTGGCGGGCGGGCGCACGACCTGCAGCGTGGCCTGGCGCAGCCGGTCGCGCATGACCGGCTCCATGAAGGTGCCGGCCTGCACGGCGACGACGACGCCCGGGCGGTCGATGTCTTCCCACCGCTTGACGACGCGGCTGGAGCGCGTCGCGATCGCGTAGATGTCGCTCTGCAGATAGGGCGCGCTGAACGCGAGCCGCTCGCGCCGCTGCGGCGTCATGCCGACGGCGAACATGGCGATGTCGCAACGTCCGCCGACCACGTCGTCGACCAGCGTCGGGAAGGAGGATTCGACGTGGCGGAGCGTCACGCCGAGGTCCTTGGCCAGCTCGGCCGACAGGTCGATGTCGATCCCTGTCAACTGACCGCTGCGCGGATGGCGGTAGGTGATGCCGTAGTAATCGGGCCAGATGCACACGCGCAGCTCGCCGCTGTCGCGGATCTTCGTCAGCGTCGGTCCCGCGGCCGGGTCGGGGGCCCCGGCCGGCGCGGCCTCCACGCGCACCGCGCTGACCACCAGCACCGCGGCCGCGACAAGCGCGCCCACGATGCCGCCCGCTCGGACGCCGGATCGGGAGGGCGCTGGCGAAATGGCGGTGAAAGCGGTGAAAGCGGTGAAAGCGGTGGAGGCGGTCGTGGCGGTCGTGGCGATCATGGCGTTCCTTCCGGCGGACAGGGGAGGCTCACGCGGCGCCCAGCAGGTCGTCGTCGCTGGGCGGGTCCTCGTCGATGCGCGCGCGCAGGGCGAAGAGCTCGTCGGCATGCGCGATGAAGGCATCCACCACACGCGGATCGAAAGCCCGCCCGCGCTGGACCACCAGCATGTCCAGCGCATCATCCGTCGTGAATGCCGGGCGGTAGCAACGATCCATGGTCAACGCATCGCAGAAATCGGTGACGGACACGATGCGGGCCGACAGGGGGATGGCCTCGCCGGCCAGGCCGCGCGGATAGCCGGTGCCGTCCCAGCGCTCGTGATGGCACAGCGCCACCTCCGCCGCCAGTTGGAACAGCGGGATGCGCGACCGGCCCAGGATCTCCGCGCCGATCTCGGGATGCCGGTTCATGACGAGCCGCTCGTCCGGCGTCAGCGCGCCGGGCTTCTTCAACACCTGATCCGGGATGCCGATCTTGCCCACGTCGTGCATAGGCGCCGCATTGCGCAGCAGCCGGGCGAAGTGGGGGCCTTCCCCCAGGATCCGGGCCAGCGCCTCCGACAGATAGCCGATGCGCACGATGTGCACGCCGGTGTCGTCGTCGCGGTACTCCGCGGCGCGGGACAGGCGCAGCAGCGCCTCGTGATGCGCCCGCGTCACCTCGCGCAGCGCCTCATTGCGCTCGCGGTACATCGCGCGCAGGTCCAGGACGATCCGCTCCATCTGCGCGAGCGCGCGATCGTCGTAGGAGTTCTCGGTCGCACCGGGGTCGAGGCTCATGCGAGCGCTCCCAGGCAGACGCGGTCCAGCTCCTGGATGAGCTGCAAGGGGCTGAAGGGCTTGACGAGGTAGGCGTTGGCACCGGCCTTGAGCCCGTCGTCCCGATCCTGGGCGTGGCCGCGCGCGGTCAGGAACAGGATGGGGAGCTGGCGGGTGTGCGGCTGGGCCCGCAGCTCGCGACACAGCGTGAGGCCGTCCATGCCCGGCATCATCATGTCCACCAGCACGGCGTCTGGGCGCCAGTCCTGCAGGGTGGCCAGGGCCTGGGGACCGTCGGCGGCCTCGCGCACCTCGACGTCCTCGAATTCCAGCGTGAGACGGACCAGACGCCGGATGTCGGCGTGGTCGTCCACGATCAAGACTTTTTTCATGAGCGGCTCCAGTACGCCGCAAATGTAGGTCGATCATTTTTATCAATCAATGGCGTTCGTCGGCAGCGGATGAAAAATGATCAAAACTGCACGCCGCTCCGCGTCCGGATGATCCGATTCAGCAAGGCGCCGCGGGCGGAAAACGTCGTCATTACCCATTACGGATGAACATCCAGACGTGCGTCTATAGCTCCCTTCTCGCGCTCTGTCATTGACGCGCGTCAATTTTCTGAACGAAAGTAAAAAACGAAATTAGCAATATGTCGCTGTTCTGAATGGATAAAAGTGGATCAAGCGACACGACAGAACGCGGCGATGGTCGAAGTAACCGCCGCCGCCGCCGCCCGGCGGGACGCCCGGTTCCGCTGGGCTTTTTGCTGTCCTGGCTGCGCCGCCCCGTGAGCGGATCGTGCTTCCGGCAGCAGGAACGATCAGTGACCTCGACGGCCCCGATCGTCAACATCCCCCCATTCGACGCACGGCGCTGCGGTGATCGTCTCGCCGATCGGGATCGCGCAGCGCGGTGCGCCTTCAGAGCCATCGAGGGGGAAATGACAGTGAAGCTGAAGCGACTGATCGCGTTCGTGGTGGTGATGGGCCTGGCCCACGCCCGCGGCCATGCACAGGTCGAACAGGACACACCCGGTGCCGCGCACACCCACGTGGTCGGCGGCTGGTCGCTGGAGGAACTGAGCTCGCTGGTCCAGACGGTCCATCGCCTGAACCGCGTCGGGATCACGTCCATCGTCGACGCCGGCGCGGGCTTCCGCGGCTATCCCAAGGCGCAGCGCACCGCGTCGTTCAACCCGTGGATCGGCATCGGCGCTGTCCTGTCCGTCATGGATGGCCGCGTGGTGTACGGCGCGCAGGACTACGGCGCGCAGGACTACGGCGCGCTGTCGCCGGTGCTGCCGGAGATCCTGCCCGCCTGGTCGCCGATCAGGGAGTTCGGCGGCGACGACCAGGCACGATGAGTGACCTCTACCTGCTCGGATTCGAGGACGAGGTCGCCCGCTATGCCCAGGTCGCCAGCGGCGACAAGGATCCGCACGACGACCGGCTCGGCACCCTCCATCTCTTCTTCCCGCGCGGCAACTACTTCGGCGACGAAGCGACGCTCGGGCCGCGCAACTTCCTCAACATCCACCCGGCCCTGACGCTGAAGATCGTGCCGCGGGTCCAGCTGAACGCCAGCCTCGAATGATCAGCAACATCGACCACCCCCCGGCGCTCGTCCAGCCGACCCTGCGGCAGCCTGCGTTCGCGGATGTCGTCGTCGTGCATCGCCATCCTCTCCTGCGGGCGGGCATTGCCGCGGCGATCTCGCCGGCCTTGCCGGCCTGCGACGCCGGTGGCACCACCGTGCCTCTTTGGGTGGGACCGGTCCGTCCCCGCCTGCTCGTGGCCGATCACGACGAAGCCGTGCAGGCGCGCCTGGCGTCCGCGACCGAGGGGGCCGCCGAGGGCGGCGATGGCGGCGATCGCGGCGATCGCGACGATCGCGCGGGCCCGCATTGGCTCGTCGTCAGCGCCACGGTGACGGGCCGGCGGGTACGGATGGCCATGGCTGCGGGCGTGACCGGTTATGTCCATGCGTCGTGCACGCTGGAAGAGCTTCGGGAGGCCGCCTGCACCGTCGCTGCGGGTCGCCGCTACCTGTGCCGCACCGCGGCGGCGGCGGTGGCGCAAGACTGGCCCGGCAACGCCTTGACGCCGAGGGAGCTCGACGTGCTCGCCATGCTGTGCATCGGCCTGGACAACAAGTCCATCGGACTGCGGCTGGGCATCGCTCCGGGAACGATCAAGACGCATGTGAAGACCCTGCTGCACAAGCTGAACGTGCACAGCAGGACGCAGGCGGTCATCGAAGCCATGCGCCGGGACCTGCTCGACGAGTGGCCCTGCGATCCCGCGCCGCTGTCGACCGGGCACCCCGCCGCCGGCCGCCTCCCGGAGGCCGTGGCCCCTGCGCGAAACGGATCCCGTGCCACGACTGTCGAACCGGTGCCTTGACGTGGCGGGGACGCCGTTGGGGCGTGGCTGTCGCGCGGCTGTGGGTCGTTTCGGAGAGCCGCAGGCGGTCGCGAATGCGGAGGCCTTCCTCGCCAGTCCCGCGGCGAGCGCAATCTCCGGCGCCATCCTCGCCGTGGATGGGGGCGCCATCGCTTGAACATCGAAGAGCTTCAGACCTTTGTGGAGGTCGCGGATGCCGGCGGCGTGTCACCCGCCGCGCGGCGCCTGGGCGTCGCCAAGTCCGTGGTCAGTCGCCGGTTGCTGCGCCTGGAAACCGAGCTCGGCGTCCAGCTCCTCGCGAGGACGACCCGCGGCGCCGCGCTCACGGAGGCGGGCGTGGCCTTCCGGGACCACGCCGCGCGGATCGTTGCCGAGTACGAGGCGGCCACGGATGCCATCCTCCCTGCCGGCGAGCTGCGGGGGCGCTTCCGGATCGCGGCGCCGATCTCGTTCGGGCCGACGCACATCGCGCCCGTGCTGGCGGAGATGGCAAGACGCCATGCGCTCCTGGAGCTCCATGCCTGCTACAGCGATCGCACCGTGGACCTGATCGGCGAGGGCTACGACTGTGCGATCCGGGTCGGGCATCTCCCGAACTCGACGTTGATCGCGAGACGCGTGGGCAGCATCCACGGCAAGCTCGTGGCCAGTCCGGACTATGTGGCGGCGCACGGTGCGCCGCAGACGCCTGAGGAGCTGCTCAACCACCAGGCCCTGATGCAGGGATCGGAAAGCTGGCGCTTCATGGACGGAGACAAACCGGTCACCGTCCGTCCACAAGGGCGCTTCAAGGCCGACAACCCCGTCGCGCTGGCGGCGGCGGCCGTCGCGGGCCTGGGCCTGGGATACCTGCCCGACAGCGTCACCGACGAGCATGTCCAACGCGGCGCGCTGGTGCCGGTCATGGTCCGCTTCCCGCCGCAGCCGTCCGGCATCCATGTGGTCCGCTCGCGAAGCCAGCATCCCTCGAGAAAGATCCGGGCATTGATCGAACTGCTGGTGGAGTGGCTGGGTACCGGTCATTAGCGAAGGGGCTTCGACAGCGCCAGCGCTTTCAGACTGTCGACCGCATCTTCAGACAGTGCATTGTGCTGTGCCGATGACCATACTGGCCGGGCAATGACGGACGTCTTGCCATGCCGCCGGTGAGCAGGCGGCCAGCGTGATCTGTGAGGAGACTTGATGCGATCCGAACCCTCCGTCGCCGATGCGACGGCGTATCCCGCGGGACTGGTCTTTGATGTGTCGTTCCAGGAGTTCTCCGCGAGGCTGACGGTCCTCTCCCCTGACCGGCTTCGATTCGAGATCGCCGAGGGCCCCTATGCCAAAGCCGAAGAGGTCGCCATCGTGGCCACGTCGATACGGCCCGGCCTCTTCCTCGTGAGCTGGGTCGAGCGCAGCGGCGCGACCGTGGTGCACGTCGAGGATTTCGCCCAGGGACGGATTCATTCGCAGGCCACGCTGGCGGACGGGACGTTTCTCCGGATGGCAGGTCCGCTGCGCGTTGCAAGCACGGAGAACGAGGCATGAGCAGCCATACGGAACACAACAAGGCGCTGGTGCTCGAGGCGATGACCGCCCTGTTCCAGCGCCGCGATGCGCAAGCGGTCGATCGCCTCTATGCGCCCGACTACGTCCAGCACAACCCCTCCATTCCTCAGGGGCGCGAGGCGCTGGCGAAGTTGGTCGCGCAACTCCCGACCGACCTCTTCTATGAACCGGGCCTGATGATCGCGGAGGGCGCTTACGTCGCGATCCACGGCCGCATCCGCGGGTGGGCGCCGACGCCGCAGGTCGTGGTCGACATCTTCCGCATCGAGGACGGTCTGCTCGCCGAGCACTGGGATGTGTTGCAGGATGAAGTGACCGCCGACGCCACGCAGTCCGGCCTGTCGATGTTCTCGCCGGACGAGCGCGCGAGGCAGCTGTCGCCGAGTGCAGGCGTCGTCATCGACTATGACGGTCTGATGCGCGCCAACCTGACGCAAGTCTTCGGCGAGCCGGACGCAGCGAAGCGTCTGGTCGCGATCAAGAGGCTGTACGCCGCCGACGCCGTGCTGAACGAACCACACGGTGCGGCCAAGGGCCATGGGGGGATCAATGACGCGGTGTCGGCGCTGCTCGCCGAGCTGCCGCCCGACTTCGCGTTTCGTGCCTTGAGCACGGCACTCGGGCACCACGGCGTCGGCGTCCTGAAATGGGGATCAGGACCGCGCGGCGGGCCGTTCGCGGTCACCGGAATGGATGTCGCGCATTTCCAGGACGGCCTCATTCATTCCTTGTCCGTGTTCCTCAATCCCCCCGACGGCACGTGAGTGCCAGATTCCACCAGGAGCTTTTCCATGTCCAAGACCGGTCTCCCCGCATTGCTTCGTCCCGAGGACAGCATCGTCGTCCTGATCGACCATCAGCCCTACCAGTTCGCGAACCTGCACAGCCATGAGCCGACGATGATCGCCAACAACGTCATCGGCCTGGCCAAGGGCGCGAAGGTCTTCAACGTGCCGACGATCCTGACCACGGTGATCGAGGAGCGCGGCGGCTACCTGATCAAGGGGCTGCAGGACGTGTTCCCCGATCAGAAGCCCATCGACCGCACTTTCATCAACACCTGGGAGGATCCGAAGGTCACCGACCTCGTGAAGAAAAGCGGTCGCAAGCAGCTGGTCCTCGCCGCGCTCTGGACGGAAGTCTGCCTGGCCATGCCGGCCATCCAGGCGCTGGGCGAAGGCTACGACGTGTTCGTCGTGACCGACGCGTCCGGCGGCGTGTCGGCGGAGTCTCACGACATGGCCGTGCGCCGCCTGGTGCAGGCCGGTGCCGTGCCCATCACGTGGATGGCGGTGATCTCCGAATGGCAGCGCGACTGGGCGCGCGTGGAGACCGCGGTGCCGCTCACCGAAGTGGTCCGTGAGCATGGCGGCGCCAGCGGCATCGCCTACGCCTGGGAAGTCCAGCTGCTCGAATCGGCCGCCAAGGCGGCCAAAGCCAACGCTTGACGATGTGAATCCACCCGTGCCAACGGAGACCCTCATGAACGCCTTCGACGACTTGCAGAGCCCCGTCGGGAGGAGCCCGCACGGCGGCAGGTCGCCGCGGGCCAGAGGGTTCCAGCTCTGGATCGCTCTGCCCCCTGAACTCGAACAGGCCACGGTCGAGAGCCAGTACGTCGAGGCGCCACAGGTGCCGACCTCCGGCCCCGCGCACGTCGTTCTCGGCAGCTATGGCGGCGCCCGCAGCCCCGCCCGGTCGCCTGACGGCGTCACCTATCTGTTGGTCAGGCTGGCCGCTGGCGCCGCATGGACCTTCCTTCCGCCGCAAGGGCAGACGGTCGCGTGGCTCGCGATCGCCAGCGGTCGACTGGTGGGAGAGATGTCCGCAGAGGCGGGCGAGATGGTCCTCTTCGATCCGTCCGCGCAATCCATCGCCCTGCAAGCCGATGCCGATGAAGACGTCGTCTTCGTGATCGGATCGGCGCTGCCGCATGCGCATGAGCTGCATCTGGGCAGCCATTCGGTCCACACGTCGGCAGAGGCCCTGGAGCGGGGCGAGGCGAACATCGAGCGTCTCCGGAAACTGCTGGTCGCCGCAGGGGACCGACGCAACGGCGCCAGCGGGTCGATCCCCGTATTCAGCGAGTAAGCCCTCTCCGCCTGACTCCGTCGTCCCAGCCGGTCGTTGTTGCCGAGATCACCGACGAGAAGGGGAGCGAATGCCCGACAAGAAGCAGTATCACGACGTGCTGCTCGGCCTCAAGGCGATCGCCACCATCGAGGCGACACACAAGAAGCTCACGAAGATCGAGACCCTGACTCAGGACACGCAACTCAGGGCGTTGCTGAAGCCGTGCATCGAGCTGCAGCAGAAGGCATTCGTGGTGGCACAGATCCGAAAGCTCCAAGGGCAGAAGAGTCAGCTGAACCTGAACGCGTCCCCGTACCGGGAGCTGGCCGCCTACTGCGAGCGCTGCACCACGTCGATGACGCCGGAGTGGCAGATCATCGCGACGCAGCACGGCTGGAAGCCGTAGCGGCAGACCCGCCGGTGACCGCTATGGGGCCGCCACGAGATTGGGCGTCTGGTCGAAGTACTCACGCAGCAGTTCGATGAGGACGCGGATCTTTCGTGAGGGATGCGGGCCGGGCGGGCGCACGACGTAGGCCCCCGCCGTCCGGACCGGATAGCGGGTCATGACGGGCACCAGCGCGCCGGACGCCCGATGGCTGTGGGTGAGGCCGTCCGGCAGATAACCGATGCCCAGGCCCGCGACGGCCGCGGCCACGAGCGCCGACCCGTTGTCCGCCTTGAAGCGCCCTTGCGGACGCACCGTGATGACCTCGTCGCCATCCATCAACTGCCAGCTCTCGATGCCCTGCATCAGCGCTTCATGCGCCAGGAGCTCCGACGGGGTCTCCGGCGCGCCGTGCGCCGCGATGTAGGCGGGGCTCGCCACCAACTTCGCATGGATCTCGCCGACGCGCGCGGCGATGAGGGTCGAATCGGGCAGGTAGCCGACCCGGATCGCGCAGTCGTAGCCTTGCGTGACCAGATCGACGAAGTGGTCGCTGTAGCAGGTCTGGAGGTGCAGTCGCGGATGACGGCGCGCCATCTCGGCCAGAACGGGAGCGAAGTGCGTCGGGCCGAATGACAGCGGCGCGGCGACGCGCAGGCGCCCGCGAAGATCGCCGGCCGGCAGGACCGTCTCCCGGGCGATGTCGATCTCAGCGCAGATGCGCGCGGCGTAGTCCCGGAAGGTCAGCCCCGCTTCCGTGAGCGCCGCGCCGCGTGTCGTGCGAGCCAGCAGCTGCACGCCCAGGTCGGCCTCCAGCCGGGCGAGACGCCGGCTCACGATGGACTTGGCGACGCCCAGCCGGAGTGCGGCAGGCGAGATCCCTCCGGCATCGGCCACTTCCACGAAGGTCTTCAGCGCTTCGATGTCCACGTCGCGTTCCTCTTCCAGCAACACAGCTGCACGGGCTGCGGTACTACCGTACCACGTAGAGGAATGCGAACATCGTCGCGACCGATGGATGCGGTCGTCACCAACTCTTTTCTGGAACCTCCATGCCCCATGTCGATCCCGTCTGAGCTTCCCGAGAACCTGCTGAAACGGGACACCTCAGACCGTTGCTGGAACGGGGTCCAGGTGCAGGTGACGGCGTTCACCTGCGGGGGTCGGGTCTTGCATCAGATGCCCCATGGTCCGGAGACACGCCTGGGCGTCATCGTGGAGGAAGTCGGCCGCGGCCGCTGCGAGCCTCGCTTGAGCGCGAACGCCCCGTGCCCGGTCGACTACAAGCCGCGCCACATGCACTTCGCGCCGGCAGGGATGGAACTCTGGGGATACACGGCGGACGCCCGTTTCGTGAAGGACGTCAGCCTCAGCTTCGACATGCCCGCGCTGTGCGAGCGGCTGCAGATTCCCCAGGGCTCGGGGCTGCTGGACGTCCCGCGGCTGCGGTTCACCGATGACCGGGTGTGGTCGCTGGCGAGGTTGCTGGCCGACGCCGTGCAGGATCCCGACCCCGGGGCGCAGTTGTACGGGGACTCGCTGATCGCGGCGATTGCGGCTCGGCTGCTGGAGCCACCCAGGACCGCCGACAAACCGGCGACCGGACTGTCGCCGCTGCAGCTGAGGGACGCGATCAGCTATCTGGACTCACAACTTCCGGCGCGCGTGGATCTGGCGACCCTGTCGGCCTTGGCGGGCCTGTCCCAGTCGCACTACAGCCGGGCCTTCAAGGTGTCGACCGGTGTGGCGCCGTACCAATGGCAGCTCCAGGCACGCATCGAGTGGGCCAAGGCCCTGCTCGTGGGCAGCCGCAAGTCGCTGGAAGACGTGGCGGAAGCCACCGGTTTCGCAGACGCGGTGCATTTCGGCCGGACGTTCCGCAAGCTGACCGGAGCCACGCCCGCCGCGTGGCGCATGGATAGGCTGACGTAGTCTGGCGGGCGTCCTCCTCGACACGAGGCCTCCTTGGACCTTCCGTGACGCGCCGGAAAGGGGGAAGAGACAGCCGGCAATCTAGGGCGCCAGGACCGGGGTGAATCCTGGCCCCGGCCCCTCGCGATGGCCAACGCTGTTCCCGTCCTCTGCGTCAGATCTGGATTTCCGGACCGTTCGCCTCGGTCTTGATGGACCAGGTGCCGGTCGAACGGAAGGAGCGCGACGAGGCGAAGGTATCTTCCATGAAGAGGAAGTAGACGATCCTGCCGCCCTTGACCTTCGCATGGATCGAGAACGGCGACGTGAACGACTTGCCGCGTGTGTTGGAGCGATAGGTGAACGAGCCGAACACCGCGACGTTCTCGTCGGTGCCGAACAGGTCGAAGACCTTGAACTCCTCGACCGTCCAGTACTTCGCCACGCCGACGAATGTCGTCACGAAGGCTTGTCGTCCTTTCTGGGTGCCGGTCCACGGCAGGATCTTCTTCAACTCCGGATCGTCGAAGTTCAGCGAAATGTAGGTGGCGTCTTCAGCCACCAGCCGGTTGGCAGCGGCTTCGATCTTGTCGGGCGCCGTGTTCTGCAGGAACTCCGCGACGACACGCGTGGCGGCGGTGGAACCGGACGCGGCGGCCGCCTCGGCCCCCGCCCCCAGCAACAGGGCTGCCGCACCGGCGGCACCCGTTGCGACGAAGCTGCGGCGCAAGGCGAATTCGTCATTGTTGGAATCGGTCATGGTGTCCTTCGGGAGTGGAAGTCAGCATCAGAGAAGTAAAGCCCGTCAGCGTGATGCGACGAAGCCGGGCTGCGGCAGCTGCAATGGCCAGAAGTTTGGCGACGCTGCCCTGCGCAGTCACTGATCGATCCTGCTTCCCGAAGACTGAAATGCTCACGGCGGAGCGACGCCATGGCGGGGCGCCTCCACGACGGAACTGCCGCGGGCCCGATCGTCCCGCCGCCTCCGCGGCGCGGTTCAATCGGTCATTGCGGCGATGGTGGCCTGCCGGGCGACCAGGCGCCAGCCGGCGCCTTCGTCGAGCCAGAAGTCGGAGAAGCGGCGCATGACGGTCTTGCCCTCGCCCGGGCCCTTCAGCGGAGCCATGGTGTCGTGGCCCATGACGATGGCGGAGTTGCCATGGACGCCCACGTACTCGATCACCTTGCGGAAGTCGCGGTAGGCCAGCAGCTCTGCCTGCAGGGCGGCGATCACCTCGTCGCGGCGAAGGATGGTGTTGTTGGGGGCGTTGACGACCAGGTCCGGATCCCACACCGCCTTCACCCCGTTTTCGTCGCGGGCAAGGATGGCCTTGCCCAGGCGTCCGTAGGCGGCGCCGAGTTCGGGCGGCATCTTGATGGCGGGCGTCTCGGCCTGTGCCGCGAGGCAGGCAACGACCATCGATGCGGCGAAGAGCTTGAGACGGGACATTCCCCCGCCCCTGTCCGTCGAGACCGGAAAAACTCGTTCAGGCACAAGCCGTTGCAAAGCAAAACCCCAATTTTCTGAAAGCGCTTTCAGAATTCGCAATTCTTGCCTAGGATGGTTGACGCAGGAGACAAGGTCGGACCGGACGAGCGACGACAGAGCGCTGGCCGGACCGCGCCCATCGGTGCCCTGCAGCACACCATCGACACCTCTTGGAGACATGAATGGGATTGCAGAACCGCTTCGACGCGCAGGGCCTCCTGCGCGCTACCGCGCTGGGCTTGTTGGTCACTGCCGCCGCGCAGGCCGACGCCAGCGTGACCAACCCGACCATCGGCCGCCTGCTGTGGTCGGAAGAGTTCAACGGCACCTCGCTGAACACCTCGCTCTGGACGCCGTTCGACGGCAACGGCTGCCAGATCAACCTCTGCGGCTACGGCAACGCGGAGCTCGAGTACTACAGCCCGAACAACCTCTCGATCGCCAATGTGCCGTTCGAGCCGAACACGCGGGCGCTGGCCATCCAGGCGCGCCGGCAGACCATCGGCAGCAACGAGTTCACCTCCGGGAAGATCGACTCCTTCAACAAGGTGCAGGTCAAGTACGGGATGATCGAGATCCGCATGGCGACGCCGCAGCTGCAGACCGGTCTGTGGCCGGCGGCCTGGCTGCTGGGCACCAGCCCGCAGGTCTGGCCGCGCAAGGGCGAGATCGACATCGCCGAGCTGGGCCACAAGTCCTCGGCCTGGGCCGCCGCGGGCGCGCCGGGACCGGACTACTTCGTCGGCGCCAACGTGATCACCTGGGCGCAAGCGGCCTGCGTGCCGGGCAATGAATCGTGCGCGGCCTCGACGGCGTGGCAGACCAAGAACTGGTACAAGCCGACGACCTCGTTCGCGAACCGCTTCGTCAAGTACCGCTTCTATTGGACGGAAAGCCAGATGCGGTTCACCGTCGTCGACAACGACGGCGAGCACGACATGTACGACCAGCCGCTGCCGGTGAACACGGACGCCCTGCGCGCCCCGTACTACTTCCTGCTGAACCTGGCGGTCGGCGGCAACTTCACCGACGCGGCGAATCCCTCGCAGGTGACGGCGCCGCTGCCGGGCACGATGTACGTGGACTACGTCCGCGTGTACGAGCTCGACGGCAAGGGCGAGGTGAAGCTGGGCAACCAGACCGTGCCGGAAGCGGCGGGCAAGTTCGGCGTGTTCACGGACAACACGGCGATCACCAACAAGCTGCAGGCCGGCAGCACGTCGGACATCTTCCTGTGGAACGGTGCGTCGACCGGCGCGGGCAACATCCAGCCGGCCGAGGGCACCAACGTCATCGCGTGGAGCTACAACACGCCGGGGCAGTGGTTCGGCGGCGGCATCCAGGCGCGTCAGCTGCGTGACCTGACCAACTACCGCAACGGGAATCTGAAGTTCAAGATCAAGATCCCGGCGAACGTGTCGTTCAACATCGGCATCGGCGATACCTACACCAACCAGAACTGGGTCAACTTCCCGGCGAACACCACGACCTTCGGTCTGGTGCGCAACGGCGAGTGGGCGACGGCGACGGTGCCGGTGTCGACGCTGATCGGACCGAAGGTCGCGCTGCAGTCGATCGCGGACATCTTCATGTTCTCGGGCGACAACACCAAGCTGCCGGCGCAGGCCTTCCAGTTCGCGATCGACGACGTGTACCTGGACACGGGAACGACGACGCCGCAAGACCCGCCCCCGGCCACGACACCGGACGGCATCTCGCAGCCGACGGCGACCTCGGTGAAGTTCTCGCAGGCGACGGGCAGCTGGGCCGACGTGCATTACACGGTCAACGGCGGCGGCCAGTTGAACGTGCGCATGCTCAAGGAAGGCAGCGGCAACGCCTACACGGTCACCGGCCTGAAGAAGGGCGACATCGTGCGCTTCAACTTCACCTACTGGGACCCGGCGCGCAACGGCGCGTATGACACGGCGCAGCAGAGCTACACGCTGAAGTGAGCGCGTGAACAGGGGCGCCGCGGAAGTTCCGGGGCGCTCCCGTCGACAGACGCCACGCTTGACGCAAAGCCGCCCTCGGGCGGCTTTTGTCATGGGTCCCCGGACGAAAGAAAATTTTCAGGGCGCTGTAACCTCTGCGGCGGCGGCTACGAATAGAAGGGTACGGAACGCACAGGAGCGCTCCGCTTCATCAACCTGACCCCTCTATTCGGAGTGCACCCCATGATCACCAAGACCCAATCCGCCGCCCTGGCCGCCGCCGCCGCCCTGTTCGCCCTGTCCGTCCAGGCGGCGCCCGCCCCCCAGGGCAGCAGCGGCCTGGCCGTGGCCGCCAGCGACAAGGTGCACTGCTACGGCGTGCACGAGTGCAAGGGCAACGCCGACTGCAAGACCACGGAAAACGCCTGCAAGGGTCAGAACGCCTGCAAGGGCCACAGCTTCAAGGGCATGGACGCGGCGTCGTGCCTGAGCGCCGGCGGCACGATCGGCGATCTGGCCGCGAAGAAGTAAGTCCGTGAGGCCCGGACCCGCCTCGCGCGTCGCGCAGACCAGCCCGGGCTTCGGCCTGGGCCTGCGCAGCACCCACTATCGGGAGTTCCTCGGGGCGCCCCAGCCGGTCGACTGGCTGGAAGTGATCTCGGAGAACTACCTCGTGCCCGGCGGCAAGCCGCTGGCCATGCTGGACGGCATCCGCGCGAAGTACGCGATGGTGATGCATGGCGTCTCGATGAACCTGGGTGCCGTGGCGGGTCTGGATGCGGACTACCTGCGGCAGCTGGCGTCGCTGGCCCGTCGTGTGGAGCCGCTCTGGGTCTCCGATCACCTGTGCTGGACCGGCGTCCATGGCCGCAACCTGCACGACCTGCTGCCCTTGCCCTACACGGACGAGGCGCTGCGGGTGGTGGTGCGCAACATCGGTCAGGCGCAGGACGCGCTTGGCCGCAGGCTGGTGGTCGAGAACGTGTCCAGCTATCTCGACTACGCGGACTCGAGCCTGAGCGAGGCGCAGTTCGTGGCCGAGGTCGCGCGACGGGCCGACTGCCTGCTGCTGGTCGATGTGAACAACATCCATGTGAGCGCGGTGAACCACGGCTTCGATGCGCTCGCCTACCTCGATGCGTTGCCCGCGGAGCGCGTGCAGCAGATCCACGTCGCCGGTCACAGCGACCACGGCGACCATCTGATCGACACGCACGACCAGCCGGTGGCCGAGCCGGTCTGGCAGCTGTATGCCGAGGCGCTGCGGCGATTCGGCCCGGTGGCGACGATGATCGAACGGGACGACCACATTCCGCCGCTGTCGGAACTGCTGGTGGAACTCGACCAGGCCCGCGCGATCACCGCGACCACCTGGCCCGGCGATGCCGGAAGGAAGGCCGCATGAACGCCATCGAGCAGCCGCTTCAGCCCCTTCAGCCCCTCCAGCCGCTTCAGCCGCTTCAGCCGCTTCAGCCCCTTCAGCCCCTTCAGCCCCTTCAGCCGCTGCCGCAGCTGCAGCCGCTTCAACTCCTGGACCTGCAGCAGTCGCTGCAGGCCTACCTGATCGGGCAACCCAGCCAGATCGACACCCAGCTGCGTCGCGGTCCCGGCATCGCCGCGGAGCGACGCCTGGACATCTACCACCATGCCTACCGCGCGCGGCTGCACGAGACGCTGGCGGACAGTTACGGGCATACGCTGAGATACCTCGGTGACGACTGGTTCGAGCGCGAGGCGCTGGCCTTCGTCGAGGTCCATGGTTCGCAGCACTTCAGCTTGCGCTGGTACGGGGTGGACTTCGCCCGGTGGCTGTCGCAGCGGTGGCCGGACGATGGCGAGATCGCCGAGTTGGCCGCGCTCGATTGGGCGCTGCGAAGCGCCTTCGATGCCGCCGATGCGCCCGCGCTCACGATGGCCGACCTGGCGTCGCTCGCGCCCGAGGACTGGGCCGACCTGCGCCTCCGGCTGCCGCCCAGCTATGCGCGTTTGAAGCAATCCTTCAACACGCTGGCGCTGTGGCAGGCGCTCGACGGCGACGAGACGCCGCCGGCCGCGCAGCCGCTGACGGTGCCGCTGGACCTGCTGATCTGGCGGCGCGGCCATTCCCCGCATTTCAGAAGCGTGGGGCCGCTCGAGGCTCGGGCGCTGGACGCACTGGCGGCGGGTCGCACGTTTGCTGAAACGTGTGCGGACCTGGCCGAAGCGCAGCCCGACCTGAACGTCGCGGCGGAGCTGGGCCTGCTGCTCCGCCGCTGGGTGGACGAGGAACTGCTCGTGCGATGAGCCTGGTCGGCTCACCGCACGACCAGTTGGCCGACCATCCCCGCTTCGAAGTGCCCCGGCAGAAGGCAGGCGAACTGGAACTCGCCGGCTTTGGTGAACTGCCAGACGATCTCGCCGCTCGTGCCTGGTTTGACGTGCGCCATGTTCGGGTCGGCGTGCTCCATACCGGGGAACTTGCGCATCAGCGCCGCGTGCTGAGCCAGGGCCTGCCTGGTGCCGAGGACCATTTCGTGCAAGACCTGACCCCCGTTGCGGACCACGAACCGGACGGTCTCGCCGCGCTTGACGGCGAGGCTCTCCGGCGTGAAACGCATGGTGTCGGCCATGTCGACCTGGATGGTTCGCGTGACCTTCCTCGGATTGCCCTCCTGGCCGAAGTCGGTGACTTCGACCTGCGCGGGATCGAACCTGCGCGGCGGGGCTTGGTCCTCGTCGCCATGGGCGAAAGCAGCGGGGGCGGCGGCGATCAACGCGGCCAGCGTCAACAGAGGCACTGTCTTCAAGGGGCTCTCCTTTCCATCGGACAGGACGCTCGCCGCCGGCAGCCGGAGCGCCTCGGGCGAGCTTGCGAGCATGCTGAACCTTGCCACTGTGGCAAGGTCAAGCGGGACGTGGGCTCGACCCTGACGGCACCTCGTACGCCGCACGCCGCGGGTCTCGGGTGACGCTTTCGCTCAGGGGAGGGCCGTTGGGGCCTCAGGGTTAGCCCGCGATCCTTCCGTCGGCGGTAAAGGTCGCAACGTCAGGTTGATTGATCGTGCCGGGGGTGGCTTTGACACTCCGCTCGCATACCGCCACCCATGGCGGACCTGGAGACAAGCATGACCCTCACCCGACGCCAATGGATGGGTGCCGCCGCAGGCACTGCCGCAGCCGCCTGGCTGCCCACCGCGCACGCCCAAGCGGCGGCGCTGAAGATCTCCCACCAGTTCCCCAGCGGCACGCTGACCGAAGGCGACTTCCGCGACCGCCTGTGCCGGCGTTTCGCCGCCGAGGTGGAGAAGCGCTCGGGCGGCGCGCTCAAGGCGGCGGTCTATCCGGGCTCGTCGCTGATGAAGACCAACGCCCAGTTCTCGGCCCTGCGCAAGGGCGCGCTGGACATGAGCCTGGTGCCGCTGTCCTATGCCGGCGGCGAGGTGGCCGAGACCAATGCCGGCCTGATGCCGGCGCTGGTGCCCAGCTACGAGCAGGGCGCGGTCTGGAAGACGGCGGAGGTCGGCAAGCTGCTGTCCAAGGTGCTGGACGACAAGGGCGTGATGATCGTCAGCTGGGTCTGGCAGGCGGGCGGCGTGGCCAGCCGCGCGCGGCCGCTGGTGACGCCGGACGATGCCAAGGGCCTGAAGGTGCGCGGCGGCAGCCGCGAGATGGACATGATGCTGAAGCAGGCCGGCGCGTCGGTGATCACGCTGCCGTCCAACGAGATCTACGCGGCCATGCAGACCGGCGCGATGGATGCGGCGATGACCTCGTCCACCAGCTTCATCTCCTTCAAGCTGGAGGAGATCGCCAAGCACCTGACCTCGGGCCGCGAGCGCACCTACTGGTTCATGCTGGAGCCGCTGATGATCTCCAAGGAGGTCTTCAACAAGCTGCCCAAGGCGCAGCAGGACATCGTCATGGGCGTCGGCGCCGAGATGGAGGTCTTCGCCCGCGAGGCCGCCAAGGCCGATGACAAGGCGGCTGCGGCGATCTATGCGAAGGCCGGCGCCAAGGTCTACGACATGGACGAGGCGACGCTGAAGAAGTGGCAGGCCATCGCGCGCGATACCGCGTGGAAGGACTTCGCCGAGAAGAACGAGTCCTGCGCCGGCATCCTCAAGGCCGCCCAGAAGCTGCTGTGAGCGCGCGATGAGCCACGGCTTTGAACTGAAGCCGGCGGTGGCCGGCATCGACCCCGACACGCCGGCGGTGCTGCTGCCGCTCGCGCGGCTGCTGCACCTCATCAACCAGGGCGTGGTGGTGCTGGGCATGCTGGCGCTGCTGGTGGCCTCGTGCGTGCTGACGTACAGCGTGGTCTCGCGCTACGTGATGAAGGCGTCCACGGACTGGCAGGACGAGGCGGCGGTCTTCTGCCTGGTCGGCGCGACCTTCCTCTGCGGCGCCTTCGTCCAGTCCTTGCGCGGGCACGTCGGCATCGAGGCCATGGCCGGCTTGCTGCCGCGTGCGGTCAACCGCCTGCGCCTGGCGCTGGTGGACCTGATGTGCACGGCCTTCTGCGCCTTCTTCGCGTGGAAGTCCTGGACGCTGTTCCACGAGGCCTGGGTCGAGGGCCAGACGACCTCGTCGTCCTGGGCGCCGCCGCTGTGGATCCCGTACGGGCTGATGGCGCTGGGCATGACGCTGCTGAGCCTGCAACTGCTCGTTCAGCTGACGGCGCGCGTCAACGGGCTCTTCAAGAAAAACAACTCGACAAATCAATCGGGAGTGGGCGCATGAGCATGCTCGTCCTCGGCTCGCTGTTCGGGATCGTCACGCTGCTGTTCATGTTCTCGGGCGCGCCGATCGCGTTCGCGCTCGGCAGCGTGGCGGTGCTGTTCATGGCGCTCTTCATGCCGGCGTCCGCGCTGGACACGGTCACGCAGAACGTCTACGAGGAGATGGCCAGCATCACGCTGCTCTCCATTCCGCTCTTCATCCTGAAGGGGGCGGCCATCGGGAAGTCGAGAGCGGGGCAGGACCTGTACGCGGCGATGCACGTCTGGATGGGACGCATCCCCGGCGGGCTGGGCATCGCCAACGTCTTCGCCTGCGCGCTGTTCGCGGCCATGGCCGGCTCCAGCCCGGCGACCTGCTCGGCCATCGGCAGCGCCGGCATTCCGGAGATGCGCAAGCGGGGCTACTCGCCCGGTTTCGCGGCCGGCATCATCGCGGCCGGCGGGACCTTGGGCATCCTGCTGCCGCCGTCGATCACGATGATCCTGTACGCGGTGGCGGCGGAGCAGTCGCTGGGCCGGCTGTTCCTGGCCGGCATCGCGCCGGGCATCCTGCTCGTGGTGCTGTTCGCCGTCTACGCGGCGCTGCGCTACCGCAAGGAGTACGCGCTGGCCGAGGCCGAATTCAATCGCACGGGGGCGGCCTCGGCGCTGCTGTCGAAGGAGACCTTCACCACACGTCAGAAGTTCGAGATGCTGCCGCGGGTCGTGCCGTTCGTGCTGCTGCTGATCGGCGTGATGGTGGCGCTGTACGGCGGCTTCGCGACGCCGTCGGAGACGGCGGGTCTGGGCGCGCTGCTGGCGCTGGGATTGATCGCAGTGATCTACGGGGTGTGGCGGCCGCGGGACGTGGCGCCCATCCTCACGTCGACCTTGAAGGAGTCGACCATGCTGATGTTCATCATCGGCATGTCGCTGCTGTTCTCCTACGTGATGAGCTACCTGCACATCAGCCAGGCGGTGGCGGAGTGGATCGTCGGCATGCACCTGTCCAAGTGGGTGCTGCTGGCGGCCGTGCTGCTGATGGTCATCCTGCTGGGGTTCTTCCTGCCGCCGGTGAGCATCATCCTGATGACGGCGCCGATCATCCTGCCGCCGTTGAAGGCGGCGGGGTTCGACCTGATCTGGTTCGGGATCCTGATGACGATCGTGATGGAGACGGGACTGATTCACCCGCCGGTGGGGTTGAACATCTTCGTGATCAAGAACATCGCGCCGGATATCGACCTGAGAGACATCATCTGGGGAGTGCTGCCGTTTGTTGTCCTCATGCTGCTGGCGGTGCTGTTGATCTGCATCTTCCCGAGCATCGCGACGGGGCTGCCGGATTTGGTGATGGGGGCGGTGGCTGCGGGGCATTAAGGACCTGCGAGGGATTCAACCGCCTGAATGCGACTTCCTGACGGCGTCTCAGTTCGAAACCCGCGGCGTGTTGTGAGAGGACGGGGCGACGATGCCGCACGCAAGACCTGGCTCCGCCTGAGAGGCCAGATGGCATCATTCGGCCGACGGCAACCACGGTGAACTCACAAGCGCTAAGCGCCTTCGGGGTCGACCAAACCAGCCGGATGAACGTGCCACGCTTCGTCCCTCAGGCCGCAGGGTCGATGGGCTTAAGGCGCTTCGCTCAGGCTGTGTCGCCGCCGCTTTGAGGGGAGCATCCGTCGCCTTGTCGCAGCCGTTACGGTAGGAGGCAACCGGTTGGTCATGCGTCTGACGAACTAGTGGCAACCTTGTTCCGCACTGCTTTTAGATCGCAGCGTAGCGAGTTTTGAGGTGTTTGAACTTCTTCGACTTCCTTGTGTAGCATGAAGCCACAATGGGGGAGGGCCGCAGACATGGACCCGCAGAAGCAGAAAGAAGAGTTCAACTATGCATACGTGTGCGCGCTCGCAGCGCATGCGGGGCTGAATCGCATCTCATCGTCCGTCGACGACGATAGCATCGACGTTGCGTTCAAAAGCAGGGGGTACGTTGGGCACCTCGTCCGCAGCCCGCAGATAGAGTTCCAACTCAAGTGCACCTCCCAGGAACTCGTGGATGTGGAAGAGGCTGTGATTAAGTTTCCACTCCCTCGCAAGAACTACGACGATCTCCGAGGTGGGGACTTTGCCTCGCCACGATATCTTGCGGTCCTGCTCGTGCCAGAGACAGTTGACCATTGCGGTGGATTCGGAGCGGGGGAAACTGCTTGCTGACCTTGGCGCACCCGGCCAGGTCGTCTTGACGAACTTTCGAGTACTTCCGTACCGCTCGGATGATGAGTCCGAGGTCTTCAGGGGACTTGATCGAACGCTTCATGAATTGGGGTCAGGTTGTGCCTACGCTCGTAGACATTTTTGATTTTTGGGCGTGGAAAACCGCGAAAAGTCTGCGCTCGTAGACATTTCTGAAATCTGGCTGGCCAGAGCCAGGACTTCACAAGTTTCGCAAACCAGGCCCGCCACCTTCGCAACCCACCACAACTTCATCGTTGCCCCTTGGCCCATCCGCTGCGAACATTGTGAACTTCCCCATTTCACAACTTGCAATGGACTGGCCTACTGCGCTGTCGAGCGCTTCTTCGACGGAGATGCTTCGCAGCGAGCTGGTGCTGCCGCGTCACGCGAACCACTACGGCACCCTTTTCGGACCTGAGGCCTTGTCCTGGCTCGGCCAGAACGCCCACATGGTCGCCGCGCGCTTCTGCCACCAGGACATCGTCATGGTCGCCGTGAAGGACGTCCAGTTCCTCGCCCCGGTCCCGGTAGGCTCGGTCCTCCACATCCACTCCCGCGTCTCCCGCGTCGGCGGCACCTCGATGACCGTCGAGGTCCACGCCCGCATCGACAATACGGCCCCTTCCGACGTCCTCCGCGCCACCTTCGAGATGGTCGCCGTCGACGGCGGCAAGCCCTGCCGAATCACCCCTCGCACCACCCCCGTCGGGCAGCGGCTACCCTCGATCCCACCGGGCATGGTCTGAGCCTGCCCCTCTAAATTCCCCCCAAGATTCCACTTCCAGGAGACATCCCCATGAGCGACACCACGACCGCGAACGCGGCAGCCGCCCCCGCCTTCAAGCCCAAGAAATCCGTCGCCCTGTCCGGCGTCGCCGCCGGCACCACCGCCCTGTGCACCGTCGGCCGCACCGGCAACGACCTGCACTACCGCGGCTACGACATCCTCGAACTCGCCGAACGCTGCGAGTTCGAAGAGATCGCCTACCTGCTCGTCCACGGCAAGCTCCCCAACGACGGCGAACTGCGCGGCTACAAGGCCAAGCTGAAATCCCTCCGCGGCCTGCCCGCCGCCGTCATGGACGCGCTCGAAACCCTCCCGGCCAACGCCCATCCGATGGACGTGATGCGCACCGGCGTCTCCGCCCTCGGCTGCTCGCTCCCCGAAAAGGACGACCACAACCTGCCCGGCGCCCGCGACATCGCCGACAAGCTGATGGCCTCCTTCGGCTCCATGCTGCTGTACTGGTACCACTACAGCCACAACGGCCGCTCCATCGAGGTCGAAACCGACGACGACTCCATCGGCGCCCACTTCCTGCACCTGCTCCACGGCAAGCCGCCGTCGAAAGGCTGGGAACGCGCGATGCACACCTCGCTGATCCTCTACGCAGAGCACGAGTTCAACGCCTCCACCTTCACCGCCCGCGTGATCGCCGGCACCGGCTCGGACATGCACTCGGCCATCGCCGGCGCCATCGGCGCCCTGCGCGGCCCGAAGCACGGCGGCGCCAACGAGGTCGCCTTCGAGATCCAGAAGCGCTACGACACCCCCGACGAGGCCGAGGCCGACATCCGCCGCCGCGTCGAGGCCAAGGAAGTCGTCATCGGCTTCGGCCACCCTGTCTACACCGTCAGCGACCCCCGCAACGAAGTCATCAAGAAGGTCGCCCACCAGCTGTCCAAGGACGCCGGCTCGACCAAGATGTACGACATCGCCGAACGCCTCGAGAAGACGATGTGGGACGCCAAGAAGATGTTCCCCAACCTGGACTGGTTCAGCGCCGTCAGCTATCACATGATGGGCGTGCCGACCGCCATGTTCACCCCGCTGTTCGTCATCGCCCGCACCAGCGGCTGGGCCGCCCACGTGATCGAGCAACGCCAGGACAACAAGATCATCCGCCCCAGCGCCGTCTACACCGGCCCGGAAGACCAGGTCTTCGTCCCCCTGGCCCAGCGCCCCTGAGGCCACGGCCCCGACACGGCGACCCCGACCCGGCGGCCCGCACGCACCGGGTCGCCCCGTCGACCGCCTCAAACACGATGACCGCGATGACCGCATGAGAGAAGTTTCAGAGATGCCAGCCACGACGCCCGCACCCACCATCGCCTCCGCCATCCCGCTCAACGAGACCTGGCGCAAGCCGCTGGCCGGCACCGCCCTCGACTGGTTCGACGCGCGCGCCGCCGTCGAGGCGCTGCGCCCCGGCGCGTGGGACCGCATGTCCTACACCGCCCGCGTCCACGCCGAGAACCTGGTGCGCCGCTGCGACCCCGCCACCCTCGACGAGAGCCTGCTGCAGCTCGCCGACGGCAAGGCCGATCGCGACTTCCCCTGGTATCCGGCGCGGGTGGTCTGCCACGACATCCTGGGCCAGACCGCGCTCGTGGACCTGGCCGGCCTGCGCGACGCGATCGCCGATCAGGGCGGCGATCCCGCCAAGGTGAATCCGGTCGTGCCGGTGCAGCTGATCGTCGACCACTCGCTGGCCGTCGAGTGCGGCGGTTATGACCCGCAGGCGTTCGAGAAGAACCGCGCGATCGAGGACCGCCGCAACGAGGACCGCTTCCACTTCATCGAGTGGTGCCGCACGGCGTTCCGCAACGTCGACGTGATCCCGCCGGGGAACGGGATCATGCATCAGATCAATCTGGAGCGGATGTCGCCCGTCGTGCACGTGGACCGCGGCGTCGCCTATCCCGACACCTGCGTCGGCACCGACAGCCACACGCCCCACGTCGACGCGCTGGGCGTGATCGCCGTCGGCGTCGGCGGGCTGGAAGCGGAGAACGTGATGCTCGGCCGCGCCTCGTGGATGCGGCTGCCCGACATCGTCGGCGTCGAGCTCAGCGGCCATCGCCAGCCCGGCATCACCGCCACCGACCTGGTGCTCGCGCTGACCGAGTTCCTGCGCAAGGAAAAGGTCGTCGGCGCCTACCTGGAGTTCTACGGCGAAGGCGTCTCCAGCCTCACGCTCGGCGACCGCGCCACGATCTCCAACATGGCGCCCGAGTACGGCGCTACCGCCGCGCTGTTCGCGATCGACGAGCAGACGCTCACCTACCTGCGCCTGACCGGGCGCGAGGAAGCGCAGGTGCAGCTCGTCGAGACCTACGCGAAGGCCGCCGGCCTGTGGTCGGGCGAGGGCAACACGCTGTCCGGCGTCGTCTACCCGCGCGTGCTGAAGTTCGACCTGGCCAGCGTCGTGCGCAACATGGCCGGCCCGTCGAATCCGCACCGCCGCCTGCCGACCTCCGCGCTGACCGAGCGCGGCATCGCCGGCCCGTGGACCGAAGAACCGGGCCGCATGCCCGACGGCGCCGTGATCATCGCGGCCATCACCAGCTGCACCAACACCAGCAACCCGCGCAACGTGATCGCCGCGGCGCTGCTCGCGCGCAATGCGCGACGCCTGGGCCTGACGCGCAAGCCGTGGGTGAAGACCTCGCTCGCGCCCGGCTCGCGCGCGGTCACGCTGTACCTTGAGGAAGCCGGCCTGCTCGGCGACCTGGAGGCGCTGGGCTTCGGCGTCGTCGCCTATGCCTGCACCTCGTGCAACGGCATGTCCGGCGCGCTGGATCCCGCCATCGATCGCGAGATCGTCGAGCGCGACCTCTACGCCACCGCCGTGCTCTCGGGCAACCGCAACTTCGACGGCCGCATCCACCCGCGCGCCAAGCAGGCCTTCCTGGCCTCGCCGCCGCTGGTGGTCGCCTACGCAATCGCGGGCACCATCCGCTTCGACATCGAACGCGACGTGCTCGGCGTCGTCGAGGGCCGCGAGATCCGCCTGAAGGACCTCTGGCCCGAGGACGACGAGATCGACGCGCTGGTGCGCTCCAGCGTGAAGCCGGAGCAGTTCCGCAAGGTCTACGAGCCGATGTTCGCGATCACCGCGGCGTCGACGACGAAGACCGAGCCGCTCTACGACTGGCGCGCGCAGTCGACCTACATCCGCCGTCCGCCCTACTGGGAAGGCGCGCTGGCCGGCGAACGCACGCTGCGCGGCATGCGCGCGCTGGCCGTGCTGCCGGACAACATCACCACCGACCACCTGTCGCCGTCCAACGCGATCATGCTGGACTCGGCCGCCGGCGAGTACCTCTTCAAGATGGGCCTGCCCGAGGAGGACTTCAACTCCTACGCCACCCACCGCGGCGATCACCTGACCGCGCAGCGCGCCACCTTCGCCAATCCGACGCTGAAGAACGAGATGGTCCGCGGCGCCGACGGCGAGGTGCTGGCCGGCTCGTTCGCGCGCCTGGAGCCCGAGGGCCAGGTCATGCGCATGTGGGAAGCCATCGAGACCTACATGGCGCGCCGCCAGCCGCTGATCATCATCGCCGGCGCGGACTACGGGCAGGGCTCGTCGCGCGACTGGGCGGCCAAGGGCGTGCGCCTGGCCGGCGTCGAGGCCATCGTCGCCGAAGGCTTCGAGCGCATCCACCGCACCAACCTGATCGGCATGGGCGTGCTGCCGCTGGAGTTCCTGCCGGGCACGACGCGCTTGACGCTCGGCCTGGACGGCTCGGAAACCTACGACGTGTCGGGCGAGCTGTCGCCGCGCGCGACGCTGACGGTCATCGTCCACCGCCGCAACGGCGAGCGCATCGACGTGCCGGTGCGCTGCCGCCTGGACACCGCCGAGGAGGTCGAGGTCTACCAGGCCGGCGGCGTGCTGCAGCGTTTCGCGCAGGACTTCCTGGCGGCGGCCGAGGCGGCCTGAGGGCGCGCGGTGCTCGACGGATCTTCGCGAGCGCCGCGACCCTCGTGAACATCGTGAACATCGGGAACATCGGGAACAACGACGGAAGCAGTCATGAGTTTTCTCCCTCAAGTGAAGATCCCCGCGACCTACCTGCGGGGCGGTACCAGCAAAGGCGTGTTCTTCCGCCTGGACGATCTGCCCGAGGCCGCGCGCGTGCCCGGCGCCGCGCGCGACCGGCTGCTGATGCGCGTCATCGGCAGCCCCGATCCCTACGGCAAGCAGATCGACGGCATGGGCGGCGCGACCTCGAGCACCAGCAAGACGGTGATCATCTCGCGCAGCACGCGGCCCGGCCACGACGTCGACTACCTGTTCGGCCAGGTGGCGATCGACACCGCGCTGGTCGACTGGTCCGGCAACTGCGGCAACCTGTCGGCGGCCGTCGGACCGTTCGCGATCCAGGCGGGATTCATCGACGCGGCGACGCTGCCGCGCGACGGCATCGCCACCGTGCGCATCTGGCAGGCCAACATCGGCAAGACCATCGTGGCCAAGGTGCCGATGCGCGACGGCCAGGTGCAGGAGAGCGGCGATTTCGAACTCGACGGCGTGACCTTCCCGGCGGCGGAGGTCGAGCTGGCCTTCCTCGATCCGGGCAATGACGACGCCGATGGCGACGATGCCGGCGGCGCGCTGTTCCCGACCGGGAACGTCGTGGACGTGCTGACGATGCCGGAGGACCTCGTCCCCGGCGGCCAGTTGCGCGCGACCCTGATCAACGCCGGCATCCCGGCGGTCTTCGTCGACGCGAAGGACCTGGGCTACTCGGGCACCGAGCTGCAGGACGCGATCAACGGCGACCCCGCGGCGCTGAAGCGGCTCGAAGCGATCCGCGCGCACGCCGCGCTGCACATGGGCCTGATCAAGACGCTGGACGAGGCGAAGACCCGTCAGCACACGCCGAAGCTGGCCTTCGTCGCGCCGCCGTCGAGCTATCGCTCGTCGGCCGGCAAGACCGTCGAGGCCGGCGACATCGATGTGCTGGTGCGCGCGATGTCCATGGGCAAGCTGCACCACGCGATGATGGGCACGGCGGCGGTGGCCATCGGCACCGCGGCCGCGATCCCCGGCACCGTGGTGTGCGAGGCCGCGGGCGGCAAGGCGCTGCCGGCGGTGCGCTTCGGCCATCCGTCCGGCACGCTGCGCGTCGGCGCGGAAGCGGTCCAGGAAGGCGGCGAGGGCGGCAAGGGTGGCCAATGGCGCGTGACGCAGGCGGTGATGAGCCGCAGCGCGCGCATCCTGATGGAAGGCACCGTCCGCGTGCCCGCCGAGGCGCTGTGATCGGCGCCGGTTGATTCCGCCTTCGACCTCCTTATCGAATTCGACTTCAGACAATCAAAGAGAACTAACATGACATCGACCCGCAAGACGCTGCGCGCGCTGGTGAACGAACGCCGTGGCGTGCTGGTGCCGGGCGCGTTCAACGCGCTGTCGGCCAAGGTGATCGAGGACCTCGGCTTCGAGGCGATCTACGTGACCGGCGCCGGCGTGACCAACATGTGGTTCGGCCTGCCGGACCAGGGCTTCATGGGCCTGTCCGAGATCGCCGACCACACCGCGCGCATCCGCGACGCGGTGGAGCTGCCGCTGATCGTCGACGCCGACACCGGCTTCGGCAACGCGCTGAACGTGCGGCACACGGTGCGCGTGCTCGAACGCGCCGGCGCGGACTGCATCCAGCTCGAGGACCAGGTGGCGCCCAAGCGCTGCGGGCACTTCACCGGCAAGGAGGTCATCTCCACCGAGGAGGCGGTGAGCAAGATCAAGGCGGCGGTGGATGCGCGGCGTGATCCGGACTTCCTGATCATGGCCCGCACGGATGCCTGCGCGACGCAGGGCTTCGAGGCCGCGATCGAGCGCGCGCAGCGCTTCGCCGAAGCCGGCGCGGACATCCTGTTCGTCGAGGCGGTGACGAAAGCGGAAGAGATCCGCGCGCTGCCGCAGCGTCTGTCGACGCCGCAGCTGATGAACATGGTCATCGGCGGCAAGACGCCGATCACCGATGCAAGCGAGCTGCAGCAGATGGGCTACGGCGTCGTGCTGTATGCCAATGCCGCGCTGCAGGGCGCGGTGGCCGGGATGCAGAAGGCGCTGGGCGTGCTCAAGACGCAGCGCCGCATCGACGAGGATCCCAACCTGGTCGTGCCCTTCGCCGAGCGCCAGCGCCTGGTGAACAAGCCGGAGTGGGACGCGCTGGAGAAGAAGTACACCTGAGGAAGTCGACGACCGCAGCCCTCACCCCCGCCATTTCCCGCAAGCGGGAGAGAGTCCGACCGGCGCCACTCGCAGCGCTGAAGACTGTGTGCTCACGTCTCGTGAATCTCATTCAAGTTTTCTTGAATTAATATCGTTTTACGTCATGGAGAACGGTCCCTACGCTTCGGGACCTTTCAGCAGTTGTTCTCCCGGGAGGGAGCCTCTCCATGACCACGATCCACAACCTCGGCTTTCCCCGCATCGGCGCCAGGCGCGAATTGAAATTCGGCCAGGAGGCCTACTGGAAAGGCCAGTCCACGCGCGATGAACTCCTCGCGCTCGGCGCCCGGCTGCGCGCGACGCACTGGGCCGCGCAGCAGGCGCTGGACCTGGTGCCTGTCGGCGACTTCTCGTTCTACGACCAGGTGCTGGACATGAGCTTCACGCTCGGCAACCTGCCGCGGCGCGTGCGCGACTTCCACGGCGACACGCTGGACAACTACTTCCGCGTCGCCCGCGGCCGCTCCGCCGAGAGCGCCGAGACTCACTCGCACTGCTGCGGCGGCGTCGCCGCCGGCGAGATGACCAAGTGGTTCGACACGAACTACCACTTCATCGTGCCCGAGTTCGACGCGTCGACGATCTTCAAGCTCGACGCCTCCCGCCTGCTGGCGCAACTGGCCGAGGCCCGGGCGCTCGGCGTGAAAGCCAAGCCGGTGATCATCGGTCCGGTGACCTACCTCGCGCTGGGCAAGGCGAAGGACGATGCCGACCGCCTCGCGCTGCTCCCGCAGCTGCTGCCGGTCTACGCGGCGCTGCTCAAGACGCTGGCCGAGCACGGCGTCGAGTGGGTGCAGATCGACGAACCGATCCTCGTCACCGACCTCGAAGCCGGCTGGGCGCAGGCCTTCAAGACCGCCTACGCGGCGCTGTCGGGGTCAGGCGTGAAGCTGCTGCTCGCCACCTACTTCGGACCGCTGAAGGACAACCTGGCGCTGACCGCGGGCCTGCCGGTGCAGGGCATCCACCTGGACGCCGTCAACGCCCGCGATGAGGTCTCCGCGCTGACCGCGGCGCTGCCGGCGGACCGCGTCGTGTCGTTGGGCGTGATCAACGGACGCAACATCTGGAAGAGCGACCTCAACGCGGTCCTCGACTGGCTGCAGCCAGTGGCCGCGACGCTCGGCGAGCGCCTGTGGATCGCGCCCTCGTGCTCGCTGCTGCACGTGCCGGTGGACCTCGCGAGCGAGCAGAAGCTCGATGCCGAGCTGAAGTCCTGGCTCGCCTTCGCGTTGCAGAAGCTGGCGGAGCTGGACCTGCTGGGCCGCGCGCTCAAGGGCGGTCGCGCCTCGGTGCAATCCGAACTCGACGCCAACCGCCACGCGATCGAGGCCCGTCGCCGCTCGCCGCGCGTCAACAACCCGGCGGTGAAGGCCGCGGTCGCGGCCATCGATGCGAAGCTCGGCCAGCGCCAGGCCGCCTACGCGCAGCGCGCGGCGAAGCAGGCCGCGCTGCTGAAACTGCCGGCCTTCCCGACGACGACCATCGGCTCCTTCCCGCAGACCGGCGAGATCCGCCATGCGCGCAGCGAGTACAAGGCCGGCCGCCTCGACGAGGCCGGCTACCAGGCGGCGATGCGCGCGGAGATCGCGCGCAGCGTCAAGGAACAGGAAGCGCTGGGACTCGACGTCTTCGTGCATGGCGAGGCCGAGCGCAACGACATGGTCGAGTACTTCGGCGAGCAGCTCGCGGGCTACGCGTTCACGCAGTTCGGCTGGGTGCAGAGCTACGGCTCGCGCTGCGTGAAACCGCCGGTGCTGTTCGGCGACATCAGCCGTCCGGCGCCGATGACGGTCGAGTGGACGCGCTACGCGCAGTCGCTGACCGACAAGCCGATGAAGGGCATGCTGACCGGGCCGGTGACGATCCTGAACTGGTCTTTCGTCCGCGACGACCAGCCGCGTTCGGTGTCCTGCAAGCAGCTTGCGCTGGCGATCCGCCAGGAGGTGCTGGACCTGGAACAGGCCGGCGTGCGCGTGATCCAGATCGACGAGGCCGCGCTGCGCGAGGGCCTGCCGCTGCGCCGGTCGCAGTGGCGCGAGTACCTGGACTGGGCCGTCGAGTCCTTCCGCATCACCGCCAACGGCGTGGCGGACGAGACGCAGATCCACACGCACATGTGCTACTCGGAGTTCAACGACATCATCGCGTCGATCGCCGACATGGACGCGGACGTGATCACGATCGAGACCTCGCGCTCGGACATGGAACTGCTCGACGCCTTCGACGACTTCAAGTACCCGAACGAGATCGGCCCCGGCGTCTACGACATCCACTCGCCCAACATCCCGACGCAGGCCCACATCGTGCAGCTGATGCGCAAGGCGGCGGAGCGCATTCCGGCGGAGCGCCTCTGGGTGAATCCGGACTGCGGCCTCAAGACCCGCCAGTGGGCGGAAGTGATCCCGGCCCTGACCAACATGGTCGCGGCAGCGAGAACGCTGCGAGAGTCGGTCTGAATGGCTCCCTCACCCTCTCACGCTCGCCGGAGAGGGCAGGGGTGAGGGCCAGCAGCCTCACGCACGAACCGACGTCAGGGCTTCAGGAAGTCGTTCTCGACCCAGGCCGCCGCACTCGCCTCATTGAACTTGAAGCCGGCGGCCACGCGCACCTGCGCGAGCTGCTCGCCGTCGTCGTTCAGCGCGGTCAGCGTCGCGTACGGGTTGTCTTCATCCGGCACGATGTCCAGCAGCACCTGCACGCGGCCATTGGCCGTGTCCAGCTTGACGCTCTTGTGCAGCCGCGCATGCAACTGCTGCTCATGACGGCGCAGCACCTCGGACGCCGTCTTCACCAGCGTGTGGAACGCCGCCGCGTCGAGCGGCTTCGGATTCTTCTTGTCGCGGCCCATGGTCCAGGGCCCGACCAGGGCCGGCTCGGCCTCGCCGATCAAGGTCATGGCGACCGCCCAGCCCTCATCGTCTTCGTTCTTGATGACCTGCGCGGTCCAGCGCTCGTCCTGCCAGGTGCGCGGCTCCTGGATGATGGGGCGTTCTTCGTCGGGGAAATTCGTGCTCATGACGATGAAGGTACCACGCGGGCCGGACCCTCGAAGCGACGCCGGAGCGACGCCGGGGCGGCCTTCGCGACCGGCGACAATCCCGTCATGACCGAGTCCGCCCCGCCGCCGCAAGAGCAGCCGCGCAACCCCTTGCACGGCCTGACGCTGGAAACCATCGTGACCGAGCTGGCCGCCGAGTACGGCTGGGACGGCCTCGACGAGCGCATCCCGCTGCGCTGCTTCGCCTTCGAGCCGAGCGTGAAGTCCAGCCTGAAGTTCCTGCGCAAGACGCCGTGGGCGCGGGAGAAGGTCGAAGGGCTCTACCTGTTCATGCTGCGGGAGCGGCGGCGGAACACGACGCGGCCGTGACCGGCGAGACCATGGACCAGCCGAGCGCCTGATACAGCGCGGCGCCGTTCTCGGTGGCCACGAGCACTCCCTGATGCGCGCCGAGTCGAGGAAAGACGTATCGCGTGACCTGATCCGGTTTGCCGACATGGATCTGGAAGAAGCCCGCGCGTTCGATGGGTGCCGCAGTGCTCCGCGAGATCGCCCAGCCATGCGCCCAGGCGCGAGCGACGATCGATGCATCGAGTGGGCCGGACGCGGGCGCGTTCATAGCCCCGTCGGGTAGCCCGAGAGCCAATCCCGATACCTGGATCGCGCGGGCACGACATCCTCCGCGGAGGGATAGAACAGATCGGCGCCGCCGTCATACGGCGCGTAGATGCCGCCGCGATCGAAGTTGGCGAAGAGGAGATGTCCGGCGCGATCGTGCGCCCGATCGGCAATCAATCGATCGAATCTTCCGCGTTGCCAGATCACGGGCAGCGCGCAGAACGCCATCTGGTCCCGTTCGGCATCTTCCTCTACGGTGAGGACCAGTTCGGGCGTCCCATCCAGCGCCTTGAGCCACGACGCCTTGCGAGCCCATTGCACGGCCTCCGGCCCGCTCGAAAAACCCGCAACGAACAACAGGCATGGCGCACCTTCGCCCAGCAACTCGGTGGCGACCGCGTTCTGGCGTCGGAGGATCTCGCCGAGTTCCGTGCGGTCCTCCGGATAGCGCTTGGATTCCGGGAGACTGTGGATACGCAGCCAGCGCTCCTTGAGCGACGACTCGCGGCAGAGGTGGCCCGCAGGCAGAGCGTCTCCGAAGCGGGCGATCCAAGCCTGGGCGACGGGATGCAGCGGTCGCTTGCCGGCCGGGCCGCGCGACGGGTGGAGGCTTGTGCGGAACAGGGCTGACGAAGACATCGCGGGAGTGTAGGGACGCTGGCGCGCCCCTGCCGGCATCTCGCTCAGGCTTTTCTCTGTCGGGCCGCGCCGGGCTGGGCGGAGGGATTTTCAGCGTTCATCTTCTACACCGTTCCTTTGTCCGCCAGCCGCGATCCTGTCAGCGGCCTCCAGGCCTTCCGGCATGCTCCGCAGATGCACATCCATCTGCGGATACGGAATGCCGATGCCCGCCTGCTGGAGCGCCGCGAGCACGCGGGCCAGCAGTTCGCCGCGCAGGGCCATCCATCCGCCGACGTCCTGCGTCCAGACGCGCACCACGAAGTTCAGCGCGCTGTCGGCGTAGCTCGTCATCAGCACCACCGGCGCCGGATGCTCGGACACGCCCGGCGTCTCGCGCGCCGCCGCGCCGAGCACCGCCAGCACCTGGGCCGGGTCCGAGCCATAGGCGACATCGACCGCGATCTCGATGCGGCGGCTGCGGTCGAACATCGTCCAGTTCGTCAGGTTCCCGCTCAGCAGCAGGCCGTTGGGCACCACCACGTCGGCGCCGTCGAAGGTGCGCAGGAGGGTGGCGCGCAGGCCGATCTCGCGCACGGTGCCGGACGTGCCCGCGGCGTCGACCAGGTCCCCCGGCTGGATCGGACGCTCGAACATCAGCACCAGGCCGCAGACGAAGTTGTTGACCACGCCTTGCAGTCCGAAGCCGATGCCCACGCCCAGGGCGCCGAACACCAGCGCGAGCTGGCTCACCTTGAAGCCCGCCGCCGACAGCGCCACCAGGAAGCCGAACAGCAGGACGCCGTAGTAGCTCAGCGACGCGATGCTGTTGCCCGCGCCGCGCGGCAAGGTGGCGTGGTGGGGCAGTTCGTCGCGCAGCAGTCGACGGACGGCGCGGGCCACCCACAGCGCCAGCCAGCTCGACAGCAGGAATACCAGCACGTCGCCCAGATGGATTGAGACTTCGCCCACGTCGACGCCGAGGTCCAGCACCCGGGTGCCGGCGGCGCGCAAGGGGCGCAGCACGCGGAACCGGTCCATGCTGTAGACGAGCCAGCCCAGCCACGCCGCCAGGACCAGCAGCCGGGTGACCATCACCTCCAGCGCCGGCCCGTGCTGCCGCACGAGTTTCCGCTGCGCCAGCTCGGGCTGCCGCACGAGCGCGTGCAGGATGCCGAGCACCGCCGCCACGCCCGCGTAGAGCAGCAGGGCCATGTAGCCGCTGTCGATCACGCCGCTGGTCAGGGTCTCCGCCAGGGAGATGTTCCCGCCGATGTTGGCGGCGGTCGACACGGTGAGCACGGCCAGCACGATCCAGCTGATCCGGCGGACCGCCGTCTGCAGCCCGCTGTCGCCGGCCGTGGGGTCGCGCGGCGCGCGTCGGAGCAGCCACACGGTGAGCCCCATGGCCAGGACGCTCACGCCCAGCGTGTAGAGCCGGTACAGGCCGACGTCGGCCGGGACGGACACGCCCAGGCGGTCGGCGATGTAGAGCGCCACCGCGACATACGGCCACACGCCCAGCGCGCGCACCGTGCCCGACGGCAGCAGGCGCAGCACCGGGATGAGCGCCAGCACCAGGGCGATCTCCTGCACGAGCAGCGGGGCGTCGGGCTCCAGCACCAGCACGCCCAGCATCGCCAGCAGCAGCCAGGACGAGACGGGGCGGCGCAGCGCGCGCGTCACGTGGTCGGGCGCGCCGTCATCGGGGGCGCGGCGGGCGCGCACCGCCAGCCACAGGATGAGCGGCAGCAGCAGGATCTGGAGCAGACGCAGCGCCTGCTGGTTGCCGCCGTCGGCGGCGTGGTAGTCCACCGCAAACTGGCGTTCGATGTCGAAGCCGCGCTCCATCGCGGCGATCGCCTCGGCCGTGCCGGTGCCAGGTCTGAACGCCTGCCACAGCGGCGGCACGTCCGTCCGCAACAGTTGACGGTCGATCTCGTCGATGGCCGCGTCGACCTCCTCGCTCCCGGACTGGATGCGGGCCTTCAGCTCGCTCGCGCGCTGCGTCAGGTCGAACTGCCTCGCCAGCACGACACCCAGCGCCGCTTCGGACGCATCGAATTGCGCGAGCATGGTGTCGACGCGCGCCGAGAGCGCCGGCGGGAGCCCCTCGAGCAGCCCCGCCGCGCGCGTGGCCGACCACGCCGCGCGTCGCTGGGACAGGTGGAGGGCGGCGTCCGCATAGGGGGACAGCGCCCGGCCGGCCCGTTCTTCCCATCGCGCGAAACGGCGTTCGTCGAAGTCCCAGTGTCGCGCCAGGCTCTCGAGGCGCATGACCGTCAGGTTGCGCAGCGCGCCGCCCGCGGCGGCGTTGAGCTTGGCGTTGACCGGCTGCGCGATGGCGTCGAGTTCCCGGCCCAGTCGTTCGGACGGGTCCGCCGCCCCGAGCAGCCGCTTCGCCCGGTCGACGCGCTGCAGGTCCTCGTCGGCGCGCGTCAGGATGTCAGGCGCCGCGACGGGGCTGATCGCCGCGGTCGCCGATGCGAGGGGGGCGGGCGCCTCCGGACTGGCGCCGGCCGGCGTCAGCCACGGGGCCAACGCGACTGCCACCAGGAGCCGTCGGACGTGTCTGAGGACAGGGTTGAGCAATCCGCGCATGTGTCGGGAGATTGTGCATGCGCCCGGCGCTCCCCGGTCAAGCTCGACGCGGACCGTTTGCCGGCGCGTCGTCGCGCCGGCACGGACCCGCCCGCGTCAGCCCCGGCTGGACTGGGGGAGCTTGCTGTCCGAAGACGGCGGCCGTCCCGACCGGCTTGACGCGGCCTTGTCCTGGCGATGGTCGTTGAGGCGATCGCTCGGCGGGGCGTCGCTGCCTTCCGGCAGTTCCTTGGGGACGTCCTCGGGGACCGGGTCCGACTGCGGCGGCTGGCCGTCGTTGCCGGTGCGAACGGCGCCGGCGTTCGATTCATCGGCCCGGTCGTCCCGATCGTCCTGATCGTCCTGATCGACCTGATCATCCTGATCGTCCCGGTCAGCCTGCTGCGATTCGTCGCCCTGCTCGACCGGCGTCGAGGCGGTCACCGGCTGGTTGTCGCCCACCGGGTCGTCGTCTTCGTTCTCCGGCCGGGAGCTGCGCGGAGCCTGCGTGCCGTGAGGCGAGGGACTGCTGTTCATGATGAGACCTTGGTTGCGCCGGAAACCGGCTCAACCCTGACAGGCAAGCGCGGCACCGTCGCACGCCCGGCTCGAGGACCAGACCGTGCCGCTTGGCGTCAGGCGCTCATCGGAGCGCTTGCGGAGGCGCCTGGCGCCGCGGCGGCCAGGGCGTCCTCGGTAATCCATGCCGATGCCGGGCATGCGCACAGAGAACTTGCCGGCCCGCTGCCGCGACGGTGGCGCTCAGTGTTCATCCCTCGTGCGCTCGGCCTGGCTCTGCGTCTTCGCGTCGACGTGGTCGTCGGTCTTCGACTGGGCCTCATGGCCGCTCTGCCAGGCATCCTTGCGCTCCTGCCACAAGTCGGCGCATTCCCCGGTGCTGGTCGGCAGGTTGGCGGTGTGATCCATCGGATTGCCGGACGTCCCGTCGCCGCGGGCCGCGGCCTTGGCACCCTGACGCTGCAGCTCCGCGCGCTCTGCGGTCGGCAACGCGCGTTCATCGGCTGGGCGCTGTCGCTTGTCGGGGTGGGGTGGGGTACTGCGCTTCATCATCCGCTCCAGCGTTGATCCTGAACATTCATGAGGCCCCCTCGGCGGGGCGTCGGATGCCGATGATGACATCCCTCGAGCTCCCTCAACCGGTGAACCGGTAAGACACCAGCGACTCACTGTCGCTGTCCGCCACCAGCGCCTTGCCGGCCGGCGGGAACGCGCGCTGGACGCAGTGCTCGCGCGGACACACGCGGCAGCCGGGGCCGATGGGGATCGCCTGCTGGGCGACCGTGCGCTCGTCGAAGCTCAAGCCCTCTGCGTACACCAGCTCCCGCGCATGCGAGATGTCGCAGCCCAGGCCGATCGCGAACAGCTTGCGCCGCGCCAGGTAACCGCCGCCGCCGTGCCGCTCGATGGTCCGCGCGATGCCGAAGAAACGGCTGCCGTCGGGCATCTCCGCGATCTGCGTGAGGAAGCGCCCCGGCTGCGCGAAGGCCTCGTGCACGTGCCACAGCGGGCACGCGCCGCCGTGCCGCGCGAAGTGGAAGCTGGTCGCGCTCTGGCGCTTCGAGATGTTCCCCGCCTGGTCCACGCGGACGAAATAGAAGGGCACGCCGCGATGGCCGTTGCGCTGCAGCGTCGACAGCCGATGGCAGACCGTCTCCACGCTGACCTGGAAGCGCTGCTGCAGCAGCTCGACGTCGTAGCGCGCGTGGCGCGCCGCGGTCAGGAACTCGCCGTACGGCAGCAGCGTCGCGCCGGCGAAGTAGTGGGCGAAGCCCTGTCGCGCCAGCGCGCGCGTCGCGTCGTCGACGAAGGCGCCGGCGCCGAGTTCCGCCTCGATGGCCTCGGCCTCGGCGATCAGCGCGTACTGCGTGGCGAGCTGGAAGGCCTGCTGCGCATCGCTCAGGAAACGCGGCATCCGCAACAGCTTGCGCCGTGGGTCGTAGTGACGCAGGAAGGCGTCGGCCGATGCCTCCCGCGTCTCGCCGTCGTCGCCCACCTCGGTCCTGATGCCGAAGCGCCGCAGCAGCAGATCCCGCAGCGGCTGCGCGCGGTGGCCGGGCACCAGACCCAGCGATCCGGCCAACTGCTCGCCGCGCAGGTCCAGATCGTCGAGGTGGTTGTTGCGGCGGTTCAGGTGATCGCGCACCGCCTCGTGCGGCAGCGGCTCGCCGCGGAACGAGGGCGGCGCCCCCGCCGCCTCGCGGCCCTGCTCGCCGTAGAAGCGGTCGATCATCTGCGAGTGCTCGTCCTGCAGCCGCAGGTAGCGCTGATGCAGCGCGACGTAGGACTCGGCCAGTTCCGGCGCCTGCTCCACCAGCCGCGCGACCTGCGCCGGCGCCATCACCGTCGTCGTCAGCGAGCGGTCGCGCAGCGCCGCGTCCAGGTCCGCCAGCAGCTGCTGGTCCTGCTCCTCCGAGAACTGTCCGATGCCGCCGCCGAACACCTCCGCCAGCTTGATCAGCACGCTCGCCGTGACCGGCCGCTGGTTGGTCTCGATCTGCGACACGTAGCTGAGCGACAGCGCCAGACGGCTCGCCAGTTCGGCCTGGTTCCACTGCAGCTGCTCGCGCAGCCGACGGATCCTCGGGCCGATGAACAGCTTGCGGGACGAGCTCGGCGGGGGGCTGTGGGGAAGGGCCATGCGATTCACAGGATTCGCTGATTTCACAGAATTCTTGTGGAGTGTTTTGCCGCCGCACCGCTTCACAAGAGGGAACGCTGGTGTCTTGCGAAGTGTGTGGATAGATTCTCTGTGAAATTCAACCCACCGTCGAGTGCACTGCGAAAAGGTTCGCTGGTGCGTCCCACCGAGGACATCGACCTGCTGGAGACCGTGCATGAGCCGCGAAGAGTTGCCCCATATCCCGTTGTTGATCAACGGCGAATTCGTCCAGTCGCGCAGCACCGATTGGCGCGACGTGATCAACCCGGCGACGCAGCAACGCCTGGCCCGCGTGCCGATGGCCACGCCCGACGAAGTCGAGGCCGCGGTCGCCGCCGCGCAGCAGGCGTTCAAGACCTGGCGCAAGGTGCCCATCGGGCAGCGTGCGCGCGTCTTCCTGAAGTACCAGCAACTGATCCGCGAACACATCCAGTCGCTGGCCGCGACGCTGACCGCGGAGCAGGGCAAGACCCTCGCGGATGCCGAAGGCGACGTGTTCCGCGGGCTGGAGGTCGTCGAGCACGCGGCCAACATCGGCTCGCTGCAGATGGGCGAGCGCGCGCACAACGTCGCCGGCGGCGTCGACACCTACACCCTGCTGCAGCCCCTGGGCGTGTGCGCCGGCATCACGCCGTTCAACTTCCCCGCGATGATCCCGTTGTGGATGTTTCCGATGGCCATCGCCTGCGGCAACACCTTCGTGCTGAAGCCGTCCGAGCAGGACCCGATGGTGACGATGCGGCTCGTGGAGCTGGCGCTCGAAGCGGGCGTCCCCAAGGGCGTGCTGAACGTCGTGCACGGCGGCGAGGACGTCGTCAACGCGCTGTGCGACCACGCCGACATCCGCGCGATCTCCTTCGTCGGCTCGACGCGCGTCGGCACGCTGGTCCACGACCGCGCGAGCAAGGCCGGCAAGCGCGTGCAATGCATGATGGGCGCGAAGAACCACGCCGTCGTGCTGCCCGACGCGCACAAGGAGCAGACGCTCAACGCGCTGACCGGCGCGGCGTTCGGCGCGGCGGGGCAGCGCTGCATGGCCGTGTCGGTCGCCGTGCTGGTCGGCGCCGCGCGCGCGTGGCTGCCGGACCTGGTCGCCAAGGCCAAGGGCCTGAGCGTCGGCGCCGGCGATTCGGCGACGACCGACGTCGGGCCGCTGATTTCCTGCGCGGCGCGCGATCGCGTCGAAAGCCTGATCGCCCGCGGGATCGAGGACGGCGCGACGCTGGCGCTCGACGGCCGCCTGCCGCCGCTCAACGGCGCGTTGAAGGAAGGCAACTTCGTCGGTCCGACGATCTTCAGCGGCGTGAAGCCCGGCATGACGATCTACGACCAGGAGGTCTTCGGCCCGGTGCTGTGCGTCGCCGAAGCCGCGACGCTGGACGAGGCGATCGCGATGATCAACGCGAACCCGAACGGCAACGGCACCGCGCTGTTCACGCAGTCCGGCGCGGCCGCGCGCCGCTTCGAGGACGAGATCGACATCGGCCAGGTCGGCATCAACGTGCCCATCCCCGTGCCGGTGCCGCTGTTCTCGTTCACCGGCTCGCGCGCGTCCAAGCTCGGCGACCTGGGACCGTACGGCAAGCAGGTCGTCCTCTTCTACACGCAGACGAAGACCGTCACCGCACGCTGGTTCGACGACGCGTCCACCGGCGGCGTCAACACGACGATCAGCCTCCAGTGAGGCCATGGGGCCATGGGGCGCTAAGGCGGCAAAGCGGCAAAGCGGTAAGGCGGTAAGGCGGTGAGGACCTGATGGACTTCGAGCTCGACGAGCAGCAACGCGCCTTCCAGCAGGCGGCGCGCGATTTCGCCCGCGACGAGATGGCGCCGCATGCGGCCGGCTGGGACGCGCAGTCCTTCTTCCCGCGCGACACGCTGCGTCATGCGGGCGAGCTCGGCTTCTGCGGCCTGTATGCGCCGGCGGCGACCGGCGGACTCGGGCTGCCGCGGCTGGACGCGACCATCGTGCTGGAGGAGCTGGCCGCGGCCTGCCCGTCGACGACCGCCTTCCTCAGCATCCACAACATGGCGGCGTGGATGGTGGGCAGCCATGCGTCGGCGGCGGTCGCGCGTCGATTCGGACCGGCGTTGTGCAGCGGCACCAAGCTCGCGTCGTATTGCCTGACGGAGCCGGGGTCGGGGTCCGACGCGGCCTCGCTGCGAACGACGGCGCGGCGCGACGGCGAGGACTACGTGATCGACGGCCACAAGGCCTTCATCTCCGGCGCGGGCGCGACGGACGTGCTGGTCGTGATGGCGCGCACCGGCGGCGCGGGTGCGGACGGCATTTCAGCCTTCCTCGTTGAAGGCGATTCGCCCGGCATCCAGTACGGCCGCAAGGAAGAGAAGATGGGCTGGAACAGCCAGCCCACCCGCGCCATCGGCTTCGACGGCGTGCGCGTGCCGGCGGCGCACCGGCTGGGCGAGGAAGGGCAGGGCTTCCGCATCGCGATGCAGGGGCTGGACGGCGGGCGCATCAACATCGCGACCTGCTCGGTCGGCGCTGCGCAAGGTGCGCTGGCCGCGGCGCAGCGCTACATGCATGAGCGCCACCAGTTCGGCCGCGCGCTGGCTGACATGCAGGTCTTGCAGTTCAAGCTGGCCGACATGGCGACGGAGCTCGTCGCCGCGCGGCAGATGGTGCGGCTGGCGGCGTCCAAGCTGGATGCGAAATCGCCGGACGCGCAGGTGTACTGCGCCATGGCCAAGCGCCTGGCCACCGACATCGGCTTCAGCGTCTGCAACGAGGCGCTGCAGATCCACGGCGGCTACGGCTACATCCGCGAGTACCCGCTGGAGCGCTACCTGCGCGATGCGCGCGTGCACCAGATCCTCGAAGGCACCAACGAAATCATGCGCGTCATCGTCGCGCGGCGGATGTTGCAGGACCAGGCACCGGAGGCGATCCGATGACCCGCATTTCCCCATCCCGATTCACATCTTCACCCCAGTCTCCCCATGAACAACATCACCGATACGAGTAGCGCCTACGCCGGCCTGCGCCTCGAACGCCGCGGCCCCACCGCGATCGTCACGCTGACGAATCCGCCCGCCCACACCTGGACCGCCGACAGCCTCGCCGCATTGACGCGGCTGGTCGGGGACCTCAACCGCGACCGCGAGATCTACGCGCTGGTCATCACCGGCGACGGCGAGAAGTTCTTCAGCGCCGGCGCCGACCTGAAGCTGTTCGCCGACGGCGACAAGGGCGTCGCCGCGACGATGGCGCGTCGATTCGGCGAGGCCTTCGAAGCGCTCGCCGGATTCCGCGGCGTCAGCATCGCCGCGATCAACGGCTACGCGATGGGCGGCGGACTCGAATGCGCGCTGGCCTGCGACCTGCGCATCGCGGAGTCGCACGCGGTGATGGCGTTGCCTGAAGCGACGGTCGGCCTGCTGCCCTGCGCCGGCGGGACGCAATGGTTGAGCTGGACCATCGGCGAAAGCTGGGCCAAGCGCATGGTGCTGCTCGGCGAGCGCGTCGACGCGGAAACGGCGCTCCGCATCGGACTGGCGGACGAGCTGGTCCCCAAGGGCGGCGCGCTGGCGAAGGCGCTCCAGTGGGCCGAGCGTGTGCAGGCGCAGAGTCCCACCAGCGTGACCGCGTGCAAGCGGCTGATCCAGGGCGCGCGCACCGCGCCGCCGCATTCGCAACTGGCTGCCGAGCGCGAGGCGTTCATCGGGCTCTTCGAGTCCGAAGACCAGCGCGAAGGCGTGAACGCTTTCCTGGGCAAGCGCAGCCCGCAGTGGCGCAACGCCTGAGGAGACCCGATGACCGTCTCCGGGAACACTGTCGAGAACGCCGGCCGGGACCGACACCAGGCCGCCCTCCAGGAGCCGAGCCAGCGTCCGGGCGAGCACAGCGCGGCGCCGGTGCTGTTCCGCACGGTATTGACCGCCTCGGGCCATCGCTTCGGCCATGCGACGCTGAACGTGCCGGCCAGCCTCAACGCGCTGACCTTGCCGATGGTCGATCTGCTCCAGGCGCAGTTGAGCGCGTGGGCGGACGATCCGCAGGTGGCGGGCGTGGTGCTCGACGGCAACGGCGACAAGGCCTTCTGTGCCGGCGGCGACGTGGTCGGTCTCTACCGCGCGATGCGCGCGGCCGGACCCGGCAAGGTGCCGCGCGACGCCGCCGACTTCTTCGAGCGCGAGTACCGCCTCGACCACACCCTCCACCGCTATCCGAAACCGCTGCTGGTCTGGGGCCACGGCATCGTCATGGGCGGCGGCATCGGCCTGATGGCCGGCGCATCGCACCGCGTCGTGACGCCGCGCAGCAAGCTGGCGATGCCGGAGATCACGCTGGGCCTCTATCCGGATGTGGGCGGGAGCTGGTTCCTCTCGCGGCTGCCGGGGCGGACGGGGTTGTTCCTCGCGCTCACCGGCGCCCCGCTGAACGCGGCCGACGCACTCTGGGCCGGACTGGCCGATCGCGCCGCGCGCGGCGAGGACCACGGCGCCATGCTCGAAGGCATCGCGCATGCGCGCTGGGACGGCGAGCCGGCGGCGGACGCCGAGCGGCTCGACGACCTGCTGCGCGCGTTGCCGTCCGCGGACCTGGCGCCGGGCCAGCTCGCACCGCAGCGCGATCGCATCGACGCGCTGATCGGCCCGCACGACACGCTGGCGGCGATCGCGCCGCGCCTGCGTTCGCTGGCCTGCGAGGCCGACCCTTGGCTGGCCGCCGCGGGATCGACGTTCCAGAAGGGCTCGCCGACCTCCGCCGCGCTGGCCCTTGCGTTGCAGCGTCGCTTGCGGCACGCCTCGCTCGCCGAAGTGCTCCGGCTGGAGTACCAGGCCTCGGTCGGCTGCTGCGTGTTCCCGGATTTCGCCGAAGGCGTGCGCGCGCTGCTGATCGACAAGGACAGGACGCCGCGCTGGCAGGGCGCCGCGCAGGAGGAGGGCGGCGATGCGCATCTCGACGCGCTGCTCGCGCCGCGCTTCGCCGGCGAGCATCCGCTCGCCGACCTGCGCTGAGTCTGGACCATCGAGCCCATCGAGCCCATCGACCCCAGCGACCCCAGCGACCGTATCCCTCTCATTCACTGCATCGATCCGTTCGATGACCTGGCATGGCCCGCCGCGCGTGCCATCAAGACAAGGAGAAATGACCATGAGCAACGCGACGACCGCTGAACGCATCGCCTTCATCGGCCTCGGCCACATGGGCGGGCCGATGGCAGCGAACCTCGTGAAGCACGGCTACGCGGTGGCCGCCTTCGACCTGAGCGAAGCGGCGCTGGCCGCGGCCCGCGCGGCGGGCGTCACTGTGGCGCCGTCGGCGGTTGCCGCCGTGGAGGGGGCGACGGTGGTGATCTCGATGCTGCCGGCCAGCAGACACGTCGAGTCGCTGTTCCTCGGCGAGGACGGCCTGATCGCGCGCATCGGCGCCGACGCGCTGGTGATCGACTGCAGCACCATCGCCCCGGCGAGCGCGCAGCGCGTCGCCGAGGCCGCGCAGGCGCGCGGTCTGGCGATGATCGATGCGCCGGTCTCCGGCGGCACGGCGGGTGCCGCGGCCGGCACGCTGACCTTCATCGTCGGTGGCGAGGCGGCCGCGCTGGAGCGCGCCCGCCCCGTGCTCTCGGCGATGGGCAGCAACGTCTTCCACATGGGCGCGTCCGGCGCCGGCCAGGTCGCCAAGCTGTGCAACAACATGGCGCTGGGCGTGATCATGGCGGTGACCGGCGAGGCGCTGGCGCTGGGCGTCTCCCACGGCCTGGATCCGCAGGCGCTGTCGGCCATGATGGCCGTCAGCACCGGCCGCAGCTGGGCCACCGAGGTCTGCAATCCCTGGCCCGGCGTGAAGCCGGAGGCGCCCGCGTCGCGCGGCTACAGCGGCGGCTTCGGCAGCGACCTGATGCTCAAGGACCTGGGCCTCGCGGTCGAGGCCGCCCTGCAGGTCGGCGCGGCCGTGCCGCTCGGCGAGCTCGCCCGCAACCTCTATGCGCTCAACAGCCGGGCTGGGCGGGGAGGCATGGACTTCTCGAGCGTGCAGCAGTTGCTGACGACGCCGTGAGCGCCATCACCGCATCGTCGCGCCACAGCGCGCGTTGCAGGGCGACCAGTTCGTCGGCGTCCGGAGCGCGCTCGCGGGCGCTCCATTCCAGCTCGCCCGCCAGCCAGACCCGACCGCCGCGCAGCTGACGCAAGGCGCGCAGCGCGGCCAGGGCCTGCGTGCCGCCGTGCTCCTGAGCGCTGATCCGCACCGACAGCTCCCGCTCGCGCGGCAGCCGCTGCGCGGCTTCCTTCAAGGCCTCGGAGTCGATCGGCGCGTCGATGTGCAGACCGGCCACCGGCAACTCGCAGGCGAGGGCCAGGTTGCCCGGCAGCAGCGCCGCGCCGGTCGTGAGCATCAGGTGCTGATCGACGCCAAGCAACCGCGCATAGGCACGCCGCAGGGCGTCCTGCCACGCCGGCGGCAAGGCCTCGCCCAGCAGCGGCTCGTCCATCTGCACCCAGGTCACGCCGCGCGCCGCGAGCCGGGTCAGCAGCGCCTCGTAAACGGGGAGCAGCCGGTCCAGCAGGCCGAGCCGGTCGAACCCTGCTTCCACGCTCCTGCCGAGGAACAGCAGGCTCACCGGCCCCAGCAGCGCCACGCAGGGGCTGGCGGGGAGGGCGATGGCTTCGTCGATCTCGGCCAGCAGCGCGCCGGCCTCCAGCTGGAAGCGCGTGGCGCTGTCGAAGTCGGCCGACGCGGCACCGACCAGTCCCAGCATCTGCGTCACCGCGTCGACGCCGGGCCGGGCGCCCACGGTCACGAAATCCCGGCCCCTGGCCTGCTGCGCCCGCCAGACGGCGGCGCGGGACGCCGTCGTCGCCGGAGCGCCCAGCCACCGCATCGGTTCATGGATCCTGATCATCTGAAGCGTCGTCATGTTGAAGGTCGATGCGCATGATCCGGCGCGGATCGATATGATTCAAACGAAACGTTTTTCGGTTGATCAACAATTTCATTCATGAACCTGCCGCTGGAATTGAGACATCTGCGCACGCTGCTGGCGGTGCGCGAGGCCGGGAACGTGTCGCGCGCCGCCCAGCTGCTCAACCTCACCCAGTCCGCGCTGTCGCATCAGCTCAAGGGACTCGAGGACCATTACGAGGCCGTGCTCTTCGAGCGCAAGAGCCAGCCGGTGCAGTTCAGCGTGGCGGGCCAGCGCCTGCTGCGTCTGGCCGAGCAGGTGCTGCCGCTGGTGGAGGAGGCCGACCGCGACCTGCGCCGGCTGGCTGCCGGCGCCGCGGGGCAGCTGCGGATCGCGGTGGAGTGCCACACCTGCTTCGACTGGCTGATGCCGGCGATGGACGCGTTCCGCAGCCGCTGGCCGGAGGTGGAGCTGGACATCGTGTCCGGCTTCCATGCGGATCCCGTGGGGCTGCTGCACCAGGACCGCGCGGAAGTGGCCATCGTCTCCGAGGTCGACGCGGACGAGGCGGCGGTGGTCGTGCACCCGCTCTTCGAGTTCGAGATCGTCGCGCTCCTCCCCAAGGGTCACGTCCTGCTCGCGAAGCCGTGGCTGGAGGCGGCGGACTTCGCCGATCACACGCTGATCACCTACCCGGTGCCGGACGAGATGCTGGACCTGGTGCGCCGCGTGCTGAAGCCCGCGGGCGTGACGCCGCCGCGGCGCACCAGCGAGTTGACGGTGGCGATGCTGCAGCTGGTGGCCAGCGGCCGCGGGCTGGCCGCGCTGCCGCTGTGGGCGGTGGAAAGCTACCTCGCGCGAGGCTACGTCGCGCAGCAGCGCATCGGCGAGCGCGGCCTGACCGGCCGGCTCTACGCGGTGAGCACCACCGCGCTGGCCAGCAAGCCCTACCTGGGCGACTTCGTGCGCATCATGCGCGAGACCTCGCTGCTGACGCTGCCGGCGGTCAGTCTGCTCTGAGCCTCGACTCAGACCCGGCCGATGCGGCCGGTGCGCCCGACGCTGCTGACGCGGCCGACGCCTTCGAGGCGGCGGACGCGATCCTCGCCAGGCTCCCCAGGTCCACCGGCTTCGTGAGGTGCGCATCGAAGCCCGCGGCCGCGGCGCGGCGCTGGTCGTCCTCCTGGCCCCAGCCGGTCAAGGCCACCATGTGGACCGCGTGGCCGATCTCCTCGCGGACGTTGCGGCAGGCCTGGTAGCCGTCGATGCCCGGCAGGCCGATGTCCAGCAGCACCAGGCCCGGCTCGAAGGCGCGGACGTCGTCCACGATGCGCATGGCGTCGTAGGCCACGCGGACCTCGCCGCCGCACATCGTCAGCAGCATGGCGACGCCGTCGGCGGCGTCCTGGTTGTCGTCGATCACCAGCACGCGGAGTCCGGCCAGATCGGCGTCGCCGTCGTCGCCGCGATCAGCCAGCGCGGGTGCCGCCGCCGGCAGGTGCACGGGCAGCCGGATGGCGAATTCGCTGCCATGGCCGGCGCCGATGCTGGATGCCTCGATCGAGCCGCCGTGCAGCGTCATCAGGCTGCGCGACAGCGCCAGGCCGATCCCCATGCCGCCGTGCCGCGAGCTGTCGGACCGCGCCTGCGTGAACAGGTCGAAGATGTTGGGCAGCACGTCCGCGGCGATGCCGACGCCGGAGTCGGTGATGCGCAGCACCTGCTCCGAGCCGTCGCCGTTCAGGGCGGGCTCGACGGTCGAGCGGATCGTGATGCGGCCGTCCACCGGGGTGAATTTCACCGCGTTGTGGAGGACGTTGGAGATGACCTGCGACAGCCGCGTCGGGTCGACCTCGAGCTGGCGTTCCGGGTCATCGAGGTCGACGACGAGGTCGATGCCGCCGGCGGCGATCTGGCCGCGGTGCGCCTCGAGCGCGCTCTCGACGAGCGATCGCAGACTGACCCACTCGCGCTTGAGTTCCACCTTGCCGGAGCGGATCCGCGAGACGTCCAGCAGATCGTCGATGAGGTGGACGACCTGGCCGATCTGGCGCTCCATCATCGGCCGCACCCGCTCGATCAGCTGGACGTCGCCGTTGGCGCGCTTGAGCACCTCGATGCCGCTGCGGATGGGGGCCAGCGGGTTGCGCAGTTCATGGGCCAGCACGGCGATGAACTCGTCCTTGCGCCGGGCTTCCTCGCGCAATTCGCGCTCGCTCGCCAGCAGGGCTTCCTGCACCTGGTTGCGCTCGATCAGGTCGGCGGCCTGGCGGCCCAGCAGGTCGAGGAAGCGGAGCTCGCGTTCGCTGAGCTCGCGCGGCTCCGCCCAATGGATGCTGAACATCCCGATCGGACGCCCCGACCGGCTGATCAGCGGGGTGGACTGGGCGCAGCGCAGGCCGTCGTCCAGATGCAGGCGGCAGGAGCCGTCCGTGTCCGGATCGTCGGGATCGTCGAAACGCATGAACGTGCGCTGCCCCGCGGCCAGCGCGCGACCGCAAGGCGAGCCCGACGACGCGTCCACCACCGAGAAGTGCGCCGTGACCGCGGGGCTGAAGCCGCGCGAGGTCAGGAAGGTCAGGCAGTGCGACTGCTCGTCCAGCAGCTGGATGGTGCCGGCGTCGCCGTCCACGATCTCGATCGCCGCCTCGAGGATCTCGCCGTACAGGGCCGAGCCGCCGTCGGTGCCGATGAGGCGGGCGGCGACGTCGCGCAGCCGCCGGGTGTCGTTGAGCTCGCGGGTGATGACGCGTTCCACCTGGTCGCGCTCGCTCAGCAGCGCCGTGATGCGCTGGTTTTCCCACTCCAGCAGCTCGCGCGCGTCGGCGGCGGCGGCCAGGGCGGTCAGGCGCTGCTCGTCCAGGTCCTGCGCGTCGAGCTGGGTGCCGATGAGCTTGGCGAACAGCTCCAGCGTCTGGTGCAGCACGGGATCGTCGAGCTTGGCCGGCCGCGGGTCGATGGCGCAGAGCGTGCCGAAGAACGCACCGTCGGCGCGGAAGATCGGGATCGAGACATAGCTCTCGAAGCCGTATTGCTTGGGGGTCGGATGGTTGCGGAAGTACTCGTCGTCGCTGGCGCTGCCGAAGATGATGGGGCGGCCGTGCTGCCGGATCTCGTCGCAGATCGTCGTGACCAGCTCCAGTTCGTCGCCCGGCTTGAGCCCGAAGGCGATCTCGTCGCGTACGGCGCACGCCGTCCAGGCGGTGTCGGTCACCCGGGCGACCGCGGTGAAGCGCATCCCGGTGAGACGTGCGGTGGCGTCGAGGATGGTCGGCACGACGGCCATCCGGCCGATCGCGTCGATGTACTGCTGTTCCGTGCCCATCGGCGGATGTTAGCGCTGTCGGCTCCGATGCACCGCCGGCGGGGGCGTCCGGCATCCTCTTCATGCAGGAAGCGGTCCGGGACGCCTGCTGCCCCGGCCGGACGATCGGCTGACGTCGTCAGACCGTCGAGCTCATGTGCTCGACGAACGCCCGCAGCTTCGGCGGGACCCGCGGCCCGGCAGCGTAGAGCAGATAGGCGGCGCGCTCGTAGGTCCCGGCGGGCGTCCACGCGTCGAGCACACGGACCAGCCGCCCGGCATCCAGCCCAGCCTGGGCGGAGAACAGGGGCAGCAGCGCGATCCCCGCGCCATGCTCTGCTGCCGTTGCGAGCGCCAGGCTGTTGCCGATCGCGTGCCGCGGCGCGATCGCGACGACCCGCTGCTCGCCGCCGCGCTTGAACGGCCAGTTGGCGTCGAACGCGCCGAAGCCCAGGTGGATGCAGCGATGCCGCGTCAGCGTCTCGGGACGCTCCGGCACGCCGTGCGCCGCCAGGTAGGCGGGGGCGGCCACCAGCACATACGGCGTGTCGAAGAGCTTGCGCGCGACCAGGTCCTGCGGCGGCTGCGCCGTGATGCGCAGCGCGACGTCGACGCGCTCGGTGACGATGTCCACCGGGCGGTCGTTCAGCGAGAGCTGGAGGTCGACGTCCGGATACGCCGCGGCGAAGGACGCGAGCCGCGGGGCGAGCCACAGCTGCCCCAGCACCACCGGCGCCGAGACGCGCAGCATGCCCGAGGGGCGAGAGCCGTAACGCGCGGCGAGCGCATGCACGTTGGTGGCGGCGTCGCGGATCAGCGCGCTGTCGCGCAGCACCTGCTCGCCGAGCTCGGTGAGCGCCATCGAGCGCGGTCCGCGGACGAGCAGCTTGGCCTGCAGCGCGCGCTCGAGGCGTGCCACGCTCCGGCTCATCGACGAGGGCTCCACCCCGAGGGCGCGCGCGGCCTGCGAGAAGCCGCCGTGCTGGACGACATGCCAGAAGGCCACCATCTCGTCGAGCAGCAATTCACGGCGATCGGCGTGGCTGCCGCCGTCTTTCACGGGTGGGGTCGTGGTCACTCGCGTGGCGCTTCGGAATGGGGCGCCCATGATAGGTCGCGCCGACCTTCTTGCTCCCTCTCCCGCTTGCGGGAGAGAGCAGGGGTGAGGGCCAGCAGCCGCAGAAGTGCTGCAGCGTTCAGCATCGCAGGTGGATCCCGTCGGCAAACAGGTCGCCCGCGCTCGACGCCATCAGTTTCTACACTCCAGGCCGGTGCATCAAACGCAAGGCAAGGGATGACCCCCATCGCTCGGAAGTTGTCGAAGGCCGCGCTCGTCGCGGCGGCCCTGGTCCTGGCCGCCTACTGGTACTGGTCACCGTGGCTGGCGATTCATCAGATGCGGAACGCGGCGAAGACGGGCGATGCGACGGCGTTCAACGACCGCGTCGACTATCCGCTGCTGCGCGAGAGCCTGAAGGGCCAGTTGTCCGCCGCCATCGGCACGCGCGCGAGCGAGCGGTCCGAGTCCGGCAGCGACATCGCGAAGGCCGGCGCCGCGCTGGGCTCGCTGTTCGCGACAGCGATGGTCGATCGCATGGTCGATGCCTTCGTGCGGCCGGAATCCGTCATGCGGATCATGCAGGAGGGCAGGCTGATGCCCCGTCGCGACTCCCGTGCGAAGACGCCCGATGGCACGCCTTCCGACGAGGAGGGTGAGACCGACGCCGGCAAGACAAGGTCGACGCGCGAGCCGATCTGGACGACGGAACGCCAGAGCGTCGACACCTTCATCCTTTACGCGCGTCGCGCGGGACAGGCTGAAGAACGACGCACCGGGCTGGTCTTCCAGCGACGCGGATTCGCCTCGTGGGTGCTGACGGAAATCCGCTTGCCGGCGCTGTCCTGACGCGCGGTGAGGACCAGCCTGCAGACATCTCGGGAGGTCTTGCCTATCAAAATCATCATTTATCCAGGCTGGGCTTGGGCTTGCAAACCCGGAACCCGAAGTCCCAAAAAAAATGGCCCGGCCACTCGCGTGGTCGGGCGCAATCGACTCTCGTCGACCCCGCTCAGGGAGGAAAAGCGGGGACGAGGACACCGCTAGGAAGCGGCATCAACGTGATACGAATTATGCATTTTTATCACTTCGCGTAAAGCAGGCAAAAGCATCAAGGCGACGTCGGCAAATCACCTACAGACGCCGGATGCGGCGTCGGGTCGGCAGGATCATGAGCGCAGCGCCCAGCCCCGCGATCACCAGCCCGGCGGTCCCCGGCTCGGGCACGTCGTTGCCGGGCGCTTTCGGATCGACGGGTGACAAGGCGAGGGTGCCCGCATACGTGGCGATCGCGTCGCTGTTGATGCCCGAAGCGACGATGGCGTAGTTCCCCGGGCTGAGCAGCGGTGTGGCGAGCGTCCAGGTCTCGAAAGGATCGCGGGTGAACTCCGCCGCCATCAGGTCACCGGACGGCCCGCGCAGCAGGACGCTGGTGAAGTCGATGTTCTGGGTGCCACCGACGGCGGAGGCCAGCATCAGTTTCACGGCCTGCGGCGTGCTGATCGAGAACGTGAAGGTGTTCGAGAACGCGCCCGCGTTGGGCGAGCTCACGAAACCGGCGCTGCCCGCACTGAGATCCAGCGGGCCGCCGTTGCCGGATGGGGACGCGCTGCTGCTGCCCGACAGCGCGATGGTGCCGACGAAGGTCGACCGGGCCGCGCTGCTCGTGCCGCTGGCCGTGAGCGTGTACGCGCCGGGTGCCAGCAGCGCGTTGCTGATGATGTGACCGCTGAAGGGGTCAGGTGTGAACTCGGTGGCGGCGATCGGACCCGAGGGACCGTTCAGGACGATGCTCGAGAAATCGAGGCGATGGTCGCCCTGGGTCACCGATGCCAGCAGGATGTTGACCGTGGTCGGGGAGGCCAGCGAAAAGGTGTAGGACTCGGCAAAGCTGCCCGCGCCCGGCCTGCCGATGAATCCGCCGCTGCCGGAGGAGATGTCGACCGGCGCGGCGGAGAGCGGCATGCCGACGCCTGCGAGGACGACGGCGGCGGTGAAGGCGAGCACGGACGGGATGCGCATGGCAGGTTCTCCTGGTTCTTCCTCGTTGAACGAGATCTCCAGGCGGAAGGGGACACGGCGGCAGAGCAGGCGGGTCAAGCGTTCGAGGGACACGGCGGGTCGGGAGACAATCATCGCTTGGACGGCCGCTGATCGGCGGGACAGCCTGTCCCCCCTGCAGCCGGTGCCGTCAGACCGCTCATGACCGACGCTCAATACACGACCTTGCCGCAGTGGCCCAACGCCTATCCGGCCAGCGGCGCCAGCGCCACCCTGAAACGCCTCAACGAGGATTTCATCGTGACCGAACTGCCGCTGCAACTGCCCTCCGGTGAGGGCGAACACCTCTGGCTGGACATCGAGAAGAACGGTGCCAACACCGCCTTCATCGCCTTGCAGCTGGCCGACGCCACCGGCGTGGCGGAAAGGGACGTGGGGTATGCCGGCCTCAAGGACCGCTACGCCATCACCCGCCAGTGGTTCAGCATCTATCTGCCCAAGGGCGAGACGCCCGACCTGACCGGGCTTCAGCACCCGGAATTCAAGGTGCTGAGCCAGACCCGCCACGTGAAGAAGCTGCGCCCTGGCGATCTGCAGGGCAACCGGTTCTGCATCGTGCTGCGTGACGTGGCCGGCGACCGCGATGCCATCGAGGCCAATCTGAAGGCCGTGGCCTCACAGGGCGTGCCCAACTACTTTGGCGCCCAGCGTTTCGGCCATGACGGCGGCAACGTCGAGCAGGGCCGGGCGATGCTGGCGCGCGAGATCCGCGTGCGCAACCCGAAGAAGAAGGGCATCTACCTGTCGGCAGTGCGCTCCTTCGTCTTCAATGAAGTGCTGGCGCTGCGCATTCAGCAGGGACTCTGGGGCCAGACCCTGCCCGGTGACGTGATGGACGAGGCAGGCCGGCCCACCGGTCCGCTCTGGGGGCGGGGCCGCGTGAGCACCACCGATGACGCGCAAGCCCTGGAAAACGGCGTCGCCGGACGTCACCCCACCCTGTGCGACGGCATGGAACATGCCGGTCTGGATCAGGAGCGCCGCGCCCTGGTGGCGAGCCCGCTGGACATGTCCTGGGAATGGCCGCAGGCCGATCAGCTGGTGCTCAGCTTCTCCCTGCCCGCCGGCAACTACGCCACGTCCGTCCTGAACGAGATCCTCCGCACCACCGAGCCTGAACGGCACACGGAGAACGAGCCCGCGGCGGTCGAATGAAGAGGAGGGGCCCCATGCACACCTACGATCCCGCTGCGCCCAACCTGCCGCACAACCCGTTCAACGCCATCGTCGGACCTCGCCCCATCGGGTGGATGTCCACGAAGAGCAGGGCCGGCGTCGTCAATCTGGCGCCGTACAGCTTCTTCACGGCGTTGAACTACACGCCGCCCATCATCGGCTTCTCCAGCATCGGCCGGAAGGACTCGCTGAGGAACGTCGAGGAGACCGGCGAGTTCGTCTGGAATCTCGCCACGCGCGAGTTGGCCGAGGCAATGAACGCGACGTGCGCCCGGGTTCCCCACGGCGTCAATGAATTCGAGCTCGGGAAGCTGACCGAGGTCGCCTCCGTCAAGGTGGGGCCGCCACGGGTCGGAGAGAGCCCCGTCGCCTTCGAATGCAAGGTGTCCCAGATCATCCAGCTGAGCTCCAAGGACGATGAGCCGGTGGACACCTGGATGATCCTGGGTCAGGTCGTGCTCATGCACATTTCGCCGGCGCTGTTGAAGGATGGACTGTTCGACACCGCCGCCGCGGGCTTGATCCTGCGCGGCGGCGGTCCCGGCGATTACTTCGAGCTGGGGAACAAGTTCTTCATGGCCAGACCGGACTGAGCGGCAAGACGCGCCAGGACGCGCCAGGACGCGCCAGGACGCGCCGTCGCCCTGACAGCGACGCCGTCGTCCCTGCCGCCCGCGCTCAGGGCAGCGCGTTGAGCGACGACCTCACGCCGCGCGAGAAGCTCTGCCCGTCGTGGCGGTCCCAGTTGATCGACCACGTCATCACGCCGCGCAGTGTCGGGTAGGCCTGCGGCGGTTTGATCGCGCCGCATTGCGACAGCTTGGTCAGGCAGTTGAGCGCCGCCGTGATCGTTGCGACGCTCGCCTGGCCGCTGTTGGCCGAGGACGGCCCCGACGGCAGCCCGAACGCGACCTGGTCCGGCCGCAGCCCGCGGAACACGAACGAGCCCGTGCCGTTGTTGGTCGTGAAGCCCTCGATCAGCATCCGGCTGGTGGCGACCAGCATGTCGGCGCTGCCCTCGGCCAGGCCTTGCGTCGCGTACGGCGTGTAGACGGCGCCGTTGTTGTAGTACTGGACGTGGAGCACGTTCAGCTCGTCTCGCAGGCCGTCGATGATCGGCAGGTAGGCGCCCCAGATGCCGCTGTAGGCGACGTAGCCGCCCTGCACGTAGGGATGCTCCGGCGCCATCGACAGGTAGAAGCCGCTGCCGATGCGCTGCTTCAGCTGCTTCACCGCCGTGACCAGGTTGGCCTGCACCGGCGCGCCCGAGGTGACGCCGGCGCCGCTCTCCAGGTCGATGTCGATGCCGTCGAAGCCGTAGCGCCGCATGATGGCCTCGACGCTGTTGACGAAGTTGGTCACCTGCGTCGCGTTGTTGAGCGTCACGGTGCCGTTCTGGCCGCCGAAGGACAGCACGACCTTCTTGCCCTTGGACCGCGCGGCCGCCACGTCCGCGATGAAGCGCGCCTCGCCGCCGGCGCTCGGATCGAGGTTGAAGGCGATGCTGCCGTTGCCCGCGTCGTCCGCGAAGGCGACGACGATGACGTCGTAGTCGGCGGAGACCTCGCTGATCGGGAAGGTGGGACCAGCCGGATTGGTGAAGTTGTGCCAGTAGCCGATCAGCTGATGCTTGCCGGGCGCGGGCGCCGGGCCGGGCGACGGGGCCGGCGTGGGCGCGGGACCGGGCGCGGGCGTCGGTGCCGGCGTGGGCGCCGGCGTGGGCGCCGGCGACGGGGCGGGCGGCGTCGTGCCGCCGTAGACCGTCCACGGCTGGCCGGTGCCGACCGGGCCGCTGCGGGTGGCGGGGTTGTCGCCCTGCGTCCACCAGTTGGCGCGGTAGATCACGCCCTGGTAGCTGACGATCGCGCCGC
>CBIHMU010000024.1:0-71883 GCA_966211105.1 uncultured Burkholderiales bacterium
CCCCGGCCGGGAGCGAGCGTGACCCGCCGCCCTCTCATGTCGCCGCCAGCGAAGCGCTGGTGCGCCGGCTGCGCCAGGGCGACGCGAGCGCGCTGGAACCGCTGTACCGCAGTGAATCGTCCGGCGTCTTCCGCTACGCCCTGGCGCTGTGCGGCCAGTCCGACTGGGCGGCGGACGCGATGCAGGAGGCCTTCGTGCAATTCGCCGGCCGGCCCGAAGGCTGGGACGCGGGCAGAGGTCCCCTCGGTGCCTACCTCGCCGGCATGGCGCGGCATCACCTGCTGGCGCGCTGGCGGGACCTGCCGGTGGCCCACGACGAGGACGCGGAAGACGCCCGCCACGACCCCGCCGATGCGCCGGAACAGCAGCTGGTCCGGGCCCAGGACCAGGCGCGCGTGTGGGCGGCCTTGCAGACCCTGCCCTGGACCTTCCGCGAGGCCATCGTGCTCGTCGATCTGCAGGAGCGGCCCTACGCCGAGGCGGCCCGCATCGCCGGCGTGGAGCTCAACACGCTGCGCACCCGGCTTCATCGGGGTCGGGCGCGCCTGCTGGCCGCCTTGCAGGACGAGTCCCGGCCCCTGTCGTCCGCCGCGGCGGACACGATCGAACGTTCATCGAAGTCCGCATGATGAAGACCACCGACACCTCACCGCCCCGCACCGCACGCCTGGCCGACTGGCTGTGGGCCATGGCCCAGGACCTGCGCCAGCGCACGCCGCCCTTCGAGCGCGACGACGCCGTGCTGGGGGCGATGCGCCAACAGTTCGCCGCCCGCCAGAAGGCCGCCCGGGCCGGCCGCTGGAGATGGGCGCTCGCCGGCCCGGCGCTGTGCGCCTCCGTGCTGGTCGCCTGCGTCTGGCTGCTCGGTTCCGCGCCACCGGGCGAATCGGGCGCCACCGTCATGGGCAATCCGGGCAGCGGTTTCATCGTGCTCGTGTCCGCCGACCGCTGGGCCGCGTTCGAGAAGGCCGGGACCGGCAACGCCTGGCTGGTGCCTGCGGAGGTGCCGCGCGAGCGCCTGGCCTTGCTGGGCCTGCCCTACGACCCCGCCGACGCGGCCGCGCCGGTGCGCGCCGAATTGCTGGTGCACGCCTCGGGCGATGTGCTCGCGATGCGGGTCATGCCCTGATCGATCCGAAACCGCCGATCCACAGCCCCGCGACTCCCCGATTCCCTCGCCGCACCTTTGAACAACGACCCGTTTCCCTCCCTGGAGACCGCCATGAAGACTTCCCTCACCACCCTCGCCCTGGCGCTCGCCACGATCGCGGTCCAGGCCCAGCCCGCCCATGCGTCGCCGGAGCCGGACGCCCGGCCGGCGCCTCCCGCGCCGCCCGTGATGCCCGCCGTGGTGCCGCCCGTCCCGCCGGTTCCGCCGGTGCCCGACGTCGCCGAACTGATCGCCGAATCCGGCGTCGCGATGCACATCCTCAGCGCGGAACGCGTCGTCAAGGGGGCGCCGTATTGCGCCCAGGCTGTGCATGAAACCGTCCAGCCGCTGGCCGACGGCAATCGCATCGTCCATCAGCAGACCAGCCAGCTGTGCCGCGACGGCGAAGGCCGGACGCGCCAGGAAGTCGAACGCCAGGGGCGCAAGGTGGTCTATCTCCGCGACGCCGTCAGCGGCGAGAACTGGCTGCTGGATCCCGAACGCAAGACCGCGCGTTATCTCGGCGGCGGGCGCGTGGACGCCGAGGCCCAGCGCGAGTACGGCGAACGCATGCGCGAGTACCAGGACAAGATGCGGGACTACAACGACAAGATGCGCGAGTACGGTCGACGGATGCGCGACTGGGCGCGCGAGAGCTTCGGCCCGGGCGAGACGGCGCAGCGCGTCGAGGCGCCGAAGCCGCCGGCCGCGCCGGCGGCACCAGCGGCGCCGACGGTTCAGGTCCACACGCGCATCGCGACGCCGGTCGTGATCGCCCCGGGCGACAGCAGCCAGGAGGTCCGCGTCATCCGCGTCGAGACGCCGCCGGGTTCCCTGGGCCCGCTGGCGCCGATGTCGCCGCTGCCGCCGGCCGTGGCGATGCGCATCGAGCCGATGATCCTCAACGGCCAGCTCAACGGACAGGATGCGCAGCCGGACAACCTGCCGCCCAAGGAGATCGACGGGCTCAAGGTCACCGGCAGCCGCGCGACGCGCACCATCCCCGCAGGCAAAGTCGGCAATGAGAAGCCGATCGTGATCTCGCGCGAGGTGTGGACGTCGCCCGACCTGAAGGTGACCGTCAGCACCCAGACCAAGGATCCGCGCAGCGGCGAACAGAACTACCAGCTGCGCAACATCCGCCGCGCCGAACCCGAGGCCGCGCTGATGCGCGTGCCGGCGGACTACGCGAAGACGGGTCTGCCCAAGCCGCGCACGCCCAAGGACGGCAAGGCGCCCAAGGACAGCAAGGAAGGTTGAGCGGCTGGGCTGGGCCGAAGCGCGGCGGCAACTCGATCCGGCGGCTTGATCCGGCAGGTCGTCGGGGCGTCGACAATGACTCCCCGATGACCGCGCCGCCTTCCCCGCTCCCCCCGAAACTGATCCTGCAGACGCTGAACCGCGGTGACGGGCTGCTCGGCCTGCGGCCGCACGGGAAGCTGGGGCCGCGCGGCGATCGCGTGTCACTGCTGCGGCTGGCGCGCTGGCCGGCGGATCCGGCGGCGCTCGAGCAATGGCAGGCGTTGCCGCTGCACCCGGTGGACGTCGAGATGCTGCAGTGGCGTGACGCGTCCTTCGGGCGAGGCCTGACCCCGTGCTGGACGCTGGAGCAGGAAGACCTGTTCCCCGACTTCGCCGCCGACGAGGTGCCCCGGCTGCGGCAGCTCGGCTGGGAGGTCGACGTCCTGCCCGGCTTCGCCCACCACAGCGTTGCGATCGACGCGTGGTCGCTGGAGATCCAGCCGGAGGACGAGGAGCCGGTCGACGTCCAGACCGCCATCGCGCCCGGCACCGGTGACCGCCTGCCGACCTTGGCGCTCTCGCGCCGCAAGGGCTCGTGGATGCTGAGCCTGGGCGTGACGGTGCAAGGTCAGCGCGTCGACCTCGCGCCGATGATCTGGGACCTGTTGCGCAAGGACAGGCGCTGGCTCTACGCCGACGCGATCGCCGGCATAGCCGACGACGCCATCATCAGCCTGAAGGCGCCCGGCGGCCGGCGGTTGCATTCGACGGCGGCGCCGCTGAAGCGCCTGATGCTCAACCTGCTGGACGTCCTGGTCGCGCAGCGCTCACGGCGCGGACCGGTCAAGCTCAGCTCGTGGGAGGCGGCGCGACTGGCGGCGCTCGACATGCCGGACAGCCGCTGGCAGGTCTACGGCGCCGACGAGCTGCGCACGATGTGGGAGCGTCTGCGTGACGCCGGCCCGCCGCCGGCGTCAACCGCGCCCGAAGGGCTGGGCATCACGCTACGCCCCTATCAGCTGCAGGGCCTGGCCTGGCTCCAGTATCTGGCGCGCCAGGAACTCGGCGGCATCCTGGCCGACGACATGGGCCTGGGCAAGACCGCGCAGGCGCTGGCGCATCTGATGGTCGAGAAGCAGGCCGGGCGGTTGAGCTCGCCGGCGCTGGTCGTCGCGCCGACCTCCCTGATCTTCAACTGGACGCAGGAGGCCGCGCGGGTCGCGCCCGATCTGCGGGTGGCAACCTTGTCCGATCCGGCCGAGCGCGCGCAGGTGATGAAGCGCCTCGGCGACATCGACCTGCTGCTGTGCAGCTACGGCCTCGCGTGGCGCGAGGTGCGCGCCCTCTCGAAGCCGACATTCTCTGTCCTCGTGCTGGACGAGGCGCAGGCGGTAAAGAACCCCCGCTCGCGGGCGGCGCGGGCGCTGCGCCGGCTAAAGGCGAACCAGCGCCTGGTGCTCACCGGCACGCCGCTGGAGAACACCTCGGCGAGCTCTGGACCCAGTTCGATTTCCTGATGCCGGGCTACCTCGGCGAGGCGCGCTCCTTCGCGCGGCATTGGCGCAAGCCGATCGAACAGACCGGCGACGCGCGGCGCGCGCGGGAGCTGGCCTCCCGCGTCCGGCCCTTCATCCTCAGGCGCCTGAAGGAGGAAGTCGCCAAGGACCTTCCGCCGATGACCGTCCTCACCCAGCGCATCCCCTTGCAGGGGCGTCAGCGCCAGCTGTACGAGAGCGTCCGGATCGGCGCCGACCACCTCGTGCGGCGGCTGTTGAAGGACTCGGAGATCTTCGGCACCGGCTTGATGTCGGTGCTGGACGCGATGCTGAAGCTGCGCCAGGTCTGCTGCGACCCGCGCCTGGTGCCGGGCATCGCGCTCCCTCCGGGAATGGAAGCGGCCAAGCTGACATGGATCCAGGAGAAGGTGCCCGAAATGATCGCCCAGGGGCGGACGATCCTGATCTTTTCCCAGTTCACCGGCATGCTGGCCTTGATCGAGGACGCGATGGCCGCGCTGCGGATCCCGCTGATGACGCTGACCGGCGAGACGCCGGAGGGCAAGCGGGGCGAGGTGGTCCGGCGCTTCCAGGCGGGCGAGGCGCCGCTGATGCTGGTCAGCCTGAAGGCCGGCGGCGTGGGACTGACGCTGACGGCGGCGGACACCGTCATCCAGGTGGACCCGTGGTGGAACCCCGCGGTCGACGCGCAGGCCCATGCCCGGGCGCACCGGATCGGACAGACCCGGCCGGTCTTCGTCCATCAGCTGGCGATCGAGGGCTCGATCGAGGAGCGGATGCTCGAGCTGCAGGCCCGCAAGCGGGCGCTGGCGGACGGTCTGCTGGGCCGGGACGGGGGAGAGCGTCTGCAGAAGTTCAGCGCCGACGAGATCGACCGGCTGCTGGCGCCGTTGCAGTCCCCGGACGACGAGGACTGACGGCGCAAGGGCGCTGGCGCGCTTGGGGCGCCTGGCGGGCGAAGGCGGCCGCCCGGACTCGGGGCGGCCCGGCGCCCGGAATCAGCGCTTGCGGTCGAAGCGCAGGGCGCGCGCGACGCTGCGGCGGTCGCAGCCGAGGCTGGCGACTTCAAAGGCCTCGTGCTTGCGGCCCTTGTCGTGCTGCGCCAGTTCCGGCATCGGGAGGCGGCGCGGCTGGGATTCGGTGCGGGTTTGGGACTTCATCATGGTCGGGGACCTTCTTGGCTTTCAGCGGCGTGTCGCGGGGGGAAGACCGCTTGCAATGACCGCTTTGTGCCAGCTAACGCAGGCCGTCGGGAGGCCGTTGACAGCCTGCTCACAAATCTGAACAAAGCTCGCGCCATCGTCACCCGCCAGGCACCAGGACGGTGCCTTGGACGTATTGCGAACATATTGGCACCGGGAGCAACTCGGCTAAGCTCCGACCCCATGTCCGCCGTTTCCTCTTCCTCGCCGGTGCCGGCGCCCGCCTCCGAGGGGTCGTCCGACCTGCTGGTCGCCTGCCTGTGCGCCGCCTGGTGCCGGACCTGCGACACGTATCGGGACGACTTCGCCACGCTGCGCCAGCAGCACCCCGGCGCCCGCTTCCTGTGGGTGGACATCGAGGACGACTCGGAGCTGGTCGACGATCTGGAGGTCGAGACCTTCCCGACGCTGCTGATCGGGCAGGGTGAGCGGGTGTGCTTCATCGGGCCGGTGCTGCCCGGGCCGGCCGCGGCCCAGCGCCTGATCCAGGCGGCGCAGGACAACCCGGCGATGTCCGCCGCCAGCCCCAACGCGCCGCCCGGCACGACGGCGGCGGCGCAGTCGCTGCTGTCGCGTCTGCGACAGTCCTGCTGAGCGCTTCCTCGCCCCCGATGCTTTCGGGTGGGGGTGAGGGCGACGCTCGTCGGCAGCACACTCCCGAACAGCGCCGAGCCTCCACCTTCAGAGGGGCGGCGAGCGAGAATGGCTCACCGCCAACCCCAAGGTCGGCTGTCCGCGCGACCCGCGGCAGGCCGGTGCATCGATGAACGTCCAATTCAAGAACTCGGTGGCTCGTGCCACGCCCATCCTGGCGCTCGATCGCGCCGCCTACCAGGCCCTCGCGCCCAAGCTGCCCAAGCGCACCCAGCAATGGCTGGCGACGCTGGGCTTCTCCGCCGCGCCGGACACCTTCGCCCTGGTGCCGGGCGAGGACGGCAAGCTCGCCCAGGTCTTCGCCGGCGTGGCCCACGCCGCCCACCCGTTTGCGCTGTCGGCGCTGCCGCTCGCACTGCCTGAAGGCGCCTACACCCTGTCGCCGGAAGGCCTGCCGCTGCAGGACGAGGCCGCCGCGATGTCCTGGGAACTGGGCTGCTACCAGTTCGACCTGTACAAGCCGCGCAAGCGCGAACCGGCCCAGTTGCTGATCAAGAGCAGCCCGGACGGCCAGCGCGGGCTGGCGATCGCGACCGCGATGACCGCGGTGCGCGATCTGGTCAACACCCCCGCCGAGCACATGGGCCCGGAAGAGCTGTCGAAGGCCGCGGCCGTCGTCGGCAAGCAGCACGGCGCGAAGTTCAAGGAGATCGTCGGCGACGACCTGCTGAAGAAGAACTTCCCGGCGATCCACGCCGTCGGCCGCGCAAGCACCCGCGCGCCCCGCCTGATCGAACTGAACTGGGGCAGCGACAAGCACCCCCGTCTGACCCTGGTCGGCAAGGGCGTGTGCTTCGACACCGGCGGCCTGGACATCAAGCCCGCCGACGGCATGCGCCAGATGAAGAAGGACATGGGCGGCGCGGCCAACACGCTGGGCCTGGCCACGCTGATCATGGCGCTGAAGCTGCCGGTGCGCCTGCAGGTGCTGATCCCGGCGGTGGAGAACTCGATCAGCGGCAACGCCTACCGACCGGGCGACGTGATCAAGACCCGCGCGGGCCTGCACATCGAGATCGGCAACACCGACGCCGAAGGCCGCGTGATCCTGTGCGACGCGCTGGCCTACGCCACCGAGTCCAGACCCGAGCTGATCATCGACCTGGCCACGCTGACCGGCGCCGCGCGCATCGCGCTGGGCGCGCAGCTGCCGGCGCTGTTCACCAAGCACATGGACACCGGCCGCGACCTGGTCGACCTGGGCCTGAAGATGGACGATCCGCTGTGGCACATGCCGCTGTGGGCGCCCTACAAGGAAGGCATCACGTCCAGCATCGCCGACATCGTGAACACCGGCCGCAGCGCGCTGGCCGGCGCGATCAACGCGGCGCTTTTCCTGGAAGCCTTCGTCCCGGCCGAGCAGGACTGGCTGCACATCGACCTGTTCGCCTGGAACGACATCGCGCGACCGGGTCGTCCGGTCGGCGGCGAGGCGCAGACGATCCGGACGCTGCTGGCCTACATCGAGGAACGCTTCAGCGCCTGACCGGCGCCGATCACTCCCCGGCGCGCAGCCAGGCGGCGGCGCGCTCCGCGATCATCAGCGTGGGCGAGTTCGTGTTCCCGCTGGTGATCGTCGGCATGACGCTGGCGTCGATGATGCGCAGGCCTTCGACCCCCCGCACGCGCAGGCGGCTGTCGACGACGGCGGTCTCGTCGTCGGCGCGACCCATGCGACAGGTGCCCACGGGATGGAAGATCGTCGTGGCGATGTCGCCGGCCAGGCGGGCCAGTTCCTCATCGGTCTGGAACTCCACCCCGGGCTTGTGCTCGCGCGGCCGGTAGCGGGACAGCGCCGGCTGCTCGACGATGCGTCGCGTCAGCCGCAGGCTGCGTGCGGCGATCTCGCGGTCCTCGGCGGTGCTGAGGTAGTTGGGTGCGATCAGCGGCGCATCGGCCGCGTCCGCACTGCGGATCGCGACCGTCCCCCGGCTGGTGGGATTCAGGTTGCAGACGCTGGCCGTGAACGCGTTGAACCCGTGCAGCGGCTCACCGAACGCGTCCAGCGACAAGGGCTGCACGTGGTACTGCAGGTCGGGCCAGTCCTTGTCCGGTCCGCTCTTCGCGAATGCGCCGAGCTGCGAGGGCGCCATGCTCATCGGGCCGGTGCGGCGCAGCGCGTATTCGAGTCCGATGCGCGCCTTGCCGAACCAGCTCGACGCCAAGGTGTTGAGCGTGCTGACGCCGTCGACCTGGAAGACCGCGCGGATCTGCAGGTGGTCCTGCAGGTTGGCGCCGACGCCGGGCAGGTCCTTCACGACTTCGATCCCGTGCTGCCGCAGGAGCGGCGCCGGTCCCAGGCCCGACAGCTGGAGCAGCTGCGGCGAACCGATCGCCCCGGCCGCGAGCAGCACCTCGCCGCCGGGGTTCAGGCGGACCGTCTCCAGCCCGTGAGGCGTGCGCACGAGCACGCCGTCGCACCGGACCTCGCCGTCGGCCTGCTCGAACAGCAGCCGCTGCGCATGCGCGCCCGTCCACATCTCGAAGTTGGGACGCCGGTAGCAGGCCGGGCGCAGGAAGGCCTTCGCCGTGTTCCAGCGCCAGCCGTTGCGCTGGTTGACCTCGAAGTAGCCCACGCCCTCGTTGTTGCCGCGATTGAAGTCGGGCGTCGCGGGAATGCCGGCCTCCTGCGCCGCCGCCGCGAACGCGTCCAGCACGGCCCAGCGCAGCCGCTGCCTCTCGACGCGCCACTCCCCGCCGTGACCATGCATCGCGGGGTCGAAACCGGGCGGGCGTTCGGCGCCCTCGTCCAGGCGCCAATGGTCTTCATGCTCGCGGAAGTAGGGCAGCACCGCGTCCCAGCGCCACGCGTCGTCGCCGGCCGCCTCGGCCCAGCCGTCGTAGTCGCGGGTCTGGCCCCGCATGTAGATCATGCCGTTGATGCTCGAGCAGCCGCCCAGCACCTTGCCGCGCGGATAACGCAGGCTGCGCCCGTTCAGGCCCGCGTCGGGCTCCGTCTTGAACAGCCAGTCCGTGCGCGGATTGCCGATGCAGTACAGGTAGCCGACGGGGATGTGGATCCAGTGGTAGTCGTCGCGGCCGCCGGCCTCCAGCAGCAGCACGCGCTTGGCGGTGTCCGCGCTGAGGCGGTTGGCCAGCAGGCAGCCGGCGGTGCCGGCCCCCACGATGATGAAGTCGAAGCGGCCCGAGCCCGTCTCGGGCGCCGCTTCGCGGTCCTTGCTTGCGTTGTCTCCGCCCATGTCTCTCTTGTCGTGATGGGTCTGTGAAGACCCATGCTGACCGAGGCACGGGCGGCCGGCAAGCACGTTGTCACCAAGAGCGGATGGGCTCTTCTTCCGGGCGCTCCGCAGTGCGCCCGTTCAGCGCGTACCAGTCGATGCGTCGCGTCAGCGTCATCACCGTCGCCAGCACCGCGAAGAGCAGCGAGGCGCCGACCACCAGCGAGGCCTTCTCCAGGTTCAGCAGGATGAACAGCGCGCCGTAGAGCACCGCCACCAGCGCGCCGAAGCCCAGGCCGCGCAGCGCCGTGCCGAGCATGGCCGCGCCGTAGAAGGTCAGCAGCCCGATCGCCGCGCCCGCCGCCAGCGCGTAGGACAGCGCGAAGCTCAGGTGTTCCGACAGACTCAGCAGCAGCAGGAAGAACAGCGTCATCGCCAGACCCACCAGCAGGTACTGCACCGGATGGACGCGGCGGCGGGACAGCAGTTCCAGCAGGCCGACGCTGACGAAGGTGAGCACGATGAACATCAGGCCGTACTTGATGGCGCGGTCGCTCATCACGTAGGGGTTGACCGGGTCGATCATCGAGAACGCCAGCGTGTCGGCCACGATGCCCGAGGCTTGCTCGCGCCCGGGCACCGGGTTCGGTGCATAGGTGCGACCGGCATCGGGGTCGCGCTCGACACCGGGCAGCGAGAACCCGGCCAGCAGGTCACGCGGTGCCGTCGTGGCGAGCTCGGTGACCTGCCACTGCGCCTCGAAGCCGCGCTCGCTGATGGTCTTGGACATCGGGAGGAAACGTCCGCCGAAGCTCGGATGCGGCCAGTTCGAGCGCAGCTTGACCTGTGTCACCGAGGCGGCGGGCACGATGCCGAAGTCCGTCATTCCCACCAGGTTGATCGCGAACGACAGTGTCAGCGGCTGATCCACCGCCTGGTCCGGAAGCGACGCATGGAAGCCGTGCGCATAGCTGTCATGACGGGTGCCAGGCCGGACCTGCAGGGCCTGGGCGCCGCGCTTGACGGACACGGCGCGCAGCCCCCGGGCGTCGCTGACGGCGAACATCACCCGCGGGTCCTCGCAGCTGACCTGGCCCTTGTGTTCCGCCACCGGCGTCAGGGCGCCGAGCGAGGCCCATTGCGCCTGCAGCGTCACCTCACCTGCGTAGCCGTTCACCTTGAACAGACCGCGCTCGCGCTGCTCCTGGTTCAGCGCACCGTCGACCTTCAGTTCGGTCGGCACCGCCGAGAGCACGAAGTCGCGCCGCTCCGGGGTCTTCGTCAGCTCCTTGCCAGTGCCGCTGACGGACTCCCACTCCTCCGTGCAGCTGCGTTGCACCATCGGGCCCAGCAGGACTTGTGGCCCCGCCTGGGCTGCGGCAACGCTGGCCTCGGCAGCGCGCTGGCGATCCTGGCGCTCGTCCACGAGCCAGCCGATCCGCAACAGCACAAACAGCAGCATCAGCGTCACGCCGCCCAGGATCGCCAGCTTCCACCACAGCGCCTTCATCTGCATCTCCTTCTCCTTGCCCATCGGCAGTCCACGGAAGGCGGCAGTCTCGGCAGCGGTCGTGAGCTCAGGACGAAGTTTGTGAGGTCGCGGTGAAGAGCGGGAAGACGAGCCGCACCCGCAGGCCAGGCTCGGCCGGTTCGAAACGCAACTCGCCGCGGTGCAGGCCGGCGATCTGGCGCACGATCGCCAGGCCCAGGCCGGAGCCCTTGCGCAGGCTGCCGGGCCGGGCGGTCGAGAAGAAGCGCTCGCCCAGTTGCGCGAACGCGCCCGCCGGCACGCCGGGGCCGTGATCGCGCAGTTCGAAGAAGGCGTGCGCGCCGTGTGCATCGCTCGCGGCTTCGATGCCGACCTGCAGCGTCAGCTGGGAGCCCGCCGGCGCGAAGTCGATCGCGTTCGTCAGCAGGTTGCTGATGGCCAGCGCCAGCATCTCGGCGTCGGCCAGCAGCGCCACCGCGTCGCGGCGCAGCCAGCGCACCGCCAGCCCCTGCTGCCCGATCCTGTCGCCCAACTGGGCCAGCGCCTCGTCGACCGCGCCGACCAGCGCCACCGGACGGGGACGCTCCGGCCCGCGCCGCAGTTCCAGCGTGGACAAGGCCAGCAGGCGTTCGACCAGCTCCGTCATGCGCTCGCTCTGCGCGACCACCTGCGCGGCAAAGCGCTGCCGGTCGGCGGCGGGCAGGTCGTCCTGCAGCAGTTCGCCGGCGCCGCGCAGCGCCGCCAGCGGGCTTTTCAGCTCATGCGTCAGCGCGCGTGCCATGTGCTCCAGGTGCTCCCGCCCGTCCAGGCGCTCGCGCATCGCGTCCATGGCCTGGGCCAGATCGCCGAGTTCGCCGGGCACCTTGGGCGGCGGCTGGCGCTGCCCGAGCTGGACCTCCTGCGCGTAACGCCGCAGCCGCCGCACGGTGAGGATCATCCACGCGGTCACGGCCACCCCGACGGCCAGTGAGACGGCCAGCAGGCCGAGGCCCGCGATCCAGATGCGCCGCTCGGCCCGGTAGATGATCTGCTGCACGGCGGCCGCCGGCTTGGCGACCGTGACGACGCCGATCGTGCGTCCGTCCACGAGCACCGGCGCCGCGACGTGCATGACCGGGCTGCCCTGCGCGTCCTTGCCGTTGCCCAGGTCGGCGGCATGGCCATAAGGCCTCAGCCGCTCGGGTGTCGAGCGCGCGCCGTACTCGCCCCGCAGCGTGCGGGCCACGTCGTTCCAGGCCGAATAGTCCTCGCCCACTGCCGGGACCGGGCTGGTGTCGAGCACCACGCGTCCGGTCGCGTCCGTCACGTAGATCCGGAAATCCAGCGTGCGTTTGCGGGTCGTGAGGATGAGCGCATCGACGGGACGCTCCGCATACTCGTGCACCCGTTGCGCGAAGCGCGTGCCGGCGAGGGTGCCGCCCGGCGGCATCGCGGCAAGCTCGTCGCGCGCCAGCGCGGCCACCAGGTTGGCGGTGTCGACCATCATGTCCTCCATCACCTCGCGCACGCTGGGCTTGAACTCGCCCAGCACGACGCGCAGCAGGATGAAGGCGCTCAGCCCCGCCACCAGGAAGAAGCCGAGGAACAGTCGCAGACCGAGGCGCATCCGCCGTCACTCCAGCGAGTAGCCCATGCCGCGGTGCGTGCGGATCGGGTCGAGGTCGGGCCGCACCTGGCGCAGCTTGGCGCGCAGGGTCTTGATGTGGGTGTCCACGGTGCGGTCGCCGCTGTCGGCGTCCATGCCCCAGACGGCGTCGAGCAGGCTGTCCCGGCTGTGGATGCGTCCGGGCGCCTTCAGCAGCCGCAGCATCAGGCCGAGCTCGCGGCGCGTGAGCGGCAGCAGTTCGCCATGGAAGCGCACGCGGGAGCCCTCGGCCTCGACGACGAAGCCCGCGACAGCCGGCGCCGCCGGCTCAGCCGGCGCCTGGGCGCGGCGCAGCAGCGCCCGCACCCGCGCCACCAGTTCCCGGTTGCTGAAGGGCTTGGCGAGGTAGTCGTCGGCGCCCAGCTCCAGGCCCAGCACCTTGTCGCCCTCCTCGCTGCGGGCGCTGAGCACCAGCACCGGCAGGCGCGCCAGCGGACCCTGGCGCAATTCGCGGCACAGGTCCAGGCCGTTGCCGTCCGGCAGGCCGACGTCGAGGATCGCCAGATCCGGCGCGTTCACGGCCAGTGCGCTGCGCGCCTCGTGCAGCCAGCCGCAGGCGCGGACCCGGTAGCCCTCCCGCTCCAGCACGAAGCAGACGGTCTGGGCGATCGCGGGGTCGTCCTCCAGCAGGAGGACCTGACCAGCAAACGGTGCAGGCGATGGCGAAGAGGACATGGGAAACGTGGGCGACGTGGCGGCGGAAGACGTGCTCATGTCCGCGATCATCGCGGAGTTGCGCCGGGTGTCCCTTCGGCCAGCCCGCGGAGGTAACGCAAGCCTTCGGCCGCGCGCGGGCCGTACCAGCTGACCAGTTCGCCGTCGACCAGCCGCACCCGGGCGTTCGGGCAGAGCGCCTGGGCTTCGGCCAGATGTGCCTCGCCGAAGCGGTAAGGCTCCGAGCTGAGGAGCAGCTCGTCGATCTCCGCCAGCCAGGTTTCCTCGCCGGTCACGACCGGGTAACGCGCCGCGCCGTGCGGACCGCCGTCGACCGGCGGCCAGGTGTGCCAACCCACCTCGCCGAGCATGCGCGCGATGTAGGTATCCCGCGCCACCGTCATCCAGGGGGCGCGCCAGATCAGGTACAGCACGCGGCGGCCGGTGTGCCCGCGCGGGCGCCCGGCGAGGAACGACCGGCAGGCGGCCAACTCCTCCCGCAAGCCGGCGGCAAGGCGCGCAGCCCGGTCACGAAGATCGGGGACATCGGGCAGCGCCCCCACGAGGGAGGAAATTTCGTCCACCGGCGCCACTTTTCTGCCGTCGAGTTCAGACCTGACCCCCAGTTCGGCAGCAAAAACCTCCACCATCTCGACCATCTGAGCGATCAGGCTGAGGTTGTCCTCCGGCCCACAGGGATGCGTCACCACCAAATGGGGGATGAACGCGCGCAGAGCCTCCACCGTCTCCCGGCGGTTCTCGTCCACATTGACCACCACATGGCTGGGGGCCAGCGCGCGCAGCTTGGGGAGGTTGACGTCCTTCGTCCCACCGATCTTTGATATTGCTGACACCGCCGGCGCGGGGTGAATGCAAAAACCGGTGCGGCCGACGATCCACGGGCCCAATCCGAGTGCGAACAGCAGTTCCGTCACCGAGGGGACGAGCGAGACGATGCGCAGCCGCGGTGCAGCAGGGACCTCGTCCGGAAGGGGGAGCGGGGGGGCGATGGACGACACGTTGTGCGATTTCAGCAGGTTGGCATCCGCATAGTGGAAAACACTAGGCGCAAACGGAGGGACTCAGGAGTCTGATTTGCCCCACCAAGAGGCCGGAGGCGGGGATTGTTGAGCGCTTCCGACACTGCTCGGGGTTTGTGCGCATAAGCTGAAAAACAACAACCAGCTTGACGCGTTGCGAACCGCCAATCCTGTCACACATAATCGGATCGCCTGAATGCAGCGCCTTCGTATGAGTGGTTCACGATGGGTTGAAGCAGCACATTGGGTTATTTGGTTTTGAAAGGGCTTCCCCCATGGGAAACAAGCTATACGTGGGCAACCTCGCTTACAGCGTGCGAGACGAGTCGCTCCAGGAGGCATTCGCGCCATTCGGCACCGTCATTTCCGCCAAGGTCATGATGGATCGTGAGACCGGACGTTCCAAGGGCTTCGGCTTCGTGGAAATGTCGACGGACGATGAAGCGCAGGCTGCCATCAACGGCATGAACGGTCAGGCCCTCGACGGCCGCGCGATCGTCGTCAACGTGGCTCGTCCGCGTGAAGACCGTCCGGGCGGCGGTGGCGGCTTCGGCGGCGGCGGTGGCCGCAGCGGTGGTGGTGGCTTCGGCGGCGGCGGTGGCCGCAGCGGTGGCGGCGGCTACGGCGGTGGCGGCGGCTACGGTGGTGGCGGCGGCGGCGGTCGCAGTGGCGGCGGCGGCGGTTACGGCGGTGGCCGTAGCGGCGGCGGCGGTTACGGCGGCGGCGGCGGTGGCGGCTACGGTGGTGGCGGCGGCGGCAGCTACGGCGGCGGTCGCGGCGGCTACTGAGCCACGCACGGCAGGCGGGTTCATCCCGCCTCGCAATGAGAAAGGCGCTCCTCGGAGCGCCTTTTTCTTTGGGTGATCAACATCCTGGCCAGCGACCGTGGCAGTGAAGCGGCGGGATCAGGTCTCGCCTTGCCGATGCTTACGCGGTCGCCCCGCCAGCAGCCGGTCGAAGACCGCGCCCGGCAGCAGCCGCATGACGCGCGCAACGACGCCCATCTGCCACGGGATGAACCGCACCCGCGCGCCCGACTCGATCGCGCCGTAGGCCTTGCGCGCAAAGTCCTCCGGCTGCATCAGGAAGGGCATCCCATAGCGGTTCTCGCGCGTCAGCGGGGTATCGACATACCCCGGCGCGATCGTCACGACCTTCACGCCATCGGGCCGACATTCCCCGCGCAGGCTCTCGCAATAACTGAACACGGCGGCCTTGCTGGAACAGTAAGCGCCATGTCCCGGCAGGCCGCGGATACCGGCAACGCTGGCGATGCCCACCAGCGTGCCGCTGCGGCGCGCGCGCATCGCGCTGATGAAGGGGTGGAAGGTCGCGGCCAGGCCGATGTTGTTGGTGGCGTAGAGGCGCTGCATCACCGCGAGGTCCTCGTAGATCGCCGTGTCCATGCCGATGCTGATGCCGGCGTTGGCGATGACGACATCCGGCAGGCCCTGTTCCGCAATGCAGCGGCGGCCTGTCGCCGCGATGGCCTCGACGTCGCTGACGTCGGCCCGGTATACGCGCCAGCGCGACGGGGTCAGCTGTTGCTGTTCGGCCCAGGCGCTCAACGCCTCGACACGGCGCGCGACGAGCGCCAGGTTCCAGCCTTCGCGGTAGTACTGCAGCGCGAGCGCCTGACCGATGCCGCTGGAGGCACCGGTGATGTAGACAAGTCGGGTCATGGCTTGCGAGCGGCTGCGGCTGCGGCTGCGGTGGCGGCGGAGGCGGAGGCGGCAGTTGCCGGCTTGGCGGCCGCCTGTGCGCCCGACTGTGCGCCGGCCTGTGCGCCGGTCTTGGCAGGCTTCAGCGACGGACGCACGCCGGGCTTCGCGGCAAAGGTCGCGCGACCGCCGCCGCTGAAGGTCAGACGCCCGGTCAACTGGTCGTACACGAAGCTCTTCACCTGCATCTCGCCGCCCATGCCGACCACCCGCGCCGGCAGGTGGGAACGGATCTGCTGCTGCGGCACGAAGGCGTGCAGGAACTCGCCGTAGAGCTCCAGATCGGGCGGCTGCGCCGTATCGCCATTGGGGTAGCGCTTGACCTTCACGTCGCCGAGCAGCTGCACCTCGCTGCCGTCGCCGTTGGACACGCCGCGCTGCGCGTCCGCGACCAGCAGTTCGTCCAGCTTGCCGTAGGCCCGCAGCTGCGGGCTGTCGATCTCCAGCGTGTCGTTGTCCGGGTAGTGGCGCATCTCGGTGCCGATGATCCGGCCGGTGAGGCGGCCGTCGCTGCTGAAGCGTTGCACCTCGAAGCCGTTCATCCGGTAGTCCGGCTCATGCTTGGGCGCGGTCTTCTCGCGCGGGGCCTCGAGCTGCGGCGTGTTCTTGATGAGCCACCAGGTGAAACCGGCCAGCATCGCCATCAGCAGCAGCGGCACATAGTTGGCCAGCATCGACTGCAGGCGTCCCAGCAAGGGCTGGGCGCGGCGGCGCGGCGCGGTCGGCGGCGGAACCAGCGCCGCCATCAGTGACCGCTCCCGTCCAGCGTCTCGAGGTGCCCGTGCAGCAGCCGCGCGTACTGGCCGGCCGCCATCAGCAGCAGGTCGCAGAACTCGCGCGCGGCGCCGTGACCGCCGGCGGCGGCGGTGACATGGTGCGCGACCGCCCTGACCTCGGCATGGGCCTGGGCCGGTGCGCACGCGAAGCCCGCGCGCACCATCAGCGGCAGGTCGGGCCAGTCGTCGCCGATCGCGGCGACCTCGTCCCAGTGCAGGCCCAGCTGATCGAGCAGCGGCTGCGCCGCGGCCAGCTTGTTCTTCGCGCCGTAGACGGCGTGCGGCAGGCCCAGGTCGGCGACACGGCGACGCACCGCCGGCGAGTCCCGTCCGGTGATCACGATCGGCACGATGCCGCCCTGCGCCAGCAGCTTCATGCCGTGACCGTCCAGCGTCGCGAACGCCTTGATCGTCTCGCCCGCTTCGCTCAGGTAGATGCGGCCGTCGGTCAGCACGCCGTCGACGTCGAAGATCGCGGCCTTGAGGCCGAGCGCCGGCCCCTGCGCCTTCAGCAGCAGCTCGGGCGGGAAGGACAGCGCGGGCTGGAGTTCACGCACCACCGCCGGCATCGCCGCCGCCGGGTTGCCCGGGGTGTAGGAAGGCGTGCCGCTCATCAGATCACCTTCGCGCGCATCAGGTCGTTGATGCTGATCGCGCCGACCAGCCGCTGCTCGTCGTCGACCGCCAGGACCAGCGTGATCCGCGCCTGCTCCATCAGGTCGGCCGCGACGACGGCCAGCGCGTCGGCGGCGACCGTGCGCGGATTCGGATGCATCACCTGTCCGGCGGTCAGGCCGCGCAGGTCGGTGCCGCGTTCGATCAGGCGGCGCAGGTCGCCGTCGGTGAAGATGCCGCCGACCTTGCCGTCGGCATCGGCCAGCACGGCGCAGCCCAGGCCCTTGTCGGACATCACCCGCATCATCTCCAGCAGCGGCAGCTCGGCGGTGACGCGCGGCAGCGAGTCGCCGCTGCGCATCAGGTCGCGCACGTGCGTCAGCAGGCGGCGGCCGAGCGAGCCGCCCGGATGCGAGCGGGCGAAGTCCTCGGCGCGGAAGCCGCGGGCGTCGAGCAGCGCCACGGCCAGCGCGTCGCCCAGGGCGATCTGCGCGGTGGTGCTGGCGGTCGGCGCCAGGTTCAGCGGGCAGGCTTCCTGCTCGACGCGCGAATCCAGCACGAAGTTCGAATGCTTGGCCAGCGACGACGACAGGCCGCCCGTCATGCCGATCAGCGTGACGCCCAGGCGCTTGAGCACCGGGATGATGGCGTTGAGCTCGTCGCTCTCGCCGGAATTGGACAGCGCCAGCACGATGTCGCCGGGCGTGACCATGCCGAGGTCGCCGTGGCTGGCTTCGCCCGGATGGACGAAGAACGCGGGCGTGCCGGTGGACGCCAGCGTGGCGGCGATCTTGCGGCCGACGTGGCCGCTCTTGCCCATGCCCATCACGACGACGCGACCGGCGCTGTCGAGGATCGCCCGCACCACCTGCTCGAACGAATCGCCCAGGCGCGGACCGAGCGCCAGCAGCGCGTCGGCCTCGACTTTCAAGGCCGCGCGGGCCACGTCGAGCGCGCGGGAATGGGTGAGGGCGGCATGGGTCGTCATAAGGGCGAAAGTGTAGCCGCCGGGGTCGCTTCAGTCCGGCGCCGGCCCCAGCCGCATCGCCACGCCGAAACCCCCGTCCACGGGGGGCAGGCGCAGGTCGCCGCCATGGGCGCGCGCCACCAGGTCGGCCATCATCAATCCCAGGCCCATGCGGCCTTCGTACTGCTGGCGCTCCAGCGCGTCGTTGAGGTCCACGCGCTGCCAGTCGGCCGTGCCCTCGCCGTTGTCGGTGAGCGCCAGCAGCAGGCCGCCGTCGGGCTGCCGATGCAGGCGCAGCTGGACCTGCGAGGCGCCGTGCCGCCACGCGTTGTCGATCAGGTTGATCAACGCGGCGGCCAGCAGATCGGGATCGGCGTCGATGCCGGTGTCGTCGCCCGGCAGGTCCAGTGCCAGACCGTCCGGCAGCGGCAGCAGCGACAGCAGTTCGTTCAGGTCCAGGCGCTGCCAGCGCAGGCTCATGCCGGTGCGGAACAGGGTCAGCAACGCGGTCACGACCCGGCGCAGGCGGTCGGCCGCCTCGCGGGTGCGCTGCAGCCGGGCGCGCGATTCGGGCGGCGCCTCGCGCAGCGCCATCGCGAGCTGCGCATCCATGCCCGCGAGCGGCGTGCGCAGTGCATGCGCCGCATGGGCGCTGAAGGCGCGCTCGTTGGCCACGCGCTGTGCCAGGCGTTGCCCGAGGTCCAGCACCGCGGCGCGGATCCCCGCAAGTTCCTGACGGTGCTGCTCGGGCAGCAGCTGCCGGGTGTCGAGCGGGTCGTAGCCGGCGAGCGCGCTGGACAGCTCGGCCAGCGGGGCCAGTTCGGCCCGGGCGCGCCGGTTCATCCACATCATGCAGAGCCCGCCGACGAGCAGCGCGGAGAACGCGCTGGCGAGCCCGACGCGGCTGCGCACCTCTTTGCGCTCGGCGCTGGTCTGCGCCACCATCAGCCAGCCCGGTCCGGCCACCGTGGGCAGCGGGCGCACGTGGACGCGCCAGTCGTCGCCGTCGGTGCCGTCGTCCTGCCAGTCGCTGAAACCGGGCGGGAGTTTCCAGGCGTTCACCGGCGCCAGCGGCGAGCGGTGCAACAGCGCGCCGTCCGCGCCGACCAGTTGCCACGCGAAGTGGGTGCTGAGGTCGTCGTTGTCCGCGATCTCGGCCGGCATCGCGCTGCTCTGGCGCAGCAGCTGTCCCAGCACCTGCGAGGACGCCTGCAGCGTCTCGTCGAGCAGCTCGTCCACCTCCTCCTGCACGACCAGCCAGACGCTGACACCGGCCAGCAGGGCCCAGCAGGCGGAAATCAGCAGCAGCTGGCGCGCCAGGCGGCCGGCGATCGAGGGGCGGCGCGGGCCCGTGGGCGCGTTTACCTCCACGTGTCCCTCCCCGTTTCCCTGCACGTTCACGCGGCCTCCGGCCCGAGCCGGTAGCCCAGGCCGCGGACGGTCTCGATCAACTCGCGACCGAGCTTGCGCCGCAAGCTGGACACGTGGACCTCCAGCGCGTTGCTCAACACCTCGGCGTCGTCGCCGAGCACCTGCAGCTCGAGCTCGCGCTTCGGATACAGGCGCCCGCCGCGCTGCGCGAGCGCCTCCAGCACGGCCCATTCCCGGGCGGTCAGCTCGACGGCGTGGCCGTCGCGCGCCGCGCGCTTGGCGGCCAGGTCCAGCACCACGTCGCCGTAGCGCCGCTGCGAACTGCTCGCGCCCACGTGGCGGCGGCTGACCGCGCGCAGCCGGGCGGCGAGCTCCTCCGGAGCGAAGGGCTTGACGAGGTAGTCGTCGGCGCCGCTGTCCAGGCCCTGGAGGCGGTCGGCCAGCAGGTCGCGCGCGGTCAACATCAGCGCCGGCGTCGACACGCCGCGCTGGCGCAGCCCGCGCAGCCAGTCCAGGCCGGAGCCGTCCGGCAGCTGCCAGTCGACCAGCAGCGCCTCGAATTCCTCGTGCTGCCGCGGCAGCACCTCGGACAGCCGGCGGGCCCAGGTCACCGCATGGCCTTCGGCACGGAGGAAGTCGCGCAGGGCCTCGCCGAGGAGTTCGTCGTCTTCGAGCAGCAGCAGTCGCATGGCAGGGGCCTTCGGGCCGGATCGTCGAACCGGGAAGATAGCAGCCGTCGACAGGTCGCGCGAGCACCGCCGCCGATGTGCGAAGCGACACGCGTCTTCAGCCGGCCTTCAGCTTGGCTTCAGGGCGACTTCAGCGCCGCGGCGCCCACTGCGCCCCGTGAAGCCGCATCCTCTGTCCTCCCTTCAGCTCGGCGCCGGTTCGACCGCGACGCCGGTCCTGTCGCCCGTCGGGGCGATGTCGCTCCCGACGCTGCGGCGCGGCTGGCTCGTCGCGCTGGCGAGCCTGGCGGCGCTCATGCTCTGGGACCTGGCCGGGTGGGACCTCGCCGTCGTGAGGCTCTTCGCCGACGCGCACGGCTTCGCGCTGCGCGACCACTGGATGACCTCGGGCCTCCTGCACCAGGGCGGCCGCTGGATGGCCACGGGCCTGGTCGTGATGCTGTTGATCAACGCCGTACGACCGCTGTGGCCCGGACTCACGCGGCGCGAACGCTGGGGCGCCGCGGCGCTGACGGCGGTCAGCCTGATCCTGATCCCGCTGATGAAGCAGGGCAGCACGACGAGCTGCCCCTGGGACCTGGCCGAGTTCGGCGGCGTCGCGCACTACGTGTCGCACTGGCGCTTCGGCCTGCGCGACGGCGGGCCGGGCCATTGCTTCCCCTCGGGACATGCGAGTTCCGCCTTCGCCTTCTTCAGCCTCTTCTTCATGCTGCGGCGCGCCTATCCGCGGCAGGCGCGGTTCGCGCTGGGCGCGGTGCTGACGATGGGCGTGGCCTACGGCTTCGCGCAGATGGCGCGCGGCGCGCACTACCCGAGCCACACGATGTGGACCGCCTGGATCTGCTGGACGCTGGCCGTCGTCGCGGCGCCGTGGCTGCGAGCCCGCGACGCCGACGCGGGTACATGACGGATTCATCGACCTGAGCATCGCGGCCTCCCAGAATCGGCGCTCCCGCAACCGATTCTGGAGAGATGCGATGGGCAAGAAGCTGCTGCTGCTGGCCGGCGATTACGTCGAGGACTACGAGCTGATGGTGCCGTTCCAGGCGCTGCAGGCGGTAGGACACCAGGTCCATGCGATCTGCCCCGGCAAGAAGGCCGGAGACTTCGTCCTGACGGCGATCCACGACTTCGAAGGCGCGCAGACCTATTCCGAGAAGCCGGGTCACCGCTTCACCTTGAACGCCGGTTTCGATGACATCCAGCCGCAGGACTACGACGCGCTCGTGATCCCGGGCGGCCGGGCGCCGGAGTACCTGCGCACCATGCCGGGCGTGCTGCCATTGGTGCAGCATTTCTCGCAGGCCGACAAGCCGATCGCCGCGATCTGCCACGGTGCGCAGCTGCTGGCTGCGGCGGGCATCATCCGCGGCAAGCGGGTCTCGGCGTACCCCGCCTGCGCAGCGGAAGTCGAGCTGGCCGGTGCCAGCTACGCCGACATCCCGGTCGATCAGGCGGTCACCGACGGCAAGCTCGTCACGGCACCGGCCTGGCCCGCGCATCCCGCCTGGATCGCGCAGTTCCTGCAGGTGCTGGGCACGAAGATCACCCACTGACCCTCGCATGAAAAACGGGCGCCGAGGCGCCCGTTGATGCGGTAACCGCGAGAAACCCGCGGTGGAGGGAAACCCGGTTCAGGGGTACAGGCCGCGCTCTTCGCGCGCTTCCAGCACCCGCGTGCAGGCCACCGTGAACGCGGCGGTGCGCAGCGGGATCTTGTGCTGTTCGGCCGTGTCCCAGATGCCCTTGAACGCGCCGACGAGGATCTTGTCCAGGCGGACGTTGATCTCGTCTTCGGTCCAGAAGAACGACGAGAAGTCCTGCACCCATTCGAAGTAGGACACGGTCACGCCGCCGGCATTGGCGATCACGTCGGGGACGACGATGATGCCGCGGTCCGCCAGCACGGCATCGCCGTCCGGGGTGGTCGGGCCGTTCGCGCCTTCGATCACGACGCGGGTCTGCACGCGCTTGGCGCGTTCGCCGGTGATCTGGCCTTCCAGGGCGGCCGGGATCAGGATGTCCGACTTCACGTCCCAGAAGTTCTCGTTGTCGATGCGGTCGGCGCCCTTGAAGCCGCCCACGCCGCCCGTGCGGGCCACGTGGTCCAGCAGGTCGGTCATGTCCAGGCCGTTCTCGTTCAGGATGGTGCCGGTGTGGTCCTGCACCGCGACGACGATCGCGCCGTTGGCGGCGAACATCTTGGCGGCCACGGAACCCACGTTGCCGAAGCCCTGCACGGCGACGCGCGCGCCTTCCAGGTTCACGTTCAGGCGGCGCATCGCTTCGCGGCCGACGACGAACACGCCGCGGCCGGTGGCGGCCACGCGGCCGAGCGAACCGCCCAGCGCGATCGGCTTGCCGGTGACGACGCCGGTGGCGGTCGCGCCGACGTTCATCGAGTACGTGTCCATCATCCAGGCCATGATCTGGCCGTTGGTGTTCACGTCAGGCGCGGGGATGTCCTGGGTCGGGCCGATGATCATGCCGATCTCGCTGGTGTAGCGGCGGGTGACCTTCTCCAGCTCCTTCATCGACAGCGTCTTCGGGTCCAGGCGGATGCCGCCCTTCGCGCCGCCGTACGGCAGGTTCACCGCGGCGTTCTTGACCGTCATCCAGGCGGAGAGCGCCATCACTTCTTCCAGCGTGACGTCCGGGTGGTAACGCACGCCGCCCTTGCCGGGACCGCGGGTCAGGCTGTGCTGGACGCGATAGCCCTCGAAGTGGGCGATGGTGCCGTTGTCGAGTTCGATGGGGATGTCCACGATCAGCGCGCGCTTGGGGCGGCGCAGCGTTTCCACCCAGCGGGCCAGCTTGCCCAGGTAGGGCTCGACGGCGTCGATCTGGGACAGGTAGGTGCCCCAGGGACTGTTGCGCGTGGGGGAAACGAAAGACAGGTTGGGCATGAAATGCTCCGTAACTTTTCGGTGGCGCGAACGGTACCCCGAAGCCCTGCCCGTCCGCCACGTGCGGCAAAGCCGAGTGCACATGCGGGCATGCGCCCGATGCATAAGGCAGCTAGTTTGCGCCTGGGAAGTGACCAAAGCCAAGCCCCGTCGGACGGGGCGCATCCCGCGCCGCGCACGCCGGGGGTGTGTATGGAATGCGACGGACGCCGGGCCGCTGACGCCGACGACGCGCCGACTTGTCCCATCCGGGGCTGCCCGGGGATGCGGCCCAGTACCATCGCCGCCATGCTCACCGCGCTGGACCTGACCCTCATCTATCTGATCGCCGCCGTGCTGGGCGTGGTGGTGTGCCGTTCGCTGAAGCTGCCCCCGATCCTGGGCTATCTGGTGGTGGGCGTGGTGATCGGTCCGAACGCGCTGGCGCTCGCCAGCGACGTGCCCGGCGTGCAGCACTTGGCCGAGTTCGGCGTGGTGTTCCTGATGTTCGTGATCGGCCTGGAGTTCAACCTCCCCAAGCTGCACAGCATGCGGTCGATGGTGTTCGGGCTCGGGCTGCTGCAGGTGGTCGTGACCATCGGCGGGACGATGGCCGGCAACCTCTTCCTGCGCTGGCTGTTCGGGATGCTGGGCTGGGCCTGGGATCTGGGGTGGCAGGGCTCGTTGGCGCTCGGGGCGGCGATGGCGATGAGCTCGACGGCCATCGTCGTGAAGCTGATGTCCGAACGGCTCGAGATGGAAAGCGAACACGGCCGGCGCGTGATCGGCGTGCTGCTGTTCCAGGATCTGGCCGTCGTGCCGCTGCTGGTCCTGATCCCGGCGCTGGGCGGGAGCGGCGCCGAGATGATCGAATCGCTCGGCTGGGCCGCGCTGAAAGCGGTCGCGCTGCTGGTGCTGCTGCTGACCGGCGGCCAGCACGTGATGCGGCGCTGGCTGACGCTGGTGGCGCGGCGCAAGAGCCAGGAACTCTTCATGCTGAACCTGCTGCTGGTCACGCTGGGCCTGGCCTGGCTGACCGAGCACGCGGGGCTGTCGCTGGCGCTGGGCGCGTTCGTGGCCGGCATGCTGATCGCGGAGACGGAATACAAGCACCAGGTGGAACTGGACATCCGGCCCTTCCACGACGTGCTGCTGGGGCTGTTCTTCATCACCATCGGCATGCGGCTGGACTGGCAGACGCTGGTCTTCCAATGGCCGCTGGTGATCATCCTGACGCTGGTGCCGACGCTGGCGAAGTTCGTGCTCGTGGCGGGGCTGGCCAAGCTGTTCCGCGCGCCGACCGGCGTCGCGCTGCGCACCGGCCTCTATCTGGCGCAGGCGGGGGAATTCGGCTTCGTGCTGCTGACCCTGGGCGCCCAGCAGAACCTGATCGCGGCGCAGTGGGTCAGCCCGGTGCTGGCGGCCATGGTGCTGTCGATGCTGCTGACGCCGCTGATCATCGAGCACAGCAACCGCATCGTCATGAAGCTGTCGGCCAGCGACTGGCTGCTGCAGTCGGTGCAGCTGACGACGATCGCCAAGAAGTCGATCAAGACCGACGCCCACGTGATCATCTGCGGCTACGGACGCAGCGGCCAGAACCTGGCGACGCTGCTGGAGACCGAGCACATCCCCTACATGGCGCTGGACCTGGATCCCGATCGCGTGCGGCAGGCCGCCGCGGCGGGCAAGAGCGTCGTGTTCGGCGACGCGGCGCGGCTGCCCAGCCTGATCGCCGCCGGCCTGACGCGGGCGAGCGCGGTGGTCATCTCGTACCACGACACGGCGTCGGCGCTGAAGGTGCTGCACGAGGTCCGCGGGCACGCGCCGCATGTGCCGGTGGTGGTCCGCACGATCGACGATACCGACCTCGAGAAGCTGCGCGCCGCCGGCGCGACCGAGGTGGTGCCGGAAGCGATCGAGGGCTCGCTGATGCTCGCGAGCCACGCGCTCGCGCTCGTCGGCGTGCCGATGCGCCGGGTGCTGCGCATCGCACGGGATGCGCGGGATCGTCGTTATGGGCTGCTGCGCGGCTACTTCCATGGCGCGGACGACGACACCTCGGAAGAGCGCGATCAGGCTCGGCTTCAGTCCATCAGTCTGCCAATGGCCAGCATCCTGGAAGGGCGCACGCTCGGGGAGATCGGATTGCTGGCCTGGGGCGTCAGCGTGGTGTCGGTGCGCCGGCCCAACGGGGCGGTGAAGGACGCCAGCGACGATCTGGTGCTTCAGGGGGGCGACACGCTCGTCGTGTCCGGGACGCCCGAGGCGCTGGCGCGCGCTGAACACGGGTTGTTGGTGGGTTGAAGGCCACCTGCCTGCATCGGCCCGGGCGTTGGCCGCCATGTCATGGGGCCCCGGCGGCAAGCGCCGAAACCCCACGACATGCCGTCCCCGAACACCCCCCGTCCTTCGACGGTTCTGCTATCGAGGACTGCGGGCGAGGGCGATCTGCCGCTCGCCGAGTGACTCGGACATGACGGCCGGCATCAACAGCCGCGAGCCCTCGCGGCTCAGGTGGCCCTGGTCGCGGTAGAGCGGCACGCCGTCGCGCTCGACCTGGCACGTCCTGCCGTCGCACAGCAAGGGCTCGAAACGCAGCACGGGCAGGTGCGCATCCGACTTCGCCAGGTCCATGATGAAACGGTGTTCGGCGGCGCGGCGGCGTCGATCGTCCGCTTCGTCGATCACGCAACCCGGCGTCGCGCCGATCGTCCAGCGACGCGCCTGGCGTCGCTCCAGGCAACCCGCGATGTCGAAGGGCGCCGACGGCGGCGGCGCCACCACCATCACCCGCTTGCCCATCGCACGCAGCCGCTTCACGGTCTCGCCCATGTCGTCGAGCAGCGCGGCGCGCATCGCCGGCTCACCGCGCAGGCGTTCCCCGCCTCGCGTGCGCTGGAGCTCGTACTTCGCATCATCCAGGTACTGCGTCAGCAGGCTCGACAGGACCACGGTGTCGATCTCGGGATGCCGCTCCAACCAGGTCAGCACCGAAGCGTTGAAGGCCTGGCACTGTTCGATCCATGGCGACGCGAAGCTGTTGCCGCGCCCGATCTCCGGCCGCACCGGCGTCAGGCCGGGGAACGGTCCGCACGAGGACTTCGTCGCCTGCACCAACCCCTGGTCGCTGGCCACGCGGACCAGTCCCGGCACCAGGTGCATCGCGTAGGAGTCGCCCCATACCAGCCACCTCGCGCCGCGCCGCGTGCGGCACTCCTCGCTGCCGTCGAACGGGGTTTCGGCATCGCAGTTGGCCGACAGACCGTAGTTGGCCTTGCGCAGTTCAACGAAGTCGATCGAACCCGGCGCGGGCTTGTGCAACGCCAAGGCAATGCCGCCGACCGCGAGCAGCACCGTGCCGGTTCCCAGGATCAGCGCGCCGCGTCGGCCCGTGAGCAGCGCCTTGGCCGGCCGCTCAACGGCGCGATGCAAGGCCCAGGCCAGCGGAAATGCGAGCAGCACCGCGCCGAGGCGCCAGACCATCAGCGCGTGCGGATCGGCCTTCAGTCCAACCCAGGCGTTGTGCAGGATCGCGATCAGCGGCCAGTGGACGAGGTACAGCGCATAGGACCAGTCGCCGATGCGGACCAGCGGCGCAGCGGCGCGCGGCAGGCGGGCGGGCTCGCGCAAGAGCAGGACCAGCGTCGCGAGTCCGACGACCCCCGCCGCCGGTCCGGGATGCGCGGTGCCGAACCACTGCGGCACGATCGGCACGGCGAGGAGCAGCCCCCCTGCCGGCCATGCGAGCCATCGCAGCGCGCGCCGCGCGGATCCCGTGGCCGACTCCGCCAGCGAGCCGCTCATCAGCGCGCCGATCGATCCCAGCCCCAGCTCCCACGCCCGGGTCGGCAGCAGGTAGAAGGCGCCGCTGGCGTCTATCGGCTGCCACCAGAGCAGCAGGCCGAGGCTGGCCGCCGTGACGAGGATCGCGACGCCGCTCCGCAGGCGCGCCGGGCTGAAGACCAGCAGCGCCGGCAGCACGAGGTAGTACTGTTCCTCGAGTGCGAGCGACCAGAAATGCAGCAGCGGCTTGAGGTCGGACGCGCCTTGGAAGTAGCCCGTCTGCCGCCACAGCACGAGGTTGTTGGCGAAGCCCAGCGCGCCGAGCAACTGGCCGACGAAGTCGATCTGCTCGCTGCGGTTGAGCGCCCACGGCGCCGCCAGCAGGGTCGCGCCGAGCACCACGTACGCGGCCGGCAGCAGCCGTCGCGCGCGGCGCCCGTAGAACGCGCGGAAGGAGAAGTCGCCGCGCTGCAGCGCACGCTGGATCAATCCGGTGATCAGGTAACCGGAGATGACGAAGAAGATGTCGACGCCGAGGTAGCCGCCCGAGGCGCCCGGGATCTGCGCGTGATACAGCAGCACCCACAGCACGGCGACCGCGCGCAGGACCTGGATGTCGTCGCGCAGCGGCACTTCGCCGGCTGCCTGCGGACCGTGCGGGCGATGGAAGGGCGTCGGAAAAGGGCTTGTCACCAAGGCGTCAGAAGGGCAGCGGAAGGAACGGAGTTGGCGATGCCGCATCACGCGGCGGCCGAATTGTGGCCCGGCTGCGGTCTGCCGCCTGCGTGACACCGTGGCCCGTGCCGTTGCGCCACACTGCCGCTCATGTTGGACACCCAGCCCCGCAGCCCGCAACGCCGCCGCATCTACCTGATGCGCCATGGCGCGGTGACCTACTTCGATGGCACGACCGGCCGTCCGGTGCTGCCCGAGCAGGTGCGGCTCAACGACGACGGGATCGCCCAGGCGCAGGCCGCCGGCGAGGCCTTCCGCACCGCCGGCGTGCGCTTCGACCGCGCGATCGTGTCGGGCCTGCCGCGCACCGTCGAGACCGCGGACCTGGTGTTGCGCCACGCCGGACAGTCCGACCTGATCCCGCAGACCTGGCCCGAGTGGCAGGAGATCCGCGGCGGCCGCCTCGGGGACATTCCCGACGAGGCACTCGCCCAGGCCTTCAACGGTCTCCAGCGCAGCCAGGTCGCGGAGTCGCAACGTTTCCTGAACGGCGAGCGCGTCGGCGAGCTGCTGGATCGCGTGCTCGGCGGCATCGCGCGGCTGCAGGCCGATCCCGACTGGGACTGCGCGCTGCTGGTCCTGCACGGCGTGGTCAACGCGGCCATCCTGTCGCATGCGGTGACCGGCGGCCAGCGCGTGATGCTGGGCAGCTGGGTGCAGTCGCCGGCCTGCATCAACGTGCTGGACGTCGCGCCGCCGACCGGGGACGCCCCGGCCAGCTGGCTGCTGCGCGTCTGCAATTTCGCCCCGTCGCATCCGCTGCATGCGGACGAGCGGGCCACCACGATGGAAGCGCTGTACGCGCAGTACCTCCGCTATCGCAGCCAACGCGGCTGAAGGACCTCCCCATGAACTTCGACTACAGCCCCAAGGTGGAGCAACTGCGCGAGCGCCTGCTGGCGTTCTTCGACGAGCACATCTATCCCAACGAGAAGCGCTACCACGAGGAGATCGAGGCCAACCGCCGCGGCGGCAACGCCTGGATCCCGACGAAGGTGATCGAGGAGCTCAAGCCCAAGGCGCGCGCCGCCGGACTGTGGAACCTGTTCCTGCCGCGCTCGCCGCGCGCGCCGGAGGGCCTGTCCAACCTCGAGTACGCGCCTCTGTGCGAGATCATGGGCCGCGTGTACTGGGCGCCCGAAGTCTTCAACTGCTCGGCGCCGGACACCGGCAACATGGAGACGATCGAGCGCTACGGCAGCGAGGCCCACAAGGACCGCTGGCTCGAGCCGCTGCTGCGCGGCGAGATCCGCTCCGCCTTCCTGATGACGGAGCCGGACGTGGCCTCGTCGGACGCGACCAACATCCAGTGCCGCATCGATCGCGACGGTGACGAGTACGTCATCAACGGCACGAAGTGGTGGTCCTCCGGCGCCGGCGATCCGCGCTGCGCGCTGTACATCGTGATGGGCAAGACGAATCCCGACGCGGGACGCCATGAACAGCAGTCGATGGTGCTGGTCCCGGCCAACACGCCGGGCATCACGGTCAAACGCCACCTGAGCGTCTTCGGCTACGACGACGCGCCGCACGGTCACATGGAGATCGAGCTGAAGAACGTGCGCGTGCCGGTGGACGACATCCTGCTGGGCGAGGGGCGCGGCTTCGAGATCGCGCAGGGCCGCCTCGGCCCCGGACGCATCCATCACTGCATGCGGTCGATCGGCGCGGCGGAGCGGGCGCTGGAACTGATGTGCCAGCGGGCGATCTCGCGGGTCGCCTTCGGCAAGACGATCGCACAGCAGACGGTGACGCAGGAACGCATCGCGGAATCGCGCTGCAGCATCGAGCAGGCGCGCCTGCTGACGCTGAAGGCGGCCTACATGATGGACACGGTCGGCAACAAGGTCGCCAAGGCCGAGATCGCGATGATCAAGATCGTGGCGCCGAGCATGGCGCTCAAGGTCATCGACTGGGCGATGCAGGTCCACGGCGGCATGGGCGTCAGCGACGACACGCCGCTGGCCTACATGTGGGCGGGCCAGCGGACGTTGCGCTTCGCCGACGGTCCGGACGAGGTCCATCGCAACTCCCTGGCGAAGCTCGAGCTGGCCCGCCACATGACCCTGCCCAACGCCGGCGACATGCCGATCACCCGCGGCGGCTGAGATTTCCGTACACGGTCACGCCCAAAGCGTGGCACCCCACCAACGGGGGGACGTCGCTGGAACCCGCTTCTCCCCCCGGAGAGCGGTTTCCATCGAGGAGCGCGGTGGCTAGGATCAGCCACCCTTTTTTCCGGGCGTTCTCCCGAGCGCCGCTCCCGCGATGAACCGATTCGCCGAAGTCCGCACCTGGCCGTTGCTGGCGTTCGCGCTGCTGGTCGGCCTGCAGGCGATCGTGCTCACGGTGACCCTGGGCGGTTATGCGGTGGACGGCTGGCTGGCGTGGATCGGGATGGCCTCGCTGGTCCTGACGGTGCTGCTGGCGGTGGCGGTCGTGTCGACGCTGGCGCGCACGCAGGCCCGCGCGAAGCTGGCGCAGCGGACGATGGAGGAAGCCATCGACGCGCTGCCGGCCAGCGTGGAGATCTTCGACGCCGAGGACCGCCTGATCGCCTACAACAAGCGCCTGGTGGAGATCTATCCGCACATGCTGCGGCACTTCCAGCACAAGTCGACCTTCGAGGACCTGGTGCGCGAATCCCTCGCCCGCGGCGGCATCCCCGAGGCCCGCGGTCGCGAGCCCGAATGGCTGGAGGAGCGCAAGCAGGCGCGCGGCCAGCAGATGTCGCCGCTGCTGCAGCGCGTGCACGACGACATGTGGCTGCGCATCTATGAGTCGCGCACGCCCTCGGGCGGAATCGTCGGCGTGCGCATGGACGTGACGGACCTGATCCACGAGCAGCAACGACTGGCCGCCAGCCGGGCGCAGCTCCGGGCGACGATCGAATCCGCGGCCAACGGCATCCTGACGCTCGACTCGGGCGGGCATGTGCTGGAGGCCAATCCCAGCTGCGAGCTGCTGTTCGGCTTCACCGCAGCGGAGCTGCAGGGCGTGCACCTCGGCATGCTGCTCGGCGCGGCGACCGCGACGGCCCCTGAACCCGGCGCGACGCCGGACGCCGCGCTGGACCCGCGCGCACTGCTGGGCCAGCCCCGCGAGTTCACGGCACGGCATCGCAGCGGCGAGGCGCTGCATCTGCAGCTGGCGCTCGCCGAGGTGCGCACCGACACGATCCACCTGTACGTCTGCATCGTCACCGACCTCACCGAGCGCAAGCGCCAGGAGGAGCGGCTGCGGCGCGCCAACGAACTGCTCGCGCGGCAGTCGACGACGGACGGCCTGACCGGCGTGGGCAACCGGCGGCTCTTCGACCAGCTGCTCCAGACGGAATGGCACCGCGCCACCCGGGCGAACCGGCCGCTGGCGCTGCTGATGGTCGACATCGACCACTTCAAGCAATACAACGACTGCTACGGCCACGTCTCCGGCGACGACTGCCTGCGCCGCGTCGCGACGCTGCTGCGCAGCTGCGCGGGCCGCGGCGGCGAGTCGGTCTGCCGCTACGGCGGCGAGGAGTTCGCGGTGCTGCTGGTCGACACGGACCTGGCGGGCGCCCAGGTCGTCGCGCAACGCTGCCTGGACAGCGTGCGGCTGGCCGCGATCGAGCATGTGGGCTCGCCGGTCAGACGCTCGGTGAGCCTGTCGATCGGGGTGGCGTCCTTCATCCCGCAGAACGGCGACGCGGCACAACGCCTGATCCAGACGGCGGACGCCGCGCTCTACGAGGCCAAGCAGGCGGGCCGGGCGCGCCTGATCTGCCAGCAGCAGACGGCCTGAACCGGCGCGACGAAGACGGCAGATCGGCCGCGCGACAATCGTGTCCATGCCGCACGCCGACCCCACCCAGGACCCCATCGTCTTCCTGAAACAGCAGATCCGCACCGTGCCGGACTGGCCATCAGCGGGCGTGCAGTTCCGCGACATCACGCCGCTGCTGTCGAATCCCCGGGCGTTCCGGGTGCTGATCGACCAGTTCGTGCATCGCTACTTCGATGCCCGGCCCGACGCGATCGCCGGCCTGGACGCGCGGGGCTTCATCATCGGTTCGGTGCTGGCGTATGAGCTGAACGTCGGCTTCGTGCCGATCCGCAAGAAGGGCAAGCTGCCCTTCACCACCGTCCAGGAGACCTACGAGCTGGAGTACGGCAGCGCCACGGTCGAGATGCACACGGATGCGGTGAAAGCCGGCGACCGCGTGCTGCTGATCGACGACCTGATCGCGACCGGCGGCACGATGATGGCCGGCAAGCGCTTGCTGGAGCGCCTCGGCGCGGAGGTCATCGAAGGCGCGGCGATCGTGGACCTGCCTGAACTGGGCGGGTCGAAACGCCTGCGCGACGGAGGACTGAAGGTGTTCTCGCTCGTCGAGTTCGACGGGCACTGAGTCCGTTCACTTCCCGATGCAGAACCTGCTGAAGATCTCCCCCAGCAGGTCATCGGCCGTGAACGCGCCGGTGATCTCGCCCAATGCGTCATGTGCCAGGCGCAACTCCTCCGCCATCAGATCCAGCGCGGGCGGTAGCGCCTCGGCCTGGAGCAGCGCCAGCTCGATGTGCTCGCGCGTGCGGCGCAGCGCCAGCACGTGGCGCTCGCGGGCGATGAAGAGCCCCTCCGGCACGGCGTGCCAGCCCACCTGCTCCAGCAGCTTGCGTCGCAGCGCATCCAGGCCCTCGCCCGTCTTCGCCGACAGCGTCAGCGCACCCGCGGGCAACGACGTCGGCGCGTGCGCATCGGCCTTGTTGTAGATCTGCAGGATCCGCACCGGATCGACGCTCGCCAGACGACCGCGGATCTCGGCGTCCTCGGACTCGTAATCCGCATGGCCGACGCGGGTCAGGTCGTGCAGGAACAGCACCACGTCCGCCTCCGCGATCGCATCCCAGCTGCGCGCCACGCCGATGCGTTCCACCTCGTCTTCGGTGTCGCGCAGGCCCGCCGTGTCGCTGATGTGCAGCGGCACGCCTTCGATCTGGATCGTCTGGCTCAGCTTGTCCCGCGTCGTGCCGGGAATCGGCGTCACGATCGCCAGCTCCGCGCCGGCCAGCGCATTCAGCAGCGAACTCTTGCCGACGTTGGGCTGCCCCGCCAGCACGACCTTGATGCCCTCGCGCAGGATCGCGCCCTGCCGGCTGCGGTCCAGCAAGGCCTCCACGCGCACCAGCAATCGCCGCAGCTTGCCCAGCGCATCCGCCTGCTCGAGGAAATCGATCTCCTCCTCTGGGAAGTCCAAGGTCGCCTCGACCAGCATCCGCAGCTGGATCAACGCATCGCGCAATCCGCCGACCTCGCCGCTCAGCGCGCCGGCCAGCGCGCGACCGGCGCTGCGGGCGGCGGCTTCGGTGCTCGCATCGATCAGGTCGGCGACCGCCTCGGCCTGCGCCAGATCCAGCTTGCCGTTCAGGAACGCGCGACGCGTGAATTCACCGGGCTCGGCCAGGCGCATCCGCAACGCGGGGTCGGCCTCCAGGCATCGCGCCAGCAGCAGTTGCAGCACCACCGGTCCGCCATGGGCCTGCAGTTCCAGCACGTGTTCGCCGGTGTACGAGTGCGGGGCCGGGAACAGCAGCGCCAGGCCGTGGTCGATCGCCTCGCCCGACGCGCTGCGGAAAGGCAGATAGGTGGCCTCGCGCGGCTTCAGCGCGCGGCCGCAGATCGCCGTCACCAGCGGGGTCAGGTCTTGCGGCGCGGACACCCGCACGATGCCGACCGCTCCTCGTCCGGGTGCGGTGGCGATGGCGGCAATGGGATCCTGGTGGCGCGACAGCATGGGCGCAATTGTCTCGCAGCGACCATGGAAAACGGCGATGCGCCCTTGAGCTGCATCGCCGTTGTCGTGAATGGCGCGGGGTAGGCCTCGTCGCCGACTCTCGTGAGCCGGCGCCTGGCGCCTCCGGTTCCCCACCGTCTCCGGTCAGGTGGAGAAGCGACCCCCGCATGCATCCGATTAAGCGCCCGCGCGCGGACGAAAAAAAGCCCCCGGGGTGCGGGGGCTTGGGGACGCGCGTGAGGAATTGCCGAATGCCTCCCGCGCCGGTCTCCCTTACTTCTTCACGGCGGCGCCGCCGATCTGCTTGTTGATCATCCATTGCTGGGCGATCGACAGGATGTTGTTCACCAGCCAGTAGAGCACCAGGCCCGACGGGAAGAAGAAGAACATCACGCTGAAGGCCAGCGGCATGATCCACATCATCTTGGCCTGCACCGGGTCGGCCGGTTGCGGGTTCAGCCACACCTGCAGCAGGCTGGACGCCGTCATCAGCAGCGGCAGCGGACCGATCGGCGCGCCGAACAGGTGACCGAACAGGCTGTCCGGCTTGGACAGGTCGTGGATCCACATCACCCAGGGGGCGCCGCGCATCTCGACGCTGGACAGCAGCACCCAGTACAGCGCGATGAAGAACGGCATCTGCAGGAAGATCGGCAGGCAGCTGCCCAGCGGATTGATCTTCTCTTCCTTGTAGATGCGCATCATCTCCTGCTGCATCTGCTGCGGCTTGTCCTTCATGCGCTCGCGCATTTCCTGGATGCGCGGGTTCACCGCCTTCATCTTGGCCATGCTGCGGTACGCGCTGGCATTCAGGCCGTAGAACGCGGCCTTCAGCATCACGACCAGCAGGATGATCGCCCAGCCCCAGTTGCCCAGCAGCGAGTGCAGCACGTCCAGCAGCCAGAACAGCGGCTTGGACAGGATCTTGAAGATGCCGTAGTCCTTCACCAGCTCCAGGCCGGGGGCCAGGACTTCCAGCTTCTTCTCTTCCTGAGGACCCACGTAGAGCACGTCGTCCAGCTTGGCCGACGCGCCGGGCGCGACGGTGGCGAAGTTCATCACCACGCCGGCGGTGTACAGGTTCTCGTTGAGCGGACGGACGTTGAACTCGCGCGGGCCCGCTTCGTTGCGGATCCAGGCGCTGACGAAGTAATGCTGGACCATCGCGACCCAGCCGTCCTCGGCGTTCTTCTCGTACTCGGCCTTGCCCTTCTTCAGGTCGTCGAACGACAGCTTGTGGTACTTCGCCTTGTCGGTGTAGATCGCCGGACCCGAGAACGAGGTCGGCGCGAACGACGGGCCGGTGTGGTCGATGTGGCCGTCACGCACCAGCTGCAGGTACAGCTGCGGGGTCACCGGCGCGGTGCCGGTGTTGGTCACCTCGTGGTTCACCGCGATGGCGTAGTCGCCCCGCTTGAAGGTGTAGGTCTTGACCAGCTTCACGCCGCCCTGGTCCGCTTCCAGGCGCACGGTCAGCGTGTCCTGGCCGTCCTTCAACTCGCGCGGACCGTCGACCAGCGTCAGCACCGTCTGGTCGCTGGGCGCATTCGGCACGTTCAGCAGGCCGGAGCGGGCGCTGTAGTTGCGGACCGGGTCCAGCACGACGACATGGCCGCTGGGGTTGGTGTCGTCGGCGTGCTTGAGCAGCTCGACGCGCACCAGGCTGCCGCCGCGGGTGTCGATCGTGGCCTTGACGACGTCGGTCGTGAAGGTGACCAGCTCGTTCTTGATCGGTGCCGGGGCCGCGGCGGTCGAACCGGCCGCGGAAGCGCCGGCAGCAGCCGGCAGCGCGGCGGCGGACGCGGCCGAGGCCGGGCCGGCCGGCGCGGTGGCGACCTTCGCCGGTGCCGGGTGGAACAGCGAGGGCTGTCCGTTGTGCCGCTGCCAGCCGTCCCACAGAAGGACCAGCGACATCGTGAACACCACCCACAAGATGGTGCGGCGAATATCAGTCATGGGAAGCTTTTGGATTGGCGGTTGAAGAGGGTGCCCCCGGACGGCATCCGGACGGACGCAGCAATCGGGTGAACAGGCGGGGCGGATTGTCGGGCACGGGATCGTGTCCGCCCAGACAGAATGGGTTGCAACGCAGGATCCGTGCGGCCGCCAGATAGGTGCCCGCGCCGGCGCCATGCTGGCGCAAGGCCTGCATCGCGTAGTTGGAACAGCTCGGGCTGTAGCGGCAACCCGCGCGCAGCCAGGCGCTGAACAGCAACTGGTAGCCGCGCACCAGCCCCATCAGCAATCGCGTCGACAGGCGGGGGCGGGGATCCATGGTCGTTTTTCCGAACCCGGGGTCCGGTCAGCCGGCCGCCGCCGACGCCGGCGGTCGCGCCAGCTTGCGGGTCAGCTGCAGCAGTTCCGCGCGCGCAACGGCGCGCAGCGCGTCGGAGGACGCGCTGGGGAATTGCTTGCGATCGAAGGGCATGCGCAAGCGCACCACCCAGAGGCCGGGCGGCAACTCGGGCAGGTCGCCGAACACCGCGCGGATCTGGCGCTTCAACAGCGTGCGCGTGACCGCGCGCTTCGCATGCCGTTTGGGCACGACGTAGCCCAGCCAGGCCCTGTCGGGCGCGGCTGGAGCCGGTGCTGCGGAGGTGGAAACCACCGTTGCCGCTGGCGATTCATCCACAGCTTGGGGATGAATCGGTGCATCACCTGTGGACAAGTCAACCGTTCCCTTGGGAGGGCGGCGGTTGGGCAGCGAGGGGCTGTCGGCCAGGTGGTGCACGGCGAAGTGCGCGCTGCGCGCGCGGCTGGGCGTGCCCAGCACGCGCTCGAAATCGGCCGATCGTACGACGCGGCCGATCACGGTGCTGACGAGGTCGTCTGGCGTTGGGTCGTGCGTTGGGCTCAGACGGCCAGGCGCTTGCGGCCCTTGGCGCGACGAGCAGCGATGACGGCACGGCCGCCACGCGTCTTCATGCGGACCAGGAAGCCGTGGGTACGGGCGCGACGGGTCTTGGAGCCTTGATAAGTGCGTTTCATGTTCAACCTCTAGGAAATCTCGGAACTTCCCGTCGCCTTGCGCCGTGCCTGTGGGCTTGCGCCAGTGGGCTTGAGCGCCGCGGACGGAGGACATCGGGGATGTCGGAAGCCGCTTGAAAAGCGGAGGCCCACGAAGCTACGTCCGGGCGTCCGGAAAACCCGCGATTACAGCAAAGATTTGCACCAGGGTCAATCCGGATGCAAGTCGCCACGGGGATTACCAGCACTTGACCGGGGGAAAAAATCTGTGGATAACCCAGACTCCGCGGGCCCGGATCGGTACAATCGGGCCGCTCGAAGAATAAGTTTTCCACAATGAGCGCAGACTTGTCAGGTGCGGCCCTGTGGCAGCGCGGCTGCGAACGCCTGGCCGCCGAACTGCCTGAACAGCAATTCAATACCTGGATCCGACCGCTGCCCCCCGCGGAGGTCGCCCAGCAGGACGAGAACGGCCACGAGGCCGTGCTGGTGTCGCTCCGCGTCCCCAACCGATTCAAGCTGGACTGGATCCGGAGCCAGTACGCCGGCCGGATCGAAGCCATCCTCACCGAACTCGCCGGAAAGCCTGCGCGTCTGGAACTGTCGCTGGCACCGCGCGAAGCCATCGCCCCGCTGCCCCGCACGTCGCCGTCCGGCATGACGATGGGCCAGGTGCTGCAGCAGCACGGCCTGCGCGGCGGCCCCGGCGCCCCCCAGCCCGGGTCGGATCAGGCGGCAGCCGCCGCACGTCCGGTCGCGGCACCGCCCGCTGCCCCGGCGACCGCTGCCAGCCTCATCCAGGGCGGCGCGGCGCCCAGCGTCCCGGCCAACCTGCCGCCCAGCGCCACGCGCCACCGCATCAACACGAGCCTGACCTTCGACACGCTCGTGCCGGGCCGCGCCAACCAGATGGCACGGACCGCCGCGCTGCACGTCGCCGGCGCGCCGGGCCAGATGTACAACCCGCTGTTCATCTACGGCGGCGTCGGCCTGGGCAAGACCCACCTGATCCACGCCGTCGGCAACGCGCTGCTCAAGGACCGTCCCGACGCCCGCGTGCTGTACCTGCACGCCGAGCAGTTCATCTCGGACGTCGTCAAGAACTACCAGCGCAAGACCTTCGACGAGCTCAAGGCCAAGTACCACTCGCTGGACCTGCTGCTGATCGACGACGTGCAGTTCTTCGCCGGCAAGGACCGGACGCAGGAAGAGTTCTTCAATGCGTTCGAGGCGCTGCTGGCCAAGCGCGCCCACATCATCATGACCTCGGACACCTACCCGAAGGGCCTGGTGGACATCGACGAGCGCCTGACCAGCCGCTTCGACGCCGGGCTGACGGTGGCCATCGAGCCGCCCGAGCTCGAGATGCGCGTCGCGATCCTGATCAAGAAGGCCGAGGCCGAAAGCGCGCCGATGCCGGAGGACGTGGCCTTCTTCATCGCGAAGAACGTGCGCGCCAACGTGCGCGAGCTGGAAGGCGCGCTGCGCAAGGTGCTGGCCTACAGCCGCTTCTCCCACAAGGAAATCAACATCCAGCTGGCGCGCGAGGCGCTGAAGGACCTGCTGTCGATCCAGAACCGGCAGATCTCGGTCGAGAACATCCAGAAGACCGTGGCCGACTTCTACAAGATCAAGGTCGCGGACATGTATTCGAAGAAGCGCCCGGCCAGCATCGCCCGGCCGCGCCAGATCGCGATGTACCTGGCCAAGGAACTGACCCAGAAGAGCCTGCCGGAGATCGGCGAGCTGTTCGGCGGCCGCGACCACACCACGGTGCTGCACGCGGTCCGCAAGATCGGCGGGGAGCGCCAGAAGAACACCGAGTTGAACCAGCAGTTGCATGTGCTGGAGCAAACGCTGAAGGGATGAGAAAAAACGCCTTCGCCTTCAGCGAAAATGCCGCGTTCGCCCGTACAGCCAACAGTGGAGAGAGGTTGACATGATCGTGTTGAAAGACAGCCAGGACAAAGTGCTTGCCGCGCTGCAGGCCGTGTCCGGCATCGTGGAACGGCGCCACACGCTGCCCATCCTGGCCAACGTGCTGGTCCGCAAGCAGGGCCGGCAGGTCGAGCTCACGACGAGCGACCTGGAGATCCAGGTCCGCACCACGGTCGAGTTCGACGGCGACGACGGCGACTTCTCCACGACCATCGGCGCGCGCAAGCTGATCGACATCCTGCGTTCGATGCCGTCGGACCAGACGGTGAGCCTGACGTCCAACCAGAGCAAGATGACGCTGCAGGGCGGCAAGAGCCGCTTCACGCTGCAGACCCTGCCGGCGGACGACTTCCCGCTGGTGCAGGAAGCGGCCGACTTCGGACCCGCGTTCAACGTGCCGCAGAAGACGCTGAAGGGCCTGATCAACCAGGTGCACTTCGCGATGGCGGTGCACGACATCCGCTACTACCTGAACGGCATCCTGTTCGTGGCCGAAGGCAAGATGCTGACGCTGGTGGCGACCGACGGCCACCGCCTCGCGCTGGCGCAGGCGGAGACCGACACCGAGATGCCCAAGCAGGAGGTGATCCTGCCGCGCAAGACGGTGCTGGAGCTGATGCGCCTGCTGAAGGACGGCGGCAAGGGCGACGACGAGAGCGCGCCGATCGAGATGCGCTTCGCCGGCAACCAGGCCAAGTTCAGCTTCAGCGGGATGGAGTTCGTGACCAAGCTGGTCGAGGGCAAGTTCCCCGACTACAACCGCGTCATCCCGAAGAACCACCGCTTCCACGTGCTGATCGGCCGCCAGCCGCTGCTGGCCGCGCTGCAGCGCGCGGCGATCCTGACCAGCGAGAAGTTCAAGGCCGTGCGCCTGTCCTTCGACCCGGGCCTGCTGTCGATCGCGTCGAGCAACGCCGAGCAGGAAGAAGCCAAGGAAGAGCTGGAGATCGACTACGGCGGCGACCAGATCGAGACCGGCTTCAACGTCACCTACCTGATGGACGTGCTGGCCAACATGTCGCAGGACATGGTGCGCGTGGACCTGAACGACAGCTCGTCCAGCGCGCTGCTCAGCATCCCCGACCACAGCGGCTTCAAGTACGTCGTCATGCCCATGAGGATCTGAGGCCGCGGGGCGGCCTCAGATCCGCGTTCCGCGGTGAGTGTGGCGCACCCCCCGCCCCCGCCAAGCGGGGGCACCAGCTAGACAGTCAAACGGCCGCAGGGCGGCCTGGAATACCCACTGATGACCGATAACAGCACTCCTGAGAACACCCCGACGCCCGTGCCGCAGAACGACGGCGCGGGGTACGGCGAGTCCAGCATCCAGATCCTGGAAGGTCTGGAGGCGGTGCGCAAGCGCCCCGGCATGTACATCGGCGACACCTCGGACGGCACGGGTCTGCATCACCTGGTGTTCGAGGTCGTCGACAACTCGATCGACGAGGCGCTGGCCGGTTACTGCGACGACATCGTCATCACGATCCACACGGACAACTCGATCTCGGTCATCGACAACGGCCGCGGCATCCCGACCGGCGTGAAGATGGACGACAAGCACGAGCCCAAGCGCTCGGCGGCGGAGATCGCGCTGACGGAGCTGCACGCGGGCGGCAAGTTCAACCAGAACAGCTACAAGGTCTCGGGCGGCCTGCACGGCGTGGGCGTGTCCTGCGTGAACGCGCTGTCCAAGACGCTGCGCCTGACGGTGCGCCGCGAGGGCAAGATCCATCAGCTGGAGTTCAAGAAGGGCTTCCCGCAGGATCGCGTGATCGAGGTCCGCGACGGCGTCGAGACCAGCCCGATGAAGATCGTCGGCGAGACCGACAAGCGCGGCACGGAAGTGCACTTCCTGCCCGACACGGAGATCTTCACGCAGAACGCCGAGTTCCATTACGACATCCTGGCCAAGCGCCTGCGCGAGCTCTCGTTCCTGAACAACGGCGTGAAGATCCGCCTGGTCGACGAGCGCAACAACAAGGAAGACAACTTCGCCTTCGCGGGCGGCGTGCGCGGTTTCGTCGAGTTCATCAACAAGGGCAAGACGCCGCTGAACCCGAACATCTTCCACGCCCAGGGCGACAAGCTGTCGGACCAGAACACCAACGTCGGTGTCGAGGTGTCGATGCAGTGGAACGACGGCTTCAACGAGAGCGTCCTCTGCTTCACCAACAACATCCCGCAGCGCGACGGCGGCACCCACCTGACGGGTCTGCGCGCGGCGATGACGCGGGTGATCAACAAGTACATCGAGGACAACGAGCTGGCCAAGAAGGCCAAGGTCGACGTCACCGGCGACGACATGCGCGAAGGCCTGGCCTGCGTGATCAGCGTGAAGGTGCCGGAGCCCAAGTTCAGCTCGCAGACCAAGGACAAGCTGGTGTCCAGCGAAGTGCGCGGCCCGGTGGAAGACGTGGTGGCCAGCAAGCTGACGGACTGGCTGCTGGAGAACCCGGTCGACGCCAAGATCATCTGCGGCAAGATCGTCGACGCGGCGCGTGCGCGCGAGGCGGCGCGCAAGGCGCGCGAGATGACGCGCCGCAAGGGCGTGCTGGACGGCATGGGCCTGCCGGGCAAGCTGGCGGACTGCCAGGAGAAGGATCCGGCGCTGTGCGAGATCTACATCGTGGAGGGCGACTCCGCCGGCGGCTCCGCCAAGCAGGGCCGGGACCGGAAGTTCCAGGCCATCCTGCCGCTGCGCGGCAAGATCCTGAACGTGGAGAAGGCGCGCTACGAGAAGCTGCTGACCAGCAATGAAATCATCACGCTGATCACGGCGCTGGGCACCGGCATCGGGCGCGGCGCGGGCAGCGACGACTTCAATCCCGAGAAGCTGCGCTACCACCGCATCATCATCATGACCGACGCGGACGTGGACGGTGCGCACATCCGGACGCTGCTGCTGACCTTCTTCTACCGGCAGATGCCGGAGCTGGTGGAGCGCGGTCACATCTACATCGCGCAGCCGCCGCTGTACAAGGTCAAGGTCGGCAAGCACGAGCAGTACCTGAAGGACGGCCACGAGCTGGACGGCTTCCTGCTGAAGGTCGCGCTGAACGACGCCGAGCTGCACACGGCGGGCGTCGGCACGGGTCCGGTGCTCAAGGGCGAGCAGCTCGAGACGATGGCGCGCCAGTACGTGGCGGCGCAGAACGTGATCGAGCGCCTGTCGGCCTGGATGGACGGCGAAGCGCTGCATCTGCTGGCTTCGGGCCTGACCCTCGGCCTGGACACCAAGGAAGCGGCGGACATCTCCGCGACGGCGCTGCAGGTCGCGCTGCACGACGCGGTGGTGCATGCGGAGGTCGATCCGCGCACCGACAAGCAGTTCCTGCGCATCAGCCGCCGCCACCACGGCAACGTGCGGTCGAGCATCATCACGGCGGACTTCGTGCACGGCGCGGACTATGAAATCCTGGCCGAGGCCGGCAAGACCTTCAAGGGTCTGGTGGGCGAGGAAGCCGTGATCCGCAAGGGCGAGGGCGAGAAGGCCAAGGAAAGCAAGGTCGCGGACTTCCGCGCCGCGATGGCCTGGCTGATGACGCAGGCCGAGTCCAGCGTCGGCCGCCAGCGCTACAAGGGCCTGGGCGAGATGAACCCCGCGCAGCTGTGGGAAACGACGATGGACCCGACGGTCCGCCGCCTGCTGCGCGTGCAGATCGAGGACGCGATCGAAGCCGACCGCGTGTTCACCATGCTGATGGGCGACGAGGTGGAACCGCGCCGCGAGTTCATCGAGCAGAACGCGCTGAGGGCGGCCAACATCGACGTGTGAGCGTGTCGGGTGACAGGATTATTGAAATCTCCGCCAAGTAAGTGAAAAACTGCTGACGGAGATAGTGAAAAGATTGAGAGCGGTGATCTGAGACGTAGGCCGGCCACAGCCGGCGCAATTGCGTTGACCGAGTGATTTCAGACCTCTTCTTGGTCTCTCTCCGCGCTCCGATTGCTCCTCTGGAAGCTCTCGTACATCGACGCGATGCGAAACACGTGCATCGTTGCCGCCAACGCGCTCGTCAGCGAATAGATAAACAGCGCATAGCCAAAAAAGCCAGTCACACCGTTTAACCATGGCAAGGCGGCCTGAAAGCAAGCAGGAGCGCTGGGCCAGGGAAAGTAAAGAGCCTTCGCGAGGATCGCGAAAAGCAGCGCCGCGATCTGCACGAGGATGAAATGAACGAACGTAGAGCACAACTTGACGTAGGCGGTCGGTGTCTCGTCGTCTATCCCGCCCTCCGGTTCGGCGAGCAGCTGACGAAACTTTTCATCGCCAAAGCTGATGAAGATCGCAAACCCGCCCAGCGTGAAGCCAAGCACGTTGGGTAAGACCGAGGTCACCTGATCCCACCAGCCGGCGGTCATCCAGGCATTAGCGCAAATCAGGGTGATCGCGATCGTTGCATGCAAGTAGAACGAGCGCACTAGGGCAGATGTGCCGCCGTATGCCCGCCAGTACCGCGCGTAGATGCTGAACACTCCCCCGTACATGGTGTCTCCTATCAGCCGAGGTAGTCTGCCGTTCGTCGCAGCGTGTCAAACAACGACTCGACGTTCGGGTCATGTACAACGCGCTCACGCAGCGGTTTGTCCACCGTAGAGAGCTCCCGCTTCATTCCGGCTGCATCGTGTCCTGACGCGGAGACCTTGCCATTGCTGGCCGCGACCTTGGCCAAGGCAACGGTCTCAGCATCCGGCTTGATCGACTGGTTCCGCTCCGAATCAAGCTGGATCGTTTGTTTGCGAACGTTCTGCTTCTTCAGCCGCTCCTTCCAGCTTTTCTCGATTTCATCGCCATCATCAGGATTTGGAGGAACCAGTTCGATGAAGAGATGTTCGAGTGACTTCAGCTTGAGGATTTCGTCAAGCGCGTCCTTATCGGGTTCGATGGTGATCTCGACCGGTGGGAATTGACCATCGGCAGCAAGCGGGGCAAATATCCCATCTAGTAGCTGTTTGGCCGCCCCAGGCGAAAGGCTGTCTTTCCGGTCCTTGGACACCAGGTACATTCGGTGCGTCGAAGGCTTGAACAGGAACGGGATTCTCTGAAGGTGTGGAAGCAGGTGCTGAGGAATTTTCAGCGCCTCAAGATCGTCGGAAGACGCTGCCTCCTTCGTTTGAGCGTTGAACCAAGGCTCGTTCGGATCCAGCTTCAGAAAGCGGTACAGATCGCCGGTCAACTCCTTTTCCGCGTGGTCTACCGCAGCACCGTAGAGGGAACCAAGCATGCCGCCGTGAACGCTTCCAAGGCGCACCATGCGCTTTGCCGAGAACGCAGCCGCAAGCAACTCTACGTACCTCCTCTTGGAGTGCGGCGAGTGCATCGCTAGGTTCAGGCATGAGACAGTAATCGTTCGAGTTCTTTCCATGGTTTTTGTTGACCTCCCGTTGGAATCTAGTTGCTGGACCGTCTCATGCTTTGTCTAGTTAACTCACATGAGCTTGCAGTCATGCAAGCGTCTGCGCCCGCTCCACCAACCCCGCCACATCCTTGAATTTGTCGTAGATGGCCGGCTTCTCGCCAACAGCCAGCGCCTTAAAGTGCGCACGGCCACACTCGATCTTGGCGCTCTCGGCGTTGCGCAGGTCGTTGTCGAAGAGGCTGCTCTTGGTCTCGACGACGAAATAGAGGCGGTCGCCATCGGGTGTTGTCACCAGCACGGCCCAGTCGGGGTTGTAGGTGCCCAGCGGCGTGGGCACCTTGAACCATCCCGGCAGCTTGGCGTAGACCTTGATCGCGTCGTTCTTTTCCAGCTGGTCGGCGAAGTCGCGCTCGACCTCGGAGTCGTAGACGACGTGCTGGTAGACCGAGCGGTGCGCGTCCTGCAGCATGTTCTTCAGGTAGCCGGTCAGCTCTTCCTTCTCGAAGAGTTCCTGCGCGTAGTACTGGTCGTCGCCCAGGCGCTGGTAGCGGATACCGTCCACCAGCACGACGCGCTTGCAGCGATTGATGGCGTCGGCAACGATCTCGATGAACTGCTGCGGGTTGCGCTTGAAGTCGTGCAGGCGATGGCTCTCGACTAGGATTTGCGCGATGCTGCGACGTGTCAGCTGGGTTCGGTTCTGCAGCTCGGTCAGGATGTCGGGCAGTTCGATGTCACCCTCATCCAGGATGACGAGATCCGAACCGCCCGTTTCCTGCGCCACGATGCCGGCCTGGCCGATCTCCATGTTGGCCTTGCGCCACTGCAGGCGAGCCTTGCTGATTGGCGGCGCGGCGATCACTGCGGCGACGCACTCGCGGATCAGCTGGTCGTTGTCGAAGTGGACCCGGTACGTGGTCTTGTACTTGATGCGGTCCCACAGCGCCTTGAACTCGGGGCTGTCCAGCACAGCGCGCCGCACTGGCACTTGGCGGCGCTCGTCGGCGTTCTTGATCTCCAGCTTGCCCGCCACCTTGCGCAGCAGCTCCAGAATCTGAGCGCGCTGGGCTTCAAGCTCTGGCGGCAGCGTCAGGCTGCCTTCCTTGAGGGCCTGGCGCAGGCTGTCCTGCACCTTGCCCTTGGCATCAATCAGGCGCTGCGCGCGCAGGTGCTCGGCCAACACCCTGGAAGCGTCGAAGCCCAGCGGCTTCTGCGTGCCGTCGGTCTGCTGGACGGCCACGCCCGCGAAGAGGTGGTCGGGCACCACGCCGAATTGGAAGCCGTCTTCTTCGATCTCCTTCTGCAGGCTGTCGGCGAACTGCTGGTAGCTTTCGTTAGCGATCACGGTCAGCGTGTTCACCTCGAAGCCGCGCAGGCGCTGGCCTTCCTGGTTCACGCACAGCCGCAAGCCGCGGCCGATGGTCTGCCGGCGCCAGCGCTCGGTGGAGCGGGTGCTGAAGTTGCAGATCTGAAAGACGTTGGGGTTGTCCCACCCTTCCTTCAGGGCCGAGTGACTGAAGATGAACTTCAGCGGCGAGGCGAAGCTGAGCAGCTTCTCCTTGTCGCGCATGATGAGGTTGTAGGTGTCGTCGTCGGCCGCAGTGCTGCCACTGGTGTCCTTCACCATTTTCACCGTCTTGCCGCCGACCTTCTTTGTGTCGATCGAGAAGTAGCCGTTGTGCACCTCGTGGGCCGCCGCGCTCAGGTCGACCTCGTTGAACATGCTGCGGTAGTCGGGGTGTCTCGCCCAGCGCTGGTACTCCTCTTCGAAGATCGTGGCGTACACGCCCTTCTGCGGGTTGCCCTGCTCGTCGTAGACCCGGTATTTGCTGACCTCGTCGATGAAGAACAGGCTCAGCACCTTCACGCCCATGGGGCGCAAGCGCTTCTCCTTGTCCAGATGCTCCTTGATGGTGCGGCGGATCATCTCGCGCTGCACCGCCAGCGGCTCGACGCCGCCCCAGCTGTCGTCCATGCGAAGGAACTCCTGCCCACCAGGCAGATGTAGTTCCATCAGGGCCTCGGTCTTGGGGCTCTTGGTGGCGGCCCGCAGCGTACCTACGCGCATGTTGGCGTAGACCTCGCGGCCTGTGGTCTGCTCCAGATCATCGCCGTCCTGCACCACGACTTCCTTGCGCTGGACGTTGCCAGCCTTGCCAAGAACGTCCAGTTCCACCGTGGCGGCCACGACGCCGCGCTTGTTGCTGATGCCCACCAGCTTCACGTAGGGCTTGTTGAAGCTCTGTTCGACAGTGGCCGATGCGACCTCGATCTGCTTGACCAGCTTCTGCTCGTAGGCGTCCACGGCGTCGAGCCGGTACACCATGTTGTGCTTGTCCACATGCGTGGCCGAGTAGCGCAGCGTGCACAGCGGGTTCATGCGCGAAAGCGCCTTCTTGCCGCGGCCATCGATGCCGCCGTCCACGCTCTGCGGCTCATCCACCATCAGGATGGGCCGCGTTGCGCGCACAAGGTCGATCGGCTTCTCACCGCCCGTCTTCTCGCTGGCGCGGTACATCACGTTCTTGCTTTTCTCGCGGCGCAGGGCTTCGTCGGCTTCCTCCAGCGCAGCTTCCTGCTCGTCGCCGAACTTGTTGATCGCGCCGACCGTGATCACCATGATCTGCACGTTCGGGCTGGTGGCGAAGTTGCGGACCTGCCCCAGCTTGCCCGAGTCGTACTGGAAGAACTCGTAGCCCTTGGCGCTGGGGTACAGCGTCTCGAAGTGCTCGCGCGTGATCTGTAGCGTCTTGTTGACGCCCTCCTTGATGGCGACTGAGGGAACAACGATCACGAACTTGGTGAAGCCGTAGTTGCGGTTCAGCTCGAAGGCCGTCTTCAGGTAGACGTAGGTCTTGCCGGTGCCGGTCTCCATCTCCACCGTGAAGTCCGGCGACAGCTTGGTAGAGGGCGGCACGCCGTTGCGTAGCTGGACCGAGCGCAAGTTCTCTTCGATCTCCTCGTCCAGCAAGGTCAGGCGGTTGCCGATGCCCCCTTGCTCAGTGGCCAGCATGCCGTCCAGCGAGCCTTGAGTGGCAGCCAGGTCGTCGTAGGAGCGCGCGGCGCGCACGGTCACCGTGAACTCGGTGCGGCAGATCTCCTGTCCACGGAACAGGTCGCAGACGGCCTTGATCGCCTCAGACTGGTAGGGAAGGTCCGCTTCGAAGTGAAGTTTCATCGCAGCACCCCCGTTACAGGCTACGCACCTTGGCGATGCCGTGCTGTTCGAGGATGGCGGCCAAGTTGGTCTTGGCGACATCGTTCTCGAAGGCGCTGTCGAGGAAGACGCAGGTCACTTCGCCCGCTGTGGCTTGCTCCTTGTGCCAGGCCACGATGCCCAGCGCCAGCGGCTCTGCATCGGCAACACTGATGCCTTCGTCGAAGCAGGCGAGCAGGACGCCACCGCCGATGCTGTGCACCGTCTTCCCCGCGATCTTCCTTTCCTGCATTGGCACGCACAGGTCCAGGCCTAGCTTGAGCAGCAGCTCGAACAGGACGTCGTTATCGCTGCGACCAGAATTCACGTGCTCAAGATGGTCGAGCAGGGACTGCGCGATGTCATCCCTGTGGGGAGTCCAGGCCTTAATGTTGGATGTGTCTAGGCGGAATGTTCGGAATCCAAGGTCTACTCGCTGCTCGCGCTCTTCCTCAGCTTGTGCAAACTGTTGAGCTAGCTCCGCCCCTGCCTTGCGGACGCGTTCACGGCAGATCGCACTGATCGTCGGAAGCTTGTCATTGCTCGTGCTCTCGGGCAGCTGCACTAGGATGAAGCGCCGTCCTCCACCGTCCTCCGCATTCAGCGCGAGGGTTGCCTCCCCTGTTACGCCAGATCCTGCGAAAAAGTCGAGCACCAGGTCGCCAGGCTCCGTGCCGAGCATGAGAATCTGACGAATTAGGTTCGGCGGCTTTGGGTTGTCGAACTCGACACCAGGCCCCATCAACTGCGTGAATCTGGCTTTGGCTTGACGATTTTGATCGACATCCGTCCATAGTGTTGGCCAAGGAACCATTGGCTCGTCTGGCGCCACTTCGATGTAGTAGGGCGCCCAGCCATAGTCTCGCTTGATCCACTCGGTCAGGCCGGCAGCTTCTCGTTCTGCCCATGTGTCCGGCGACAATACCCAACGTCCCTCCCAGCCTTCAGGCGCGTAAGGCCAGACTTCCGTGCCGTCGGGTGCAGTCAGCTTGAACCAGAGTGTGGGTCGGTCCTCTCGTCTTGCATTCTTTCCGTTCTTCCTCAGCTGACGGCGACGGGCAAGGCGCCCATCAGGCAACGTAAGCGGGTAGGCGGAGAGGATTTCCTCCTTTGACTTCCGCTTGAGCCTCACTGCATCCTTGGCCTTCGCGTAGACGAGGATGTAGTCGTGGTAGTCGGTGATAGCTCGCGTAGCGTCGTTTCGGCTGGGACTGTCCATCTTCTGCCAGATGACGGATGCAACGAAGTTTTCCGCGCCGAAGATGTCGTCGCACACCTTCCTGAGGTTAGCGACCTCGTTGTCGTCGATTGAGATGAAGACGGCGCCGTCCGAGCTGAGCAGATCCCGCGCAAGTCGAAGACGGGGGTAGATCATGTTGAGCCAGTCGGTGTGGAAACGCCCGCTGGCATCGGTGTTGCTGCTGATCTTGCGGCCACCCTCGACCTGGCCGGTCAGCTCCAGATAGTTCTGGATGCTGTCCTGAAAGTTGTCGGGGTAGACGAAGTCCTTGCCGGTGTTGTACGGGGGGTCGATGTAGATCAGCTTGACCTTGCCGGCGTAACTCTTCTGCAGGAGCTTCAGCACTTCGAGGTTGTCGCCCTCGATCATGAGGTTCTGCGTTGTGTCCCAGTCCACGCTTTCTTCGGGGCAGGGGCGGAGCGTGCCGGTGCTGGGCGTCACGGCGAGCTGGCGCGCGGCGCGCTTGCCGTGCCAGTTCAGACCGTACTTCTCTTCCGCGTCGGTCACGGTCGCATCGCCGACCAGGGCCTTGAGCACGTCGATGTCGATGGCCGGACCCTTTCCGCCTTCGGTCACCAGCTCGGGGAATAGAGCCTTCAGTCGGGCCAGGTTGTCGGCCAGGATGTCAGCGCTCTGGCTCTCTGGCATGCCGAGTTCGATCTTTTGGATGGACATGGTTCGTTCTTCTTGGACTTCAGTGCTCTTGGGCTTGACCCACGGCGCCATCGGCGCGTGCGTGGGTTGGCACGGGCGGCGGCAGATCAGCGGCAAACTCAACTTGGAGCCTGCTGACGCGCCGCACCATGGGCTGGCTACCAGCCAGTACAGCCAGCATCATGCCAGTCATCAACAGCAAGCCGTTGCAGTTGCGCAGGGCGCCGATCACCAGTGGCTCAGGAAAGCCCTGCGCATGCCGGTGCAGGGCGTGGATGCCGCCGTGCACAAAGGAGTTCAGTGCCGCGGCGTTGTTGTCCTTGAACGCTTGCAGGCCGAGCAGCGGCTGTGCCGCGGCCGGCTTGTCGGCCAGTTGCTTGAGCATGTCGGCCAGCATCGGCAGCTTGTTGGCCGCGGCTTCGGTCTCCTTGGACAGCGGGGCGGCGAGCTTGTCCACCGCGAGGTCCGTCGCCGCGTAGAGCAGCCACACGGCGCGCGTCAGGGCTTCGTGTTGCAGGCGGAGCAAGCTGAGCGCCGCAGTGGGCAGCCCTTGAGCCACCAGCACCCGGAGCGCTCGGCCATGCTCCAGCGCCACGCAGGCGGCGCTGACGCTGGCGCTGATGCGCGCTGACCCGTCGTAGGGGCGGTACTGGTCGGCGGCGATGGCCGCCATCAGGGCTTCATCCAGTTCATCGGCTCGGGCAAGTGCCTGGCCCAGCGCGTCCAGTGCAATGCCGGCGTCGTGCGGCGCTGGCGCGTCCGTCATGCGGCCTCCCCGGACAGCGTGCGCTGCAAGGTCAGCAGCTGGCGCTCCGCGGCATGGATCTCTTGGTTCAGTGCCACTTGGCGTGCGATCTGCCTTTCCTTGTCGGCCTGGCTGCGCAACTGCGCGATCTGCGCCTTCAGCTGGCGGCAGTCCTGCAAGGCGGCGTGCCGTGCCGCTGCCTGCTCGCGCGTCAGGCTTGGCTGGAAGTGGCCCGTTTCCTCGGCGATGTCCAGCGCGCCCGCTGTGTCCAGCCAGCCTTGGTAGAGCGCGAACAGGTCGTTCTGAGGCTGCTTGGCCAGCGCCATGGCCGCGTAGAAGGCCTGCCCGCTACTGGCATCCGGCAGCAAGACAGAAAGGACGGGGCCGTCCAGCACCGTCTTGTCCGCTTCGTTCTGCGAAGCGCGGATGTGCGCGAGTGACAGGCTGGCGCCGAGATCCGAGCTTGCGAGCAGCAGCGTGGGGTAGGGCACGGCACGATGCAGCAACTCGGCCAGCCGGCCGGGCTTGGTGCCGGGCTTCAGCTTCAGGCGCAGCACCGCCACCTCCAGGTACTCACGCTGCGCATCCTTGAAGGCCGGCACGCCGATCAGGTGGGGCTTGAGGGATGCCAGCCACTGGACCTCGTCTACCCCGTCCTGCACCTGGCGCTTGTCTGACGCCGTAGCAGCGCCGTGCTCGGCCAGCAGCTTCTTGGGCACGCGCCGGTCCACCCGAGTGGCATGGGGCAGACCGATAGCGTGGATCAGTGCATCGGCACTCATGCCGCCGCCGTGCTTGCCGGACCTCCAGCGGTGGCTGATGAACCCGGCAGGACAACCAGGTAGGCCAGCACTTCGAAGTCGTTCATGCCGGCGAACTCGCCGCGCATGGCATGGGTGCCGCCCGGTGCAAAGAGGCTGGCGACTGCCCGTTCCTCCCCCTTGCCGACGATGGAGCCTACCGCCGCGGACAGGAGGTCTTGGGCGTGGCGCATGTCGGAGAACTGCCGCGTGCTCTTGGCGTGGCGAGCGACGGCGCCGGCATCGGGCAGCTCGCGGCCCATGCTCAGGCGCTTCAGGCGATCCAGCGCGTGTTTCGCTTGCGTGTAGGGCAGAAGCACAGTGCCGTGCTCGCCGATGTGCACCAGGTAGATGGGCGCCAGCGGGTAGTTGGGGTCGACGGCCTTCTCGGCCGCGACGCCCTCGGCGCGCAGACAGAACAGCATGCCGGGCGGGATGTCGGCTTCGTGGGTGGTGGTGACGGCGCAGGCACCCAGGGGCATGCTCTCCAGCTTGCCCGGGTGGGCCTTGAGGTAGCGCGCCAGGTCGATGCGGTAGTCAGTGAGGGTCAGGTCGGTGATGGACACGCCGCTGGACAGGTCTTCCAAGTCGATCACGGCGTCTTGCAGCTTCAACAGCTGCTTACGCCGGTACTCCAGGTCGTTCATCGGGTCGCCGGACTGCTGCTCGATGATGTTTTCTTCACCCGTGGCGGACACATCCAGCAGCACCATGCGGCCGCTGACGCGCTGCTCCAGGCCGATGTACTCCTCCAGCTCCATGTTGGGCCAGAAGTTGACGAGCTGGATGCTGGTGTTGGGCGAGCCCAGGCGGTCGACACGGCCGAAGCGCTGAATGATCCGCACAGGGTTCCAGTGAATGTCGTAGTTCACCAGCCAGTCGCAGTCCTGCAGGTTCTGACCTTCGCTGATGCAGTCGGTGGCAATCAGCAGGTCCAGCTCGCCCTCGTGCGCCAGGCTGGCAGGGCGCTCCTTGGACCGGGGGGAGAAGGCGGTGAGAATCGTGGTTAGATCCTTGCGCAGACCGGGCAGGGTGGACCGGTTCCGCCCCGCGCCCGTGACCAGGGCAGCTTCGACCTTTAGGTGGGTCTTGGCCCAGTCCGCCAGGTGCTCGTAAAGGTACTCAGCCGTGTCTGCAAAAGCGGTGAAGACGATGACCTTGCGGTTGCCGGCGTTGATGGGGTTGCGCACCTTCTCCGCGACCAGGTCGCGCAGCTTGCCGAGCTTGTCGTCGCGGGCGGCATCGACTTGCAGGGCGGCGGCGTTGAGCGTGGCCAGCCGGTTGCGGTCTTCGGTGAGGTCCTGACGCCAGCGGGCGAGGTCGATGTCGCTGAGCAGCACCTTGACCTTGCGGCCGACCAGCAGGGTTTCGAAGGCGGGATCGTCCACGTCAACATCGGCGATGTCGATCTCGTCGAACTCGTCTTCGGCGCCGACGCTGCCGGCCTTGTAGGCCTGCAGCCGAGCCAGGGTCTCGTCGACATCCTTGAGCTGTCGGCCCACGGTCAGGGCGAAGGAAAAGACGGAGCTTTCCATCCGCTTGAGCAGGTTGACCCGCATCAGGTGGATCAAGCTCTCCTCGCGGTCGACCTGGCGGAAGATGCTCTCGCCGCCGCGGATGGAGGTGCTGTACTTGGCGTCGTACCCAGCCAGCTTGTCTTCCTTGACGTAGCGCAGCGGCGCGTAGCTGGCCAGCTTGAGCCGGCGGATCTCGAAGTTGATCTCCTTGATCGACTGGAACTCACCGGCCTTATCGACGTCGGCCTTGATGTTGATGGGTGGCAGGCGGCCGGGGAAGCGGCCGGTCTCCGAGGTGCCGTAGTACTTCTCGATATGGCGACGGGAGCGCGCGATGGTCAGGTGATCCAGCAGCGCGAAGTAGTCGAAGCCCAGCATCTCCACCAACAGCTGGGGCGTGCGCGCTTCCTCGGGCAGCTCCAGCCAGCGGTTGAAGGACTTCTGGGCTCGGCGTGTGGTGCTGTCGATGCTGGCGATGCCGTGGTCGAAAAGGGCGGTGTCGTCGCCCTCGGTGACGAAGGCGATCTGGTTCTTCAGGTCGGCCAGGCGGTTGTTGACCGGCGTGGCCGACAACATCAGCACGCGGGTCTTGACGCCCTCTCGGATGATCTTGCGCATCAGCCGGTCGTAGCGCGTCTCGGCGCCTTGCTTCGGAGCCTTCTTATTGCGGAAGTTGTGGGACTCGTCGATGACGACCAGGTCGTAGTTGCCCCAGTTGATGTGCGCGAGGTTGACATCGCCCGACAGGCCGCCGTCGCGGGACAGGTCGGTGTGGTTCAAGACGTCGTAGTTGAAGCGGTCGGAGGCCAGGAGGTTGCGCTGGTCGTTGGCCTTGTAGATGGTCCAGTTGTCGCGCAGGCGCTTGGGGCACAGCACCAGCACGCGGTCGTTGCGCAGCTCGTGGTACTTGATGATGGCCAACGCCTCGAAGGTTTTGCCGAGGCCGACGCTGTCCGCAATGATGCAGCCGCCGAAGCGATCCAGCTTGTCGATGGCGCCGACAACGCCGTCACGCTGAAACTTGTAGAGCTTCTTCCAAACGACGGTGTTGCGGATGCCTGTCGCCGACTTGACGATGCGGTCCTCGTCCATGTCCTGGCTGTCAGCACGGAACAGGTGGTAGAGCATCAACGTGTAGACGCTCATCGGGTCGCGCGCGGCGGCCAGTTCGTCCAGGGCTTGCAGGATCGCTTCCTTCGCATCGGGTTGCTGCCCGAGGCTGTCCCACTGCGCGTCGAACCACTGAGCCAGCATTTCAGCCTCTTGGCCAGATTCCGAGGCTTGGATGAAGCTGAGTGGATTTCCAGGCGTGATGCCGAGCCCGTCGGTCGACAGGCCGAAAGAGCCGTGAACCGCTTGCCGGGCCTTGCCGTCTGGACCTCGGACCACCGTGAGTCCTTGGGGAATGGTTCCCTGCGCGCAGCGGATTTCCACCTTCGCGCGGATCCATTCTGCAAAGTGCCTGGCAAGGCTCGGTGCCTGCAGCCGATTCCGCGCCGGGCGGTCACCTTCGCTGCCTAACGGATTAAGGTGAGACGCCTCCGCTGGCAGCAGCAGTCGAGCGGCGTCGAGCTTGCCTGCGCCCTCTCGGAGCGCCTCAAACGCGAACAGCGAGCTCGCCGCTGTCATGAGATCGAGCTGATTGCCAGGGACCAAGTCTGGCGCCAAAAGGTCCACTACCCGGTCGGTGCCAGCGTTTCGGATCAGCTTCATCGTTGTCCACTCCCCGTTGCAATTTAACCTATCAACTAAGGATGAAAAAAAGTCGCTCCGGCCACATGCGGACAGGCGCGGGGCGTCCACATGCGGGTTGGGTGCTCAAAAATGCAGTCCGACAAGGTGGACGAAATCCCCCGCGTAGCCAAAAGCGCTCAGCGTTACCAAATCACAAGCAGCACGGGTTGTCACTTTGCGCCAACGGTAGCGAAGGTCCGCCCGCCTATGGCAGACCCGGCTGCGCTGTGAAAAAAGCAAAGCCATTCATTCCGCAATGCACTATCCACCATCTTGCATTTGCAAAACATAACGCTTTGATTTAGAAGCGAAATTTCCGATTGCATTGATATTGGCGCGTGCGCAGAATGGGCTCCACGATGAGCCCGTTCTCTCATTTTTTGCACGCCCTGCGCATGCAACGCGGCATCCGCCAAGTCGATTTGGCGGAGAGGATCGGCTACGAGCAGAGCTACCTTTCTGCTTTGGAAGCCGGAACTAAGGGGCCGCCTGCTCAGGACGTTCTCGATCGTCTACAGGATGTGCTGTGCCTGTCTGAAGAAGATGCTCGCAGGCTGCGCTCCGCAGCTCTGGCATCGCGAAGAAGGCGCACGGTCGAGGCTGATCTGCCGGAGGATGTGTTCTGGTTGGTCGATCGGTTTTGGGCCACCCTGCCGCTCCTGACGCCCGCGCAGGTGCGCGTCATCAATGAGGTGCTCGGAATGCCGATGGCTGCCTCCGACACTTGGAACGAACCGCCGCGCAGGACTCGCTGTCAACGCAATGTGGAGGCCCAAATGTAGAAAACGGGACAAACCTCGCGGCTTGCCCCGTTGACCCGCGCATCTCGCGATACCCGGCTTAGACACCCTCAGTATCGCGACCGCCCTGGTCAGCGTCAAGACCGCTCCCTCATCACGCTTGGTTTTCACCCGGTTTTATGACCGGGTGTGGGCATACCTACGCCTGAAACCAGGCATGTCGATCCGTCAAGCCGTTGCGGAGGGTGAAGCTCATCTTGCCCGCCGGCAAGGAGGGGCCCATGGCCATAGAGCTTTGGAGCGGACGCACCCAGCCCGTCGCGCCCGCTCAAAGTCCACACCGCCGAGCGCGCGAAGTGATCAGCACGTCGGGCGGGATCATGCGATGCAAGTTTCCCAGTCGGAAGAACGGCAGGCTGGTGCATTGCGAAGGGCTGCTCGAACTCGATGCGGCGTACCTGTTCGAGGCGAACCATCGTGTCGCCGGCTTCCGAGAGCAGCCAATCTCCATCGCGTACCCGGACGGTGCTCGCCTTCGCCGCTACACACCGGACTTCGAGTTGACCCTCACCAGCGGGCTGATTGTTTGGGTGGAGATCAAGCCGCTCAGCTCGCTCGCCCGCGACGAGGTTCGGGATCAGCTGACCCGCGTCGCTGAGCACATGGCTCGCATTCAGCAGCCATTCGTTGTTCTGGATGACACGCTGCTCCGGCATGAGCCACGACGGACCAACCTTCAGACGATTTATCACCGCGCCTCGCCGCTTTCGAGAACGAGGCAGGCTGCCATGGCGGCTCTGCGTCGTTGCTCTCACCGGTTACCTGCCGGGCTGAGTACCGCGACTCAGACGCTTGCGGACATGGGATTGGAGCCCTATGGCCTTCTGCTGGCTGGCGCCCTCCGCTGTGATTTGTCTGCGCCGCTGACAGCCGACACGGTCATCACGATCAACCAGGAGAACGACGATGGCTGGTTTCGGCTTTCGGAAGAATTCGACTTTTGACTGGAACGGCGTGACGTTTCGCGTCCGCGAAATCGCGCCAAACGAGGAGTTGGTGATCGAGGCGATCCACACCGGCGCGGTCTCCGTAGTTGGGCTGCAGCAGCTTCTCGCCGAGTATGTCCAAGGCAGTCTGACTGCAACTACAAAGGTTGCGCGGAACGAGCGGTGCTCAGCAGTCTATGCAAGGCCGCTCGACGAACTCAAGCCGGCTGCCCAAAGCGAAGCCGTCAGGCGGCTGAAGTACCTGCGCGCCATTGAGACCGAGGGCCGGCCAGTTTTCACCAAGGCCTATCTCGAACCCCTACTGATTCGGACTTCGGTGGAGATCGGTGACGACAGGCCCCCTTGCGTTAGCACCTTCTACCGCTGGTATCGACGCCACGAGTCCACCGGCCAGGATGCTCGGGCACTTGTGCCGCGCTTTGATCGCCGTGGTCCACGAAAGGTCGCGCAGGACCAGCGCGTGCTGGATCTGCTGGCTGACGCTGTGGCTGAAGCGTTCAAAGCTTCGCCCTTGGCCAACGCGCCAAACATCCATTCGCGCCTCATCACCAAGGTGACGTTGGAGAACGCGGGGCGAATCGGCGGCGAAAAGCTCCGCGTCCCTTCACTACGCACCACCTACCGACTGCTGCAGCGCGCGGAAGCCTACGAAATGACCGCCATGCGGGAAGGCAAGGCTGCGGCGGACCGGCGCTACAAGATCGTCAAATCCGCGGTTCAGCCGACATCAATCCTTCAACGGGTCGAGGCCGACCACACGCCTCTGGATCTGTTTGTCATTGACGAACGGACCTGGTTGCCTATGGGCCGGCCGACGCTCACCGTTTTGATCGACAAGTTCAGCCGCTTCCCGCTGGGCTACTACCTAAGCTTCGCCTCGCCGTCAGCCGCCGCGGTCGTTGGTGCCCTCCGCCACTCGATCCTGCCCAAGACGCTGAGTGCCGTTGCGCTGCCCGGGCTGCCCTTCGAGAAGGACTGGCCGTGCTACGGAATTCCGATGCGGCTTGTGGTTGATAACGGCTTGGAGTTCCACGGCAAGGACCTTGAAGGCATCGCGACCGACCTCGGCATGGTCATCGAGTATTGCCCGCGCCGCACACCGCGCTTCAAAGGCGCCATCGAGAGATTCCTCAAGACCATCAACTATTTCTTCGCACATCAAATCCCGGGAGCCAGCTTCGCCCGGTTTCACCAGCGGGGGGACTATGACCCGCAACAGGCCGCTCTGATCACCTTCGCAGAGCTGAAGCAGCTCCTTGAGAAGTGGATCGTCGATGTTTACGCCGAAACCGTGCACCGAGGCATCGGAACGACACCGAGAGCGAGGTGGAAGGAGGGTCTGAAAGCTTACACGCCGAAGCTGCCAGCCAGCCCTTCCGCGCTACAGCTCCGCATCGGCCAGCATGCCCGTCGTCGGCTCAGGCGCACCGGCATCGAACTGAACGGCCTGCACTACAACGGCGACGTACTTCAAACCATCTTGATGCGATACGGTGAGAAGGTCGAGGTGCGTGTGGTGTTCGACCCGGACGATCTCGGCGAGGTCCAGGTGTGGGGGCCTGACGATAACGAGCCAGTGCCCGTTCAGGCGGTCGACTTTGCCTACGCCAAAGGTCTGAGCGTTCGCCAAAATGAACTGATTCGGCAGACCGTGCGCGAGCGCGGGGAGAGCGCTGAGGACAAGGCCGCGTTGCAGCGAGGCCGTGCTGGCATCGCCGCTACCGTCGAAACCTTGATGGTCAACCGCAAGCAGAAAGCGCGGCACAGATCGGCGGCCATTCGAGGCATCAGCAGCTCCCAGCCGGAGGGTCGAGTGCCCGAAGCCGCCACCCAGCCCGCCGAGCGTCCGAAGCGGCCCGCGGCAATGCCACAGGCCGCTGCCAGCACCGAGGCGCCTTCGATGCCAACGATCCTCAAAGCGTTCGAGATGGGACCAACGGAGGTGCTCGATGAAGATCAGTGAAATCGCGGAGCGCCTTGCCGAGTTCGAACGCCAGTACATCCCGTTCCCGCCCTTCGTGGAAGCCAAGGACGCGATCGAAGCGAACCTGGCCATCTTTCGGCACTCAGGGTTGGCCAAGCACATCCTCGTGCTCGGTGAGTCCGGGACCGGAAAGACCAGTCTGTGTACTTGGCTGGCTACCCAGCATCCTCGCCGCCGTCTGCCGGATGGTGATCGCATCGAGCTGCTTCGAGTCGAAGTGCCGCCAGCCGCCACGGTGATGGGCATCGCCGACGCTTTCCTCATCGCTCTCGGAGACCCGCAGCCAGCGCATGGAACCATCACCTCGAAGACCGCGCGCATCGTCACGCTGTGCCGCAACTGCGGCGTCGAGCTGATGCTGGTTGACGAATCGCAGCATTTGCAGGATCGAGGCGACACGCGCACGCACTACCTGGTCGGCGACTTGTTCAAGCACCTCATCGACAGGATCGGCGTGCCGAGCGTGATGCTCGGACTGCCGCGGCTGCAGGACCTGCTTCAGACCAACGAGCAACTTCGGCGTCGGTTCTCCCGCAACAAATCTCTTCGGCTCGGGCAGAGCGACACAACCAGCGTGGAAGAAGAGTGTCTGGTGCTCTTCTATTCGCTTGCCCATCACCTGACCGTCCCCGTCCGCGCCGAGCCCTTCAGTCCGCAGGACATGGGCCAGCGGCTTTACTACGCATGCGGCGGCCGCGTCGCGTACATCAAGAAGATCATGTTTGGCGCCTACCGGCAGGCGCTCGAACAAGACATCGACGTGATCGATGCGCCGCTGCTGCAGCAAGCCTTCATTGATGAGGTATGGCCCCAAGGCGTCGGCAAGCTGAACCCGTTCCACGCTGATTTTGAATTCCGCTGGCTGGATCGAGGTGGCGAGCCATTCGAGGTCTTGCAGCATGCGCCACGTCGGAGGCGGCGGTGAGCCTTGCGTTGATCCCGCTGGAGCGCTATCCACTGCGGCCGTCCCGCAGAGCCGGCGAGAGCCTTGCCGGCTACTGCTGGCGCGTTTATGCGGCCAACGGGCATGCGCCGGTACCAGCGGGCCATACCGAGCTGCAGGCTGCAGTCGCGCTGTTGGGGCAACCGGTCGCTACAACCGCGGCGGCATTTGAGGAAGGCGTCTTCCTGTGGGGGGCACACCGCCGACAGCCAGTTTGGCATCGGCGCGCGCAAGCGCATCGCTTTTGTCCAAGGTGCGTCGCCGAAGACGGCTTTCATGCTGTGCTGTGGGACATGCCGCTGATGACGGCCTGTGAGATTCACGGCTGTCGGCTGGTCGATCGATGCCATGGCTGCCGACAGCCCTTGGCGTGGCGCCGACTGAATGAGGGGTTCATCTGCGATTGCGGCGCGGCTATTTCGGAGGACCCGTCACAAGAAGCCTGTCCGTCAGCGGTGCTCCTCGCGAGCTACCTGGCAAGCACCGTTGCCTGCCTTGCCCCAGGTGCGCAGATCGGCCCACCGCCCACGTCGCACCACCTCTATGAAGCTCTCGACTGGGTACAGCGCACTCGCAACGTGTTGACGTATCACCGCGATCGCTCATGGCCGCATACCGAGGCGCGCCCCGCCCGCTCGCGCCTGGTGCCAGGGGCGAGCGCCATCCGATTCATGACGGGATTACCGCGGACAGCAAGACGGGCGACGAGCCGTCTTTTGAGGAGCTGCGCGGCGGGCAGGGGTGAGTTGCTTGTCGAACTTGAATCGCATCCCACGCTTGTTCGCCTGTCACGACTGCGAACTGAGCTTCGTGAATCGGCGAACCCCATGATGAGGTCGATCGAGTTCACGATCGCTGCCGTGATGGACGACCACGGCGCAGGCATCAGTGCCTTGCCGTCCGCGATGCGTAGTCCGTCTTGCCACTCAGACGAGTTCGCTGCTGTCCGTGAGACCTTCGCCCATTGGTGGACTGCGCTACTCCCACGTTTTCGCACAACAAGCGCTCAGCTCGCGGTCGCCTCGCGGGCGGATATCGCGTCGGTTCAGGAGCAGCTCGCCCTGCTCAACTTGCTCCTGGCAGCGGCGAGGGCGGACGTGTCCGCGGGCGCCTTCGAGCTTCTGACAACGCGGTGGCAGGCGCCACAAGAGCTGTTGGCGACACTCGGCCATCTGGATCTGGTCGCGAACCGTCTGGCGCAACTTCATGCCGCAGAGCACGCGTTCGTGGTGGCGCTGGCGCGTGAAGGTCTGAAGCGCGCGTCGGTGATGCTGGAGCCCGTGCGGCAGGGGTGACATGGACGAACATCTCCTACCCGTACGGCCGCAGCCTGCGGCTGGCGAATCGATCGCCGGCTACCTCATGCGCGTGGCGAGTGCAAACGGCTTCAAGTCGGTCAGCCAGTTGTGTGCAGCCGCTGCGAGATGCGGTAGCGCGCCTCTCGGCGTGCTATTCGAATGGTTGGCGCTCACCAAGGAGGCGCGGGGCCGGGTGTTCGGCGTGTTGCCTCGCCGCTGGTTCAGCGCCCCGCCACCGCTCGGGCTGTCGGTTGCCGACTTCAACCACAGCGTCAGGCGATGGTGCCCTCTCTGCTTGGCCGAGCGGCAGGTACTCGACGGCGTATGGGAGATGAAGCTGGTATGTACCTGCCAGGTGCATGGCATTTGGCTTCACGACATCTGCCCCAGGTGCGGCGAGCCGCAGCGCTGGGCTGGTAATGAGATCCGCCGTTGCCACTGTGGGACCCTGCTGGGCAGTTCGGTGCCAGATGCGACGGACGAGGCGGTGCTGAGACTGACGCACGCCATGCAGGGCATGCCATCTGTCTGGCCGTGGCTGGCATCGCCGGAAATGACGACGGCGCAGTGGCACCGAGCAGTGCGGTATCTAGGGGGATTTGGCGCTGTTACGCCTCCCTCCAGGCCTGGGCAGCCGACGATGTTGCACCGGATGACCCAGTCCCGGGCGCTGATCAGCAGGGCGGCCTGGCTGTTCGACAACTGGCCCGAGAACTTCAACTGCATGCTGAAGGCGTATCAGCCTTCGGGTAGCACCACCCCGAGCTTGCAGCGGGCGTTCTCGCCGCTGTATGGCGTGCTCTACGCCGACCTTTCAGCCGATTGCTTTCAGTTCCTGCGCGACGCCTTCGAAGCGCATCTGCATGAACACTGGTGGGGACTCGTATGCCGACGAAATCGGCGTCTGGATCGCCGCGTTGTGGAGACGCACCCACGGCTGGGCTTGAAGCAAGCGGCCTCGGCGGCAGGCATCCCGCCGTCAGTCGTCCGGCACATGGTTCAGGCTGAGTTGTTGCCCTCGACTTCTGCCGCCCGTCACCGTGCCCGCTGTTCGGCGACGGTGCACATCGCTGACATTGATCCGCTTCGAGCGCTTTGCAGCGATGCCGTCACCCTGTGCAAGGCGGCTCAGCGGCTCGGGTTGCCGGAAGCGCGAATGCGGCAATTCGTGAGCGCAGGGCTTATCAAGCCGTTGATCGCGCGAGGCGGTCAAGGCCGCTCGGCTCGCTGGCTCTTTACGCAACAGGAGTTGGCCCGGCTTCACGTCTGCGGCCCAAGCGATGGCATGCCGCTCCGGCATGTTCTGCGCTATGCATACCTTACAGAAGCGGAGCTCATTGCCCTCGTCGCCGCGGTTTTAGACGGGAGCATTGACGATGGGGGTGGCCAGCTAACCGACTGCCGCCCCCTGGGTCACGTGCGCGTCTGTCGAGAACGCTTGCGGAGCTGGCTTGCCGACAAGCGGCTGAACGAAGCCAAGGGCATGTCCATTGACGCGGCCGCCCGGAAGTTGGCCGTGAAGCAGCAGGTCGCCTACTGTTTGGTCCGGCACGGCTTGCTTGGTTCAATCGACGGAGGAAAGCTTGGGAGGCGGGTGCTGGCCGAACACTTGAAGCTGTTCACGGAGAGCTACATTTCGTTGAAGGAACTAGCCAGAACCAACCACACCTCACCCCGTGCCTTGCTGGGTCGTATGCCGGTCGCGCCGGTTAGCGGGCCGGCAATCGACGGAAATCGGCAGTTCTTCTTCCGGCGGCTGGATGCATGCGTACCGGTACTGCCCCGCGAATCCGTCGGGTGCGCTTCACCACAATGAGGTCATTCATGTCGGATCGCGATACCGCAGCAGGACGCCTGAACTTGTGGGAGGCGCCAGCCCCGAGATGGACGCAAGAAGAGGCCATCGCCTTTGCTTGTGCGAGGGACTACCTAGCCGAATTGCAGGCCGTCTACGCCGCCGCGCTTGATGAGTTGGTAGCGCAGCCGGAGCCGGAGATCGATCACATGATGTGGCTGCGTAGCGAATTGGAATTGATCAGGCAGCAGCGAAGAGACCTGACGGTGCATGATCAAACTGCCGTGGCAGAAATCCGAGCGACGGTTAAGGCGCGCCTCGAAGCCTTGCGCCGGTGAAGGCGCGAGAGCACAGCACCCGTCCCTCACTAACTACCTCGCAAGGCAGATGGGAGCGGGGGCGCATCCGTGTCTCAGGCCGCGCGCGATCAGTTCATGCTCGAGAACATGGATATCCTAGTCCAGCTAGGGCATATGGAATCACTTTCGTCGGTAGGCCAGCCGCAGACGAAGGACGACAATACTTCGGGCGTCGAGGGTATCAAGGCTCGTCTTTTGTTTTCCGCGTTGGAGTGACCAATCCGCCCCCACGCATGCAAGGCTAAACAGCCTCGACAAATTTAGTCAAAATCGGGAATGCTTGAATAGGTCCAACCTCCCTCGGGTTGGTACGCATTTGGATTGGCCATATAAGCGTCCAACCTGAAACCATCCGGCAGCGCTAGCGCCTCATACCGGATGTCCCAAAGAATTCTTCCGACGGTGGACAGCTCGCAGCGTTCCACGCGAGAGATGCTGAGCATGCGCTTCCATATCCGTGGAAGAATGCTACCGCCTGGAAGGTCCAGCGTACAAAGCTCTTGATGGGCGCCGTCAATCCACTCTCGCAACTCGCCGGTCTGGATGGCCTCGATGTACTCACCAAGACCTCGATGCTTAATCGGAGGCTTTCCGGTCATGAGCGAATAGAACAGCAGGCCGAGCCCCCAAACTTCATACGTTCCTCCTAGACCTTGTGCCACCTGCCACCGAGTGAAGATCTCAGGCGGCAGATTCGTGAACGAACCGGAGATTGTGACGGGGGCGCGCTCGTACAAAACGAAATGATGGTCCGGTTCGTCGTCATAGCTTCCAAAGATGTGGGGTAGTGCTTCGCCCCAGTCGAGGATCTTGACGGCGGAGTACACGTCACGCTCCAAGGTCTCGGGACCAATCCTCGCGCTCTCGCGTGACTCCAGCAAGATGTTCCCCGGGTGTATGTCTCGATGCTGATACGGCAGCGTTGCCGAGGATGCCGCTCGAACGATTCGATGAAAGGTCTCAATTCGCTCTTCAAGGGGAATGTGCGGCGCTCTAGCCAAGTACTCTGTCAACATCTCACCCTCTATCCACTCCAGGACAAGAGCCAACACGTCGATGTCGGAGGGATGGGCGAAGTGGATGAGGCGTGGCGATACACGGTGCTGCCATTTCTCTAGGTCCTGCAATACCTGAGCCTCAAGAAGGAACTTGGCGCGTTCGTGGTCGCCCCTCGGGCTCACGAGGTACTTCATGAAGACCGGTTGTCCCGAGACTTGGTCGACCCCTTTGAATGCTGCGCCTCCGAAGGAAGAACCGACGGGTGCCTCGGCCTTGTACCGTCCGTCCAGCACGTCGACGCCCAGGCGGCGCAAAAGTTCAAGTCCGTTGTGCGTCATCGGCGCTCCAGCGGTGAGCGACGAAGGCTGCACCGACCAACATGATCTCGTTGCCGCTTTCAATCGCCCCAGCCAAGTCGTCACACCGATACGACAAGCGAGCAAGCATGTCTTCAATTGATTCGTTACTGCCTCTGTTGAGCGCCACTTCTTCGTAGAGGTCGGTCGCGTGGGGGCTCCAGCAGAAACAGAAATCCCGCGTTGCAATCAGGCTGCGGATCTCTCCGTACTGCTTGGCAATCATCGGGCTTCCGGTTGCGAACAGCGATCTACTTCGAAAGCGGAGCCCAAACCTGCTCTCGAAATAGTCATCGATTCGCATATGAATGTAGAGCGGCATGCTAACCGGCGTTCTATTGACGGGCGACGCGATCGATACCTCTTTGCCAGCGCTCCCCCATTTCGCACCTCGAAGAACTCGCTTTCCTCGAGTTAGTTCGTTCCAGTTTTCCGCACACATCCACATTTGGGGCCACCATGAATTTCAGACCGCTTGTTCTCGCTGCCTACTATCGTGACGAGAGCCAGCGCGTTGTTAGGATGACAAGCCATAAACCGCAAAACAGCAGTCCGCTGCGCATATCAGCCTCTTGATCACGCAGCAAACGCCGCCGCCACGTCTGCAGCGGCCCGACGTGCGATATTTCGGAGCGCTTCCGGATCTGTATGTCGACGGACGCTCGCGTCGCTGCGCACTAGAGCTCGTACCCAGTGAGCCTTGGTCTCATCCCAATAGAGATCAGCGCTGTGCTCGGGATGGTGCGGCATCGCGGCAAATGGGGTCGATCCGCCTGAGAAGTTCACGAGGTGGAAGTGCTCGGTGAACTTGGCCAGCTTCTCGTCGGTTGTCGCGATCCAGCATTCATGGACTACACCGCCATCAGGCTTGCCGTCGATCACGTCCGCGCAGTTGAGGAGGCTGAGATCGCTTGCTCCGTTGAATGAGACGTGTAGCAGTTCCTCGGCAGACTTCGGAAGCGACTCGTCCTTCGTCTTGACGAAGTTCCGGCGAAAGACCCGTCGCGTAGCGATGGTCTCGGTGCTGGCGGCAGGCGGATTCGCGAAGCAGAAGCGCGCAATCTGCAATTCCTTGGCGCTCAGGATGCCGACATGCGCCGTGACGAGCTTCAGATACTGGTCGAAGCGTTGAATCGGGGTCAGGCCAGAAGTGCGGTCGACCAACTGCAGGTAGGTCAGCGACGCGAACGGAACAGCCAGCACCGCCTGCGCTCCTTCCTCAAGATCGAAGAACCCGTAGTCCTTCGTCTTCCCGGAGTAACGGGCATCCTTCGAAAGCGGGTCGTCGCAGAACTCCGGCAAGTGGGCTGCGAAGAAGAGTTCGTATGCCTCTCGGCATGGACCGGCGAGGCCGGGAGGCATCTCGTCAAAACCCCAGGCGGGCGAGAGATAGAGACTCTTCGGTGGGCAACGCTGCAAGAAGACGATCAGATTCTCTAGCCCGTACGGCTTTAAAAGCGATGGCTTGTTTCCGGCCGCCACGATGCGCTCCATACCGATCAGGATGTTCGTGTCCAGTAGCAGCGAGGTGGCGACACCGCAAGCCCAGTTCTGGGCGACGCGCACGGGATCGAGCTTCAGACGTTCGTCGGGTGGGTGACTTGCTTTGAGGAAGTGAGTCCTCTTCTTGGACAGGGCCGACATCTTTTCCCTAGCTTCTGGTTTTTCCACCTGAAGTATGGTAAAAAAACCGGAAGTCATCAAGGGCGTCGCCCTAGGAGATCGAAATGCAACGGCCGGTCGTTCATCAGCCCGTCGAGGTACAGAGCCGTTTGGCCGAACTCGGGTTGGATCCAGAAGCGTTGGCCCAGGTGGTTCGACGCGGATATGTTGCTTTCACTATGTGCACAGTGAACGACCCTCCGCTGTTTCCCGGGTTTTCGGCCTGGGCGCAGACCGTTCGCGCGCTGCGCGAATACCTGGTGCCGCGGGGATGGAGGCGCTGCGACGAGAACAACTACTCGCTGGTCATCAGCCCGACCGAGGACATGGCGATCGCCGTGGCTACCGGGGACGACGCCACGGGACGCATTGATGCAGTGCCGACGACGAAATCGTCCAAGGGACCGAGTACCGCCGACGCGGTAGTGGCCAATCAGGCGCAGCTCACTCTCGAGTTTGAGGTGCCGGAAGAATCTGCGGTGGATGAACTCGCCGACGAGGAAGTCGAAGATCGCATGACTTGGCTACTGCTCGTGCACCGAGCTGATGGCGAGCTTCGGAGCGAGCTGTCCTTGCCGCTCTCCATGGGAACCGATGGACGCATTGAAAGTTGGCAGGAACGGATCGTTCTGGGCGCGATTCCGACCGATCCGACCGAGATCGACATCATCCCGCCCGGCCCCGTGTTGCCTGACATTGAGGTGGATGTGAAGCGTCGAGCATGATTTCTGATGGACTTTTCAACCCGTCACGTCTCACTCTTGCGAGAAAGCGTCGCGGGCTGACGATGACCAAACTTGCAGCGCAGGTTGGGCTCGAATTGCGTTCGATTTCCGCGTACGAGAAGGGGGAGTTCAAACCCGAACCTGATCGGTTGGCTGCGGTGGCCAAGGTGCTTCGCTTCCCAGAAGCTTTCTTCTTTGGGGATGACCTCGACGAACCGACGCCAGATGTGGCGAGTTTTCGGTCTTTGTCGAAAATGACGGCCGGTCAGCGCGATACGGCGTTGGGTGCCGGCGCCGTGGCGCTCATGCTCAACGACTGGATCGAAGCTCGCTTTGATCTTCCGAGCGCGGATCTACCTGACCTGAGTAGGGAAGCAAGTCCTGAAGCCGCGGCTCAAGAGCTACGGCGCGCGTGGGCCATCGGCGAGTTGCCGATCAAGAACATGGTTCACCTGCTGGAGGCGAAGGGAGTGCGAGTGTTCTCGCTCGCGCTAGATGCTGCCGAGGTGGATGCCTTCTCGATGTGGCGGCAGGCGACGCCCTACGTGTTTTTGAACACCAAGAAGTCCGCCGAACACGGTCGCTTTGACGCCGCTCACGAGCTTGGGCACTTGGTGCTGCACAGGCACGGATCGCCGCAGGGCCGAGCGGCCGAGCAAGAGGCTAATGCCTTTGCGTCGGCATTTCTTATGCCTCGTGCGACCTTACTGGCTCAAGCACCACGGATCCCGACGCTGGAGCACCTGATTCAGTTGAAGAAGTTTTGGGCAGTGTCGGTCGCTGCATTGACCTATCGCCTTCACGCCGTGGGCGCGATCGGTGACTGGCATTACCAGACCCTTTTTGTCGAGCTGTCTTCTCGTGGTTATCGGAAGAAGGAGCCCGATGAAGGGCAGCGCGAGATTTCGCAGATCCTGCAGAAGGTTTTCTCCGCGCTTCGTGAGGAAGGTATCTCGAAGGCGCACATAGCTCGCGAGCTTTGCATTCCGACGGACGAACTGGATCAGCTTGTCTTCGGATTGACGCTCACGGGTCTCAGCGGCTCGTCTGGCGCTGGGGCCGAGGGGCGAACGAAGGGTTCACACCTTCGCGTCGTCAGTTCTCGTGATTGAAAGGAATGAGCATGGCGAAGAAAGACATCCACGTTGTTCCGCACGACAACGGCTGGGCGACGCGGAAGGAAGGTGCTACGCGGGCCGGCGTGGTTACCCGCACCCAACAACAAGCGATTGACCGAGCTGTCGAGCAAGCCAAGCGGCAGCATGTCGAAGTGGTGATCCATCGCAAGGACGGGTCAATCCGCGACAGCGATAGCTATGGGAACGATTCCAACCCTCCCAAGGATCGCAAAAACTGAGACGTTTCACTTCCCATGTTCGGGCTGTCGTCGGAACGAGGCTGACGGTTACGGCTCTCCAAGTAAGATCGTGCAGAAATTTCACTTGAGAGCCACACCTGCACCGGCCGCGAGACGTCGCTCAGCGCCCCCGAGTGCTCACACATATCGGCAAGCTTCGTAGCTGACCTACCGGCGCCACTTGCGGGCTTGCCAACGACCGCTTGGGTTGAGCTACGGAACACTTACTGCTTGCGTGGGCGAGCCATTTGAGCGGGACTCACGCGGATAGGATCAGGCGAGCCGGTCCGCTTCGCCTGCCCTTCGAAGGTCGCCGATGGGTCTCCGTTGCGGGGGGCGCGGCGTGTCGTCAACATCGACATCCCAGCGAGAAGTTTGAAGCGTCCTCTCACCAACAGGCGCAGCGAACTTTGCGAACTATGCGACTTACGTGCCATTAGCGTGCTCTGCGGCGAGCGTGAACAGGCGAACTCAGCTGGTGGAATCACTACGCAGCCGGTAGATGGTTGCCGACCGACCAACCGAACCGGGCGCTCTGGCTCGAACCTCGATGTCGATCTTGGTAGTCTCGCCACTGATCAAGTGAGCGATAGCCGCGTCGATCACTGAGGCAGGCTGGTGCCGACCAAAACAGTCCACCAAGAGGTCTCGTCGAGAGGCGCTTCCGTGGCGCGCGAGGAAGTCTGCGATCCGTCGTGCCGCCCAAACGATCTGTGGCGGAGTAGCCTGCGGCCGTCCACCCGCGAAGACAAAGAGGACGGAGTCCGTGAAGTATCGGATCCAGGCGGTCGCGGCATCCACGTGACGCTCCTCTATCACCAAGCTGCAGTCCGTGAGTGCAAATAGCATGGCCAAGCGCAGCAGCATCGGGGCCCGTCGTTCCAACAGGCTGTCGACGATGCCAGAACCAAGATCGGGGCAGAGTTCGGTCTGGTAGGTCCCTGCATAACGACTACGGGCGCCGGCCGCCATCGCCATGGCGCCTTCATCGTCTGCATCCTTCAGCGTGCGCACGAACTCGACAACATCGACCACCTTGCCGGACAGCTCATCCACGACGTCCTGGGTGGCTCGGCGAGGGAATGCCTCGATGCTAGTTCGCTCGCCCCAAGCGACGAGAAAGCGGTTCACGAAGCCGTTGAGCAAGTCTCGCTGCTGGATCAAAGCGAGTAGCTCAACTGGAGAAATTGCCCCGCATAGGCATACGTGCGGTCGGCTCGCTTGGACGCGGTTCGTCTTCGTTGCCGGTTTGAGGTCCACGCCATCCCAGCAATCCCTCAATGCGGCAGACAGCGTGTTGCCGCCTCGTCGGCTTTGCTGGAGTACGTTTGCAAACTCGGACTCCACAACCCACAGCCGCTTGTCCGCGACCGCCGAAACCTGCTCTTTACCGATGCGATACCCGTCGTGGATGAGGGCGGCCAGACCTTCCCGGCTGGACAGGCCTCCCCTGTGGATTTGAGGCGCTAGCTCAGCACCGCGCCGGCGCACAGCTTCCTCAATGCGCATGACCAAGGAGAGGGCGTCTCCCTTCCGTCCGCGGCCAGACCGGCCCACGTGAAGGAAGAAGAGGCGAGGATGATGGATGCTGTTGCCCACCGCGAGGTGGGGGCAACGGCCGACCGCACACGAAAGGTAGGCAATGAAGTTGCCTGCGATTGCAATCGGATTGGTCTCGGCCCCTTCACTTCCCTCCTTGGCAACCTCACCAACCAGACCGTAAAAGCATGCGGGATCAGGCACCGGAACCGGGCAGTGCGCCGTGCCGCCCGTTTCCCCAGACCATCGCATCAGCGCCTCAGCCTGGGAGCTGCTCAACGTTCGCCTGATTTCGTCGGTCATCTACTTGTCCAACGATTCGACCTCGACGAGGTTGGAGAACTCCCGCAGCACCTCCGGTTGTCGTGCAGACAGGAACTTGAACACGGCCTCGTTCTCTAACAGCTTCGTTAGGTATCCCTTTGCAAGGACAAGGTTCAGCACGTCCTGTCCGTATGAATGCTCGATGGACTTGAACTGCCCATGGACGTTGCCCATCTCTTTTTCCATCTTCGCCATCTGCTCAGCGGTAAGTCCGGCCAATCTTTTCGGCTTCTGCTCGTTGACCAGCATCGCCGCGGGCGTCGCCATCAACAGAGCGTTGGCATAGGAGACCGAGAGCTTGTGCGCCGCTACCATCAGCTCCACACACTCAATCTGCCGCGTTGGTTTCATCTTGCGGATGACTGCTCCGATGTTGGGAGAGAACTGCTGATCCTTCAGCAGCTGGGCGGCCTCCATGCAGATCCCGTCTAGCAAGTTGAGCTTCTTTTGGATATGGCTGAGGTCCACGAAAAGCGCTTGGGCCAGGCGTGCCGGTGAAACGCCGCGTTGCACCGCTCGTTTGAGCATCAGATGCTCTTGGACCGACGAAAGCCGGTTAACCCTGTTGTTGTATGTGTAGGTCTCATCGTCGGTAGCGACCAAGCACAGCGCGTCGACGAACCCAAGTTCTTTCATCGCGTGAACTCGGATGTGCCCATCGATGATCATGTGAGCGCCGATGGCGCGATCGACAGGTCCGATGGTCAGTGGCTCAATCAGCCCCACCGCAGTGATCGAACTCTTTACCCGAGCGAATCTCTTTGCGGCGTCCAGACCGTCCGGTAGACGGTGAGTCGGAAGCAATTTCTCGAAGGGAACCGCGATCGGCTCTGGGATGAAGCCGAGAAGTGGATTGCTCACGCGGCTCTCCCCAACGGCCAGACGCGATCCGCCATGTACTTTGGCAGGGTGTCGAGTCCTTCGGCACGCAGCAGGTTGACGAAATTCTCGTCGGCCAGTAGTTGACGAAGAGCCTCGGTCACGAACAACAGCCGCTGTTGGGCTAGTTCGGCTTTGCGGACCATGATCCGCTGGCGCTCAACCTCCTGCTGATAAGTCCTAACAAGACTGGCCGAGGTCACGCCGCCAGGTTTTCGCGGTCCATACTTCCCCGCGGTCCTGCCCAGAGTTCTTCGACGCTCCAACAGCTTGCGAGTCTCAAGTAGTTGGCTTCCCCGGAGCTGACCGGATTCGTAGGCCTCCTGAAGGGCGTGCTGCACGTCCTTCTCTTCGGACCCCGCGCGCGAGATGGTCAGCGCCACATTGAGCGGCATATGGCCACGCTCGACGGCCACGAGAAGGCGCTCTTCGCCGGATTCGAGCAAGTCTAGGATGCCGTAGACATAGTCTGGGGTCAGTCCGGTTTTGTTGGCGATGGTGCGCCGGTCATATCCCTGCGTCTTGAGCCGCTCTATCCCCGCCAACAGTTCGAGGGGACGCCCTTGCCGACGCGCGATGTTCTCGGCCAGGCTCATGATCAGCGCATCCTCATCGCCCACCTTCACGACCATCGCCGGAATCTCGGTCTGGCCGAGCGTTCGGAAGGCCTTCAGGCGGCCTTCACCGCAGATCAAGAGGAAGAAGTCGCCGTGAGAGTCCGAACGCGGCGTGACGGTGATTGGTTTCTTCAGCCCGAGCGCCTTGATGTTCGCCACGATCTCATCGAAGACATGCGTGTTGCGTTCACGGGGGTTCAGCACCTGAATGCGATCGATAGGGATCATCTGAAGTTCAGGCGCTGGCTGATCCGCCGTCATGCCGCTCTCCTGAATCTCGCGCGTTCAGCCATGCCGTGGAGATAGTCCAGGGTGTCGAAGCGGTAGCTCTCGAACTCAAACCCGTTGTGATCCGCCAAACTGATACGGGGCAGGCCGAAATCTAGCCGCGGCAACAGGAAGTAGTCCTGGATGACTTGGTTGTCCGAGCCAAGCCTCACGGCAACTGTTATGTCCGGCGCCAGGCTCGTATCGAAACGAACCTTCCACCGACGGCGACCGTTGCCATGGTCCTGGCATCGGGATAGCACCACAGACACCGTGAACTCCCTGTTCACTTCTAGAAGGTCTGTCGCTGGGTCTCGCGCCAGCGTTCCGCCCAGGTTTGCAATTTCACGCTCGGTTGAGGCCACCACCTCTGGGTGCATGCGGCGGAGGAATTTGTTCACCTCCAGGAACTGGTAGTCCCGGTCGGGAGTGAACCCCACCGCTTTGTACGCTCGGATCAGGCTGCCGAAGCGGTGCACGTATGCAGCGGACGACGGCATCCCTTCGGACTCATCGATGATGAGGCCAGAAAGGAACCCGCGGCGCTGATAGAGGCCTCGGAGTTTCTCAAGCAACTCCTCGTCGCTGAAGCGACGGCCCCGTGCGCGAAGAATCCCCTGCGCGGTGTAGAAGACATCGGAGGGAACGACGCTATCAAAGGCTCCATCCTTTCGTATCCACATCTCTGGCTCGTTCACAACGCGGTGCTTCTTTAGTTTGAACGACACACGGTTGTAGACGTTGTTCCCGATGTACTTCTCATTGCTCAGGACTTCTCGCACGGTGGCTCTCGTCCAGCCCCGGCCAAGGTCAGTCAGTGAGCCTGCATCGTTCAGCCGCTTTGCGATCTCCACTTCGTGCAGTCCACTGTCGATGAACCATCGGTAGATGTCGTTGACGACTTGAATCTCGTGTGCGGGCCCCGGGACTAGGATGACTCGGTCAGTCTGCAGGCTCTTCTGCTCCCCACGCGCGAGCTCGCTCTTCACGTTGCCGAGTTGGTCGATGAGCACTCTGCGAAGCCCGTAGCCAGCGGGACCGCCTTGACGATAGCCCAGTTCAATTAGCCGACACTGGCCGGCGAAGACCTTGGCCGAGAGTTCCCGGCTGTACTCGCCAGCCATGGCGCGCTTGACGCCCTTTACGATTGTGGAAACTGGAGACCCATCGTTCTCGAATTGTTCCGCGCAGTAGCAGACTTGAATACCCGCTCGGCGGCACATGTACTCGTAGTACGCGCTCTCGTCCGCATCTTGGAACCTACCCCAGCGACTAACGTCGTACACGAGAATTACGTTGAAGTCGGCGTCGCCGCTTTCAACGTCCTTCAGCAGACGCTGCAGCGCTTCCCGCCCATCAATCCGCAGACCGCTCTTGCCCTCATCCGCGTAGGTCCGGACGATTTCTATTCCCCGCCGGAGCGCGTATTCCTGGATCTTGTCGGCTTGGTTCTCCGTCGAGTACTGCTGATGCTCGGTGGACATGCGTACGTATTGAGCAGCTCGGTACTGGCTGCTCGCGACACGGTCTTCCGGTAGAACTTCGGGTTGCATGACTGCTTTTGTCCAGTTGTGCCGCGGCGGCCCGCGCAATTTCGGCGCAGGCGCGCTTGCTTGTCCGCCACCTTCTGAGCCGTCGATAGCTCACGTGGCGTCACATTAGGGCTCCGGCGACTGCGCAGCCATGCAGTCCTCTGTTTGCAGGGGTTCATGGTTGCATGTGCCGGGTAAAGGCTTCTGACCTGCCCGGTTTCTCCGAGACGTTGATTTCCAGAGAAGATGGCTCCATCCC
>CBIHMU010000025.1:0-70116 GCA_966211105.1 uncultured Burkholderiales bacterium
TCCCCCGCCGTCCACCCCTCAACGCCCCCGGGCCCATGGCCACCAAGAAGCCGCGCCGCACTGCCGAACGCATCCTCGAAGTCACGCTGGACCTGTTCAACCGCTTCGGCGAGCCGAACGTCTCCACCACGCTGATTTCGGCGGAGCTCGGCATCTCGCCCGGCAACCTGTACTACCACTACCCGGCCAAGGACGAGCTGATCAACGCCCTCTTCAACCGCTACGACAAGGCCTTGTCGGAGCTGCTGGGCGCGGTGGGCAACGTGCGCAACGTGGAGGACGCCTGGCTGTTCTTCCACATGCTGTTCGAGCTGATCTGGCAGCACCGCTTCCTGTACCGCGACCTCAACGACCTGCTGTCGAAGAACCGCAAGCTGGAGACGCACTTCCAGCATGTGCTGGAGCAGAAGACGCAGGCGATGGTGGGGCTGCTGGGCGGGCTGCAGGCCAGCGGCGCGCTGACGATGCAGGTCCGCGAGGCGGTGCCGACGGCCAACGCGATGGTGGTGCTGCTGAGTTACTGGCTGAGCTACGAATACGTGCGCGATCCGCGCAACGCGCTCGAGCCCGAGCAGGCCGGCGAAGCGCTGATGCGCGGCGCCTTCCACGTGCTGGGGCTGCTGCTGCCCTACCTGGAACCGACCTCGCGCGACCACCTGTTCCAGTTGGCGGGGAAGTATCAGCCGCAGGCGGGCGGCGCCTCCCAAGGATGATCGGGCGAGTTCCGCCATCGGGACTCGACGCTCGCTTGATGTTTGTCAAACCTCTCGCCAGTTGACTCATCTCTGTCAGTCAGATTGACTGGCTTGAGCCATGCGCGCCTGAAGCTCGATGAATACGGTTCAGGGGCGGCGACTTTGCCGCTGACCTTTACGGAGCATTGAGCATGTTTCAAGAACTGACCCAAAAGGAGATCGATCAAGTCAGCGGGGGCATGGGCGGGAGCAGCTACATGGCGGGGGCGGCGGCGACAGCTGCTCGAACTCCATCGCTGGTGGGATGGTGGGTGGAGCGATCGCAGGCAGCGCCGGTGGACTCCTCGGCATCGTCGTCGGAGGATTGGGCGGTGCCTTTGGCGGCTGGATGGCCTCATGCAAGGTTCGGTAAAGCCCGACGCCTCGCCAGGTTCGAGCCGCAGCATCGCGCCTTGGAGCCCGTCGTCCTTGATGGTCGACTGGGAGCGACTTCGGACGCTGGGTCCGTCGGGGTTCGTCATGCGCTACGGCCTGCTGCGGATGGGACCTGTGCTGGCGGCGCCAACTGTGGGCCTGGTGATCTTCAGGGACACCTCGCTCTCGCTGACTCGCTGGCTCGTCCTGGCGGCGATGTTCCTCGGCCTCGGCATCGTCTGGGGCATCGCGACCTGGCAAACCTGCGAGTCCCGATGGGATAGCGCGCGCTCGATTGACGCGCCACACGGCTAGCAGCAAGCCGGGGTCCGGCCCTCCGCACAAACCCTGGATTCGTGCGAAGCCGGACCCCCTGGTCGCGGTTGGCGGCGGAAAACGACACCCTATAAATTAGGGATATCGTATTCACCGACATCAAGGGACCGATTCCATGAAGCGCCTCCTGACCACCGCCGCCCTGCTGGCCCTGATCGCCCCGATGGCCCACGCCGCCACCGCCGAGAACGCCGACGCCAAGGCCCTGCGCGCCGAGTGCGCCACCCAGCACGCCGTGAAGTTCGAGCAGCCCGCCGCCGCCAACGAGTACCGCTTCGTCTACAACCGCGGCGAGTACCGCGGCGAAGCCACCGCCGGCCAGGCCGTCTCCTGCGGCCAGACGCAGTACGCCGAGTACCTGGCCAGCGCCGACCCGGTCCGCGTGATGTCCGCCTACCCGACCGCCGCGGGCCGCCCGCAACCGGCCAAGAAGGCCGCCGCCGCCAAGTGAGCGGATCCGGGATCGGACTTCGGACGTCGGCCGCGAAGGCCTGACTTCGAAGCACGATCTTCCGGAATGACGAACGCCGCCCACGGGCGGCGTTTTGCATGGCGTCCTGCGTGGGGTCAGTCCTTGACCTCCCACGGCAGCATCAGCGCGAGCGTGAGCAGTTGCTGGAACTCGGGCCCGAAGTGGGCCACGATGCGCTCCGGATCGGGACACAGGCCGGCGTCGGCGATCAGGCCGAACTGCACCTGACCGGCATAGGTCAGGATGCTGATGCCCAGGCTCATGTCGCCCGCCTGCGGCGCCCAGAACATCACGCGTTCGACGGCCGAGCCGCACAGCTGCAAGGCCTGCGCCGGCCCCGGCACGTTGGTCATCAGCGCGGTGGCCTTGCGCGAGAGCGTCTTCAGCATCGCCCGCTGCGCGGCCTTCTCGACCGACCCCGAGGTCGCCATCAGGCCCATGGCCAAGGCCGGCTGCAGACTGTTCTTGAGCGCCTGCGTCTGCGCATGCACGGCGTAGAGCCGCTTGACCGGATTCGTGATGCCCACCGGCAGCGGCAGCGGCACCATGCCGAAGCGGTTGCCCAGTTGCCACGCCGTTTCCAGCGGGCGCAGGTTCACCGGCACCAGCGCGCGGATCTCCTGCCCCTCCGTGTCGTCGCCATGCTCGCGCAGGTAGAGCCCCAGCGCGCCGGCGACGCAGTTCAACAGCACGTCGTTCACCGAGACGTTCATCGACTTGCCGACCGCCTTGACGGCGTCCAGCGGCAGCGGCGCGCCCCAGGCGACGCGCTTGGCGCGCCCGGCCTTGCCCTTGAGGCGGGTCTTCGCATCGTCCGGCGCTTCGGTGAGCGCGGCGGCGTCCTTGAGCACCTGCTTGCCCAGACGCTCGGCCGGCGAGGCGTCCGGCTGCCCGGATCCGGCGTGCGCCTGGATCTCGCGGACGGTCCAGGCGTTGATCGGCTTGACCATCGCGTCGGCGAGCCATTCGGGCTCGGCATCGTCGACGGCGGTCTTCGCGCCCTTGCGCCCTTTCCCGGCCTGGCCCGACTTCGTCGTCGGCAGAGCCGCCGGCACATCACCGCCGTCGGTGATCGACAGCAGCACCGCGATCAGCGCGATGCCGTCGGCGATGCAGTGATGCACGCGCGCGATGAGCGCGCTGCTGCCGTCGTAATGCTCGATCAGATGCAGCTGCCAAAGCGGGCGCGCAGGGTCGAGCGGCTCGGCGGCGAGATCGGCCAGGCGATCCTGCAGTGCGCCTTCGAGCGGACGTCCGCGGCGGCGGTTCAGGGTCTCGGGCACGACGTGGCGCGTGATGTCGACCTCGGCGTCCTCGACCCACCAGGCGCGGTCGCCGGCTTCGACGACGCGCTGCCGGAAGCGCGGAAAGCGCAGCAGCCGTTCGGTGACGCGCGCACGCAGGTCGTCGAGCGCGACATGCGGCTTCAGCAGCAGCACGCCGTGGATGATCATGCGATTGGCTTCGGTGTCCAGGCGCAGCCAGGCCGTGTCGACCTTGGACATCGGCTCGGCGCCCTGCGGGAGGCCGACAGGACGCTCGACGCCCCCGGCCTCCGCGCCCTTCCCGTTTCCTTTCCCACTCCCGTTCCCGCCAGCCTTGCCCACCGTCTTCGCGGCGGGCGCACGCGTTGCGGAGGCGGCCTCCGATGACTTGGGCTTGGCGCTGCGCGGGGGGGCAGATCTGGACGCGGCGGGGGTGGGCAATGCGGTCTCCTGGACGGACTGTGCGAAGAGGAAGGGGATCGACGGAACGGGGGACGGGACGAGTGACGGGGCGATGAAGCCGGATCATCCGCCATCTAGAGAGGCGGCCCCAGTCCGAACCTGGGGGTGGGATGGGTAACATCGCGGCCGTCCGTCCCGATTGTCGCCAACGGGACGCCCTGCTCACCGCCACGGGAGACACACCATGAGCCTGAAGGACCAATTCGACGCCGCCGTCGCCGATTCCAAGAATCTGCCCGAGCGCCCGGACAACCAGACGCTGCTGAAGCTGTACGCGCTGTTCAAGCAGGCGACCACCGGCGATGTCGAGGGCGATCGTCCCGGCATGACGGACTTCGTCAACCGCGCGAAGTGGGACGCCTGGAAGACGCTCGAGGGCAAGACCAACGATCAGGCGATGCAGGACTACATCGATCTGGTCGAAGGCCTGAAGTAAACCCCTGAGGGCCGGCGCCAGCGCCGGTCATGCCTTGAGGCCGCCCCGCGAGGGCGGCCTTGTCGTTTCCGGCAGCGCATTGACGACGACGCGGCGCGCGCGGTTCAGCGCGCCAACGCCGCCCGCCGCTCCTCCTTCGGCAGCTTCGCCAGCCGCTGCACCTCGGCATAGAAGCGCGGCCAGTCCGCGCCCTGCCGCTCGAAGAGCCGGACGAAGTCCGGCACCAGGTCCGTGTAGCTGCCCTGGATCGCCAGCGCCGGCGTGTTCAGGCCCAGCACCCAGCGGTCGAAACGGGTGTCGCCATTCCAGCGGTCGCGCTTGATCGCCTCGTAGTCCGCGCGCAGCTTCGCGAAGGCCGCGGCCTTGCCCGCGCGCTTCTCGTCGTCGCTGGCCGTGCTGCGGAACACCTCCTGCAACTGCTCCCGCGTCGATTTGAGCAGGACCTGGATCTCGTCCTGGCGACGCCGCGACTGCTCGTCGTCGCGCAGCGCCTCGGGTCGGTCCTTCAGCCAGCGCGCCACGCCGATCTGCTCCACCGCCGTCGCGAAGCTCTCGTTGAACGCGGTGTCGTCGTTGGCATACGCCACCTGGTGCGCCAGCTCGTGGAAGATCATCCGCGCCAGCTGCGCTTCGGGATAACGGATGAAGGTGTTCAGCAGCGGATCGCCACCCAGCCAGTTGCTCCATCCCAGCGACGAATAGGCCGGCACACCGTAGACGTAGGGCTCGAAACCGTCCTTGCGCAGTTCCTGCGCCAGCTCCCGCGCATCGTGCGGATCGAAGTAGCCGCGGTAGCCCGCGCAACCCATGACCGGATAGCACCAGGTCTTGAGCTGCAGGCTCAGCTCCGGCGTCGCGACCACGTTCCACACCGCCGCGCCGCGCTTCAGGTCGGCGTAGCGGCGGTAGCTGTCGTTGTCCGGCAGCTTCAGCTCCGACGACGCATAGGCGCGCAGCGACTTCGACAACTCGAGCTGCCTGCGCACTTCCGGATCCAGGTCTTGCTGACCCAGCCACTCATCGACCGGCTTGGCCGAGCGCACCAGCGACAGGTGCCCCGACAGCGACTGCCCGTAGTACGACAGCTGCGCGCAACCGCCGAGCGCCGTCATCGCCAGCAGCAACGGCGCGGCCAGCAGGGCCAGGAGCCAACGTCGCGCGCGCTGCGTCATCCTTCCAAGCATCGTTCCGGACATCGTTCGGTGAGTCTTCCCGCGACGCTCAGGCCGCGGCCACATCGACCAGGCAGTCGTAGAAGCACGGCGCGCGCCCCAGGTCCGTCAGCCGCTGGTGAGTCACCTCGTTGACGTTGCGGCCGTCGGCGCCCAGCTTGCGCCACCAGATGCCGAGCCCGTGCACGACGCCCTCGCGGGCGCGCGCGCTGACGTCCAGCCGGCAGGCATAGCTGCCGCGATCGTTGAACACGCGCACCAGCTGGCCGTCGCTGAGGCCGCGCGCCGCGGCGTCGGCGGCGCTCATCTCGAGGACCTGCTCGCCCTCGATGTCACGCAGGCTCTTCACGTTCACGAAGGTGCTGTTCAGGTGATTGCGCGCCGGCGGCGAGATCATCGCCAGCGGATATCGCGCCGCCAGCGCCGGATCGCTCGTCCGGCTCTCGTAGTTGGGCACGTAGTCCGCGCCGCGCGCGTCGGCCTTGCCGGTCGCCGACGGGAAGCCGCCCTCGGCGAACGGCGCCTCCGGCAGCGGCAGCTTGAACCAGCCGCGCTCGCGCAGCTCGGCAAGATCCACCTCGTCGCGGAAGGCCTGCCGCAGCAGCGCCTCGTCATCGTCGTGGAAGGCAGGGTCGTCGAAGCCCATCGCCGCCGCGAGTGCACGGAAGACCTGCGTGTTCGGCCGGGCCTCGCCCACCGGCGCGATCGCCGGCTCGTTCACCAGCACGTCGGTGTGACCGTAGCTGGTGTGGATGTCCAGGTGCTCCATCTGCGTCGTCGCCGGCAGCACGTAGTCGGCCAGGTCGGCGGTGTCCGTCATGAAGTGCTCGAGCACCACCGTCAGCAGGTCCTCCCGCTGGAAGCCCGCTACCACTTTCGGCGACTCCGGCGCCACCGCGACCGGGTTGCTGTTGTAGACGATCAGCGCCTCCACCTTCGGACCGAATCCGGGGGAGGACGCCCGCAGCAGGTCGTCGCCGATCGTGCTCATGTTGATCGTCCGCGACGGACGCCCGGCGCGCAGGTCCGGGCGCTCCAGGGCCGGGTTCCTGAACGGCGCGAACCAGCCCGAACTCGACAGCAGCAGCCCGCCCGCGCGATGGCGCCAGGCGCCGGTCAGGCACGGCAGCAGCGCGATCAGCCGCACCGCGTTGCCGCCGCCGCGCACGCGCTGCATGCCGTAGTTCAGCCGGATCGCTGCCGGTGCCAGCGTCGCGTAGTCCCGGGCCAGGCCGCGGACTTCGTCGGCCGCGAGGCCGCATTCGGCCGCCGTGCGCTCGGGCGTCCACGCGAGCGCCCGCGCGCGCAGTTCGTCCCAGCCGTCCACGTAGCGGGCGAGGTAGTCGTGGTCGAGCCAGTCGTTGGCGATCAGTTCGTGCATCAGCCCCAGCGCCAGCGCGCCGTCCGTGCCCGGCAGCAGTGCCAGGTGTTGATGGCACTTGTCGGCGGTTTCGGTCTTGCGAGGATCGATGCAGACCAGCTTGGCGCCGTTGCGCTTGGCCTGGTTGGCGAAGGTCCAGAAATGCAGGTTGGAGGCGATCGAGTTGCTGCCCCAGATCACGATCAGCCGGGACTCGGCGAAGTGCGGCAGGTGCATGCCGACCTTGTGCCCGTAGGTCGCCACCAGCCCCGCGCCGCCCGCCGACGCGCAGATCGTGCGGTCCAGGCAGGACGCGCCCAGCCGGTTGAAGAAGCGCCCCGCCATCGCCTCGCCCTGCAGCAGCCCCATCGTGCCGGCATAGCTGTACGGCAGGATCGCCTGCGGATCACGCGCCGCGATGGCCTTGAGCCGGCCGGCGATCTCGGCGATCGCCTGGTCCCAGCCGATGCGCTCGAATCGCGGTGCCTCGTGCTTCGCGCTGACGCGCTTGAGCGGATGCAGCACCCGCTCCTCGTGGTACGTCCGCTCGGGGTAGCGCGACACCTTCGTGCACAGCGCGCCATGGGTGCTCGGATGCTCGGGCTGCCCCTGCACCTTCACGACCCTGCCGTCCTCGACCGTGACGCGCAGCGCGCAGGTGTCCGGACAATCGTGCGGGCAGGCGCCCTTGACGATGCGTGTGCCGCGATCGGCGGTTTGTGGCAGGAGGTTCACGATGGGTTCAGAGAGCACGGACAACAGGCGTCAACTATTGCACAGGCGCCACACCCTTTCCTTTTCTTACCCGAGTCAGCGACAGCGCCCCCCGCATGAACCGCTAAGCTCGCGCGCCAGGAGGCCGAAATAGGTCGTGTCGAGCCTCCTGGCGCGCTTGCCGTCCGGCGGACGCCACAATATCAATTCGCACCCTCTGGGAGTCCCCCTTGGATCGCCGCCAACTTCTCGCCTCCGCCAGCGCCCTGGGCGCGCTCGCCACCCTGCCCCTCCCGACGGCCGTCCGCGCGCAAGGCAAACGCCTGGTGCTGGGCCAGTCGGTGCCGCTGACCGGCGCGGCCGCCCAGCTGGGCATCCAGATGCAGGCCGGCGCCAAGCTGTTCTTCGACGCCCAGAACGCCGCCGGCGGCGTCAACGGCACGACCATCGAACTGCGCACGCTGGACGACGGCTACGAGCCCGACCGCTGCAAGGCCAACACCGAGAAGCTGATCGCGGACGACGTCTTCGCGCTGTTCGGCTACGTCGGCACGCCGACCTCGCTGGCCGCGCTGCCGCTGGTGAACCAGGCCAAGATCCCCTTCGTCGCCCCCTTCACCGGCGCCGAGGCGCTGCGCGACCCGTTCAGCCCGTGGGTCTACCACGTGAGGGCTTCGTACTACGACGAGACCGCCCTGATCGTGAAGCAGCTGACCCAGCTGGGCCTGATGCGCATCTCCGTCTTCCATCAGAACGACGCCTACGGCAAGGCCGGCCTGGACGGCGTGCTGCGCGCGATGAAGCCGCTGTCGCTCCAGCCGCAGGCCATGTCCACCGTCGAGCGCAACAGCATCGATGTCGCCAAGGCGGTCAAGGACCTGGTGCAGAGCGGTCCGCCGCCCGAGGCGATCGTGATGATCAGCGCGTACAAGAGCTGCGCCGCCTTCATCCGCGCCGCGCGCAAGGCCGGCTACGGCGGCGTGTTCTACAACGTGTCCTTCGTGGGCACCCAGTCGCTGCTGGACGAGCTCGGCGCGGACGCGATGGGCGTGGTCGTCAGCCAGGTCATGCCCTACCCGTTCGGCACGCAGGTCGGCGTGGTCCACGAGTACCAGCAGGCCGCCACCAAGGCCGGCCAGAAGTTCAACTACACCGCCATCGAGGGCTACATCGGCGCCAAGGTCCTCAGCGAAGGCCTGCGCCGCATGGCCCGTCCGACCCGCGAGGGCCTGGTCGCGGCGCTGGACACGCTGTCGAACTACAACGTCGGCGGCTTCAACGTGAACTTCAAGCCCAACAAGCATGTGGGCTCGAGCTTCGTCGAGATGACCATGCTGACCAACGACGGGCGCGTGAAGCGCTGACCTCCGCTCCCCGGGTCGCCCCGGGCAGACCCTGGCCTGGGATCGCACGCCGCCGACGGCGCCGATCCGGCCCCGCGGGTACACTGGTCCGACACAGCGGCGCCGCCCTGAGCGGCGCCGCGGCCTTTCTGGCTCGCGGCAAGCCCGACGCGCTGTCGCGACGACATCGGAGTGCCCGCACATGAAGCTGATCGAACCCATCCTGGCCGACGCCCCGGCCATCGCCAAGCTGCGACGTGACCTGCACGCGCATCCTGAACTCTGCTTCCACGAGGACCGCACCGCCGACGTGGTGGCCCAGGCCCTGACCGACTGGGGCATCGAGGTCCACCGCGGCCTGGGCAAGACCGGCGTGGTCGGCATCATCCGGGGCCGCGACGGCGGCGCCAGCGGCCGCACGCTGGGGCTGCGCGCCGACATCGACGCGCTCCCGATCACCGAGCACAACACCTTCCCCCACGCCAGCAAGCACCCCGGCAAGATGCACGCGTGCGGCCACGACGGCCACACGGCGATGCTGCTGGCAGGGGCCAAGCACCTGGCGGCGCAACGCGACTTCGACGGCACCGTCTACGTCGTCTTCCAGCCGGCGGAGGAAGGCGGCGGCGGCGCCCGCGAGATGATCAAGGACGGCCTGTTCACCAAGTTCCCGATGGAAGCCATGTTCGGCATCCACAACTGGCCGGGCATGGCCGCCGGGCAGTTCGCGCTCAAGAGCGGACCGGTCTTCGCCTCGAGCAACGAGTTCAAGGTCCGCATCAAGGGCAAGGGCGCGCACGGCGCGATGCCGCACCTGGGCACCGACCCGGTGGTCGTGGCCGCGCACCTGGTGCAGGCCTACCAGACCATCATCACCCGCAACAAGCGGCCGATCGACGCGGGCGTGATCTCGGTGACGATGATCCATGCCGGCGAGGCCACCAACGTGATCCCTGAAAGCTGCGAGCTGCAGGGCACCGTCCGCACCTTCACGCTGGAGACGCTGGACCTGATCGAACGCCGCATGAAGCAGATCACCGAGGCCACCGGCGACGCCTTCGAGGTCCAGTGCGAGTTCTCGTTCCACCGCAACTACCCGCCAACGATCAACCACGCCGCCGAGACCGCGTTCGTCCGCGGCGTGCTGACCGAGATGCTGGGCGCGCCCAACGTGCAGGAGTTCGAGCCCACGATGGGCGCCGAAGACTTCAGCTACTACCTCCAGGAAGTGCCGGGCTGCTATTTCCTGATCGGCAACGGCGACGGCAGCCACCGCGAAGGCGGCCACGGCCTGGGCCCCTGCATGCTGCACAACCCGAGCTACGACTTCAACGACGAGCTGATCCCGCTGGGCGGCTCGATGTGGGTCCGGCTGGTGGACGCCTGGTTCAAGCAGCCCCGGCCCGCCCAGGCCTGAGCCTGCGCGCCGCCTTTCACGACAACGACCCGCTTCCGCCCGATGACCGCTCCGATCGCGCCCGACCAGGAAAAGACCGTTCTCGACGACACCCACCGCTGGTTGCAGCGGGCGGTGATCGGCCTGAACCTGTGCCCCTTCGCCAAGAGCGTCGAGGTGAACCAGCGGCTGCGCACCGTGGTCAGCGCGGCGCGCACGCCGGAGGATCTGCTCAAGGACCTGGCGCATGAGCTGCTCTCGCTCAACCGCGCCGATCCGGACGAGACCGAGACCACGCTGCTGGTCCATCCCTGGGTGCTGAACGACTTCCTGGACTTCAACGACTTCCTCGGCGCGGCCGATGCGCTGGTGGAAGACCTGGACCTGGACGGCGTGCTGCAGGTCGCGAGCTTCCACCCCGACTACCAGTTCGACGGCACCGAGGCGGACGACGTCGACAACTTCAGCAACCGGTCGCCCTACCCCACGCTGCACGTGCTGCGCGAGGAGAGCATCGAGCGCGCCGTCGAGACCATGCCCGACACCGACGCGATCTACGAGGCTAACATCGACACGCTGCGCCGCATCGGCCGCAAGGGCTGGGACGCGCTGGACGTCGAGGCCAAGCTGCCGCTGGCCCAGCGGGTGACGCGCGAAGACTGAGGACCGATGTCCTGATTTGACCGCGACTGGTCCGCCGGCGGCGCGACGGCGGGCGCGGTCGCCGGCACGATGACGCCCATCAACCCCCCGATGGAGTCCTCGATGACCACCGCCTCTCACGCCGCCGCCACCGCTGCCCCCACGACCGCCGTCCTGCTGATCGACGTCCAGGAATCCTTCCGCCATCGCCCCTACTGGGACGAGGCCACTTGGCCGGCGTTCCAGGAGCGCACCAACGCCCTGCTCGACGGCGCCGCGGCCCGCGGCCTGCCGATCATCCGCATCCTCCACAGCGACGGTCCGGAGACGGCGGACAACCCCTTCTCGCTGGTCAGCGGCCACGTCCGCCCGCTCGACGGCCTGGCGCAGGTGCCCATCGCCGCCGAATTCCTCAAGCGCCGCCACAGCGCGCTGGTCGGCACCGGCCTGTCGGTGTGGCTGACCGAGCACGGCATCCGCCGGCTGATCGTCGCGGGCATCCGCACCGAGCAGTGCTGCGAGACCACCACCCGCCACGCCAGCGACGAGGGCTGGACCGTCGACTATGTGACCGAGGCGACGCACACCTTCCCCATCCCGCACGCCAGCGGCGTCGTGGTCGGCGTCGACGACCTCAAGCTGCGCACCGAAGTCGCCCTGCAAGGCCGCTTCGCCGACATCGTGAGCGTCGAGCAGGCGCTCGCGCGCGCCGCCTGAGCGCATACTGCGGCGATGTCCCTTTCCGACTCCGTTCGCGCCGCGGGCGACCTCATGGACACCGACCTGGAGGCCGACCCGGACGCCGGACCCCTCGACGTCTGGATCCTGGTCGAGCGCCACACGCTGCTGCTCGACCTGGCCGGCGCCGCCGAAGCGCTGCGGCTCGCGAACCAGGCACTGCGCCGACGCGGCGAGCCGGAGGCGTTCAAGCTGCGCTACTGCGCCGCGAGCGATTCGACCTCGACCTCGGTGGGGTTGACGCTCGCCGCGCTCGAGCCGCTGCCGGCGCTCGGCGCGCGGGACTGGCTGATCCTGAGCGGCCGACGCCATCCGCATCCGGACGATCCGCCGGCGGCTACCGTTGACCGGGAGGACGACCTGCGCATCGAGCGCTGGCTGCATCGCGAAGGCACCGCGCTGCTGGCCGGTGGCCAGGGCCGGCTGCTGAGCATCTGCGCCGGCGCGCTGCTGGCGGCGCGGGCGGGGCTGCTGGACGGTCGCCGCTGCACCACCCACCATGAGGCGCTCGATGCGCTGCGCGACGCCGCGCCTCGCGCCGACGTCCAGGCCAACCGCGTCTTCGTGCTCGACGGCGCGCTGGCCAGCAGCGCCGGCATCACGGCCGGCATCGACCTGGTGCTGGCGCTGATCGCCGAACATTGCGGCGAGGCGATTGCCGCTTCGGTCGCGCAGGTGATGGTCGTCTACCTGCGGCGCGGCGCGCAGGATCCGGAGCTCTCGCCGATGCTTGCGAACCGGCACCACCTCCATCCCGCCCTGCACCGGGTGCAGGACGCGGTCTGCGCCGATCCACGCGCCGACTGGAGCCTCGCCCGCATGGCCGAAGTCGCGCATGTCACGCCGCGCCACCTCACCCGGCTGTTCACCCAGCATGGCGGCACGACGCCCCTTGATTACCTGCGCGCCATCCGGCTCGAACTGGCCCGGCGCGAACTCCAGCGTGGCGTGCGCCCTGCCCAGGCGGCGCTCGCTGCGGGTTTCAGTTCCGACCAGCAACTCCGTCGAACACGCCGCCGCCTCACTGCTGCGCCCTGAAGCTTCCAGACGCGCCCTCTTCGACGTGCATCAAGACGGCGGAGCCGGTGCCCCTCTGAACGAACCCTGAGCGAAGCGAAGACTGTGAGAGAAGAGGGGCACCGGCTCCGCCGTCTGTGCTTCCTGCGAAGTCAGCGTTGGGGGGGCCTGGCCCGACGATTGCCCCGCGCCCCCAGCGCTACCAGCGCTACCAGTGCTACCAGCGCTACCGGCACCTGCTGACTTAGCACAAACTGCATAAATCCAAGTCAAGCGGGTTTCGTGCACTTCTGGTAACTTGCGCGCCCACAGCGAACGAGGAGCGGCATTTGAACGATTGGTTGAAGCGACTGGAGGCCCTGGATCCGGCCCGTCTGGCGGGCATGCGCCGCGGCGTGGAGAAGGAGAGCCTGCGCGCGCAACCGAGCGGCGGCAGCCTGGCGCTGACGCCGCATCCGACGGCGCTCGGCTCCGCGCTGACGCACGAGACGGTCACCACGGACTTCAGCGAATCGCAGCTCGAGCTGATCACCGGCGTGCACGCGTCCGCCGAGGACTGCGAACGCCAGCTTACCGAGATCCACCAGGCGGTCTACCGCTGCCTGGGGAACGAACTGATGTGGGCGTCGAGCATGCCCTGCCTGCTGCCCGCCGACGAGACCATTCCCATCGGCCGCTACGGCGCCTCCAACATCGGCCGCGCCAAGAGCGTCTACCGCATGGGCCTGGGCCACCGCTACGGCCGGCGCATGCAGACGATCTCCGGCATCCATTACAACTGGTCCATGCCGGGCCTGGACAACGCCGACCACTTCGCGCTGATCCGCAACTTCCGCCGCCACTCCTTTTTGCTGCTGACGCTGTTCGGCGCCTCGCCGGCGCTGTGCGCGAGCTTCGTGGCCGGCCGCGAGCACGGCCTGCAGCCGCTGACCGACGGCACGCTGCACATGCCCTACGGCACCTCGCTGCGCATGGGCCGGCTCGGCTACCAGAGCGACGCGCAGTCGTCGCTGGCGGTGAGCTACAACAGCATCGACGGTTACGCCGCCTCGCTGCAGGACGCGCTGACGCGGCCCTATCCCGCCTACGAGAAGGTCGGCGTCGTCAATCCGGGCGGCGAGTACAACCAGCTGTCCACGACGCTGCTGCAGATCGAGAACGAGTTCTACGGCACCATCCGTCCCAAGCGCACGATCCGCTCGGGCGAGCGGCCGCTGCATGCGCTGCGCGAGCGCGGCGTCGAGTACATCGAGGTCCGTTGCATGGACCTGGACCCGTTCGAGCCGGTCGGCATCGCCGCCGGCACGATGCGTTTCCTGGATCTGTTCCTGCTGCACTGCTGGCTGACCGACAGCCCGAACGACACGCCCGACGAACTCGGCGCGCTGGCGCGCAACCAGCATCGCACCGCCTCGGCCGGCCGCGAGCCCGGCCTGAAGCTGGAACGTCGCGGCGGCGAGGTGCTGCTGCGCGACTGGGGCCGCGAGCTGCTGACCGAGTTCGCGCCGATCGCGGCCAAGGTGGACGCGGCGCTGGGCGGCTCGCTGTACCGCGAGGCGCTCGCGCAGGCGGTCGAACGCTGGGACGATCCCGACCAGTTGCCGTCGGCCCGCGTGCTGGCGGCGATGCGCGCGCAGCACGCGTCCTCGCACCTGGACTTCGTCGCGGCGCAGTCGGCGCTGTCGCGCCGTCATGTGCTGGAACGGCCGCTGCCCGAGGGCCTGATGGCGCGCTTCGACCAGTCGGCGCATGCCTCGCTGGAGGCGCAGGCGGCGATCGAGGCGGCGGACACCATCGACTTCGAGACCTTCCGCCAGCAGTACCTCGATCCCGCGCAACTGCAAGGGTGACGCGGTGCCGCCGGCTCAGCCCGGCAGCGACGAACTCCGCAATTCGTCGTGGCGCTTCTGCAGCTCCTGGCGCAGCTTCTTGCGCTCGAGCGCCGCGTCCCAGCGGCGCTTCTCGTCCGGGGTCGTCGGCGTGCGCGGGGGCACCGGCACCGGGCGGCCGTCCTCGCCCACCGCCACCATCGTGAAGAAGCAGCTGTTGGCGTGCCGCACCACCTGGTCGCGGATGTTCTCGGTGACGACCTTGATGCCGATCTCCATCGACGAGGTGCCGGCGTAGTTCACCGTCGCCAGGAAGCTGACCAGTTCCCCCACGTGGATCGGCTGGCGGAACATCACCTGGTCCACCGACAGCGTCACCGTGTAGCGGCCCGCGTACCGGCTGGCGCACGCGTACGCGACCTGGTCGAGCAGCTTCAGGATGGTGCCGCCGTGCACGTTGCCGGAGAAGTTGGCCATGTCCGGCGTCATCAGCACCGTCATCGTGAGTTGGTGGGAAGGCAGGTCCATGGCGCGGGATCCGGGCGTCGGATCGTGGAGTTTGCAGGTGGCCGCCATGGTGCCAGAGTCCGGCGGCCGAGGGCGGGGGGCGGCGGCTCCCTCTTCTGGCGCTTGCCGCTGACACGGGCGTCGGTTAGGGTGCGCGGCAGGAGGTTCCATGGTCCAGGTCCAGCAGCCCAGCATCGTCGACACGCGCGGTGCCCAGATGTTCCCCGCGCTCGGCGTCGCCGACATCGCGCGCGTCGCGCGATTCGGCCGGTTCCGGCGTTATTCCCAAGGCGAGTGGGTCGTGCGTGCCGGCGACACCGGCATGGGCATGATCCTGATCCTCAGCGGTGAGATCACCGTGTCGCAGCGCGACAGCCTCGGCCATGTGACGCCGATCCACCGGCACGGACCAGGCGGCTTCCTGGGCGAGGTCGGCCAGCTCAGCGGCCGGCCGTCCTTCATCGACGCGATCGCCGAGACCGAGGTCGAGGCCGTCGACGTCAGCCCCCCGCAGCTGCGCGCGCTGCTGATCGGCGAGGCCGACCTGGGCGAGCGCCTCACCCGCGCCTTCATCCTGCGCCGCGTCGGCCTGATCGAGGCCGGGGCCAGCGGCGCCACGCTGATCGGCCGGGGCAAGTCCGCCCCGGTGATGCGGCTGCGCAGCTTCCTGGGCCGCAACGGCTATCCGCACCAGCAGCTGGAGCCCGACCAGAACGAGGACGCCAAGGCGCTCGCCGACCAGTACATGACCGAGGGCGTGCAGATGCTGGTCATCTGCCCCGGCGGCGAGGTGCTGGTCGATCCGTCGGACGACGAGGTCGCCCGCTGCATGGGCATCGTCGACATGCGCGAGCGCACCGAGCTGTACGACGTCGCCATCATCGGCGCCGGCCCCGCCGGGCTGTCGTCCGCCGTCTACGCGGCGTCCGAGGGCCTGTCGGTGCTGGTGCTGGACTGCCGCTCCTTCGGCGGCCAGGCGGGCGCGAGCTCGCGCATCGAGAACTACCTCGGCTTCCCCACCGGCATCTCCGGTCAGGCGCTGGCGGGCCGGGCCTTCGTCCAGGCCCAGAAGTTCGGCGCGGACATGCTCATCCCCGCCAAGGTCACCCGGATGAGCTGCGAGCGGCAGGGCAAGGGGGATGAACTCCACCTCACGCTCGAGGACGGCCGCACCGTCCGCACCCGCACGGCGGTGATCGCCACCGGCGCACGCTACCGGCGGCCCGAGATCGAGGCGCTGACCCGCTTCGAGGGCCGCGGCGTCTGGTACTGGGCCTCGCCGATCGAGGCCCGCATCTGCAGCCGGCAGACGGTGGTCATCGTCGGCGGCGGCAACTCGGCGGGACAGGCGGCCGTGTTCCTCGCCAACCACGCGGCCAAGGTCATCATGCTGATCCGCGGCCCGGGACTGGCCGCGACCATGTCGCGCTACCTGATCGACCGCATCCAGGGCACCGCCAACATCGAACTGCAGCCGCACCAGGAGCTCAAGGAACTTGAAGGCGGCGACTCGCTCGAGGCGGTGAGCTGGCGCGACCGCCGCAACGGCCAGGAGCGCCGACTGGCCCTGCAGCACCTGTTCATGTTCATCGGCGCCGAGCCGGAGACCGGCGTGATCGCCGAATGCGGCCTGGAGCTCGACCAGGCCGGTTTCATCATCACGGGCCGCGCCTGCGCCTGCCCGCTGTCCGACTACAAGCCGGAGCCGCTGGAATCCAGCATCCCCGGCGTGTTCGCGGTCGGCGACGTGCGCTCCGGGTCGGTGAAGCGCGTCGGCGGCGCGATCGGCGAAGGCGCGCAGGTCGTCGCCAGCATCCACCAGTACCTGGCCCGCCAGGACGCGGCGCGTGCGGAGCAGCTCAGCCCCGCCGCCGTGGCCCGCGCGACGGTCTGAACCCGGGAGCGACGCCCGCTTCCCCTCCCGCTGCCGCCCCGCCCCGTCGGGGCGGCGGCGCTTTTCATCGCCGCTCCCGTCCGCGTTCTGCGCCTCTCACCGCGAACAGCACTTCGCCATAGAATGCGAATAATTGTTATTTGCAAACTGGACGCCGTCCGATGCTGTCTCCCGAATCCCGCCGTCTCTGGACCTGGCCGATCGTGCTGGGGCTGCTCAGCACCTCCGGCCTGCTGAGCGCACTGGTCTCCGACGCGTGGGGCGACATGTGGTCGTGGGTCGGCCTGGGCGTGCCCGTCGCGGTCATCGCCTGGTGTGCCTGGCGCCCGCAGCGCGCCGAGCGCAAGGCTTGAGGACGCGACGATGCTGAGCTCGCGCGCCATCCGCGTCTGGACCTGGCTCCACAAGTGGACCAGCCTGGTCTGCACGCTGTTCATGCTGCTGCTGTGCCTGACCGGCCTGCCGCTGATCTTCCACCACGAGATCGGTCACCTGCTCGGCGACGAGATCGAGGCGCCCGAGCTGCCCGCCGCGATGGACAAGCAGCGCGTGTCCCTGGACGTGATGGCCCGGGCGGCCAACGCGGTCCACCCGACGATGGTGATCCAGTACGCCGGCGAGAACGAGGACGACCCGCGCCTGTGGTGGTTCACGCTGGCCCCGACGCCGGCGCCGACCGATCAGTTCAAGTCGGTGGCCGTCGACGCCCGCACGGGCCTGGCGGTGCGGGAGTACCGCATCGGCGAAGGCTTCATGGACCTGATGTTCCGGCTGCACGTCGACCTGTTCGCGGGCCTGCCGGGCAAGCTCTTCCTCGGCCTGATGGGGCTGCTGCTGCTGATCGCGCTGGTCAGCGGCGTGGTGCTGTACGCGCCCTTCATGCGCAAGCTCGACTTCGGCGCCGTGCGCAAGGACCGTTCGACGCGCGTGAAATGGCTGGACCTGCACAACCTGATCGGCATCGTCACGCTGGTGTGGTGTTTCGTCGTCGGCGCGACCGGGATGATCAACACCTGGGCGGAACTGCTGGTGCAGTACTGGCAGTACGACAAGGTGACCGCGCTGCTGGCGCCCTACAAGGACCAGCCGCTGCTCACCGTCGCGGAGCGCGCGCCGCTGCAGGCCTCGATGGACACGGCCATGCGGGCCGGCGACCAGCGCAAGGTCTCCTTCATCGCCTTCCCGGGCACCTCGTTCTCGAGCCCGCACCACAACACCTTCTTCCTGAAGGGCACGACGCCGCTGACGTCCAAGCTGCTGCAGCCGCTGCTGATCGACGCGAAGACCTCGCAGCTGACGGCCGCGCCGGAACTGCCCTGGTACCTGACGGCGCTGCTGGTGTCGCAGCCGCTGCACTTCGGCGACTACGGCGGCATGCCGATGAAGGTCCTGTGGGCACTGCTGGACGTGGCGACCATCGTCGTCCTGGGGAGCGGCCTCTACCTGTGGCTGCGCAAGCCGCAGGGCGCCAGGAAGGACGCGAAGGGCGCGAAGGGCGCCGCGGCCGCAGCCGCCCAGGCCGCCGACGGGCGAGACGACGCCAAGAATCCCGAAACCGCGGCCGCCTGATCGCCAGTCCGCACGATCACACTCACCGCACATGCCTGACTCCCCCAAGCCCGACTCCCCCAAGCACCAGATCGAGAGCCTGCAATCCAGCGGCCTGAAGGCCACCCTGCCCCGCATCAAGGTCCTGCAGATCTTCGAGCAGTCGGACCAGCGCCACCTCAGCGCCGAAGACGTCTACCGCCATCTGCTGCTGGAGAACGCGGACATCGGCCTGGCGACGGTGTACCGGGTGCTGATGCAGTTCGTCGAGGCGGGGCTGCTGGCGCGTCAGCATTTCGAGTCCGGCAAGGCCGTGTTCGAGCTCAACTCCGCCCAGCACCACGACCACATGGTGTGTCTGGCGTGCGGCCGGGTGGAGGAGTTCTACGACGCCGGCATCGAGCAGCGCCAGCGCGAGATCGCCGAGGAGCGCGGCTACGAGCTGGTCGAACACGCGCTCGCGTTGTACGGGCTGTGCTCGAACCCGGCGTGCCGGGCGAAACGCAGTCGCTGAATGCGAAGCGAGCGCACAATCCGGCACTTCCCTGTTGAATACTGTATTTGCATACAGTACATTTCCATCCATCGCAGCCAACCCGGCTGCAGCAGGAGATGGTCATGCAGATGCTCAAGCAAACGGTCTGGTCTTCGTTGAACAACGCGGATGCCTGGGTGGTCTGCATCGGCGTCATGTCCTGCCTGGGATTGGCGACCGGTCTGCTGGGTTGAGATCCTAGCGCGACTCGTCGCCTCCAGCGTTCCGTTCGCGGAGCCACGGCCCCTGCTTCGAGGGGCCACTTTCAGTTCTCAACGCCTTTGTCCGCTCGACTTGAGCAACGCCTGACCCCGGTCCTGGACGTTGCTCAAGCGGCGGACTTTTTTTGTCCGCGCTTTCTGCGCTTTCTGCGCTTTCAGCGTCTCAGCGCTTTCCGCTTTCTGCAAGCTTCCCGGCCTCCGCCGGCGCGACCTGCTGCACCTTCACGAAGTCGACGAAGGCGCGCAGCGGGGCGGGCAGGTAGCGTCGGCCCGGGTAGTAGAGGAAGGGGCCGCTGAAGGACACCCACCAGTCCTCCAGCACCGGCACGAGGGCGCCGCTGTCCAGGTGGGGCCGCACCCAGTCCTCGAAGGTCTGGATGACGCCGCAGCCGGCGACCGCGGTCTCGATCGCGAGGTCCAGCCCGCCGCCCAGGCGCACGATCATCGGCCCGTCGGGATCGACGGTGACGGTCTCGCCGTCGCGTTCGAACTCGTACGCCGGCACCGTGCCGCTGGGGAAGCGGCCTCGCAGGCAGCGATGGGACAGCAGCTCGCGCGGATGCGCCGGTCGGCCCTGTTCGGCCAGATAGGCCGGCGCGGCCACCGTCGCCATGCGCTGCGTCCGCGGGCCGATGGGGACGGCGATCATGTCCTGCTCCAGCCGCTCTTCGTAGCGGATGCCGGCGTCGCAGCCGGCGGCCAGCACGTCGACGAAGCTCTCGTCGACCGTGATGTCGAGCTGGATGTCCGGATAGGCCTTCAGGAACGCGGGAACGATGGCCGGCAGCACCAGCCGCGCGGCGCTCGCCGGCACGTTGAGCCGCAGCGTGCCGGCCGGACGCTCGCGGAAGCCGTTGACGACGTCGAGCGCGGCCTCGACCTCGCCCAGCGCCGGCCCGAGCCGGTCCAGCAGCCGCGCGCCGGCTTCGGTCGGCGCGACGCTGCGGGTGCTCCGATGCAGCAGCCGCACGCCGAGCTTCGCCTCCAGGCGACGCACCGCTTCGCTCAACCCGGACGGGCTCAAGCCCGACTGCCGGGACGCCTCCCGGAAGCCGCCCGATCGCGCCACGGCGAGGAAGGCCGACAGATCACCAAGTTCCATCTCACTGTCCTTGATTCCGCACAGCCCGTGCGGATTCGATCCCCTTATCGTACGACCGCGCGCTGCCTACAGTGCTTCCACGACGTCGACGACCCCCTCCGCCCCTGCCGAACCTCGGCCCAACCGCAGCCGAAGTTCATCCGAAGTTCATCCGAAGCATTGAAGGACATCCCCATGAGCAGCACTTCTTCCCGCCCCCTCGCGCAGGCCGGCACGTTCCAGCTCGGCACCCGCACGGTGACGCGCATCGGCTACGGCGCGATGCAGCTGGCCGGGCCCGGCGTCTTCGGCCCGCCGAAGGACCGCGCGGCCGCCGTGGCGGTGTTGCGCGAAGCCATCGCCCTGGGCGTCGACCACATCGACACCAGCGACTTCTACGGCCCGCATGTGACCAACCAGATCATTCGCGAGGCGCTGCACCCGTACCGCGATGGTCTGACAATCGTCACCAAGGTCGGCGCCCGCCGCGGCGAGGATGCGTCCTGGCTGCCGGCGCAGTCCGCCGAGGCGCTGACGCAGCAGGTCCACGACAACCTCCGCCACCTCGGACTGGACGTGCTCGACGTCGTGAACCTGCGCAGCATGCTCGACGTGCACGGCCCGGCGGAAGGCTCGCTGGAACCGCAGGTGACCGCATTGGCCGAGCTCCAGCGCCAGGGACTGATCCGCCACATCGGGCTGAGCAACGTGACGGCGCGCCAGGTCGCGGACGCCCGCAGGATCGTCGAGATCGTCTGCGTCCAGAACCAGTACAACCTCGCCCATCGCAACGACGATGCGCTGCTCGATCAACTGGCCGGGCAAGGCATCGCCTTCGTCCCGTTCTTCCCGCTCGGCGGCTTCTCGCCGCTGCAGTCGGAGACGCTGTCGGCAGTCGCCGCCGAAGTGGGGGCCACGCCGATGCAGGTGGCGCTGGCCTGGCTGCTGCAGCGCTCGCCCAACCTGGTGCTCATCCCGGGCACCTCGTCGGTGGCGCACCTGCGGCAGAACCTCCAGGCCGCCTCGCTGACGCTTTCCGCCGATGCGGTGCGACGGCTCGAGGCGATGGCGTCTGTCGGCAGCCACTGAGACTGCCATCGCCAGGCGCGGGCGCTCCGCACCGCATGGGGCATCGCGTCCGCGAACCCCAAGCGGTACTCCGGCCCCAATGGGACCGGGGCGTTCGCGCTTGCTCAGAGCGGCGTCAGGACCGGTTCACCGGCTTCCCAGCGACGGGCGTTCTCGAGGAAGAGGTCGACGGTGGCCTGCACGGACTCCGGCGACCAGCCCGCGATGTGCGGCGTGAGGATCACGTTCGGGAAACCGAGCAGCGCCTCCGGCGGCTTCGGCTCCGACTCGTAGACGTCGAGCGCCGCGCCGCCGAGCTCGCCAGCGGCAAGGGCCGCGGCCAACGCGGCCGTGTCGACCAGGCTGCCGCGGGCGATGTTGACGACGTGGCCCTGCGGGCCGAGCGCCTTCAGGACCTCGGCATTGACGATGTGCTTCGTCGTCGGGCCGCCCGGCGCGGCAACGATGAGGAAGTCCGCCCATTGCGCCAGCTCGAGCGCGGAGCCGAAGTACGGGCAGCCCAACGAGTCGTTGCGCTCGCGGCGGTTGTGATAACCGACCTCCATGTCGAAGGCCAGCGCGCGCCGGGCGATGCGCAGCCCGATCGTGCCCATGCCGAGGATGCCCAGCCTGCGCCCGTTGACGCTGGGGCGCAGCGGCAGCACGTCGCGCCAGAGACCGGCGCGCAGCGCCTGCTCCTGTTGCGGCAGCGCGCGCACGGAGGCGAGCAGCAGCGCCATCGCGTGATCGGCGACGCAGGAATCGTTGGTGCCCGCGCCGTTCCACAGCGTGAGGCCGCGGGCCTTGGCAGCGGCCAGGTCGATGGCCTCGTAGCCGGCGCCTTGCGCGGCGGCGGCGCGGAGCCTGGGCATCGCGGCGATCTCGTCGGCGCGCAGGCCGACGGCGCCGATGGTCAGGACGATCTCGATGTCGGCGCCGTGCTCGGCGACCGCGTTCGCGCGCGCTTCGGCCGTCGGCGCGTAGATCACGTCATAGCGCGCGCGGCACAGCGCCAGGTGTTCTTCCGCCGTCGGCATCAGGACGAGCAGTTTGCGGGGAGAGCCGGACGAGGGACTGGCGGACGAAGGGTTGGCGGACACGGCGACCTCATGGAGTCAGGGAGTTCGCCGTCGATGATAGGAGCGCGCCTCTGCGCGGGCCCGAGAGCGCGGACGCGCTTCGCACGTCGGCGTCGAGCACTTCCACCTCCGCTGGCAGTCAATCCCCGTCAAGCGGGAACCTCGCACCCGCTCAGGGCCGCTCGCCGCGCGCCATCCGCGCGTCGATCTCCACCAACGCCTTCGGCAGTTGCGCGACCGAATCGATCACCAGATGCGCGCCTGAGGCGGTCAGGCGCTGCGTGGCGGCGGCGCGCTTCGCGGCGACCTCGGCATCCGGCAGGGCCTGGAGCTGTTCCAGCGTCAGGCCCGTCTCGTTGCCCGACAGGCTCAGTCCGACGGTCCACATGCCGGCATGGCGGCCCTCCTCGATGCCGGGCGTCGTGTCGTCGACCTTCACGCAGGCGCGCACGTCGCCGACGCCGAGCGCCAGCACGTTCGCCAAGGCCATGAAGGGACCGGGCCGACCGCCGGCGGCGAGTTCGTCGCCCGCGACGACGTGATCCGCCTCGATGCCGTCGGCCTTGGCCTGCGGCAGCAGCACGTCCAGCACCTGGCGCGGATAACCGGAGCACGAGCCGATCTTCAGCCCGGCACGGCGCAACGCGGCCAGCGTCTCGACCGCGCCGGGAATCGGTTGCGAGTAGCGGCCGACCTTGTCGATCTGCATCGGCATGAAGCGCTCGTAGATCGCGTCGATGTCGGCGTCGGTCGACGGGCGGTCGAAGCGCGCCCGCCACTGCGCCTGCAGCGACGCGTCTTCCAGCAGCGTGCGGATGTGGTCGCGCTTGGACAGGCCCATCGGGCCGCGGGCCTCGGGCAGCGTCAGCGCGATGCCGAAGGTCGCGAACGCGTCGACGAAGATCTGCGTCGGCGCCAGCGAGCCGTGATCGACCAGCGTGCCGGCCCAATCGAAGATCACCGCTTGCAGGTGCGGATAGCCGATGACGGAGGCGGAGGGTTGGGAAGAAGCGCGGAGGTTCATGCGTAGGCCTGGATGAAGTTGCGACCGCGCGGACCGCGCAGCGCCTGTTCGACGCGTGCGTCCCAGTCGGCGGGCGCGATGCCGTAATCGGCGGGATCGGTGGAGACGCCGAGCGCGGCGAGGAAGCGCTCCAGCGCGGCGACCGCGCCGTCGGCATCGGTCGCGTCGAAGAGGGCCAGCAGCTGCGCGTCCAGTGCCGCGTCGCGGCCGAAGGCCAGCCGCATCACGCGCGGCAGGCTGAACGAGCAGGCGATGCCGTGCGCGGTCCCCTGCGCCAGCGTGATGTCGTAGGACAGCGAGTGCGCCAACGCCGTCTTCGTGTTGGAGAAGGCCATGCCCGCCTGCAGCGCGGCCACCGCCAGCGCTTCACGCAGGTCGAGCCGGCGCGGCGCCCGCATCAGCGCGGGCAGGGTCGCGACAATGGTGCGCACGGCGCTCGCCGCGAGGCTGGACGACACCGGGTTGCGATGCACGTTCCACAGCGATTCCAGCGCATGCGACAGCGCATCGAGGCCGCTGGCCAGCGTCGCGCCCGCAGGCAGGCTGACCATCAGCGCGGGATCGACGATCGAAGCCTCCGGCCAGGTCCACGGCAGGTGCAGCGAGTGCTTGCGCGAGCGCCCGGCGTCCCACAGCGTGGCCCAGGGCGTGACCTCGCTGCCGGTGCCCGCGGTCGTCGGGATCGCGATCAGCGCGCGATGCGGGCCGTCCGCCGGCAGCGGCGCCGCCGTCGGGTCGATCAGGTGATCGAGCAGCTCGTCGAAGCGGCCCGACGGCGTCGCGGTGAGCATCGCCTTGGCCGCGTCGATGCTGCTGCCGCCGCCCAGCGCGATCACGCAGCGTGCGCCGCCATGCTCGCGCCACAGGCGCTCGTAGAGCGGCGCGAGCCAGCGGACATCGGGGTTGGGGCGGATGTCGGTCTCCACCGCCACCAGGCGGCCGCCGAGCATCGCCCTCACCCGACCGACCAGCCCCAGCGGCTCCGCCTCCGGAAAGGCGATCAGCAGCGCATCTCGCTCGCCGACCAGGTCGGGCAACCGTTCCAGCGCGCCGATGCCGGCCCGCACGTCGACCGGGTTGTGAAACTTCCACACGTTCACGTCGTTGTCCTCGTCGTCTCTTGTTGGTTCTCGCAGGTGTTCGCAGGTTCTCGTCGGGCTCTCGTCGACGGCAGCGCCGTCGGTCTCAATGCCGGCCGCTGTCCTGGATCGCTCGACGCAGTCGGCTCGACACGAAGTCCGCGGCGACCACCATCACGGTGATGACGATGATGCAGGTCGCCGTCTCGGGGTACTTGAACAGCTTGAGGCTGCCCACCAGCTCGAAACCCAGGCCGCCCGCGCCCACCATGCCGAGCACCGTCGCCGAGCGCAGGTTGACCTCGAAGCGGTACAGCACGACGGCGATCCACGCGGTGATCACCTGCGGCAGCACGCCGAAGACGATCACCTGCAGCGGCCGGGCGCCGGTGGCGCGCAGCGCCTCGAGCGGGCCCGCGTCGATCTCCTCGATCGCCTCGGCGAAGAACTTGCCGAGCATCCCCGCGCCGTGGACGGCCAGCGCCAGCACGCCGGGGAACGGGCCCAGCCCCACCGCCGACACGAACACCAGCGCGAGGATCAGTTCGTTGATGCTGCGCGTCACGTTCAGGCCCTGGCGCGTCAGCCGGTACAGCCAGCGCGGGCCCTGCAGGTTGCGCGCCGCGAGGAAGGAGACCGGCACCGCGGCGACCGCGCCCAGCAGCGTGCCCCACACGGCGATCTGGATGGTCTCCAGCGCCGGCGCCCACAGCCGGTCGAGGATGCGCCAGTCCGGCGGCCAGGTGCGACTCAGGAAGTCGGCGATCTGCGGCAGGCCGTTGGCGAGTTCCGTCGGACTCAGCTGGGCGCCCGTCGCGCTCCATTGCAGCGCCCACAGGCCCAGCAGCATCGCGACCAGCAGCTTCGTCCATCCGGCCGGGGTCGAGGGCAGACCGACCAGCCAGCGATAGCGGTGGGCAGCGCGATCGGCGGCGGCGCGGTCGACGGCATTCATCGTCGTCATGCGGTTTTCCTTTCGTCCTCGACGGTCACCGGCCCGATCAGTTGCAGTCCGACCTGAGCGGCTCGGCCGGCGTAAAGCTCATCGAGTTGCGCGTCGGACAGCTCGGCCGGCAGCCGATCGAACAGCACCCGGCCCTGCGACAGACCGACGATCCGGTCGCCGAATTCCCTCGCGTAGTCGACCTGGTGCAGGTTGCAGACGACGGTGATGCCGAGCTCGCGACAGGCCTGCTTCAGGTAACCGAGCGCCTGACGCGCGGTGTGCGGATCCAGGCTCGCCACGGGCTCGTCGGCCAGGATCACCTGCGGGCGCTGCGCCAGCGCGCGGGCGATGCCCACGCGCTGCATCTGGCCGCCGGACAGCGAATCGGTGCGCTCATCCGCCTTGTGGGCGAGACCGACGCGATCGAGGCATTCCAGCGCCAGCGCCAGGTCCGCGGCGCGGAACAGCTGCAGCACCGAACTCCAGGTCGACACCGCGCCGAGGCGCCCCGTCAGCACGTTCTTCACCACGCTCAGGCGCGGCACGACGTGGTGATGCTGGAACACCATGGCGACGCGGCGTCGCAACTCACGCACGTCGGCGGCGCGCGTGGCGGACATGGCATCCAGTCCAGCGATCGTCATCGCGCCGGCATCGGGCTGCGCCAGGCGATTCATGCAGCGCAGCAGCGTGGATTTGCCCGCGCCCGACGGGCCGAGCACGACGAGGAACTCGCCGGCCTTCGCGTCCAGGTCCACGCCGCGCAGCACGGCGTTGTCGCCGAAGCGCTTGGTGACGCCGCGCAGCGTGATCACTTCATGCTCCGCAGGTCGAGCTTGAGCACCTTGGCCGTGTCGCGGACGACGTCGTAGGCGGCATCGCTGGTCGGCTGGAAGCCGTTGAGCACGCCCTGGTCGCCCCACTTCACGTCCTTGAGGTTGGCCAGCGCCTTGGCGATCTTCTCCTTCAGCGCGGGATCGAGGTCCTTGCGCCAGACCATGGGCGATTCGGGAATCGGCTTGGACGACCAGAGCACGACGAAGTCGTCCTGCTTGACCGTGCCCTTGGCGACGGCGCTGGCGAAGATGCGATCGGCGACGGCGGCCGCATCGACCTTCCTGTTGGCGACGGCCAGGATGCTGGCGTCGTGCGAGCCCGAGAACAGCACGCGGCCGAACAGCGCGTCCGGGTCGTAGCCGGCGGCCTGCAGGCCGGCCTTGGGGAACAGGTGGCCGGAGGCGGAGCTCGGATCGACGAACGCGAAGTTCTTCCCCTTGAGCTCAGCGACCGTGTGCACGCCGCTGTCCTTGCGGGCCAGGATCACGCTCTTGTAGGCGCTCTGGCCGGTCTTCCTGGTGACGGCGACGGCGAAGGCCTCGACGTTCGCGACCGAGCTGGCCAGCACGTACGAGAACGGACCGAGGTAGGCCACGTCCAGCTTCTTCGAGCGCAGCGCCTCGATGACGCCGTTGTAGTCGGTGGCCACGAAGGGCTTCACCGGCATGCCGAGCTGCTGCTGCAGCGCGTCCAGCACCTGGCGGCTGGATTCGATCATCGCCTGCGAGTCCTCGGCCGGGATCAGGCCGATCGTCAGCGTCTGCGGCTGGGCGGCGGACACCACCGGCAGCCCTGCCGCCAGGGCGACTCCGGCGGCCAGGACGGCGCGACGGAGAACGGAAAAGCGGGGCGGACGGGGCTGACTGGGCTGAAGGGTCGTCGACATGGGCGGCATCCAGGAAGTGGTGAGCGGATGCCGGCACTCTATGAATCCGATGTGACAAGGGATTCATTGATGCAATCAGATTTTCTTCATCAAATCATCGATCGCCTCTATGCATCATCGCGGGCAGGACAGGATGCGCCAATGAAAAGGCCGCCCGAAGGCGGCCGTCGATGAGGCGTCCTGCCCTCAACCGCAGGCGGGGTGCTTGCGGCCGATCGTGGTGTTGGGAAGACCCAGGAAGTCCAGCGCGTGCGGCGTCAACGAATCCACCTGAAGCAAGGGCGTGCCGGTGAGGTCACCGCGGCAGTAGGCCGGCTTGGCCGGATTGCCATGGTTGCTGTTGAGGATCAGCAGCGAATCGCGCTCGGCGCCCGTCTGCCCGCCATGGCTGCCGTTGATGCCGCCGTGGTCCGAGACGACGACGATCAACCACTCCTCCTCCGCCAGGGTCGGGCGCGCGGCCAGCTTGTCCAGCACCTGCTGGATCTGCGCGTCTTCGCCCTTGATCTTGGACTGATAGAACGCATTGAGCGGCTCATAGGCCTGCTCGTGGATGTCGGTGTTGTGCAGGTAGTAGAAGATCGCCGTCGGCGGGTTTTTCCACGACAGCCAGCCCTTGACCGCATCCGTCGCCTGCTGGGATTGCTTGGGCTCGTAGTGCAGGAGGAAGTCGGTCTGCCTCGGCTTCAGGTTGCTGACCAGATTGAGCCAGTCCGCGGCAACGGCCACCGTCGCGGTGGGATAGCGCGCCTTGATCACGTCGAAGAGATGCGGCTTCAGCAGGACGCGGGACAGATCGTTGTCGGCCACGCCATGGTCGGCCTTCCAGTAGCCGGTGAACAAGGTCGACCAGCCGGGTCCGCTGAGGGTGGCTTGCGGCCCCCCCGCCAGCACGTTCCGATGCCATGCGCCACCCTGGGCGAGCCTGCTCAGGGCGGGTGTCACCGCGCAGCCGTTGCAGAACAGCGCGTCGCCGCGCAGCCCGTCGAGACCGATCACGAGCAGGTGCTTGCGGCCGTTCGATCCGGTGATCGGGTTCGGCACGCCGTAGCCGGGGATCAGCGCGTAATGGTCGTACGGATGCCCCGGATAGTCCTTGGCGAGGCCGCCCACGTCCCACGCCTGCTTGTCGCTGAGGTCGCAGCGCTGGTCGTTCTTGTGGAAGTCGAAGGACTTGCACCAGCCCGACCGCGACGGATCCTTGCAGGCCTGGGCGCAGCCCTGCGGCGACACCCCGGTCAGGCGTTCCACGTTGTTGCCGGAGATGGCGGCGTCGGCGGTCTTCGCGAAATCCTTGAGCGGCTCCGGTGCCGGCTCGATCAACGCATAGTGATCCCAGCTCTGACGGGGCAGGCTCGTCAGGCCGCCGACCTCGGCGGCGCGATAGCCCTTGAGCGCGCAGACGGCGGCCCGCCAGTCGAAGTCGAAGCTCACGCACCAGTTGCGTCGCGGATCCGACGTGCAGGCGGCGGCGCAGGCTTCCGGCGTGATCGTGCGCGGCATGCCCTGCGCATCGTTGAAGGTGAGCAGGCGTTCCTGGTCGTACTTGGGCAGGCCCGCCTCGCGGGTCAGCTTGAAGAGCGAAAGGGCGGACGGCGGTGCGGAAGTCTGCGCGGGGGCCGCGCCGGCCAGGACCATCAGCGCGGAACAGGCCGTCAGCGCACGCAGCGCCGCGCCTACCCCGCAGGGGAGGATGCGATGTCTCATGGTGTCTCCTGGGGCTCCCTCGTGCAGGACCCCGTTGTTTTGGAAAGAAGGACCGACCAATCAGCGCTGATGGCGTACGCAGTATGGGACGATCGAACAGATTTTTCAAATTAATCAAAAATATCAATTTAATCTATACCATCCATATATGTCCGCCGCCAAACTCCGTGCCTTCCTCGCCGTCGCCCGGCATGGCAGCTTCAGCGCCGCGGCGCGGGCGCTGGGCCTGTCGCAGCCCACGCTGACCATGCAGGTCCAGGCCCTCGAGCAGCAGCACAAGGTGACGCTGTTCCACCGCCGGGGACATCGGATCGAGCTGAGCAGCGTGGGCGAGCAGCTGCTGCCCATCGCGCGCCAGCTCGCCGCGCTGGAGGTCGAGGCCTACAACCTGATGCACGACTGCGGCGAGCTCAGCAGCGGCCAGCTCAAGCTCGGCGCGGTGGGACCCTTCCACGTGATCGAGATGGTGGACGCCTACCGGAAGCGCTATCCGAAGGTCGACGTGTCGATCCGCATGGGCAATTCGGCGCAGGTCATCGCCGACCTGGAGAACTACATCATCGACATCGGCGTGCTCGCGCGCGTCCATGACGCGCCGGACTTCGTGACCCTGCCCTACGCGCGCCACGCGATCATCCTGTTCGTCCATCTCGACCATCCCTTCGCGCGGCGCCGGAGCGTCGCGTTGAAGGAGCTCGCGGACCAGCCGCTGCTGCAGCGCGAGGCGGGCTCGAGCACGCGTCGCGCGCTCACGGCCGCCTTGCAGGAAGCCGGCGTGACGCCGCGCATCGCGATGGAGATCGGCAGCCGCGAGGCGCTGCGGGAAGCCGCCGCGCGCGGCATCGGCATCGGTGTCGTCTCCGAGGCCGAGTTCATCCCCGACGCCCGCTTCCGACCCGTGCGCATCGACGGCGATCCGGCCCACACCGAGACGCACCTCTACTGCCTGAAGGAGCGCCGGGACAGCCTGCTGCTGAACTCGTTCTTCGAGGTGGCGCAGGCGCTGCGGGCCTGACAGACTCGGGCCAGAAACCGGACAGGTTTCTGAAGGGAGGCCCAGGCATCCTGCGCAGCTTCGCGCGGGGGGCCCAGGAGGCCGTCTGTTCCCTGGAATCCATGCAGAACGAGAAAGCCAAGCTCATGGACCGCCGCCAATTCTTCCCCCGTCCGGTCGTCGAGGCGGGCTCCAACCGCTGGGACTGGGCGCTGCTGCCGCTGGTGCTGGCGCTGCTGGTGCTGCTGGCCTACGGCGCCGCGCAGATGGCGCGCCCGTTCGCGCTGGGCGATCCGCTGCCGCTGTCGCTGGATCCGTCCCACCTGCCCTACTACCTGCTGCGCACCAACCTGCGGATGCTGGCGGCGATGCTGCTGGCGCTGCTGTTCAGCGCGGTCTTCGCGGTGCTCGCGGCCAAGGTCCGCGCCGCGGAGAAGGTGCTGGTGCCGATGCTCGACATCCTCCAGTCGATCCCGATCCTGGGCTTCCTGTCGATCACGGTCACCGGCTTCATCGCGCTCTTCCCCGGCAACCTGCTGGGCGTCGAGTGCGCGGCGATCTTCGCCATCTTCACCTCGCAGGCCTGGAACATGGCCTTCAGCCTGTACCAGTCGCTGCGCACGGTGCCGTCGGAACTCGACGAGGCGGCGCGCGTTTTCCAGCTGTCGGGCTGGCAGCGCTTCTGGCGGCTGGAGCTGCCCTACGCGATGCCGGGCCTGCTGTGGAACATGATGATGTCGATGTCCGGCGGCTGGTTCTTCGTCGTCGCGTCGGAGGCGATCTCGGTCTCCGACCAGAGCATCAAGCTGCCCGGCGTCGGCTCCTACATCGCGATGGCGATCGAGGCCCGCGACCTCGGCGCGATCGGCTGGGCGATCGTCGCGATGCTCGTGGGCATCGTGCTCTACGACCAGCTCGTATTCCGGCCGCTGGTCGCGTGGGCGGACAAGTTCCGCTTCGAGGACAGCGGCACCGACACCGCGCCCCAGTCGTGGATGCTGAACTGGCTGCGGCGCACCTCGCTCACGCGGCGCTCGGCGGCATGGCTGGTGGACCGGCTCGAAGGCAGCCTGGTGTGGTTCCGCCGGCATCACGACGGCACCTCGATCCGCGCCCGCCCGCGCATCGCCGGCGCCACCTGGACGCGCGCCTGGGATGCGGTGGTGGCCGCGGCGGTGATGGTGGCGCTGTACCACCTGGTCCGCTTCGTCCATACCGAGGTCGGCTGGTCCGAAGCCGGTCATGTCTTCGGGCTCGGCATGCTGACGCTGGTGCGCGTGCTGGTGCTGATCGCGCTGGCCGCGCTGGTGTGGGTGCCGGTGGGCATCTGGATCGGCATGAACCCGCGCTGGTCCGGCCGGCTGCAGGCGGTGGCGCAGTTCCTGGCGGCCTTCCCCGCCAACCTGCTGTTCCCGGTGGCGGTCGTGCTGATCGTGCGATGGAAGCTCAACCCCGATGTGTGGCTGTCGCCGCTGATGATCTTCGGCACGCAGTGGTACCTGCTGTTCAACGTGATCGCGGGCGCCTCCAACATCCCCGCCGAGCTGCGCCATGCGGCGCGCAACCTGGGCCTGAGCGGCTGGCTCAAATGGCGGCGCTACCTGCTGCCGGCAGTGTTCCCGAGCTTCGTCACCGGCGCGATCACCGCCAGCGGCGGCTCGTGGAACGCGAGCATCGTGGCCGAGTACGTCTCCTGGGGCGACACCACGCTCAAGGCACACGGCCTGGGCAGCTACATCGCGGAGATGACCGCCAAGGGCGACTTCCCGCGGATCGCGCTGGGCATCGGCGTGATGTGCATCTTCGTGATGGGCCTGAACCACTTCGTCTGGCGCCGCCTGTACCGGTTGGCCGAAGACCGCATGCATCTGTGAACTGCGATCTGTGAGGAGACCGGCATGACCGCATCCATCATCGAACTCCACGGCGTGGGCAAGCGTTTCCGCTCGGCCGACGGTCATCCGCGTCCCGTGCTGGCGGACGTCGACTTCCACCTGCGCGAGGGCGAGATCGTCGCGCTGCTGGGCCAGTCGGGCTCGGGCAAGAGCACCTTGCTGCGCATCATGGCCGGGCTGGTGCCGGCCGACGCGGGCCAGGTGCGTTACCGCGGGCAGCCGCTGTCGGGACCGGCGCGGGGCATCAGCATGGTGTTCCAGTCCTTCGCGCTGTTCCCGTGGCTGACGGTGCAGCAGAACGTCGAGCTCGGGCTGGAGGCGCGCGGCGTCGCCAAGCCCGAGCGCGAAGCCAAGGCCGAGGCGGCGATCGCGCTGATCGGCCTGGGCGGCTTCGAGGGCGCGCTGCCGCGCGAGCTGTCGGGCGGCATGCGGCAGCGGGTCGGCATCGCGCGGGCGCTGGTGACCGAGCCGGACGTGCTGCTGATGGACGAGGCCTTCTCGGCGCTGGACGTGCTGACCGGCGAGCGGCTGCGCGAGGACATCCTCGAGCTGTGGGACGGCGGGCACATGCCGACGCGGGCGATGCTGGTGGTGTCGCACAACATCGAGGAGGCCGTGATGATGGCCGACCGCGTGCTGATCTTCGCGAGCGATCCGGGGCGGATCCGCTGCCAGCTGTCGGTGCAGCTGCCGCGGCCGCGCGATCCGGAGAGCGCCGACGTGCGCGCGCTGATCGACGAGGTCTATGCGCTGATGACGGCGGGCGCGGCGCGGCCGTCCCGCACTGCGGGCGCGGTCGATGCGGCGACGGCGCCGGCGCCGCTGGCCGAGCGCCTGCCGGCGGCCGACGTGGCCCGGATGGACGGCCTGCTGGAGCTGCTGACGGAACCGCCCTTCGACGGCCGCGCGGACCTGCCGCAGCTGTGCGAGGAAGCGGGGCTGCCGGACTCGGAGCTGCTGCCGGTCGCGCATGCGCTGGCGCTGCTGGGACTGGCGCAGCTCGACAGCGGCGACCTGCAGCTGACGCCGCTGGGGCGGCGCTACGTGGACGGCACGCACGGGCTGCGGCGGGACCTCTTCGGTCAGCAGTTGCTCGCCCACGTGCCGCTGATCGCGCACATCCGGCACAGCCTCGAGCAGGAGCCCAGCGGCGAGATGCCGGACAAGCCGGTGCTCAGACTGCTGAGCGAGCACCTCGACGACACCGAGGCGGACGCCGTGCTGCAGACCGCGGTGACCTGGGCACGGCACGGCGAGGTGTTCGAGTACGACTACAACACCGGGGCGCTGCGGCTGCCGACGGGGGATGAGGAAACGGCGACGCGCTGAGCCTCAATCCAGATCCGACAACTCCCGCTGCCGGATCAGCGTCAGCCCGATCAGCCGCGACACCACGGCCGCGAGGTACATGACGCCGACGAACATCTCGATCGTCGTCACCCCCCGCGCCAGCGGCTTCACCGGGATCACGTCGCCGATGCCGGTGCTGGACAGCAGCGCGAAGCTGAGGAACATCAGCTCCGTCCAGGTGCGCGGCGCCTGCGGATCCACCGCCGCCGAGAAGCTGCCCGGATACAGCGCCTGCACCACCACGAACAGGTGAGCGAAGCCCCAGGCCAGCAGCGTGAAGGTGGCGGCGGCGGCGAACAGCTCGTCGGTCGTCGCGTGCCAGTCGCTCATCATGTAGGCGGTCAGGCTGATGGCGGCGTAGAAGTAGAACAGCGCCTCCAGCGCCGAGGACCAGGGCAGCAACTGCTCCATGTGCCAGAACGCCTGCAGCAGCAGGAGCACGACGGCCGGCAGCGCGATGGTCACGCTCAGCCAGGTCAGGCCCGGCGTGCTGCGCACCATGCGCGTCGTGAAGATCAGCACCACGATGCCGAAGGCGCCCAGCGCCAGCGGCGCCGAACGGCTGCCCTCGAGCAGCGGGTAGAGCAGCAGGCCCAGCAACTGCACGAGCAGCAGGATGGCGGACGGATGACGACGCGTCAGGACGAGGACTCGGAGGAAACGCATCGGCGGATTCTCCCTGCTGCGCCACGCTCCGCAACGACCCCGTCGCGCCGGGGCGCGGCGGGCGTGCCGCGAAGACGCCCGACATGCGAACGCGGCGGCGTCCTACGTGCGCCGGCGCACCGAAGCGCTCCAATGAGCCACCCCGACGCCGTACGACATGCGAGGCGACGGCCGGGGCCTTGTCATCTCAACATCACATCGCACACATTGGAGGACGTCATGGCTGCTAGTCGATTGATCGCGGTGATCCTGATCATCGCGGGCGTGCTGGGCCTGGTCTACGGCGGGTTCTCGTACACGAAGGAAAACACCGCCGCCAAGGTCGGTCCGATCGAACTCAAGGTCGAGGAGACCAAGCGCGTCAACGTGCCGCTGTGGGCCGGCATTGCCGCCATCGCGGTCGGCGGCATCGTGCTGGTGGGCGCGGGCAGGAAGTAAGCCTCAGCGACGGCCGAGGTTCATCAAGGCCGTGCCGGCGATCGCCATCGTGCCGCCGACCAGCAGCGACGCGTCGACGACCTCGCCCAGCCACAGCGCCGAGAACACCACGCCGAACACCGGCACCAGCGTGATGTAGCCGGCGGCCGCGCCGGCGCCCAGCGCCTTCACGCCGTCGAAGTACCAGGCATAGGCCAGCGCGGTCGAGCCGACGATGATGCCAGCCATGCACAGCCACGCGTTGCGCGGCGCGGCCAGCACGCCGGTGAGGCCGGCCGTGCCGTCGACGACCAGCGTCAGCACCAGCAGCATCAGCGCGCCGATCGCGGCCGTGACGGCGGTCGTCGTCAGCGCGTCGACGCCGACCATCACCTTGCGTCCGATCAGCGTGTAGGCCACCCAGCATCCGACGCAACCCAGCAGCAGCACTTCGCCGATGCCGACGCGGCCGTCGAACACATGCCAGGGCTCACCCTTGGTGATCACGACGGCGGCGCCCACCGCGGCCATCGCCATCCCCAGGCCGATCCGCTTGTTCAGGCGTTCGCCGAAGAGCCACGCCGCCAGCAGCAGCGTGATCACCGGATTCAGCGTGATCACCAGCGCGCCCTTGCCGGCGGGCACATGCCGCAACCCGCTCATGAAGAAGGTCGCGTAACCGAAGACGCCGAAGCTGGCGGCGAGCACCATCCCCGCCCAACGCGTCGCGCCCCAGTCGCGCAAGGCCGCCAGCCGGCCGGTCTTGGCCAGCCACAGCATCAGGATCGCGCCCGCGAACAGGAAGCGGCATGCCGCGGCCGCCAGCGGCGGCATCGCCTGCGCCAGCACCCGGCCCCAGGGCCAGGAAGCGCCCCAGAGGACGGCCATGCCGACCAGTCGCAGATGCACGGAAAGGAGCGAGGGAGAAACAGCGACGGAGGGGGTCATCAGGGCGGGGACGTCAGTGCGGCAGGATCAATGCGGATAGGCCAGGCGCTTTTCCATCCACTTCTGCACCTGCTCGAACGCGAAGCTCAGCGCCCAGTAGATGAGCGCCGCCGCCAGGTAGAGCGGGAACGGCTGGAAGGTCGTGGAGATGACCTCCTTGGTCGCAAGCATCAGCTCCGTCACCGCGATCACCGACACCAGGGACGTGTCCTTGATCAGCGAGATCAGGCTGTTGGACAGGCTCGGCACGGCGGCGCGCAGCGCCTGCGGGCCGACCACGAAACGCAGCGTCTGGGGACGGCTCAGGCCCAGCGAGGTGCCCGCGAGCCACTGACCCTGCGCCACCGCGGCGATCGAACCGCGCAAGGTCTCGCTCATGTACGCGGCAACGTTCAAGGTCAGCGTCAGCACACCCGCCACCAGCGGGGAAAACTCGATGCCGATGCTCGGCAGCCCGTAATACACGATGAACACCTGCACCAGCAGCGGCGTGCCGCGCATCGCACTCACGTAGACCGCCATCAGACGGTCCAGCACCGGAAGCTGGAGCACCCGCACCAGCGTGATCAGCGCCGCCAGCGGCAAACCGAAAATCATCGCCATCACCGCGAAAAGCAGCGTGTAACCCGTGCCCTTCAACAGCACCGGCCAGGCCAGCTCGGCCAGGGAAAGCAGGGAGTGGAAGTCCATGGAATTCTTGGAAAGGCTCGCCTCTCAGCGGAAGGCGGCATGTTGCCATCTCCCGGACTGGCGTCGTCTTAGGGGGGCTCTGGAAATCACTGCGATCGGCCAAGCGCGGGCGCTCCACGATGCAGGGGACCTCGCGTCCGCGAATCCCCAGCATCATTCCGGCCCCACCCTCCTCATTGGACTTCGACGGTTCGGGGGAAGAGGACTGCCGGGATCTTTTGGAGCGCAATGACAAACGCCCGATCGGGATCGGGCGTCTGCTGGAGGCTGCGGGGTTCAGCCAGTGGTGCCGCTGCTTTCCTCGGCCTCGGCGTCCGGAGCCTTCGAGTATCTGGCGAAGGCGTTGGCGGCCCAGAGGCCGACCTCGTAGAGCAGGCACATCGGGATCGCCAGCGCCAGCTGCGAGACGATGTCCGGCGGCGTGATCACCGCCGCGATGACGAAGGCCAGCACGATGAAGTAGCCGCGGAACTGCTTGAGCTGCGGCACCGTCACCAGACCCATGCGCGCCAGCACCACCACCACCACCGGCACCTCGAACGCGGCACCGAAGGCGATGAACATGTTCATGACGAAGCCCAGGTAGGCCTCGATGTCCGGCGCGGCGGTGATGCTCTTCGGCGCGAAGCTCTGGATGAAGGTGAACACCTTGCCGAAGACGAAGAAATAGCAGAACGCGACGCCGGCGAAGAACAGGAGCGTGCTGGAGACCACCAGCGGCATCACCAGCCGCTTCTCGTGCGAGTACAGGCCCGGCGCCACGAAGGCCCAGACCTGGTACAGCACCACCGGCAAGGCCAGCAGGAAGGCCGCCAGCAAGGTGATCTTCAGCGGCACGAGGAAGGGCGACAGCACGTTGGTCGCGATCATCGAGCTGCCCTGCGGCAGGTGCGCCACCAGCGGCATCGCCAGCAGATCGAACAGGCTGCCGGGGCTGGGCCAGACGCACAGCAGGCCGAACGCCACCCCGACCGCGAGCAGCGCCCGGATCAACCGGTCGCGCAGCTCCATCAGGTGGGACACAAAAGGCTGTTCGGTGCCGGCCAGTTCGTCTTCTTGGGGGCTGCTCATGGGGCTCGGCGGGAAGGACGGAAGCGCGCCACGCGGGCCGCGCCGGATTGGGCGTGGCGACGCACGCCCTGCTGCTGCTTGTACCAGACCGGCGTGGCGCCGCGCTTGAGGCGCCAGTTCTTCCTGGGATGCGAATAGACCGGGACCGGGCCGCCGTAGCCGCCGATCGTGCCGTCCGCGTTGGAACCGTCCACGGACAGGTCGGACCAGGTGGACTGCAGCGACTGGCTGGCAGCGTCCATCTGTTCCTGCACGCTGGACTGCACGTCGTTCACCGCCGTCTGGAACTGGCCCTTCATCTTCTGGAGTTCCTCCAGTTCGATGGACCGGTTCACCTCCGCCTTCACGTCGGACACGTAACGCTGCGCCTTGCCCAGCAGCGTGCCCACCGTCCGGGCCACGCGCGGCAGGCGCTCAGGGCCGAGCACGACCAGCGCCACGGCGCCGATCAGCACCAGCTTGTCAAAGCCGAAATCGACCATGCGGGCCGCGCTCAGGAGCGCGTCTTGGCGTCGACGTCGACGGTGTTCGGATCAGCCGCCTTGTTGGTGTTGGCCACCTGCTGCGGCGGCGCGTCGGACGAGGTGCCGTCCTTCATGCCGTCCTTGAATCCCTTGACCGCAGCGCCCAGGTCGCCGCCCACATTGCGCAGCTTCTTGGTGCCGAAGACGGCGATGACGACGACCAGCACGATCAGCCAGTGCCAAATGCTCAAACCACCCATGACAATCTCCAGAGTCGGAAGCCGAAATTCTACGGTGCGCGCATGACAGGCATGTCGGCGATCAATGCCCGTCCCTCCCCGCTTCAGCGGCTTATGGGGCCAATACCACCCGCTGGACGAACGCAGGAGATCGGAAAACCGAGCGCTCCCGCAGACGGCACCGGTGTCGGCGGTGAATCGGTGGCGGGGAAACAGATGGGGCCGGCGCTCAGCCTTTCAACCAGGGACGCGGTCCGCCGATGGCGTGCATGTGAAGGTGGAAGACCTCCTGCCCGCCATCCGAACCGGTGTTGATGACGGTCCGGAAACCGTTCGTGACGCCGAGTTCCTTCATCAACGTCGGGACCAGCACCGACATCCGGCCCAGCAGCGGCGCATGCTCGGGCTGCAGGTCGACCATGCTGGCGATGTGCTGCTTGGGGATCAGCAGGAAATGCACCGGTCCCCACGGATGGATGTCGTGGAAGGCGAGGATGTCGTCATCCTCGTAGACCTTCTTCGAGGGAATCTGGCCCTGGACGATCTTGCAGAAGAGGCAGTTGGGGTCGTGGCTCATGGTCGGCGACGGTGAGGATCGGTCAGCGGGGCACCCGTCAGCGGGGCATGGGGCGGCGGTCGTTCATCGCCAGCCAGCCCCGCACGATGCGGTAGAGGAACCAGATCGAGATCGCGCACCAGGCGATCCAGCCGGGAATGACGAAGAGGAACCACAGCGGGATCGTCACGACGTACAGGATGCCGCACCACAGCACGCTGCGCAGCCGCCATGAGAAGTGGGTGGCCTGCCAGGTCCCGGCGGCGTCGTCGCGTTTCACCAGGTCGACGATCACCGCCACGATCAGCAGCACGATGCTGGCCTGCACGCCGGGCAGCAAGGCGCCGATCGCGACCACCGCGTGCAGCACGTAGCTGATGATGCCGATGGTGCGCAGGCTCGCCTCGCGCTCGGGATCGAGCGGCGGCAGGTCGAACGTTTGGGTCATGCGGTCTCCTTCATGCGGTCTCCTTCATGCGGTCTCCTTCATGCGGTCTCCTTCATGCGGCTGCCCTCACGTGCCCTCACGTGCCCTTCGGCTGCGGGCTTCGACGGGCGAATTCCTCGAGGCCGGACAGGCCTTCGCGACGGGCCAGTTCGGCCAGCACCTGTTCCGGTCGCAGGTCGAAGGCCGCCAGCGCGACGATCGAATGGAACCACAGGTCGGCGACCTCGTAGACCAGCTTGTCCGGCGCGCCGTCCTTGGCCGCGAGCACGACCTCGGTCGCTTCCTCGCCAACCTTCTTCAGGATCTGGTCCAGCCCCTTGGCGAACAGCTTGGCGACGTAGCTCTTGTCGGGATCGCCCTCGGCGCGGCGCTGGGCGACGACGTCGCCCAGATGCGCCAGCACGTCGGTGCCGTTCAGCGGCGCCGTCGCGGGATCCGTCAGCGGGGCCGTCACCGCGGGCGACGGGCTGTCGGGCGGGAAGAGGGCCTCAGGGGTACCAGGGGTACCGGCGGGATCGGGTGCAGCGTGCAGGTCAGACGGGCTCATGGCGCTCAAGCCTTGTAGATGCTGGCGGGGTCCTTCAGGACCGGCTCGACCGCCGTCCACTGCCCGTTCTCCAGCTTCTGGAAGAAGCAGCTGTGGCGGCCGGTGTGGCAGGCGATGCCCGGCTCGTGGCCGTGCTGCGTGACGCTCAGCAGCACCACGTCGTTGTCGCAGTCCAGCCGGATGCCGTGGACCTGCTGCACATGGCCGGACGCCTCGCCCTTGTGCCACAGGCGCTGGCGCGAGCGGCTCCAGTAGACCGCCTCGCCGACCTCGGCGGTGCGGGCCAGGGCCTCGCGATTCATCCACGCGAACATCAGGATGTCGTTCGAGCCCTGCTCCTGGGCAATGACGGGCACCAGCCCGTCGCGGTCCCACTTGATCTGATCCAGCCAGTCCATCGCGTCAGTGTAGTCCGCGGTCGCGGCGGCGACGGCGGTCACGCCTTCGGTCGTGCCTTCAGACGACATGGGTCGCCCCGACGTGGAAGCGCTCGGCGGCGAACCACTGCAGCACCGGGATCGTGCCCGGCAGCACCGGTTGCACCTGCACCGGCAGGCGCTGCCAGCTCATCGCCTGGCCTTCGCGCATCTCGAACTCGCCCTGCCACTCGTACACCTTGCAGAAGTGCAGGCGCACCTTGGCGTGCGGGTACTCCATCAGCTCGATCTTCCACGGCTGCGCCGCGCCGATCGTGATGCCCAGCTCCTCGTGCAGCTCGCGGCGCAGGGCCTGCTCGACCGTCTCGCCGGCCTCGAGCTTGCCGCCCGGGAATTCCCAGTAACCGGCGTAGACCTTGCCCTCCGGGCGGGAGGTCAGCAGGAATTCGCTCTCGCGGCCGTTCGGCTCGCGCCGCACCAGCACGCCGACGGCCACGTCCACCGGCACGCGATCGCTGGCGGCGGAAGGGCTGTGCGGATTCGCGGACTCGTTCCTGTCAGTCATGGACCTGCCCCTGCCCCGCCAGGTCGCGCGCGAACTGGTAGGCGACGCGCCCCGAGCGCGACCCGCGCTCCAGCGCCCAGACCAGGGCCGGCTGGCGCGCGGCCTCGATGCGGGCGGCGTCCAGGCCGAAATGCGTCAGCCACTGCGCGACGATCGCGAGGTACTCCTGCTGGCTGAAGCCGTAGAAGCTGATCCACAGGCCGAAGCGCTCGGACAGCGAGATCTTCTCCTCCACCGCCTCGCCCGGATGCACCTCGACGTTGCCGTCGCGCTCCGAGTAGGTGGCAGCGAGGTTGTCCTTCATCTGCTCGGGCAGCAGGTGGCGGCGGTTGCTGGTCGCATAGATCAGCAGGTTGTCGGTGGCCGCCGCGACGGAGCCGTCCAGCATCGACTTCAGCGCCTTGTAGCCGGCCTCGCCTTCGTCGAAGCTGAGGTCGTCGCAGAAGATCACGAAGCGCTCCGGCCGGTCGGCCACGAGGTCGGCGAGGTCCGGCAGATCGACCAGGTCGCCCTTGTCGACTTCGATGAGGCGCAGGCCCTGTCCGGCGAACTCGTTCAGGCAGGCCTTGATCAGCGAGCTCTTGCCGGTGCCGCGCGCGCCGGTCAGCAGCACGTTGTTGGCGGGCTGGCCCTGCACGAACTGGCGCGTGTTGCGCAGCAGGCGCTCCTTCTGCGGCTCGACCTCCTTGAGGTCGGTCAGCCGGATCGCCGACAGGTGCCTGACCGGCTCGAGCCGCGCGCTCGCGCCGCGCTTGCGGTAGCGGAAGGCCACGGCGGCGTCCCAGTCGGGCGGCGTCAGGGGCTGGGGCAGCACGGCCTCCAGGCGGTTCAGCAGCGCATCGGCGCGTCGCAGCAGGGCATCAAGGGCGTCGGACATGACGCGGAGTGTAGGTCGCCGCCCGGGACGTTCCGGGCGTCTGGCGTCGTGAACGCTCAGGCGAGCATTCGCATCGCGGCATCCAACTGTTCGGTCGGCAGGCGCTTGAAGCCGGAGCGCGCATAGCGCTGCAGCCGGCCGATGATGAAGCTCACCAGCACCGAGGCCTGGGCCTGCGCCTCGACGGTCGGCGTGGTCGAGCCCGAGGCCTCCGCGGCGGTGCGCAGGCCCTGCCGCAAGGACGACTCGACCTTGTCGAAGAACTGGTTCATGCGCGCGACCAGGCGCTCGTTTTCATAGACCAGCGCGTCGCCGACCATCACGCGCGCCATGCCCGGGTTGCGCTCGCCGAACTGCAGCAGCACCGCGACGATGCGCTGCGCCTGCGCCAGGCCGTCGGTCTCGCGCTCGGCGATCTGGTTGAGCAGCGAGAAGATGCTGGTCTCGATGAATTCGATGAGGCCTTCGAACATCTGGGCCTTGCTGGCGAAATGGCGGTACAGCGCCGCTTCGCTGACCTCGAGCCGCGCCGCGAGCGCGGCGGTGGTCACCCGTTCCGCGCCGGGCTGCTCCAGCATGCTGGCCAGCGTCTGCAGGATCTGCACCCGGCGCTCGCCCGGCTTGAGCCGCTTGCGGGGCAGCTCCGCCGGCTTGGCGGCGGCGGAGTCCGGGGTGTCCGAGGAGCTGGGGTGCATGGAGGGGGCCGAAGTGTGCGGCGATTCTGTCACAGCCGGAACGCCCCCTTGACGTCGATGCCGGACGTCGTACGTCAATCCTCGAGGCCGGTTTCCGGCTCATCCAGAGAGGACAGCCGCTGCGAGGGGCAGGCCTTGCCCGATCAGTCCCGCAACCAGCCCAGGCGGCGCGCCTCGTAGATCGCCTCGACCTTGGAGCGCACCTGCAGCTTGCGGTAGGTGCGCTTCACGTAGGTCATGATGGTGTGCGGCGACACGTTCATGAACTGCGCGATCTCGTCGAAGGTGAAGCCCTTGGCGGCCAGGTGCAGCACGCGCGATTCCTGCTCGGACAGCGCGACGACCTGCTCGTCGACCAGCGGCATCGGGGCCGAATCGCCGAAGCCGCGCGGATGCGCGCCCGCGCCCTGCGGCGCCAGGCGCAGCAGCAGCCGGCGCGCGATCACCGGCGAGATGGGGCTGCCGCCTGCGCGCAGCGAGCGCAGCTGGCCGGGCAGGTCCAGCGCCAGCGAGTCCTTGAGCAGGTAGCCGGTCGCGCCGGCCTCGATGCTCGACAGCACATGCTGTTCGTCGCCGAAGACGGAGATGACCATCACCTCGCACTCCGGCGCGACGTGGGCCGCGTGGCGGATCAGTTCGATGCCGCTGCCCCCGGGCAGGTCGAGGTCCACCAGCAGCACGTCGGGACGCGTCTGGTCGAACATCTTCCGGCCCTGCTGGAGGTCGGTGGCCATGCCGACCAGACGGATGTCCGGCGCTTTCTCAAGGGCATGGGCGAACGCTTCGCGGAAACGAAGCTGATCCTCGACGATCAAGACGCTGAAAAGTGACATGCAATCCCTCACGGCCTGTGGAGCCGTTTCGTGGCGCATTCTGGGATGTCGCGTGTTTCAGCGGCAATCCCCAGCTTGCAGTGGTATGACCTTCGACCAAGCCCGGCGGCCAGCGGGACAGCGTAGGGCAAGCAGCGATCCCGTGCGACCGCCGCAAACGACCGAGCCCCCTCGTCCGGAGGGGGCTCGGTGGGTGAATCCACCCATCAGGGGGATCCGGAGGGCCTCTTTGAAGGAGGCGTGGTGCCGATCTGCTCAGTGCGATCGGATCATCGTGCCGTAAGCCTGCTCGGACAGGATCTCCAGCAGCATCGCATGGGGCACGCGGCCGTCGATGATGTGGACGGCCTTGACGCCGCTGCGGGCGGCGTCCAGCGCGGAGGCGATCTTGGGCAGCATGCCGCCCGACAGCGTGCCGTCGGCGAAGAGCTCGTCGATCTCGCGCGCCGACAGGTCGGTCAGCAGGTTGCCCTGCTTGTCGAGCACGCCCGGCGTGTTGGTCAGCAGCACCAGCTTCTCGGCCTTGAGCACCTCGGCCAGCTTGCCGGCGACGACGTCGGCGTTGATGTTGTAGCTCTCGTTGCTCTCGCCGAAGCCGATCGGGCTGATCACCGGGATGAACTGGTCGTCCTGCAGCGCCTTCACGACGCTGGGGTCGATGGCGACGATGTCGCCGACCGAGCCCACGTCATGCTCCTTGGCCGGGTCGTCCTTGTCGATCAGCTTGAGCTTCTTGGCGCGGATCATGCCGCCGTCGCGGCCGGTCAGGCCCACGGCCTTGCCGCCGGCGACATTGATCAGGCCGACGATGTCCTGCTGCACCTCGCCGGCGAGCACCCACTCGACCACGCTCATCGTCTCCTCGTCGGTGACGCGCATGCCCTGGATGAAGTGGCCCTTCTTGCCCAGCTTGTTGAGCGCGTCCTCGATCTGCGGACCGCCGCCGTGCACGACCACCGGGTTCAGGCCGACCAGCTTGAGCAGCACCACGTCCTCGGCGAAGTCCTGCTGCAGCGCGGGGTCGGTCATCGCGTTGCCGCCGTACTTGATGACGATGGTCTTGCCGTGGTACTTGCGGATGTAGGGCAGCGCCTGGGAGAGCAGCTCGGCCTTGTCGCGCGGCGGGATGTGGCTCAGATCGGCGTCGTGGACGGGAGGGGTGTTGCTCATGGTGCTGTCCGGAGGAGGCTGAGGAGGTGGGACGTGGTGGGATCCGGAACGAGGAACGGATCGGGCGCCATTCTAGGACCGGCAAAATCGACGCCATGCAAGTGCAGCAATATCTGAAGTTGTCCGCCGGCGTGGCCGTGCTGACCATCGCCCTGAAGACGGCCGCCTGGTGGTGGACGGGCTCGGTGAGCCTGGCCTCCGACGCGCTCGAATCGGGGATCAACCTCGCGGGGGCGCTCTTCGGCCTGGCGATGGTGACGATCGCGCGGCGGCCGCCCGACGAGGACCACCCGTTCGGCCATCACAAGGCGGAGTACTTCTCCAGCGCGTTCGAAGGCGCGCTGATCCTGATCGCGGCGCTGGGCATCGCCTGGGCCGCGGTCGAGCGGCTGCGCGCGCCGCAGCCGCTGGAGCAGCTCGGCCTGGGCATGGCGCTGTCGCTGGTCAGCACGGCGATCAACGGGGCGCTGGCGTGGAAGATGCTGCAGGCCTCGCGCGAACACCGCTCGATCGCGCTCGAGGCGGACGCGCGTCACCTGTTCACCGACGTCTGGACCTCGGTCGGCGTCGTCGCCGGCCTGATCGGCGTGCTGCTGACAGGCTGGACCTGGCTGGATCCGCTGCTGGCGATCCTGGTCGCGCTGAACATCCTGCGCGAGGCGGTGCACCTGATGGGGAAGTCCACCGGCGGGCTGATGGACATGGCACTCGAACCCGAGGACCAGCGGGCGATCGCCGAGGTGCTCGCGCGCTTCGAGTCCCCGGAACTGCGCTTCGACCATGTCGCCACGCGCGTGGCGGGACAGCAGCGCCATGTCGATTTCCATCTGCACGTGCCGGCGCGATGGACGCTCGGCCAGGCCGCCGCGCTGCGGGGTCAGGTCGAGCAGGCGCTGATGCGCGCCCTGCCCGGCCTGCGCGCCAGCATCCAGCTGCTGCCGGTCAACGTCGAGACGCGCTTCGCCGAAATGGCGGCGCGCGAGACGACCCCGTCAGCGGCCCCATCGGCGTCCGCCTCCGCTGCCACGCCCGACCAGGAAGGACAAGCATGATCGCGCTGCTGCAACGGGTGAAGGAGGCGCGGGTCGATGTCGGCGACCGCTGCACGGGCCAGATCGGCCCGGGCCTGCTGCTGCTGATCTGCGCCGAGCCGCAGGACAGCGAGGCCGTGGCGGAGAAGCTGCTGCACAAGATCCTCAGGCTGCGCATCTTCAGCGACGAGGCCGGCAAGATGAACCGCAGCGTGCAGGACGTCGGCGGCGGCCTGCTGATCGTTTCGCAGTTCACGCTGGCGGCGGACACCTCGGGCGGGAACCGGCCGAGCTTCACCGGCGCGGCGCCCGCGGCACTCGGCCGCAGGCTCTACGACCATGCGGTCGCGTTCGCGCGGTCGCAGCATCCGGTCGTCGAGACCGGGGAATTCGGCGCGGACATGCAGGTCCGCCTGGTCAACGACGGGCCGGTGACGATTCCGATGCGAATGTGATGAGAATGTGGGCCTGCAAAGCAAATCGACGCAAGGACCCCCACCATGATCAGCTACGTCACCCTGGGCAGCAACGACCGCCGCGCGGCCAAGGCGTTCTATGACGCCGCGCTCGCGCCGCTGGGCCTGAAGCCGGGTTATTCGGACGACGAAATGGTCGGCTACGGGCCCGAAGGCGGCGAGACGCAACTGTGGGTGGTGCAACCCTTCAACGGGCTGGAGGCGACCGCCGGCAACGGCACGATGCTGGCGCTGGCGGCATCGACCCGGGCGCAGGTCGACGCGGTGTACGCCGCGGCGATCAGCGGCGGCGGCAAGGACGACGGCCGCCCCGGCCCGCGCGACAACTACGGGCCCAACTTCTATGCGGCCTACTTCCGCGACCTGGATGGCAACAAGGTGGGGGTGGTGTGCCGGTCGCCGGCGTGATGGCGGCGACGTGGTGACGTGACGTGGTGACGTGACGGGATCGCGGTGGCGTGATGGCGGTGGCGGGGTGAGCATCACGGGATGACGGATGCACCGCGGGAGGCGTCCACTGAGGCGGCACCTCTTGACCGGATGCCATCATGGACCGACTGCCTCCCTCCGACCCCTTGTCCGACTTCTCGCCATTCGGCGCGTCCGACACCGGCGACTTCCCGGCGCCTCTGCGCGAGGAGACTGTCGGCCGTCGAGCGCCGGCCCGACAGGCGCCACTCGAAGACGCGCTGCGCCGTGTGACCGCGCATCTCGATCGCATCGACGCCGACCCCGACCTGCGCAACAACCCCCAGCAACTGCAGTCCGACCTGCGCGACCTCCATCAGTTGCTGGAGAGCGCGCGGGAAGACTGCCAGTTCGCCGGACGGGAGCTCACCGGCGTTCGCGCCACAGCGCTGATGGGGGCCGTCTATCTGCGGGCCTCGCGCTTGGGGACGCCCGGGGAGCCGCCGCTCTCGGACGCCCTGCGCTCATGGCGGGGGGAGATGCGCTCCATGCTCGCGCATGCCGTGAAGGCCGGTGCCGAGGGCGTGAGCTCGAACCACTCCGACTGCCTGCTCGTCGTCCCCTTCTCCCAGCAGATCCCGACGGACTTGCCCGCCGCCGTCCGCGACCGCGACGCGCATCTCGCGGCGCTGACCCGGGCCGCCCCGGAACGATTCCCGACGCTTCCCGGACATGACGCGCTGTGCATGGCGCAGGCGCTGCTGCAGTCCCTCCCGTCGAGCGACTTGCTCGACGGCGATGCCCTGCCGCGCTGGCAGTCCGCGCTGGCCGGCGCCCTGGCGCTGGAAACCGAGGCTTTCGCGGCCGTGCGTCACCAGCGCGCGCGGCCGTCGGAGGCCATCCGGCACCTGATGCGGCATCACGAGCTGCCTCGGGCGCCCTGAGGAGGCCAGGGGTCAGGGGCTGTGCCGATTGCCGGCCGGACCGTCGATCAGCTCGCCATGACCCGGGTGGCGTAGCTGTTCACATGGTTCGCCGTCTCCAGCACCCTCTTCTTCCCGCCATCGTCGGACGCATCCCAATCAACTCGGAGTTGGGCCATCCGTTGCGCATACCCGGCATGGTCGTCGTGGTCCACGGGATAGGGGTTGTTGTCGATGAGCACCAGGAGTTCCTTCTCTCCAGTGACCACGTCGAACGGGGGTTGTGCCGCTTCCGGTGGTGCTGTCTCGATCTTCGGGCCTTCGATCAGCGCCCTCGCCGATTCGCCGGCGATCGAATTCCACGTCTTGTTCTTTTTCATGCCGTACTCGCACATGGTGCGCGCCATGTTCAACCAGGACTTCCGATCATCGTCAGTGGCCAGCGGCCACTGTTTCAGAAAACCCTGGATTCGGTCGCTGTAGTAGGAAGCTTCACTGGCCTGATCGCCGCTGGCGGTCAGATATGGATTGCTCGACAGGAGCGCTTCGAGGATCTTGGCATCGCCGTCCGAGTCTCGCTGCTGCACCGCTGCCAAGGGGACCGGCGCCGGAGCGTCCTTCCGGTCGGATGCTGAGGCGTCGGGGATCGGGCGTGCGACGCAAGTCCGCCCGAGGGCTGCCTGGAACGACTGGCGGGCCTTGTCGCCAGTGCTGCCGACGGCCCAGTGCATGGTGCTCGTCGCCCCGTCGCCCCACTCGATGCGCGCCGAGGTCTTGCACTCGAAGCTTCTGCTCACCGCGATGGTGAGTCTGCCTTCGGCCAAGTCCTCGACCTTGTCCGCCTGAGCGTTGAGTCCGTCCAAGCAGGACCGGGCGTCCAGGCGTTCAGGAAAGCGCTGGGACTGCAAGCCATCGGTCAGCACCTGCTGCAGATGCCGGGCTCGAGCAGCACAGCCGTCGACGTACTCTCTGATGTCGCTGCCCTGGCTGACGCCATCTTGGCGGCCGCCACTTTGAGTCGATGCATGTGCCTCGCCGCTTCGTCCAGGCATGAATGCCGTTCAGACTGATCGACGCCCCCATCAGCCCGGCCAGGCGTGATGGCCGGGTCGTCGGCCCGCCCCCCCTGTGAGGACGAGCCCTGCTCGGTTCTGTGTCCGACGTTGTTCAACATTCGCATGCCCTGAAGTGAAGAAGAGAACTTCAGTCGCGACAGCGGCCTTCCGGTTCTTAGCCCGGCCTCACGCCGGAGCGCATCGCCGCCCACAGCAAAGCAAAGGCCCGCCGGAAGGCGGGCCTTGAGGCGGCGCGGGGTGGCCCGCGCCGGGGGACGTCGGCGAGGCATCGCCGCGTCCTACAGGTCGACGCTCAGTCGGCGCTCAGTCGGCGTACTGACCCGCCGCCTTGATGATCGGCGTCCACTTGTTGATCTCGTCGGCGACGAACTTCTTGTGCTCGGCCGGGTTCACGCGGTTGTCGGTGACGATGACGGCGCCCAGCGCTTCCTCGCGCTTGTGGAACTCGGCGTCCTTCAGTGCCGTCTTCAGCGCCGTGTTGATCTTGTCCAGCACCGCCTTGGGCGTGCCCTTGGGCGCGTACATGCCGTGCCAGATCGTCACGTTGAAGCCCTTCAGGCCGGACTCGTCCAGCGTCGGCAGCTTGGCCAGCGTTCCGCCCAGGCGCTTGGTCGTCGAGACCGCGTAGGCCTTGACCTTGCCGCCGTCGATCTGCGTCGTGGTGTTGGTGGTCTGGTCGCACATCAGGTCGACCTGGCCGCCGATCAGGTCGGTCATCGCCGGGCCCGTGCCCTTGTACGGCACCGTGGTCATGTCGATCTTGACCGTGCTCATGTACAGCAGGCCGCACAGGTGCGACGCGGAACCCAGGCCCGCGTTGGCCAGGTTGATCTTGCCCTTGTTGGCGCCCAGCCACTTCACCAGCTCGGCATAGTTGGCGGCCGGCAGGTTGGGACGCGAGATCAGCGTCATCGGCACTTCGTTGATCAGGCCCAGGTACTCGAAGTCGTCCAGCGTCTTGTACTGCAGGTTGCGGTACAGGGCCGGCGAGGTCGAGATGCCGATGTGGTGCAGCAGCAGCGTGTAGCCGTCCGGCGCGGCCTTGGACACCTTGGTCGCGCCCAGCGTGCCGCCGGCGCCGCCGACGTTCTCGATCACGATCGTCGCGTTGAGCGGCTTGCGCAGCGCCTCGGCCAGGTCGCGCGCGACCTTGTCGGTCGGGCCGCCGGCGGCGAACGGGACGACGATGGTCACCGGCTTGTCCGGGTATTCGGCCCAGGCAGCGCCGACGCTCAGCGCCGCGACGGAGGCGAGCAAGATCTTCTTCATGGTGTCTCTTCCTCGTTGGAGGTGTGGGTGATGGCGCGGATGCTAGGTCGCCGCCCCACATCGCAACTTACGGAAACTACGTAAGCCGGGATAGCCCGGAGGCATGGAACCGGAATTCAATCGAACTTCCGCAGGTCCTCGATGACTTTTCCGTCGTTGGGCAGCGCGCCCGCCGCGACGACCACCACCTCGCCACGCAGCTTGGTCACGTCGCGCAGCGCCACGGCCAGTCCCTCGACCAGACCTTCGGGGACGCCGCCGTCGGTCTCGACCCGCAGCGTCATCCGGTCCTGCGCCATCTCGCCCTCGACGACCAGCCGCCCGCGCCGCGCCTGCGGGAAGCGCCGCAGCACCTCGGCGACCTGCCCGGCATGGACGAACATCCCGCGCACCTTGGCACTCTGGTCCGCGCGCCCCATCCAGCCCTTGATGCGGACGTTGGTGCGCCCGGTCGGACAGGTGCCGGGCAGCACCGCCGACAGGTCGCCGGTGCCGAAGCGGATCAGCGGATAGTCGCGGTTGAGCGTGGTGACGACGACCTCGCCCACCTCGCCGTCGGGCACCGGATCGCCGGTGCCGGGTCGCACGATCTCGAGGATCACGCCCTCGTCGACGACCAGACCCTGCCGCGCGGCGGTCTCGTAGGCGATCAGCCCCAGGTCCGCGGTGGCGTAGCACTGGAAGCCGCTGACGCCGCGTTCACCGCACCAGTCGCGCAGCGCGGCCGGGAAGGCCTCGCCGCTGACCAGCGCCTTGCGCACGGACAAGGGCTGACCCTGCTCCGCCGCCTTGTCGAGCAGGATCTTGAGGAAGCTCGGCGTGCCGACGTAGGCCTGCGGCCGCAGCTCCGCCATCGCCTGCAGCTGCAGCTCGGTGTTGCCGACGCCGCCGGCGAAGACCGTGCAGCCCAGCGCCTCGGCGCCGCCTTCCATCATGGCGCCGGCCGGCGTCAGGTGATAGCTGAACGAGTTGTGGACCAGGTCGCCCGCGCGCAGCCCCGCCGCGTGCAGCGCGCGGCCGACGCGCCAGTAGTCGCGCCCGTGTCCTTCGGGCTCGTAGATCGAGCCCGGCGACTGGAACACCCGACGCGCCCCGCCGTCGCGCTTCAATCCGCGCCAGCCGATGGTCGAAAAACCGCCGAAGGGTTCGAACGGCACGCGACCCGCGTCCGCGCGCACCGCCTGCTGACGGGCCAGCAGTTCCGACTTGCGCGTCACCGGCAGACGCGCCAGCGCGTCGCGGGTGCGGACCAGGTCCGGCTCCACTTCGCCGAGCAGTTCACCGAAGGCCTCGGTGTTCTGCCGCGCGTTGGCCACCTGGTGCGGCAGCGCCGCCAGCAGCGCGGCCTCGCGCGCGGCGGGGTCGCGCGTTTCCAGCGCGTCGTAGAAGTCGCGATCGGCGGCGCCCATCACTCCTCCGCCCACTGCGCCAGACGCCGCTTGAGGTCGTCCTGCAGCTTGCGCACGTCGGCCGCGTTGCGGCAGACACGCGTCTCCCAGTCGGGGCTGCGCGCCGGCTTCTTCGCCAGCTTCGCGGTGATCTGGCCTTCGGCGGCGACGAGCTGGAGCACCTCCTGGTTCTCGAAGCTCCAGCCGGTGCCGCGCTCGGTCAGCGCGCGCAGGTCGCGCAGGGCGCGCTTCAGCTGCACCAGCGCCTCCTCGGCCTTGAACGGCGGGGGCGCGAAGAAGTCGTTGTCCATGAACTGCTCTCCCATCAATCCTTCAATGCGGCGATCGTCCCGGGGGACCGCTCGCGCAGTCCCTGGGTCGGCTCGCTCAGGCGAGCCAGCGCTTGCGGCGCTTGTAGCTCTTCACGTCGCGGAAGCTCTTGCGGTCGGTGCCGCCCATGCCGAGGTAGAACTCGCGCACGTCCTCGTTGTCGCGCAGCGCCTGGGCCTGGCCGTCCATGACGACGCGGCCGTTCTCGAGGATGTAGCCGTAGTCGGCATAGCGCAGCGCCATGTTGGTGTTCTGCTCGGCCAGCAGGAAGGTCGTGCGCTCCTTGCGGTTGAGGTCGCGCACGATCTCGAAGACCTCCTCGACGATCTGCGGCGCCAGCCCCATCGAGGGCTCGTCCAGCAGCACCATCTTCGGATCGGCCATCAGCGCCCGGCCGATCGCGCACATCTGCTGCTCGCCGCCCGAGGTGTAGGCCGCCTGCGAGCTCCGCCGCGTTTTCAGGCGCGGGAAGTAGGCGTAGACCTTCTCCAGCGTCCGGGCCACGGCGGCCTTGCCGTCGGTGCGCGTGTACGCGCCCGTCAGCAGGTTCTCCTCGATCGTCAGATGGGCGAAGCAGTGCCGCCCCTCCATCACCTGCACCACGCCGCGGTGCACCAGGTCCGCCGGCGTGAGCCGCTCGATGCGCTCGCCGCGCAGCTCGATCGAGCCCTTGGTGACCTCGCCGCGTTCGCCTGCGAGCAGGTTGGAGACGGCGCGCAGCGTCGTGGTCTTGCCGGCGCCGTTGCCGCCGAGCAAGGCCACCACCGCCCCCTCGGGCACGCGCAGCGAGACGCCCTTGAGCACCAGGATCACGTGGTGGTAGATGACCTCGATGCCGTTGACGTCGAGCAGCGCGGGGGCCGCCGCGGCGACGCCCGTCGCGCCGGACGGCGCGGAGGCGGGGGGAACGGAAGTGGCTTGCATGGCGGTGTGGCTCAGGCGGGGTTCCAGGGACGTTCAGCCGCAGCTGCGCGGCTTCAGGTTCTTGTCCTTGGCGTACTTGGCGGCGTACTCCTTGACCAGCGGATCGATGTGGGTCTTGTCCGAGGTGTACCAGTCGGACGCGATGTTCCACTTCGCGCCGTCCCACTGGACGATGCGCGCCCAGTCGTTGCCCATGTGGTTGGCGCAGCTGGTCTGCACCGGCCGCATCACCTCGCCGAAGCCCAGCGCCTTGAGCCGGTCCGCGGTCAGGTTGAGGTTCTCGAAGCCCCAGCGCACCTGCTCGGGCGTCATGACCTTGCCCTTGCCGTACTTCTCCTGCGCGGTGCGGATCGCCTCGACCTGCAGCATCGAGATCATCATGCCGCGCGTGTGCGCCAGCGCGCCGATGCCGCCGGCCGGGCCGGTGCCCTGGCCCTTGTCGTAGACGAACTTCTTCAGCTCGTCATGGACCTTGTCCTTGGCCGCGCTGTTGTGCAGCGTGATGGCGTTGTAGCCCTTGGCGCCGGCGCCGATGTCCTTGACGTCGTGGTCCGAGCCGGCCCACCAGATCGCGTAGATCTTCTCGCGCGGGTAACCGCTGGCCTGCGCCTCGCGGATGCCGGCCGGCGTCATCACGCCGGCGGACCAGAACAGCACGTAGTCGGGCCGCTGCTGGCGGATCTGCAGCCAGGTCGACTTCTGCTCGACCCCGGGCGGCGTGACCGGATACAGCAGCACCTCGAAGCCCTCGGCCGCGGCGCGCTTCTGGATCAGCGGGATCGGCTCCTTGCCGTAGGGGCTGTCGTGGTAGACCAGCGCGATCTTCTTGCCCTTGAGCGAGCCCTTCTCCTTCTTCGCGATGTCCTGCAGCATCACGTCGGCGGCGGTCCAGTAGGTCCCGAGCAACGGGAAATTCCATTCGAAGACAGTGCCGTCGGCGGACTGCGACAGGCCGTACCCCGGCGTCTCGACGACGACCTTGTCGACGATGGCCTTGTCCGTCACCGCGAAGGTGATGCCGGTCGATTGCGTGTCGAAGCCGGACGCGCCACCGCCCTTGCCCTTCAGGCGCTCGTAGCACTCGACGCCCTTGGCGGCGTCGTATGCGGTCTCGCACTCCTCGAAGGCCAGCTTCACGCCGTTGACGCCGCCGTCGCGCGCGTTGATCAGCTTCAGGTAGTCCTGCTTGCCGTCCGCCCAGGGCATGCCCAGCGGCGCGAACTGGCCGGTGCGGTACACCAGCAGCGGGATGAACTGCTCATTGGCCGCCTGCGCCTGCGCGGCGACGGGCAGCAATGCGCCCGCCAGGGCCGCGAGGGATAGCGCGCCACGCGCCAAGGTCTTCAAGCTCATGGTGTCGTCTCCTGATGGTGCACTCTGCGGTGCGGTTTGAAATCTCGTGGACTCAATGCGCGATCGACGGTTGATCGATCGGGGATCAGTGGGGGAACGGCCACAGGCGCAGCTTCTGGCGCGCCGTGGACCAGAGCCGAGCCAGCCCGTGCGGCTCGACGATGAGGAAGAACACGATCAGCGCGCCGAAGATCATGTGCTCCAGGTGCGAGGCGGTAGCCGTCGACAGCGGCAGGCCCAGCCAGTGGGGCACGTGGTTGAGCAGCAAGGGCAGCAGCACGATGAACGCGGCGCCGAAGAAGCTGCCGACGATGGAGCCCAGCCCGCCGATGATGATCATGAACAGCAGCTGGAAGGACTTGTCGATGCCGAAGGCCGCCGGCTCCCACGCGCCCAGGTGCACGAAGCCCCACAGCGCGCCGGCCACGCCGACGATGAAGCTGCTGACCGCGAAGGCGGTCAGCTTGGCGTGCACCGGCCGGATGCCGATGACGGCGGCGGCGACGTCCATGTCGCGCATCGCCATCCACTCGCGGCCGATGGCGCCGCGCACCAGGTTCTTGGTCAGGATCCCGCACACGACCACCAGCGACAGGCACAGCAGGTAGCGCTGCGCCGGCGTCTCCAGCGGCAGCCCGAAGAGCTGCAGCGTGCCGACGCTCACCGAGCCCGACGACGAGTTGTTCGTCACCCACGGCACGCGGTTGGTGAACCAGTCGATGAAGAACTGCGCCGCCAGCGTCGCCACCGCGAGGTAGAGCCCGCGGATGCGCAGGCTCGGCAGCCCGAAGATCACGCCGCAGACCGTCGCCGCCAGGCCGCCGCCGATCAGCGACAGCAGCAGCGGCATGCCCTCGATGCGCACCTGCAGGTTGTAGGCCGCATAGGCGCCGACGGCCATGAAGGCGCCGGTGCCCAGCGAGATCTGCCCGCAGTAGCCGACCAGCACGTTCAGGCCCAGCGCCGCGAGTGAGAGCACGAGGAAGGGGATCAGCACCGCGCGGAAGGTGTAGTCGCTCGCCAGCCAGGGCACGGCGACGAAGGCGATCAGCGCCAGCGCGAGCACCGCCCCGCGGTCCTGCGCGACCGGAAACAGCGCCAGGTCCGCGCGGTAGGAGGCCTTGAACTGGCCGTTTTCACGATAGAACACGGAGGGTCTCCTTGATCGGTCGTCGAGTCGTTCGTCGAGTCGCTGGTCGAGTGCGGACTCAGACGCGATCGATGATCTTGTCGCCGAAGAGGCCTTGCGGCCGCACCAGCAGGAAGCCCAGCGCGAGCACGTAGGCGAACCAGTTCTCGATGCCGCCGCCGACGGCGGGACCGAGGTAGATCTCCGACAGCTTCTCGCCGACGCCGATGATCAGGCCGCCGACGATGGCGCCCGGCACCGAGGTCAGGCCGCCGAGGATGACGACCGGGAAGGCCTTCAGCGCGACCAGCGAGATCGAGTACTGCACCCCCAGCTTGCTGCCCCAGATGATCCCGGCCACCAGCGCGACCAGGCCGCCGACGGACCAGACGATCACCCAGATGCGCGACAGCGGGATGCCGATGGACTGCGCGGCCTGGTGGTCGTCGGCGACCGCGCGCAGCGCGCGGCCGGTGCGGGTCTTCTGGAAGAACAGCGACAGCAGCGCCACCAGCGCCGCGGCGATCACGGCCGAGTACAGGTCTTCCTTGTTGAGCAGCAGGCCGCCGGGGAAGCGGTCCTCGAGCACGAACAACGGGTCCTTCGGCAGGCCGACATCGATCTTGTAGGTCGCGCTGCCGAAGAGCAGCTGGCCGGCGCCGTCGAGGAAGTAGCTGATGCCCAGCGTCGCCATCAGCAGGGTGATCGCCGGCTGGTTGACCAGGCCGCGCAGCGCCAGCCGCTCGACCAGCCAGGCGACGACGACCATGCAGGCCGTGGCCGCCGCCAGCGCCAGCGCGTTGGCCAGCAGCAGGCTCTCGAAGCCGAACCATTGCGGGAACCATTCGGCGAAGCGCGCCATCGCCAGCGCCGCGAACAGCACCATCGCGCCCTGCGCGAAGTTGAAGACGCCGGAGGCCTTGAAGATCAGCACGAAGCCCAGCGCGACCAGCGCGTAGAGCATGCCGGCCATCAGCCCGCCGAAGACGGTTTCGAGGAAGAAGCCCATGATGTTGTCCTGTCTGCCCTGTGCGGCATCCCGCCGTCACTCGCCCGCGCCGAGGTAGGCGCGGATCACCTCGGGATTGGCGCGCACCTCGTCGGGCGTGCCGTCGCCGATCTTCTTCCCGTAGTCCAGCACCACGACGCGGTCGCTGATGTCCATCACCACGCCCATGTCGTGCTCGATCAGGACGATGGTCGTGCCGAACTCGTCGTTGACGTCCAGGATGAAGCGGCACATGTCCTGCTTCTCCTCGACGTTCATGCCGGCCATCGGTTCGTCGAGCAGCAGCACCCGGGGCTCCATCGCCAGCGCGCGGCCCAGGTCGACCCGCTTCTGCAGCCCGTAGGACAGGCCGCCGACGGGCGTCTTGCGATGCGCCTGGATCTCGAGGAAATCGATGATGCGCTCGACCTTCTCGCGGTGCTCGATCTCCTCGCGCGCCGCCGGACCGATCCGCAGCGCCTGCCACAGCAGGTTGCGCTTCATGTGCAGGTTGCGGCCGGACATGATGTTGTCCAGCACGCTCATGCCCTTGAACAGCGCCAGGTTCTGGAAGGTGCGCGCGACGCCGCGCTCGGCCATGCGGCGCAGGCGCGTGTGCGGGCGCCACTGGCGCACGTCCTCGCCGCGGTAGCGGATGTCGCCCTGCTGCGGCTGGTACACGCCGTTGATGCAGTTCAGCATCGAGCTCTTGCCGGCGCCGTTGGGGCCGATGATGGCCCGGATCTCGTGCTCGCGGACGTCGAAGCTGATGTCGTTGAGCGCCTTCACGCCGCCGAAGGACAGCGAGATGCGCTCGACCTCGAGGATCGTGTCGCCGATGCGCCGTGCGCTCATCAGGCGGCCCTCCGGGTGTGCGTGAAGGTGGCGGCCGCCTCGATGCGCAGGTCGGCGCTGACGCTGCCGCTGCGGCCGTCCTCGAAACGGACCGCCGTCTCGACGTACTGCGAGGCCTTGCCCGCGTAGAGCGCGTCGATCAGCACGGCGTACTTGTCCGCGATCGCGCCGCGGCGCACCTTGCGCGTGCGGGTGAGCTCGCCGTCGTCGGCATCGAGCTCCTTGTGCAGCACCAGGAAACGCGTGATCTGGCTGCCGGCCAGCCGCTCGTCCTGCGCGAGGTCGGCGTTGACCTTCTCGACGCAGTCCTTGATCAGCGCCAGCACCTCGGGCTTGCCGGCCAGGTCGGTGTAGCCGGCGTAGGCGAGGTTGCGGCGCTCGGCCCAGTTGCCGACGGCCTCGAAGTCGATGTTGACGAAGGCGCAGACGTGGTCCCGGCCATCGCCGAAGGCCACCGCCTCCTTGATGAAGGCGAAGAACTTCAGCTTGTTCTCGACGTACTTGGGCGCGAACATCTCACCGTCGTGCGCGCCGCCGCGCAGGCGGCCCACGTCCTTGGCGCGGTCGATGATCTTCAGATGGCCGCCCGCGTCGAGGAAGCCCGCGTCGCCGGTCCGGTACCAGCCGTCGGCGCCGAGCACCTCGGCCGTCGCCTCCGGATTCTTGTAGTAGCCCTGGAGCAGGCCGGGCGAACGCACCAGGATCTCGCCGTTGTCCGCCAGCCTGATCTCGACGCCGTCGATGGGCACGCCGACGGTGTCGGACTTGGCCTCATGGTCCGGCTGCAGGCAGACGAAGACGGCGGTCTCGGTCGAGCCGTAGAGCTGTTTCAGGTTGATGCCGATCGAGCGGTAGAAGCTGAAGAGATCCGGCCCGATCGCCTCGCCCGCCGTGTAGGCCACGCGCACCCGCGAGAAGCCCAGCGCGTTGCGCAGCGGGCCGTAGATCGCGAGATCGCCGAGCCGGTACTTGAAGCGCTCCCAGGCGTCGACCGGCTTGCCGTCCATCAGCGCCGGGCCGACGCGGTGCGCCAGCGCCATCGCCTTCGCGAACAGCCAGCGCTTGGGCGCGCCGGCGTCCTCCATGCGGATCATGACGCTGGTGAGCAGGCCCTCGAAGACCCGCGGCGGCGCGAAGTAGTAGGTCGGCCCGATCTCCTTGAGGTCGATGCTGACGGTGCCCGCCGATTCGGGGCAGTTGACGACGTAGCCACAGGCCAGCCACTGCGCGTAGCTGAAGACGTTCTGGCCGATCCAGGCGCAGGGCAGGTAGGCGAGGACCTCCTCGTCGGCGGTCAGCTTGTCGAAGCGCGCGCCGGCCTGGGCGCGGTCGATCAGCGAGGTGTGCGTGTGCACCACGCCCTTCGGATGACCGGTGGTGCCCGAGGTGAAGAACATCGCCGCCACGTCGCCGGCGCGGCCGGCCTCGACCTCGCGCTCGAACCACCCGGGGTGCTGCAGCGCATGCGCGCGGCCGTCGTCGCGCAGGCCGTCGATCGAGGCCAACCCGTCGGCGTCGTAATGCCGCAGGCCGCGCGGGTCGTCGAACCAGATGCGCCGCAGCGCGGGGCACGCGGCGCGGATCTCGAGCAGCTTGTCGACCTGTTCCTGGTCCTCGACGACGGCGAAGGCGACGTCCGCGTTCTGCAGCGGGAAGGCGAATTCGGCCGCGACCGCGTCCTGGTACAGCGGCACGGGGATCGCGCCCAGGGACTGCGCGGCGAGCATCGAGGCATAGAGCCGGGGGCGGTTCTCGCCGATCACGACGAGGTGCTGGCCGCGCGTCATGCCGGCGGCGGCGAAGCCGTGCGCCAGATCGCGCACGAGCGCCGCCAGCGCCGCCCAGTCGAGCGTCTGCCAGATGCCGAGCTCCTTCTCGCGCAGGGCCGGCGCGTGGGGGCGCTGGGCGGCGTGAGCGAGCAGCAGGCGGGGGAAGGTCTGTTCCACCGTCGTCTCCTTTGTATTCCCCGCTGTCGCCGTCTCTGAAGGAGGCGCTCCAGCCGCGGGGTTGCGCCGACTGTAGGCCGGCTCATTGACGTCGTGTTGTCATTGCGACGACAGTCCTAGGGAGACTTCGGGGAAGCGTTTTCCCCAGGGGGCCGCGTCAGGCTGGTGTCATGCGCAGGCGCGATGAACGGGGGATGGCCCCGACCACCGACACCGTTGTCCACGCCGCGCCGGGTTCGCCCCCGCCCGCGGGCCTGCAGCCGCCCCTCGCCGGGGCCGTGCCGACGCAGCCGATCCGGCTGCGCGCGCGGGCCGCGAGTGCGCAGGAGATGGGCGCCATCCCGTGGCTGAAGGCGATCGAGCCCGAACTGCGCGAGCGGGTCGCGTCGAGCATCCAGGTGGCGGAGGTCGAGGTCGGCGAGCGGATCTGCCGCATCGGGCGGGAGGCCAACTTCTGGTTCGGCGTGGTCGACGGGTTGCTGAAGATGAGCAACGACGACGCGGCGGCGCGGCAGGTCACCTTCACCGGGGTGCCGCCGGGCGGCTGGTTCGGCGAAGGCACGCTGCTCAAGCGCGAGGCCTACCGGTACAACATCCAGGCGCTGCGGCGCAGCGTGGTCGCGGGCCTGCCGCTGGAGAGCTTCCACGAGTTGCTGGGGACCAGCCTCGCGTTCAACCGGTATGTGCTCAACCAGCTCAACGAGCGCCTGGGACAGTTCATCGCCGCGCGCGAGATCGACCGCCAGAGCGACCCCGACCTGCGCGTGGCGCGCAACCTGGCGGCGCTGTTCCACCCGCAGCTCTACCCCGGCGTGAACGGGCTGCTGCGCATCACGCAGCAGGAGCTGGGGCACCTGGTGGGGCTCTCGCGCCAGCGCGTCAACGAGGCGCTGCGCCACCTCCAGGAGCAACGCCTCATCGCCGTGGAGTACGGCGGACTCCGGGTGCTGGATCTGGCGGGGCTGCGGGTGTATCCGCAGCAGTAGCGCGGCGCCCGTTGAACCGTCGTCGGACGATTGGCGGACGACTGGCGGACGATCGTCCATGCCTGGCCGGCTGGCCGGCTGGCTCAAGCCCCGAACGGCGTCGCTTCCGGCGGCTCTTGCGGCAGGGCCGCGTACTGCCCGGCGTTGATCTCGTAGAGCAGGCTGGCGGCCTCGCCCGGGCAGTCGGCGACGGAACCGGTCAGGCGCAGGCCGACACGCTCCAGCGTCTTGCGCGCCGCCGTGTTGCCCGGCGCCAGCAGTGCGTGCACCGACGTCGCATGCAGGCTGTCGAAGGCCAGCGCCAGCGCCGCCGTCGCCATCTCCGCCGCGTAACCGCGGCCCCAGTGATCGGACAGGAAGTGGAACTCCAGCAGTAGCGCCGGCACGCCGCAGATGCGGCCCCGGCTCAGTCCGCCGAAACCGATCGCGCCCAGCGAGGGTTGCTCTCTCAACGCCACCGCCCACGGTCCCAACCCGTCGCGCGTCCACAGCGCGCGCCAGTGCTCCAGCCGCTCGGACGCAGCCGGACCGCCCGCGTCGAACCGGCGGTTCGCGGGATCGGTCAGCAGGTCGCGGAAGCTGCGGGCATCCGCCGCGGCAGGCGGACGCAGGCTCAACCGGCGGGTCGCGGTGAGCCGCTCGACGGCGGGGATGGAGATGAAGGGCGCAAGCATAGGGTTAACCCGCAAATTATGCGCCCAAGCCGGATTTCAAGTGCAGCGTCGACCGAGCGGTCGGTGACAGGCCCGGACTTGCGTCACGAAACGTGACGAAGCGCAAGGAACCGCAGAAGCTTTGAAGCACGTGGGCGCCCATCGCCCGTTGCTGGCCCGTCGATGGCCCGTTGATCACCCGTTGATCACCCGTTGATAACCAGTTGATCACCCGTCGATGGCCCGTTGATCACCCGGTGATGGCCCGGCAATGGCCCGCTGTTCGCCCCGATCCCGGGCGATGCCTCTGCCATGGGCGCGGCCGACAGCCCGCGGACAGGTCGGGAGGCCCTCGCTCGCATAGCATTCCTCACATCCGCGGGCCCCGACGGGGGGAACTCCTTCCCTCCAGGACCCGTCCCCCAGGACGACGCGGCGCACGGCGCCGCAGGAACGAGAGCCACGTGATGAAGCTGCTGGTCATCGAAGACAACCCGGACATCGTCGCCAACCTGTTCGCCTACCTCGAGCCGATGGGCTACGCGCTGGACGTGGCCCGCAACGGCCTGGGCGGCCTCGCGCAGGCCGCCGCCGGCTCCTACGACGCGATCGTGCTGGACCTGACCCTGCCCGGCCTGGACGGCCTGGATGTCGCCCGGCGCCTGCGCAAGGACTTCCGGCGCCCCACCCCCATCCTCATGCTGACCGCCCGCGACACCATCGCCGACAAGGTCACCGGCTTCGAGAGCGGCGCCGACGACTACCTCGTCAAGCCCTTCTCGCTGGTCGAGCTGGAGATCCGGCTCAAGGCGCTGATGCGGCGCTCGCACGGCCTGAACCTCAGCTCGGCGGTCAGCTACGCGGACGTCAACTTCGACCCCGACACGCTGGAGGCCACCCGCGCCGGCAAGCCGCTGCAGCTGACGCCCACCGGCTACAAGCTGCTGTCCGCGCTGCTGCGCGAGGCGCCCAAGCTGGTCCGCCGCGAGGACCTCGAGCGCGAGGTCTGGGGCAACGATCCGCCCGACAGCGACGCGCTGCGCACCCACATCCACGCGCTGCGCGCGGCGCTGGACAAGCCCTTCCCCGTCCCGCTGCTGAAGACCCACCCGGGCATCGGCTACCGGCTGGTGTCGCCCGATGCGGGATGAGCCGCGGCACGGACTCGGCGATCCACGCGACACCCCACGCGACACCCCCCGCGGCGCCGGCCGCACGAAGGCCGCGCCGACCACGCTGCGCACGCGCGTGGCCGCCGCCTTCCTGCTGCTGACGCTGCTGGTCTGCGGCGCCTTCGCGGTCGCCGCGGTGCGCATCGCCTCCAGCATCGAGGACCGCCTCGTCGACCAGCGCCTGGACCGCACCGCCGACGAGCTCATCGCCCGCGAGAAGCAGGGCCTGGAAGCCGACCTGCCGCCCAGCGTCACGCTCTACAAGGGCGATGCCATCCCGCCGGCGCTGCGCGGCAAGCCGCCGGGCAAGTACACGCTGCCGCAGGAAGACGCCACCTTCACCGCGCTGGTCCGCGACGACCTCGGGACGATCTTCGTGCTGACCGACCGCGACGAGGACTTCGCCAAGATCGAGGCCGGCGTCTACGGCCTGCTCGGCCTGGCCTTCGTCTGCTGCCTGGGCCTGGCCCTGTTCCTGGCGCAACTGACCGCGAGCCGCATCGTCGCGCCGGTGACCGCGCTGGCCCGCGCGGTCGAGACCGACGCCGCGCCGCGCGAATACCCGCTGCTGGACTCCACCGACGAACTGGGCGTGCTGTCGCGCGCGTTCGCGGCCAAGACCGAGGCGCAGCAGCGCTACCTGGACCGCGAGCGCTGGTTCACCGGCGACGTCAGCCATGAGCTGCGCACGCCGCTGGCGGTCATGCTGGGTGCCGCGGAGATCCTGAAGGCGCGCCTGCACGGCCGCGACGACATGGTCGAGCTGGCCGAGCGCATCCGGCGCACCGCGGCCGACACCAGCGAGCGCGTCGTCGCGATGCTGCTGCTGTCGCGCGACCCGGCCAGCATCGGCGCGCCGCCGACCGCGCTGCTGCCGCTGCTGCGCCAGGAGATGGAGCGCTGCCGGCCGCTGCTCAAGGGCAAGGCGGTCGAGATGACGCTGCACGCCGCGCCCGCCGACGCCGGCCTGGAAGTGCCCGCGCGGCCCGAGCTCGCGGCCATCGCGCTGGGCAACCTGATCCGCAACGCCTGCCAGTTCACCGACGAGGGTCGCGTCGACATCCGGCTCGAGGCCGGCCGCGTGGTCATCGAGGACACCGGCATCGGCATCCCGCCGGCCGTGCGCGACCGGATCTTCGACCGCTTCATGCAGGTCGACCCGGCCGGCGCCGGCAGCGCGGGCCTGGGGCTGGCGATCGTCAAGCGCGTCGCCGAGCACCTGGGCTGGACCGTCAGCCTGGAGGCGCCGGGCCGGGGAGGGACGCGGTTCGTGCTGGCATTCCCCGCTTCTTCCGCCGTCGCCCGGCCGCCGGGAGGCCAGTCCGGAGATTCTGCCCACCTGGCTTGAAACAGCCCTGGACGGGGGCTGTCGTCGCCCTATACTGTATGCACATACAGTGATTCAACGCCGGTTGTTCGACCGGCGTTTCTGTCTCCGACGACCGCCATGTCTCCCTTGTCCCCCCCCCTGGTGCCGCTCCCGCTCCCGCCGGCCGTGGCCGACGCGCTCTGGCGCGGCGACGAACTGGGTCGCGGCACCGACACCGTCTGGCCGAGCGGCTTCGACGCGCTCGATGCCGAACTGCCGGGCGGCGGCTGGCCCGGGCGCCAGCTGACCGAAGTGCTGCTGCCGCAGTTCTCGCTGGCCGAATGGCGGCTGGCGGGACCGGCGTTGCGACGCGTCGTCGCCGACGGCGCCGCGGTGGCGATGGTCGGACCGCCCAAACGCCCTCACCTGCCCGGCCTGATGCACCTGGGGCTGGACGAGCGCCACCTCGTCTGGATCGACGCCCGCGCGCCGTCCGAGCGGCTCTGGTGCACCGAACAACTGATCAAGTCCAACGCCGCCGGCGCGGTGCTGGCCTGGATGCCGCAGGCCGCGCCCGAGCAGTTGCGGCGGCTGCAGGTGCTGGCGCAGTCGTTCGAAGGGCCGGTGTTCCTGTTCCGGCCGCTGTCGGCGCGCCATGACCCGTCGCCGGCCCCGCTGCGCGTGCTGGCGACGATCGCCGTCGACTGGGCCCTGGACGTCCAGATCCTCAAGCGCAAGGGCCCCGCCCACGAGACCCCGCTGCGGCTGGCCTCGATCCCCGGCGGGCTCGAGCGCGTGCTGACGCCGCGCGTCATGCAGCCCAGCACGATGCGCCCGATCGCGCCGATCGCCCCGGTCGCGCCGGTGCCCGTGCCGGTCCCTGCGTCGGTGTGGGCCCCGGTCGTGGCGGCCGACGCGTCCGCCGACGCCGCTGCCCTGTCCCCGCGCGAGCCCGTCGCGCTCGCCCTGTTCCCGGAGTTCTCCCATGTTGTGGGTCGCGCTGATCCTGCCGCCTCGTCCGCCGGCGCCGTTTGAGGACCCGGCGACCGCGCCGCCGCCGCATCCCTGGGGGATCTGCGCGGAGGCGCAGGCGGGGCTCGCGGTGTGGTGTCTGCAGTTCACACCGCGCGTGGCCTTGATGGAGGACGCCGTGGTGATGGAGGTCGAGGCCAGCCTGCGCCTGTTCCGGGGCCTGCCCGCGCTGAAGGCGCGCCTGAGCGACGAGGCGCCCGACCTGGGCGCCGTCGGCATCGGCTGGGCGCCGTCGGCCACGGCCGCGCTGGTGCTGGCGCGTTGCGGCGTGCTCGACCTCGGCGGACGTCTGCTGCAGGCGGTGCTGGACCCGCTGCCGCTGCAGACGCTCAGCGCCGGCGCGGAACACGCCGAGCCGCTGAGCCGCGCCGGCATCAACACGCTGGGTCAGCTGCGGGCGCTGCCGCGCGGCGGCATCAGCCGGCGCTTCGGCGCGGCGCTGCTGACGATGCTGGACCAGGCCTACGGGCTGCGGCCCGAGGCGCACGCCTGGGTCGCCCTGCCCGAGGATTTCCACGCCCGTGTCGAACTGCCCAGCCGCGAGGATCACGCGCCCGCGCTGCTGCTGGGCGTGCGCCCGCTGCTGATGCGGCTGTGCGGCTGGCTGGCCGCGCGCCATGCCGGCGCCACCGGCGTGACGCTGCACTGGGTGCACGACTCGATGCGCGCCAAGGACGCCGGCGAAGGCGGTTGCCTCACGGTGCGCACGGCCGAGCCGATCCGCGAGCTCGAACACTTCTGCCGGCTGATGGCCGAACACCTGGCCAAGACCCAACTGCTGGCGCCCGTCGGCGAGCTGCGGCTGGAGGCGGTCGGCGTGCAGGCGCTGGTCGAGGACAGCGGCTCCCTGCTGCCCGACGTCGTGCGCACCGGCGAGACGCTCTACCTGACGCTGGAGCGCATCGCCGCGCGGCTCGGGCCGGAGCGCGTGCTGCAGCCGGTGCTCGCGAACGATCACCGGCCCGAATGGATGACGCGCTGGCGGACCTGCGGCGACGGCCGGACCCCGTCGCGTCGCCAGGGCCACCGGAGCCGCCACGCGGCGGTGCGCGCGCCGGACGTCCCGGAACCCGCCTTCCTGCTCGATCCGCCGCTGCGGCTGGCGGTGCGCGACCACCGGCCGCATTACCAGGGTCCGCTGACCCTGCTGGTCGGCCCGGACCGCGTCGAAGGCGGCTGGTGGGACCGCGTGCCCGCCACGGACCAGCAGGGGCAACATCATCGCCAGGTCACCCGCGACTACTGGATCGCCGTCAACGAGAACGCCGGCGTCATCGCCGTCTATCAGCAACGGGTGACCGCGGCGAAGAACGAGGGCGACGACAAGGCTGCCGTCGAGGCGTGGTACCTCCACGGGATGTATGCCTGATGCCGCCGCCCCGGAGGTTCCGGCGCTCCCCGCTTATGCCGAGCTGCGCTGCCTCAGCAACTTCAGTTTCCTGAAGGGCGCGAGCTGGCCGGAGGAACTCGTCGAGCGCGCCAGGGAGCTCGGTTACGCCGCGCTCGCGGTCACCGACGAATGCAGCATGGCCGGCATGGTGCGTGCGCACGTGGCCGCGAAGCAGCATGGGATGACGCTGCTCGTGGGGAGCCAGTTCCTCATTGAACCCGGCCCGGCCCCGGCCCCGGACGCGGCCCCGGACGACGAGGGCCGGTTCACGCTGGTCGTGCTGGCCTGCAGCCTCAACGGCTACGGCAACCTGTGCCAGTTCATCTCGCGATTGCGGCGCTCGTCCGAGAAGGGCACCTACCGCTGCACGCTCGCCGACATCGGCCCGCAGACGCTGGACGACTGTGTCGTGATCGCCTGCCCGGACCGGCATGCCACGCCGGCGCAATTGCTGTCCATGGCGCGCTGGCTGCTGTCGCGCTTCACCGGACGTTGCTGGCTGGGCATCGACCAGCCCCAGCATGCCGACGACGAGATCCGCCTGCTGCGCCTGCGCGAGGCCGGCGCGCTGACCGAGATCCCGCTGGTGGCCGTCGGCGACGTGACCATGCATGTGCGCAGCCGCAAGCCGCTGCAGGACGTGCTGACCGCCACGCGGCTGGGCAGGCCGCTGACCGACTGCGGCCAGGCGCTGGACCGCAACGCGGAGCGGCACCTGCGCCACCGCGGCCGTCTGGCGCTCAGCTTCCCGGCCGAGCTCCTCGCCGAGACGCTGCGCGTAGCCGAGCGCTGCGATTTCAGCCTCGACGAACTGCGCTACCACTACCCGTCCGAGGTGGTGCCCGATGGCGAGACGCCGGCCAGCCATCTGCGGCGGATCACCTACGAAGGCGCGGGCCGGCGCTGGCCGGCGGGCATTCCGGCCGCCGCCAGCGAGCAGATCGAGCGCGAACTCGCGCTGATCGAGGAGCTGCGCTACGAGCACTACTTCCTGACCGTGGCCGACATCGTCCACTTCGCGCGCTCGCAGGGCATCCTGTGCCAGGGCCGCGGCAGCGCGGCGAACTCCATCGTCTGCTTCTGCACCGGCGTCACCGAGGTCGACCCGGACCGGATGCAGGTGCTGTTCGAGCGCTTCATCAGCAAGGAGCGCAACGAACCGCCGGACATCGACATCGACTTCGAACATGAGCGCCGCGAGGAGGTCATCCAGTACCTCTACCGCAAGTACACCCGCGAGCGCGCGGCGCTGGCGGCGGTGGTGATCTCCTACCGCGTGAAGAGCGCGCTGCGCGACGTCGGCAAGGCGCTGGGCTTCGAGCCCGAGGTGCTGGACACGCTGTGCAGCAACCACCAGTGGTGGGACGGCCAGACGATCGATGCGGCGCGCTTGCGCGAGTCCGGGCTCGAGGCCGACGACCTCGCGGTGCGTCAGCTGGTCGAGATCACCTCGGAGCTGCTGGGCTTCCCGCGGCACCTGTCCCAACACCCGGGCGGCTTCGTGCTGACGCACGGGCCGCTGACGCGCATGGTGCCGGTGGAGAACGCGTCGATGCCGGACCGCACCGTCATCGAGTGGGACAAGGACGACCTCGACGCGGTGGGGCTGCTCAAGGTCGACGTGCTGGGACTCGGCATGCTGACGGCGATCCGCAAGACGCTGGACTTCGTCGGCAAGCGCCACCGCGCGCCGTTCGAGCTGAAGGACATCCCGGACGGGGACGAGGCGACCTACCAGATGATCCAGCGCGCCGAGACCATCGGCGTGTTCCAGATCGAGAGCCGCGCGCAACGCAGCATGCTGCCGCGATTGAAGCCCAAGGCGTTCTACGACCTGGTCATCGAGGTCGCGATCGTGCGGCCCGGGCCGATCCAGGGCGGCATGGTGCATCCCTACCTGCAGCGCCGTCAGGGTTTCGAGGAGGTCGTTTATCCGCAGGGGCTGGAGGCGGTCCTGGAGCGCACGCTGGGCATCCCGGTGTTCCAGGAACAGGTGATGCAGATCGCGATGATCGCGGCCGGTTTCACCGGCGGGGAAGCCGACGATCTCCGCCGCTCGATGGCCGCATGGAAGCGCAAGGGCAGCCTGGAGAAGTACCGCGCGAAGCTGATCGACGGGATGCGCGAGCGGCACTACCCGGAGTCTTTCGCCGAGCAGATCTTCGAGCAGATCAAGGGCTTCTCGGAGTACGGTTTCCCGGAGTCGCATGCGGCCTCGTTCGCGCTGCTGGTCTACACGAGCAGCTGGCTCAAACGCCATCACCCGTCAGAGTTCCTGGCGGGGTTGTTGAACGCGCAGCCGCTGGGGTTCTATTCGCCGAGTCAGCTGGTGCAGGAGGCCAGACGCAAGGGGGTGGAGGTGCTGCCGCCGGACGTGATGCACAGCGACTGGGACTGCACGCTGGAGCGCGCGGATGGTCGCGTCATCCGGCCGACGCAGCGCGGCGCGGCCGCCGACACGATCGACGCCTTGCCGCTGGACGAGGACGGCATCGTCATGGAGGATGACGGCGACCCCTGTCTCGACACGCAGGAAGCGTTGGCGGCCGACGCGGCGCCGGTGCAGGTGCGATTGGGATTGCGGCTGGTCAAGGGCTTGCAGCAGGCCTCGGCGGCCCTGATCTGCCGGGAGCGTCGGAACGGCCCCTTCAACGATGCGGAGGATCTGGCGCGGCGCACCGGCTTGAACCAGCAGCAGATGACGATGCTGGCCTCAGGCGATGCGCTGACCAGCATCAGCGGCCACCGCCGCCAGCAGATGTGGGACGCGGCCGCGCAGCACGCACCGCCTCCGCTGCTGGCATCGGCGCCGGTGCAGGAGGATTTCCTCGCGTTGCCGCAGGCGCCGGAGGGCGAGGAGATCGTCTTCGACTACGCCTCGCTGGGCCTGACGCTGCGCCGCCATCCGCTGTCGCTGCTGCGGTCGCTGTTGCGCGAACAGCGTTGGATGTCGGCGGAGGAACTGAACGAGTTGCCCGACGGCCGACCGGCGCGCGGCTGCGGCATCGTGACCGTCAAGCAGCAGCCGGCGACGGCCAAGGGCACGATCTTCATCTCGCTCGAGGACGAGACCGGCGACATCCAGGTCATCGTGCACCGCGCGCTGTGGCAGCGGCAGCGCCACGTCATGCTGCACGCGCGGCTGATGGCGGTGAAGGGCAAGTGGCAACGCAGCGGCGAGGTGCGCAACCTCATCGCCGGACACCTGGAAGACCTGACCCCGATGCTGGGGCGGCTGAGGACGGAGAGCCGGGATTTTCATTGAAAGCCTAGCTCCCGGCAGCGTCGAAAAACCGGCTCTCCCCCTGACTTCCGTCAATGGTGGGAGAGATCGCCTGGCCTCCCCCCGATGTAGGCCTCGTCCGACGATGACATGCGTCCTCGTGGGGATCCTCATGAAACGCGGCTTGCGGAAAGATCGGTTCAACTGTCCTTCTGCCGCCCTCGCCGCCGACCTTCGCGGGTCGTGCCGGAACGCGCGGCCTCCAGACCATGAAGAAGATCGCCGCCCTTCCCGATGCGATGCCCGTGCCGGCACCGGTCATCTGTTCCCCGTCCTGGGCCCTGCTCGGCATCGAGCCGCTGCGCGCCGCCATGGAATATGCGAGCTGCCGGATGATGGACCGCAGCGGCCATCCGCCCGGCGACGGGCATCCCGTCATCGTGTTCCCCGGTCTCGCGGCCGACGCGCAGTCGATCGCGCCGCTGGTGGGTTTCTGCCACGGACTGGGCTACGCGGCGCGCGACTGGGGTCGCGGCATCAACACCGGTCCGACCGGCGACATCGACCTGTGGCTCGACACGCTCGCGGCCGACATCGAACTGCTCGTCGCCGGACAGTCGCAGCCGGTCTCGCTGGTAGGATGGAGCCTGGGCGGCATCTACGCCCGCGAGATCGCCAAGCGCATCTCGCTGCCGGTGCGGCAGGTCATCACCATCGGCACGCCGATCACCGGCGAGGCCACCCAGACCAACGTCAGCCTCATCTACCGCTGGGTCAACGGCGCGCTGCCGGTGCTGGACGACGACTTCAAATCCCGCCTCATGGCGGCGCCGCAGGTGCCGACGACCTCGATCTACAGCCGCAGCGACGGCGTCGTCGCCTGGCAGGCCTGCGTGCAGCCGCAGGACCATCCGATGGTGGAGAACGTCGAGGTCGACGGCAGCCATTGCGGCCTGGTCTGGAATCCCGCGGTGCTCAAGGTGGTGGCGGATCGGCTGTCCCACGCACCCGGCGCGTGGCGGCGATACGGCGACAGCGCCGAGGCGGTGGCCGCGCTCGCGGCCCGACCGGCCAACTGAGTCGACGGCGCCCGCTGAGGCGCCTTCCCCCGCGAAGCTCGCGACACCGATCCCCAACAGCAGAAAAGCGGAGCCGAGGCTCCGCTTTTCTGCTTGCGCTCGCGCAGGCCGGGGCCCTTGCTGGCGCCTGCGCGGGCCGAGACCCGCGCCTTCCGTCCACTACCGGATCAAGGCGATCAGGATGATGATGGGAATGGGCACGCCCAGGAAAAAGAGCAGCAACGATCGCATGGGAGTTCTCCTTGTCTCAGTCGATGAGGTCGCGTTGCCGGCCGCCGACAGTGGCCAGCAGGCTCGCGGTGAACGCGCCGATCAGCAGCGCGACGACCATCCACAACGCCGTCGTCAGCGCCGTCTTGCGGGCGGCGTCGGCGGCTTCGCGGGCTCGCGTCTCCAAGGCCTGCGCTTCGGCACGGGCCTTCTGCAGCGTCTCGGTGACGCGCCGTTCGGCTTCCGGCTGGGTCAGGCCGGTGCGTTGCGCCACCAGTTGTCCCGCCGCGCGCGTGTCTTCCGGCGACAGCGTGCCGCCATCGCGCACGGCACGGACCAGCAGACGATTCAGCGAGGCCGACGACTGCTCGTCCGCGTGGACCATCGAGGCATCCGGCCAGGCGCGCAGCGTGGCCGGATTGGCCCCGGCGGGCGCTGCGGACGGCGCGGGCGCGGTGGTGGACGCCGGGGCCGCAGGACGCAACAGGGTGTCCACGTAATAGCCGAAGTCGCCGCTGCCGAGCGCGGTCCGGGCCGACGTGCCGGAGGCACCGCCCGTCGCGCCGGAAGGATCGGTGGCCGTCGCGGCCGCGCCCGTCACAGCCGCCGCCCCGGTGGCCGCCGTTCCGGCCGCCACCGCCGCGCCTTTCACCCCGATGCCGGCGATCGCGCCGACCGAGGCGGTCAGCACGGCGGCAGTGAACAGGGTGGCCACGGCCCAGGACAACATCCCGTGCGCCGTGTCGCGGAAATGGACCTCGTTGGCGTCCGTGTCGCGCCAGCGGACCCGCAGTCGCCCGGCGAGATAACCGCCGAGTCCCGATGCCGCGAGTTGGGTGAACGCCAGCCACACGATGCCCGCCACGCCCAGCGCCGCGGCGCTCGCACCGTCGTTGGCCCAGGGCGACACGGCGGACAGCCCCAGTCCCGCCCCCAGCAGCAGCAGGATCAGGGACAGCGCCGCCGCGGCCGTCGCCCCGGCCAGCACCGCGCCCCACGACACCGCGGAGTTCGACGCGCGGGGCGCGACGACCCCGTCCACGCCGGTCTCACCTGGATACCAGGCTTCATTCTTTGCCACCATGGCAGTCCCCTCGAGTTGTGATGCAGAACTACAGGCAAGGGGCGGGCCCGACGTTTTGTTACCGACGGTCCCGAACAGCCGCCTTGACGTGTCCGTCATCCGGGTGCCGCAACGGGCGGGCACGACTCGTCGGCACCACCCGACGGGGTCACTCGTCGGCATAACGCGTCGGCATAACGCGTCGGCATCACTCGTCCGCGTCACTCGTCGACGTAACCTGTGGGCGTAACGCCCGTTACGCCAACGCCGTCACACCGCGACTGGACGCGGCGCAGAATGCGCCACCGATGACCGCGACCACTGCTCCTGCTTCCGCCCACGCACCCGCCCCTGCTGCCGCTGCTGCCGCCTGGATGGCCAGGTCATTGCTACGTAGG